>CAILUT010000016.1 GCA_903837495.1 uncultured Flavobacteriales bacterium | reverse complement strand
GAGGAGGCGACCTTGGGAGCCACCGCAGTGCGCTGCCGCTGTGCCCGCCCCGCTGAGGACTTGCAGAGACAGCCGGATAAGCGCCCAAAAAATTAAAAAAAGGCCAGCAAACATCATTTTTTTTGCAAAGAGGAATTGGCCTTTGCGAAATTCAAAATTTTACTTACTTTTGCAACCCAAGTTTACATAAGGCCCATTCGTCTAGGGGTTAGGACGCAAGATTTTCATTCTTGAAACAGGGGTTCGATTCCCCTATGGGCTACTAAAAATAAATTGAATGGCAAACATCAAGTCAGCAAAAAAGCGCATCAGAAATTCAGAGACCAAGCGTCTGCGCAACCGGTATCAGCATAAATCGACCCGTACGGTTTTGAAGAAATTTCAGCTGTCCACGTTGAAAGACGAGGCGTTGAGCCTGATGTCGAAAGCTGCCGAAATGGTAGATAAGCTTGCGAAAAACAACATTATACATAAAAACAAAGCCGCCAACATCAAATCAAAAATGATGAAGCGGGTGGCTGCGATGTAATTGGTTTTTGTGTTTAAGGGTTTAAAAGAGGGCTGATTTATCGGCCTTTTTTTTTATTTTAGACCTTAAATACTTCCTATGAAACGATGGATTGTTTTGGCCTTTTTTGGCCTAATGGCTGCTATGTCGCAGGCTTTTTGGCTGAATTATGCGGCCATGGGGCAGCTTTTGAAAACCAAATACGGTACGAGCGACAGCGAAAATGTGCTGTTGATGATGGTGTTTCCGCTGCTGTATGTGCTGCTGTCGCAGCCTTCGGGTCGGTGGATTGACCGGCGGGGGTATGCGCCGGTGGTGGCCTTGGGCGGATTGCTCATGGCGGTATTTGCCCTATGTCGGCTGTACGACGGAGGCTTTTATTGGCTGCTGGCCATGCAGGCGGGGATTGCCCTTGGGCAGCCTTTGGTGGTGAACGGAATTTCGAAACTGGTTTCAGAGCAATTTCCGGCCGATTTAGCGGCCACCGCCACCGGCCTGGGTTCGGCCTCTATGTTTATTGGCATGGGTTTGGGGATTGGACTGACTCCCGAGTTGGTTCAGGGAGATTCTTTGTTTTTGGCCGACGCCGTTTTTGCAGGCCTTGCCGTTCTGGGATTCCTTGGATTTGTTGGAGCGGAAGGCCTGGACAGGATTCGTGGGCAGCGCGCCGCAGAAAAGTCAGATGTCGAAATTCAAACGAAATTAAGCCTAAAAACGCCGGGCATCCTGGTTTTAAGTTTGGTGTCGGGCTTGGCTTTGGGCGTGTTTAACGGCTTGATGGCCGCCATGGAATGGGTGCTTCGGGAGTATGGAGTTGGGGCCGACGATGCGGGGCTGGCTGCTGCCCTGTTGATATTGGGCGGAATTGTAGGAGCGGTGGTGATTCCCCCCATTTCAGACAAAACAAGGAAACGCCGTCCCTTTATTCGTTGGGCAGCTTGGCTGGGCATGCTGGGAATTGGAGTGCTGTTGGGTATGCCCTTGCCCCTGGCGGGCTTGTTTGTACTGAGTTTCATCACCGGCATGGTATTTTTAACCGGGTATCCATTGATTTTGGCTGCTTCGGAAGAGGAGGCCGGTTCGGCCTTGGCGGGGCAAGCCACCTCATGGATTATGTTGGCGGGCAATGCGGGCGGGGTGCTGCTGACGGTTTTAACCACCGTCATTTGGGAAAGCAGCAAAGACCCCATGTGGCTGATCGTTTTGTATGCTGGCCTGTTGCTGTTGGCGGGAGTTTTGGCGGGGATAAGGAATATTGTATTTTTCAAAAAAAGTCATTAGCAAAGATCTTTCTAAACTTTTATTCATATCCATTTTTATCTTAAACTGGGGCAAGTTCCCAATGGCATATGCTTTGGGAGCTACCATTGGTTCATTTGCTCTTTATTGGGCAATAATTTTGATTATTTCATTGTATAGGAGCCATATTAATAAAACCAAATTTATTTGGCAACGCAACAATTACCTTTTAATAATACCATTGGTCCAGTTTTCAGTTTTGTTTTTTAGATAATTATAGCAGCTTGGATGGATTGAACTTGTGGTTCTATTCCTGAATTTCGTTTACTATAAATCCCTGTTCATCTGCAATATCATTTAGTATAGCATTCCCATTCGCGTCCAACAATTCAAGGGTGTTGGGAATATCGTCAACCCCGCTGCGAATAAAGGTAAAGGCCCCCGCATCTTTTTCGCTGAATTTTACCGCCAAACCTCCGTAATCAAATTTCACAATGCCCGCAAAATGCTCGTGGTGCATAAACCCAAACTGAATGTCGCGCCGCATGCCTGTTAGCCCTGCCGGATTCCAAAATGCAGCCGTAACATCGGTGGCCGAGGCCACCACGGCTTGCGACATGGCAATGCCGCGCGCGCCTATTCCAACGTCTAAAAAGGCATTGGCAAACTTGGGCGTCTGGCCCAAAAGTCCCAGCACCGAAAACGCAGCCGTTGCGTTGAATAATAAGCGTAAAAGTGAACTCATTTAATAGAGCGCGTAATTTACATTACTTTTGCGATAGAATAGAATTTTTAACTTAAAATGAAAAAGGTTTTTAACTGGATTCCCAACACCCTTACCCTGGCCAACGTCAGCCTTGGGGCTTTGGCCGTTTCAAACCTGAAAAATTGGCAGCCCGAGTGGGTACTGCTGGCATTGGGATGCTGCCTGATTTTTGATGTGTTTGATGGGGCATTGGCTCGACTGCTAAAGGTTTCTGGCCCCTTAGGAAAGCAATTGGATTCGCTGGCCGACGTTGTTTCGTTTGGGTTTTTGCCCGCGGCCATGGCCGTTCAAATTCTAGAATTTAGCCCCAACCCCAGCATGCAGAATCTTTCTTTTCTGGCCTGGCTAATACTGCCGGCTTCGGCACTTCGTTTGGGGCGGTTTAATTTGGATGCCGAGCAAAGCACGCATTTTAAGGGCCTGCCCACCCCGGCAAATGCTCTGTTTTGGGCAGGAATCTGGTGGTACCTTCATCCAGAATCTGGATTTGAACATCAAGATTTTCCACTCTGGGCCATGGGCATCTCTCTGTCGCTCTCTGTGTACCTGCTCAACGCTCCCCTGTGGCTGTTCAGTTTAAAATCTATGCGATTTACTTTTTTTGAGTTGCGCTACCGAATTTTATTTATAAGTCTGGTATTGCTTGTTTTTCTATGGGGTTCCGTGGCCTGGTTTTGGCTCATTTTACCGGCATACGCCGCTTGCTCTTACCTGCATTTTCAGTCCAAAAAAGGAGCATAAAACGCCGATTTTTAGTTTAATTTTTCAGGACCGCACCAATTCTACAAAATTGCGCTCCGTTTCAAAAAGTTGAATTTTATACAAGGTGCAATTTCCTAATTTTGGAATTTCCGGTTCAATTTCTTCCCAAATTTTCAAAGCCAAATTCTCGGTACTGGCCAGAATTCCTTGCATAAAGGCTACGTCTAAATTTAGGTTTTTATGGTCCAGCACATCCACAACTTTCCGTTTCAGCATTTCGCTTAGTACCTTTAAATCAGCCACATAGCCCGTATCCGGATTTGTGGTTCCTTCAATGGTTACAAATAAATCGTAATTATGCCCATGCCAATTGTGGTTTGCACATTTTCCAAAAACAGCCTCGTTTTGCTGCTCTGTCCAATCGGGGCGAAACATTTTGTGTGCGGCATTAAAATGCTCCTTGCGCGTAATTCGAATCCGTGGTTTCATAGTTTAAGTTAAACGAGAAGCGCTGAAAAATGTTCATATAAAATGGAAAGGATAGGGTTAATTTTGGGGGCGGCTGCGGGCTTTCACCGGTAGTCGGCCGTTGCCGGGCAACTGCCCAGCGGCCTTGCGCGGGCTCCCAAGGTCGCCTGCGCGGCACGCGGGCAGTAGCCCGCCCCCAGCCGAGCTACCCGGTTCAATCCCTGCCGCAGGCCTATTATTTCTTTAACACAGTTTTAGAAAGAAAAGGCCGATTTTAAATCGGCGCTTATTTTAGCAGCATCCAAGGCATCAACTTAGTCGAGCTGCCGTCTTGCTTTAAGACCTGAACCCAATACAGGCCTTCTGCCAAACCTGAACCGGAAAGCAGGGCCGTTTCGGTTTGCCAATCGGTACAGCTTAGTTCCCGACCCAGTCCGTTAAACAATTTTACCCGAAAAGTGCCCGGAAAACGAACCACAGCGGGCTGCCCTGCTGTGCTGGGATTTGGATGCAGCAGGGGAAGGGGCTGCCCTTCAGATTCCAAGGAACTCTGTGCGATTAAAATATAATCTGTTTTCTGTTCCGAATCCAAGGTAAAACCTTTAAACACCGTTAGGCCCAAACTGTAGTACCCAGCTGCATCAAACCGAATGCTGGGATTGGGGTCGCTGGCAGCGCTTCCATTCATCCAAGTGTAGGTGGCAGGTTGCACATTCCAAAAATAGGTTTCGGGGGCGCACTGAGATTGATCTTGAAGCTGAAACACATCGGTGGTGGTTCCCTGGGTTTGATTGGCGGCAAAATCGGCCACCACATAGCCAAGGCAGGCTCTGAACTGATCGCGAAACCGGTATTCGGTAAAAACAGGGGCAGTAGAAAAGGGAAGCACATTGCCCCTGGCCTCAAAAATGGGCATTTCGGTGGCCGTGGACCACCAACTGTACCAAACCCGGGTGCTGGGAATGGGCGGCAGGCCAAATCCACCGATGCTGATGCTGTCGGTTTGCCACACTGTGGTTTCTACTTTTAGGGCATTAAAGGTGCCATACGGAGTGGTAATGGAACCCCAACCTGTTACTTGATTTCGGCGCGAACCTTTTTGAACCAAGCCAAGGGTACCGGCCAAATCAAACGCCACTCGAAAGGTAGAGCTGTCGTTGTCGCCAAACTGCAGGGGAAATTGATAAATTTCATCGTCGTCGGTATAAAAGGAAGGTACAGGAAGGTTTTGGTAGGTAAGCCCCCGGCCCACTGCTTTAAACACAGAATTGTTCTTTGCCAAAAAGTCGTAGCCTTTTGTTAACTGAATGGTGCCCAGGTTCAGCGTATCGAAGGTTTTTAAGCCATACGCCGTTAAACCAAAAAACAAAGAATAGGCAGGATTGATTTGCAGGGCCAGTTTGTATTCATTCAGACCTTGGGATTGGGGGGTTAGCTGAGAAAAATCCCAGGTTTGGTTGGCTCCTGTGGCATTCAAAGCGGCTGTATTCACCGAGGCGGCCTGGGCCAAACTGTAGCGAAGCGTATCTCCGCTGCCGGGCATGTGGGTAGAGCTGATGGTAATTTGGCTGTTTACTGCCATTCCTTTTATAAGGAAGAGGGGTAAGAAGCAAAAAAGGCTTCCGATTTTCATGTGGTTTTATATTACAGAGTACAAGGTAGTTAAAGTTGGGTTGGAATTGAAATGCCCTTTCCATAAACCAAAGGCTGGCCGCCGTTTTTTTAATCAAAAGTGGCTAGCATGGTGTTGGCGAATGCGTATAGATTGCGGGGAATTCAGGTGGGTCGTTCCGCAATGGATTTAGGTAAAGCGTTCCATACACGCACCGTGGCGCTTGCGGCAGGGACTGACGAAGCTACCCCGCAAGGGTGCCGAAGCCTGGCCCGCTAGGTGCGGAGGCGACTTTAGGAGCCCCCGCAAACCAGCTGGGCCAGACTTTCGGCAACCGCGGAGTAGCAAGGAAAGCCCGGCTGCCGCCCCCCAAAAATTACTCGTCGAAACTGTTTTCTTGAATTTTTGAGACCCTTGCCTTGAGCTCAGCGCTGGCGGGGATTCCCAAAAATTGAAGCACTCGGCCCGCGAGTTGTTCGGGGCTAAAGCCTTCGTGCCTGAGCACCTCGCTCAGCAATCCTGGCTTAAACCACTTCTGATTCAGTGCTATGGGCAGCACCTTGGCGGCGATTCCAGCGCCTAAAAATGTTTCAGCCAAGATGGAATACAAGCCCCCGGTTTGAAAATGGTCTTCAATGCTCACCATGGGAATGCCCTTTTGGGCCAAATCCAGAACGGCTTCGGCATCGAAGGGAACCAAGCTGCGCATGTTCAAAATGGAAACAGAAAGTCCGTGCTGTTGCAAGAGCAAACGGGCCTCAACCACTTGCTCGAGCAGCATTCCGTGGCAAAGCAAGGCGACATCGCTGCCGGGGAACAGCCGTTCGGCTTTGCCCATTTCAAAAGGTTGGTGTTGAACGACTCCTGGGCGGGTATTCACGCGCATGTAGGCCGGCTGCGGGCTGTCCCAAATGGCTTGGAGCATCAGGAGCATGTCTTCGTTGTCGGCCGGGCTAAACACCTGCATGCCCGGAATGCCGCGCATCAACGCGATGTCTTCAATGGCTTGGTGGGTGGGGCCGTTGCCGTCGGACAAAAAGCCAGGCACAAAACTGCTCATTTTTACTGGGAGCCCGGGAATGCCAACATCGGTGCGCACAAATTCAAAGGCCCGCATGGTTAAAAAGGCGCCCAAGGCATGTACAATGGGTTTTCGGCCCCGCAAAGCCAAGCCGGCCGCGGCACCAATCATGGTTTGTTCGGTAATTCCGGTGTCGATCAGGCGGGGGCCCAAAACAGGGGGTAAATTTCGGATCAATGCCCGGTTTTCGGCGGTCATTACAACCACATTCTCATTGGCCAGGGCATATTCCCGTATGTGTTCTTCGTAGGTCATACCGCAAATTTAAACAAAGGTAAAAGTTAAAGGTGGTTTCGGCACGATATATGCCGTTAAATGGTGTAAATTTGCCCGCTTTTCAATTTAGCATTCATGAAACAGCCTGTCTCTATTTTTGTTTTTTTTCTGTTCTTTTTGATGTTATTTCAAGGCTGCATCACCGCCGAAAAGGCGTTCAATCATGGGAATTATGAGCTCTCGATTGATTTGGCCGCGAAAAAACTAATGAACCGCCCAGGCTATGGGAAGCATTTGCAAATTTTATCGAATGCATTTCGGTTGGCCAACGAACGCGACATGGGGTATATTCGGCAATGGGAGCTTAGTACAGAACCTACGGCATGGGAGAACATACACCGCACCTATCAATCCATGAGTAGGCGGCAGGATTTGGTAAAACGAGCAACGGCCTCATCGGCAGCCCTTTCAGGGGTCAGCCTGTTTGACTTTAAGGATTACAGCGTTTTAATTGCCGAATCGAAAGACAGGGCTGTGGTGGATTTGTATGCGGCGGCCGAGGTGTTGTTGAATTCGGGCGACCGGATGAATGTCCGGCTGGCGTACGAAAAACTAACCCGAGTAAAATCGCTGCACAGCCAATACAAAGAAACCGATCGTTTGCTGAATTTGGCCTCGGAAGCTGGAAAAACACGGGTTTTGGTTCAGGTTCGTGCGGCCGATGGAATCGGAATGCCGGTGGATTTGGAAGAAGAATTGACCCGAATTTCGTTGGCCGAGATGAACCAAGGTTGGATAGAATTTTCACAGGTGCAGTCCATGAACCAACCGGTGCATTATTACTTAGAGGTGGTTTATACCCAATTCAACCCCGGAAACAACAACACGACAAAATCGAATTACACGGACAAATCCCAAATTCAAACTGGGACTAAAAAAACCAAGTTGTCGGATGGCAGCATTGCAATAACACCGGTGATGCAAGAAATTAAGGCCACGGTGAACGTATGGAAGCAGCAAAAAAATGCCGGGATTCAAGGAAAGGTGGTATTGAGTCAGGCCGATGGGGCCGCGGAAGTAGGCAGCAGAACCGTGTTTGGGCAATCGGCCTTTGAACACACCTATGGCAAAGCCAACGGCGATGCCAGAGCACTTTCGTATGCATCGCAAATGCTGATCAAACGAAAGCCTGTAGCTTTTCCGAGCGATTTAAGCATGTTGAACCAAGCGGCGGCTGTTTTTAAGCAACGGATGTACGAGCAGATTCGCAATTTGCGGGGGCAAATGCGTTGAGGCTTGAGTTATTGAGTACAATTAAAGCGTGTATTGGGTTGAAATGGCGGGGCCGACTGCATGCTCACACTCAAAGGGTATAATGGGCTGAAATGCTGGGGCCGACTGCATGCGCACACTCAAAGGGTATAATGGGCTGAAATGGTTGGGCCGACTGCATGCGGCAGTGCAATTGAGTTTGTAGTTGGGGGGATTGGTTCGGCAGGCGTGCTGGGTAAGTCCAGGATTGTCGGGTGCGCAGGCTTGCCTTAGGTGCGGAAACAGAAACAGAAAGCCGGGGGGCGGGCAAAAAGAAAATTGAAAAAAGGCGAAACCACAAGTTAATTCTCGGGGAGTGCCGCGTATAAATCTGCCAAGCGAAGCAAACCGAACTCCCCGGCATGGTGTAAATTGCCATGAAAATTCAGGAGAGACGATTCGACTTTAGGCTGTTTACGGCCTTTCGTAAAGGCCGGCAACACATCTAAAAAGGCCTGCACCCGATCGGCATGCACAGCGGTTTTGGGTATTTGCCGTTTCAAGTATTTTTTCTCGCTGTCCATGAGAGCTTGGCCATGGTCGCAGGCTAAAGTCAGCAAGGCAAATGCAGAATTTAAGGGCAGAATCCAGGCACTTCCTGAATCCAAATGCCGGGTATAATTTCGAGCTGTGAGCAAGTAGGAATAGGCCTTGGTATAGGCTTTGCCGTAAAAATGGGCCAATCCTTTTAGGGAGAGCAAATAAAAAGCCATTTTTCCTGAGACCCCCGTTAAATAATGGTCGGAAATCGCCTCGTTTAACCAGTCCATCAAAGCTTCATATTCTTTATTGTCAAGCATTTGCATTGACTGGGCATGCAAATAATAAAAGTACACATCTTCATAGGTGCGTAGTCCCTTAATTTGCTCGACCGACAGGCGTATATCGGCCAGGGCTTGATGGTGTTCCAACATCATTCCCAACTTAAAATAGGCCTTGGATAACAAGCATTTAATGCCTAGATGCGAATTGGGGTAGGCAAATTCGAGGGGCGTTTCGATGTAGAGTTTGAGCAAGTCGGCCAATCTTTTAAGCACGGCTGGACTTAGGGTTTGATTGGAGTTTATAAGTTGGGTTAGGTCGGTCGATTCGGCCAAAAATTGAGAAACGCGCGCATCGAGTTTCAGGTGCAGTTTTTTGATTTCGGCCAGGGTTTGTTTTAATTCCGACTGCAGCTCGGGGAATTCCGAATAAAATTGATCGTGGCCTAGAGAAAGGGCCTTAAAGAAGAGGAATTCCAAGCGTTGAAACTGCTGAGATTTCAAAGACAACTCAGGCAGTTCGGCTTCAATGGCTTGCCGGCGGCGGGCATCGTCGCAAAACAAAGCAAACTGACACAGCAGCACTTCATGGGCTTCGGGAAACAGTTCGGCTTCGCGGGCTCGTTTTAGCAAGTCGTTCAGTTTTTTTCCTAGCAGCCGGGGCTGGTTTGAAAACAACAAGGTGCGCAGGTTGGCGATGTCTTGTTTTATGCGGGTGATTTTGGTTTGTCCTGAACTAAACTTAAAGGCAATAATGTCTTGAAGCAAGCGGTGTTTGAAGGTGTAGTAGGCGCTTTTGTTGTTTTTATAGTTCAGCAGGTCAATAATCTCATCGTTATTGACCTGGTTTGATTCCAGGCAATACTCCAGGAGTTTAATTTTTTGCTTGTCGGCCCGAAGTTCTTTTTTTAATTTGGTCAGTTCTTCTTCCGAGAGCTGGTGAATAATGTCAATCAAATCGTCCATACCATGCTTTCACTAAATTTTATTCTGGGCTAAAAATTCCAGACAGATAATTGGAAAGGTAGGAAATTCAAAGAAAAGTTGAGTCAAGGTCAAATAAAGTCCTGGCAATCTAATGCAAGAAAATGGCCCAATAAAACAGAAAAATGCGATAGGGTGCTTGCTCAGGCACAGCATAGGGCTTTAAAAAACGAAGAAAGGCAGGGCCTTGGGTTTTTAAACCTGAAGCAGCACTTCAAAAAAGGCATGTAAGGAAAATATGATGAAATGATTAATTATGGAGCAAAAGCAGGCGAAAAAGGAATGGGATTGGCATAAGCGAGCGGATAAATCGCTACATTTACCCGTAAATTTAATCTGAATCAACCATGAAAAAATTGCTTATTGTTTCTTTTGTTGCGTTATCCACTGGTTTAATGGCTCAAAACGTGGGCATTGGAACGGCAACACCCGGGGCTAAGTTGGAAGTCATTGGAAACACCACAACCACTGGCAATGCCTTAGAGGTAAAAGACAGTGCTGGAGTTTCTAGGGTTGTTGTAAAAGACGGCGGAAGGGTTGGAATCAACACGGCTACCCCATCGGCTTCTGCTTCACTTGAAATTACTTCGACCAGCACAGGTGTTTTGGTTCCCCGCATGACAACGGCACAATACACAGCAATTGTAAGTCCTGCGACGGGCTTATTGATTTACTGCACCAGCGACAACAAATTTTATTATTACGACGGCGTTCAATGGGTAACCATGGTAAGTGTTGTTGGAAACAACAACAATAATGCTGGCGACCCTACCCTAATTTATACGGTTGACGGATTTTAATTAGAACTTGGTTTTCTGGGCATGTATGCCTGTAATCTGTCCTGGTTTTAGTTCCGTTTTAATTAAAAACTTTTCCCGACAATGAAAAATTGGCTGTATTGTCTATGGATGCTGCCGATATTGGTTCAAGGCCAAGGCAGTCTTCAATTTAATCAGGTTTTGGTTTTTACGGCTGCGAGTGGGCAGCAAACGGTTCCGGCGAATAAGGTTTGGAAGCTGGAGAGTTATTCCCCGAGTCAGGCGAGGAGGTACACGTATTTTGGAAACTGGGGCAATGGAAGTTGGAATACTACAAATCCAAACCCATGCACTGGAGCTACGTCGGGAAGTTTTTCTGTAAATTATTTTTCTCATGCTGCATGTCCTTCAGCCAATACGTCATTGTCAATAAATGGGCAAACGGTAGTTCCAAATTCATCGCAGCCCATTTGGATACCTTCCAATGGCACAGTTGAAATAACGGCGAATCCTTGTTATTCTGGTGCTTCTGTAAATGTAGGTGCCAATACGCCGGTTCGTGACGATACCCAAGGCACGTATTTATGTGGACCCATTACCATCAATTCCGGTGCCGTTTCAAACAGTCCGGTGGTTACGGTGATTGAATTCAACATTATACCCTGATGCGCGGGTTGGCGTGGCATGTGTGGATTTTGCTGCTCGTTATGGGGCAGGTAAAGCTATCGGGCCAAGGTACCTTGCAATTTAACAAGGCCATGATTTTGACCTCGGACAGCGGTCAAAAAACGGTGCCGGCGAATAAGGTTTGGAAGGTGGAGAGTTATTCTTACAATTTCAATCATTGGTACAACGGCTATTCGAATTGGGGTAATGTAAATTGGAGCAATGGAACTCAAAATCCATGTACAGGAGCAAATTCTGGATCTTCGAATGTAAATTTTTACTCTCAATCTCAGTGTCCTCAAGCCAATGCTAATTTTTTCATAAATGGAAACAGAATCAATGGAACTGCCTTTACGTCTTTTCCTTTATGGCTGCCGTCGGGAGTAGTTTTGGAGGTGTTCTCCAATCCATGCTACAATACGGTTTCCTTTTCTATTCCTGCCAACACCCCTGTTCGCGACAACAATACTGGGGCCTACTTATGTGGCCCTATAAACGTAACGGCGGGGGCCGTGCCCAACAGTCCGGTGGTGAGCATTCTTGAATTCAATATAATTCCATAAAATGAAAACCCTACTTGTTTGGTTGGCTTTTGCACTTGGCGGATTGACTTGGGGTCAAACTTTGCAGTTTAGTCAGGTCTTGTTGGTATCGTCGAATACGCAAACGGTTCCAGCGGGGAAGGTGTGGAAGGTGGAGAATATTTTGGCTTCAAGCTCCTTGGTTGCTTCAGGAAACCAAACCATTAATTTTTCCATTGCCGTTGACAATTCTCAGGTCTTTGTTGCCGGAGCAAACTCTCAGGTAAATGTTTACAATCAAGGCGTACAGAGTATGTCAAGCACGTCCAATCAATTGGTTCAGCCCATTTGGTTGCCAGCGGGCAGTACATTGGCGGCGGGTCAAAATGTATTCCGAGTTTCGGTTATTGAATTTACGGTTTTGCCATGAGGGATCATTTTGCGACATATCTATTTTATGCTCTGCTTGGTTTTTTCTTTGCCTTTTTGGGCTTAGGGCATTCCCAAGCCCAATCTTTAACCTACAATCAAACCATAGTGCTGGATCAAAGTGTTGGATTGGACACGGTTCCTCAAAACAAAACATGGAAAATAGTGAATGCGGTGAATGCCCCGGGGCAGATGACTGTTAGCGGGGCTGTTTCAACGCACTGCGGTAGCACCTGTGGGGGTGGATGGTGTGGGGAGAGTTCTTGTTTTTATGTTGGCCATTTGTTTGAATTAAATGGTGTGGGGTTGAATCCTAGCAATGGATGCCATTATTGTGGAGTTGGAAGTCCATGCAGCAATGGGATTGCAAATTGTCCTGCCACCCACACCTTTACTACTCAGGTGGTGGTGAATTTTCCTAGTCCGTTTTGGTTGAAAGCCGGCAACACCCTAAAGGTAAATGCCGGCAATCTCTTTTTTTCCATCATTGAATTTAATATCGTTCCCTGATGCGTAGTCTTCTGTTCTTCTTTCTTTTTTTACTAGGCTTTCCGATAGGTATTCAAGCCCAATCGCTGACCTATTCTCAGGTAAAGTTGGTCAGCAGTGTTGAAACTGTCCCCGCGAATAAGGTTTGGAAAATCAACAACGTGCTTCCCACGGCGGGGTTGACGGATGTGGGAACGCCGCAATGGGGTTCAACAAGGCACTTTACTGTTCTTATCAATGGACAAACTATTTTTTGGATAAGTGCTGCATGGATAGGGACTTGGAACGGATCCCAGTCGGGAGTTGCCGCCGATTCACGCTCCATCGGCGACAGTCCGATCTGGTTGCCCAGTGGAACCACCTTAGCTGTTGGCAGCAATTTGTATGCCATCAGTGTAACCGAATTTAATGTAGTACCATGAAACACACCTTTATTCTTCTTTCGTTTTTGGGTATTGGACTCAGTGCCATGGCCCAAGGAAATTTGCAGTTCAACCAAGTGAAATTGGTTACCAGCCAACAGGCGGTTCCGGCCAACAAGGTTTGGAAGGTAGAAAGTGTGATTTACACTATTCCGGCCGATCAAACTGCCGCAAGTTCCAGTGCATCTCAAAGCTGCGGCGCCTCTACATATTATTCCAAGTCGGTTGAAATCAATGGGGTACCCACAAAAACCGGACAGGGAACGCATACTGCCGCTTACAGCAACTTGTCTTATATCCACGCCTACACCGAATTGCCCTTGTGGCTGCCGGCCGGGGCCACCTTATCGGGCGGTCCCTGCCTAAACCAGGTCAGTGTAATTGAATTCAACATCGTTCCCTAATGAAAAACTGGGCTCTTGTATTTGCTTTCTGCGCTCTATACCTCAATGGGGAGTCTCAGACCCTGCAATTTTCTCAAGTAAAATTGGTTGCCAACGTCGAAACGGTACCTGCCAATAAAGTTTGGAAAATTGAAGGCTTTTTTCCGACCACCTTCTCAAGGTATTCCGGAAGCTCTGGGGTTACAGAAGGACATATTTATAATTTGGTCGTTAATGGGAACAACCGCCCCGTGGGTGTCTCTTCCTTTTTAACAGGGTATTGGGGTACCTCTTATGCCGGCAATATGGGAAATTTTCCATTGTGGATTCCGGCAGGAACGACGTTGGCAGCGGGAAGCAACGTAGGTGAAATTTCGGTCATCGAATTCAACATAATCCCATGAAATGCTCAGATTTTTTGGGGGTCCTTCTCTTCCTCATTATTGGTTGGGGGCTGGGCCTGAAGGCTCAGACGCTGCAATTTTCCCAAATAAAGTTGGTTGGCAACGTAGAAACCGTTCCAGCGAATAAGGTATGGAAGATAGAGAGTGTTTTATCGGGCGAGCATCGGTTGCCGACTTCGGGAACCAACTTCCCTACCCTATCTCGATTTATAAAAGTAAATGGGAGCGATGTTTGCGTGCAGGAATACCATACGGCCGGACTGGGCTTAGGATTTAATGGTTGTTGCGGAGGGGGATTTTGGATGAACAGTACTGGGCAGAGTCCCAATTCAACTCAAACCCACCTGGTTTCGGTTCAAGGCGAACCCAGCAAATTGCCCATCTGGTTGCCCGCTGGAAGCACCTTAGAGACTTCGACCCGCACTCTTTCCATCAGTGTTATTGAATTTAATGTAGTACCATGATTCGCAACGCAATTTTGTGTCTTTCTTGCCTTGTTTGTTGGTCCTTGATGCAGTTAAATGCCCAGGGTAGCCTTCAATTTAACCAAGCCATTGTGCTTTCTACCAGCAGCAACTCCAACGTTTTACTTGGAACCGTACCTGCAAATAAAGTATGGAAACTGGTGGGCTACGGCACCAGTGCCGACAATTATTTTGCATGCAACTTTTCCTTGGACGGAAGCAATGCATGGATACGGGCTGGGGTTGTGTACAAAAATGGCTCCAACTACGAATATAAAGTAGAAACGGCCGATTTGTGGTTGCCTGCGGGCACCACCGTTTACGCTTTGACTTGCAGCTATTACCGCTGGATAAACGCCATTGAATTCAACATCGTCCCATGAAGCGCCTAGCCCTTCTTTTGGTTTTAGTCCTGCATGCGTTTTGCGGCTCACAACAGATTCAGGGCCAGAACACGCTGAGTTTTAGCGGGGCGATTTTGGTTGGAACAACCTTAGATACCGTTCCGGCCAACAAAGTGTGGAAGGTCGAAAGTTATATGCAGGCCAATGTTTCTTTAACCAACCAAACCAATGGGGGAGGCTGCAGCAACCCTGCCTGGCAAAGTCCATTCTACATCAACCAATACATGTACTACAATACGGCTTGGATTGGCAACGGAATATCTTCTTTTTACCAAGGAAATCACATTCCATTTCCCTTTTGGTTGCCGGCGGGAACTACGCTAAAAACGACCTGTGCGGGCGATTATTTATCGGTTTTGGAATTTACGGTTCAGCCATGAGAGCAAGCACGATCGGGCCCAGCAATCTTGAATTCATAAAACCAGTATGAAAACCCCACTGCTTTTTATTGTTCTTTTGGCCGGGTTTTTTCAGGCATCTGCCCAGGGTGTACTTATTGGAAATTCGGGGCAAACTGCTGATTCTTCCGCTGTTTTAGAGTTAAGGGATACCCTGCGGGGCTTTTTACCGCCCCGTTTGAACACCGTTCAGCGGAACGGAATTTCCAACCCCAAAGCAGGTTTAACCATTTTCAATACCGACATACAATGTTTGGAATTTTACCGGACTGGTTTCGGTTGGTATAGCCCATGTCCACAGGCTCCTCAAATCAGTTTGGATTCCTTGTTCGGCAGCAGCGGGTTTTCACGGAATGCCGCCGCGAACGTAACCTTTGATGGCGGTTCGTATGTTACTCAACGTGGTTTTTGCCTGTCGGCCCTACCCCTTCCCGACATCAACGATACTGTAGTTTTGGTGAGCGGTGGAGGCATCGGCACCTTTACCGCCTTGTTGCCCAATTTACCCAATGGAATTTGGTTCTACATTCGGGCTTATGCCATAAATTCAATCGGAGTAACCTACAGCAGCGTAGATAGCTTTAAAATTCGGACCTTGGTTCAATTCGCCAATACCGGCAGTCAGACTTGGATTTGCCCTGCAGGGGTGGACAGAGTAGAACTGTTGGTGGTGGCCGGCGGTGGGGGTGGTGGATTTCAAGTTGGCGGCGGTGGTGGCGGGGGTGGACTGGTTTATATACCCAAGTATGGTGTAACCCCCGGACAAAGCTACACCGTGGTGGTTGGAGCGGGCGGTGCTGGGGCTGTTAGTGAGCCCAATATGGCCCAAAACGGGGTCAATTCATCGTTCGGCACCCTGTTGGCAACCGGTGGCGGAAGGGGATCGAATTGGAATATGAGTGTGAACAATGGGGGCAACGGCTGGCCTGGAGGAAGCGGAGGCGGAGGTTCGGGGAATTCCAACAATTTTAATGGAGCTGGAGGAACTTCAACCCAGCAAGTCAGTTTTGGACAATATCAAAATGTGGGCAAAGGCCATTCCGGTGGAAATGGCTGGGCCAACCAATGGGCAGGCGGGGGCGGCGGTGGAGCTGCCGGACCAGGAATGAATGCTACTCCGGCCGTTGGAGGTGTTGGAGGGCCAGGCTTTAGTTGCAGCATTACAGGCAGTCCAAAGCATTACGCCGGAGGGGGCGGGGGATGCAACGACAGTTCAGGATTTTTGGTTTCAGGAGGTATTGGCGGCGGAGGCAGCGGTACTGGAAATGGAAATCCGGGGGCACCCAAAAACGGACAAGCGAATACAGGCGGAGGGGGCGGCGGAGTCCGCGACACCTCAGGGCCTGGCGGTGCAGGGGGCAGTGGAATTGTTATTCTGGCATATCAATAATACAAAAGCGATGACAAAGAAATCCATTCTGTACTTTTTTGCACTCCTTAGCTTGATTGGATTTGGTTTTTCAAACCAAGCCAATGCCCAAGGAAGCCTTCAATTTAATCAGGCCCTATTGGTCAGTTCGCAAAACCAAGATATTTGCAATACCTGTTGGACGGTTCCCGCAAATAAGGTGTGGAAAATCACAGGTTTCAGTACAAATTCCAACAACATAGGGTCCATCAGCATAAATGGGCTAGAGGGCGGATATTTGTTGGGGCGGTCATTCAGCAATTCATCATCTTCATATGCAACAGGGCGTTGGCACGAACCCGTATTCCCTATTTGGTTGCCGGCAGGAAGTACCTTGGGGTTTCAAAATATAGGCTCCAATCGGAACATCCACTTTTACGGAATCGAATTTAATCTAATACCATGAAGCCAAAACACCTACTGTGGGCATGCTTGATTATGCCCTTAACGGCTCTAGGCCAGGGAAGTCTGCAATTCAATCAGGTAAAACTGGTAACAACGGCTCAAACCGTTCCTGCCAACAAGGTTTGGAAGGTGGAATCGGTCATTTTTCCTATTCCTGCCGACGACCCACCCTTTGTTACTTCTGGCTCTACGGGCTGCTCCTTCAATACCCGAAGGAATTATGCCATATCCATAGATGGAACCTTAACCAAGGTTGGGAATTTAGCCTCGGCCTTTACGAATGGTTCTTGGGAATATTTTTTTATGACCACCACGCTCCCTGTATGGTTGCCGGCCGGAGCCACCTTGTCGGGAGGCCCCTGCAACAATAAAATATCCGTTATCGAATTCAACATCGTACCCTAATGAAAACAGCCTTCTTTTGTTTTTCGCTTTTTGTAGGTCATTTCCTTTTTCAGGGGGTACACGCCCAAGGGAGCTTGCAGTACAATCAGGCCATAATCGCCACCGATCAACTTCAAACGGTTCCGGCGAATAAAGTATGGAAGATTACAGCCATTTATGGAAAAGATGAGGTGTGTAGGCAGGTTCTTCCCCTTTACGGGGCAAATTGGTGGTCAAAAACATTGGTGGCTGGGTTTAGATTAAATAACGTCGAAATTTTATCTTTTCGAAAATTCCTGACCCAAACCATGTACAACAACAGCAATACCTGCAGTGCGAATGGCCAAGGGACTTACGATTTCAGTCCATTGAACTTCGAAAGCGACCCCAACATTTTGCCCATTTGGGTGCCTGCGGGGGCCACGGTTCAAACTGTGGGACCCAACGTGTTTTTATCGGTTATCGAGTTTAATATAATTCCTTAAATATGCGTTTCCTTTTATTCATTGGGGCCCTGTTGCCCTTCTTTTCTAAGGCCGCATCGGCCCAAGGCAGCCTGCAGTTTAATCAGGTATTGTTGTTGGAGAACAGCCAGCAAAACTGCAACCAGTGCTGGACCGTTCCAGCGAACAAAGTATGGAAAATCACTGCCGTTGCTGGGGGGCCAAACAGTGGTTACCCTCAAATGGTGATAAACAACAAAGTGCTTTCCTATTTGGCGAACAATTCCAACAACAGTGCGAATATTTTATACCCTGTTCAAATGTTTCCGTTGTGGCTGCCTGCCGGAGCTACGTTTGGGTTTACGGGAATGTGCTCCAGCTGCAACATTGCGTTTACGGGCATTGAGTTTAATGTGATTCCATAATCCTAAATCCTATGAAAACAAGAATTACCCTGCTCGCTTTTTTCTGTCTTTCGTTGTACATAAACGGTCAGGGGACTCTTCAATTTAACCAGGCTCGGCTGTTGGAAGGCAGCCAAGGAACCTGTTCAACGTGTTGGACCGTTCCTGCGGGGAAGGTTTGGAAAATTGGATCGGTTACTTGCAATAGTGGAAATACCATTTATTATGTTGTGAACAACAGGCAGTTGGGATTTTTAGCTGGTTTGGGCTATGCGGGTGTCGACCCAAGGTATATAAACCCATTTCCCATGTGGTTGCCTGCTGGAGCGACCTTCGGCTACAACGGAATGTCCAACAACCAGGCCATCACCTTTTTTGTCCTAGAATTTAATGTAATCCCATGAAAAGCCTTTTTGCTCTCATCGCAGTTTGGATTGGGTTCGGCTTGGCGCATGCCCAAGGCAGCCTGCAGTTTAACCAGGCTTTGTTGCTGGAATCTTCGGCCTCTTCTTGCACCAGTTGTTGGACGGTGCCAGCGGGCAAAGTGTGGAAACTAACTTCCGCCTCAGGAAATTCAAGCAACAGCGTTCGCCTTTGGCTAAACAACAAAGAGTTAGGCATTATTGCAAATCATGCCGCCGGTTATGCAGGCTTTGATGTTCATTTGATTTTTCCTTTATGGTTGCCCGCCGGAAGCACCTTAGGCTTTTCCAATTCGGGCAGCAACAAAAATGCTGCCTTTTGGGGCATCGAATTCAATGTTCTTCCCTAACTTTAGCCTATGAAAAGCAGTCTTTTTTGGGTTTTTATCGCGGTGGTTCTCTTTTCACAAGGTAGGATTGCGGCTCAAAGCTTGGCTTTCAGCCAGGTAAAGACGGTAAGTCAAGTTGAAACTGTACCGGCAAACAAGGTTTGGAAACTAAATGGGTGCTTTTACAATGCCCTGCTTTCTGGAATTGTGAGTTCGGGTTCCGGATCTGGCACCTACTCGAACTCCGATGCCTATATCCTTGTAAACAATCAGTCGGTTGCGGTTCGATCCAGCCGCTCGGGCGGGGGATATTACCACGCAGCGGGCTTTGTTTGGGAAATGGCTTGGCCAATGTGGTTGCAAGCCGGCAGCACCCTGGCCGCCTCAACGGGAGTACTTTCTGTTTCTGTCATTGAATTTACCATCGTACCATGAGGCCTTTTCTGCTTGTCCTAATTTTCGGTTCTTTATTTGCAAGCCTGAGGGCACAAGGGAGTCTGCAGTTTAACGATGTAAAGCTTTTAACGGCTACATCGAACAATACCACCTTTACTGTACCGGCGAATAAAGTGTGGAAAGTTGAAACCGCTGGGGTAAGTACCTCAAGCAGCGCTTATCTATCCATTTCTATTAATGGAGTATCTTATTTGTTAATGCCCAGCATAAGCAGCGAACAAGGCCGTTTTCAGCTCCGCCTTCCCTTATGGCTACCGTCAGGCACGGTGGTTTCCTTGCCCTTCTCAACCGCTGACACGCGCATGATTTCTGTTCTTGAATTCAATATAATACCATAACCATGAAAAAAGCCGTTTCACTTCTATTTTTGGTTTTTGGGGGCTTGGCTGCTTACTCCCAAGGCAGTCTTCAATTCAATCAGGTATTGATTGCAACCTCGGCTTCTGGGCAGCTCACGGTACCCGCGAACAAAGTTTGGAAAATCACCAGCCAGGGAACCAGCGGGGGAATTTGGTACGATAACTATTCGTCGGACGTTACCGGAAACTGGAGCATAACAAACCCCCACCCCTGTACAGGAGCAACCAGCGGCTCAAACACGGTCCGCTATTTAAGAAAAAGACTTTGCCCAACAGCAAACAACGTACTGGTTATCAATGGTACAAAATCAAATATGGCAGCCAGTGGCCCCTTATGGCTTCCTGCTGGAACAACCCTTGCCATTTCCACCACACCCTGTGTTAATACATTGAGTCCAAACATATCGTCAAATACTCCCTATTATGTTTATGATGTGACTGGATCGGGAGTTACCTATTACGAATGCGCCGGAGCAATCAACGCCGGCGTGGTACCCAACTCCATTTTAGCTAGTATTATTGAGTTCAACATTATTCCCTAAGATTTCAAACAATATGCTACCAAAACCACTGATTTTCTTTCTTTTAATGATGGCTTTTGCCCCCTTGAGCGCCCAAGGCGTACATCCTGAGGTGCAAGCCAAAATCGACAGTTTGCAATCTTGGATAACCGAACGCGTTTCCAAGGGCGAGAGCATTGATCCGGCTGTTTTAGAAAATTGGAACCTGCGCATTCGAAAGGCACAAAACGAGTTAAAGAATACCCCCGCCTCTGAGATGGGCATTCAAGCCAGCAATGGACCTGGGGCAGAAATGAAAACCATGAGCGGATTTGTGGGAACCTCGTTTCAGGTTCCAGCAGGAAAACAATGGAAAATTCGGAAGGCAACCTGTTCGGCAGGATTGGGGGAATATCAAATTTTGGTTAAATCTATTCCTTTCCCAAGTGTATTAAACCCCGGGGAAACCCTGAAAACACCTTCATTTTCAGCCGAAGCCGCTCTTCTTACGGAAGACCAAACAGAAATTATTTACACTTTTGAAATTATGGAGTTTCAAATTGGACAATAAAATGTAAATTTGCTCAGTACCATTATAAATTCAACAACGTCAAACGTCCATCCATTCCGAAAATCAACCCTATGAATACTGCTACGTTTTCCCGTTTCATTTTGTTTTTTAGTCTAGGTCTTCTTCCCAGCCTTTCCTCAGCTCAGCAAGTTTTTTACAATGGGGCCTCGGTCCACGTTCAAGCTGGTGCTCACATTTATATTCAGGGCGGATTTACGAATCAGGGGAGTGGTCAGGTGAGCAGCGATGGAACAATTACGCTAACTGGCGATTGGGAAAACAATGCCGGCAATACCGTATTTACCCCCGGCGATACTGGATTGGTTGTTTTAGAAGGAAGCACCCAAACCATTCAGGGTACAGGTTCTACCCATTTTGCACGGCTTTCTATGAAAAATGCGTCGGTAAAAACCATTTCGGTTAATACTCGAGTAACAGATTTTCTAATGATCGATAGCTCAGAGGTCGCTTTGACGAACGACACCCTTTTCCTTTCTAACCCCGCAGCCAATTCATTGACACGTTCCATCGGATATATTTCAAATGGCTTAAACGGAGCCTTTGTTCGTGCTACAAACACTACTTCTGCCTACCTTTTTCCTATGGGTAGCCCTGTAGGCACCGTTCGGTATCGTCCCATTGAGGTTTCTCCTTCTACCGCTTCTGCACACCAATTTGGAATTGGCTTTATCAACAACAACCCGACAACCGATGGTTTTTTAACCAGCAACGCCAATGCCCCTGCCTGCTATGTGAACAACAAGTGGTACCACAAAGTGGCAAGGTTGGCCGGCAACAATGCCGCAACCCTGGCTATTGGTTTTGATGGAACAACAGACACCTTATTTACCGGAATGGCGAACTATCCCCAATCAGGTTGGACGGTGCCCAACACTTCTACGGTGACCTCAAACGTTTCTCCCCAGTTGAGCTACGTTAACACAAGTGTTGCAAATTTCACCAACACCCCAACCGCCCTAACCATCAATACCATTCCAAGCGGAATTACTCCTTTGTCTTCTACAACCCTTTGCCAAGGAGACTCGGTGGGTTTGTCTTCCAACTTTAGCCATGTAAGTTACAACTGGTTGCTAAACGGAAACCCAATTCCGGGTGTTGGACAAAACACCTCCACCATTTACGCCTCCACTTCAGGCATTTACCAATTGATAGGCAGCAACGGAGTGTGTGTTGACACCTCGGCCTCCGTAACGGTTACGGTTAACCCTAATCCAAACGCTACGATAACCCCTCCTGGAATACTTTGCGCAGGAGGCAATTCAAGCAATTTGACCTCTGCTACTCCTGGCGGAACATGGTCTGGAACTGGAATTACCAATGCGTTGGCAGGAACATTCAATCCCAACGTTTCTGGAACAGGCACTTTCCAAGTTACTTACACCGTAACGGTCAACGGTTGTACTTCAACCGACAACGAAAACATCACGGTAAATACCTTACCCAACGCCAACTTCACCTTCCCAAGTGTATTGTGCGACAACAATGCTATTGCGAACCTAACACCCGTTGTTAATGGTGGAGCTTTTTCTGGAAGCGGAGTAACAGGCAGCCAGTTCAACCCCAGCACCTCGGGTTCAGGTTCCATTCCAGTAACCTACACCATCACTCAAAACGGTTGCACCAATTCCGCGACAAACAGCATTCAAGTGAATCCATCGCCCGTTATTGCTTTTGGGTCAATGCCCTTGTTCTGCCAAGGTGGTCAAGGAGCTTTGCTTCCAGTAACTCCTGCTGGTGGAACTTGGAGCGGACCTGGTATCACCAATCCGTCCACAGGTGCCTTTAATCCAAGCGTTTCCGGAGTAGGAACCTTCAATGCCATTTATTCGGTAAGCAACAACTTCAACTGTACTAAAATTGATACTATTCCCGTCGTAGTTAATGCTCTACCAAACGCCGCTTTTACATCGCCTGCAAGTGTGTGTAACAACGCTGCCCTGGTTCAATTTACTGCAACGACGCCAGGTGGAACATGGACTGGTCCTGGTGTAGTAAATGGTACCCAAGGAACATTTAATCCAACTCAATTAACCCCTGGCACATACCAAATAACTTATACCGCCAACAACAACGGTTGCACCAGCACTTCTACCAACAGCATTGTTATTAATGCTGCACCCAACGTACAAATTGCAAGCCAAAACACGGTTTGCGATAATAGCCCAATTATTACGCTTTCAGCGACTCCATCAGGCGGAACTTGGGCTGGTTCTGGTATTGTGAGCCCATCGGCAGGTACGTTCAATCCTGCAGTTTCAGGTCCAGGCCTAATTTTGGTTACCTACACAGCCACCTCTGGTCAGTGTTCTGATACCGACACCTTAGATGTCTTGGTAAATCCCGCTCCAGACCCAAGCTTTACTGTAACTTCTCCCCTTTGCGTTACCGACAATCCGGTTAACCTTAGCCCAACAACTGTAGGCGGCGTATTTAGCGGTTCCGGTGGTGTAATTAACAACACCTTTGACCCCGCAGCGGGCGGCGGAAACTACGATGTGTATTATACTGTAACCGTGAATGGCTGTACAGATTCCGACACCATGCAAGTTGTTGTGAACGACGTTCCAGTAGCAAATGGCACAGTTACCCTTCAGCAAGTGGGCCAATTGACCTACAACTTTGATGGCAGCATATCGCAGTATGGAGTTACCTACAATTGGAATTTTGGAGATGGAAACACCGGAAATGGAGCCACCACCTCTCACACCTATGCAAACACTGGAACCTACGATGTTGTGTTGATTGTAATCAACTCTTGTGGTTCTGACACCTTTACCACCAAAGTGGTTATTAACAGTACTTCATTGGCATCCTTTGCCAATGGAACCCACATTGCAGTGTATCCGAATCCATTCCAATCAAACGTAGTGGTAGATTTTGCCCTGCCTGTTTCTTCGGAATATGCCATTGAAATCAAAGACATGTTGGGACGCAATTTGGCCAGCCTTCCATTTGTGATGATGAATCAAGGAAACCACACCGTTGCTTTGGATCAGCACTTCATAAATGTGGCTTCTGGAACCTATTTTGTCCATGTGGTAAACCGCAACGAAGAACGGTCTATTCATAAAGTCATTAAATCGAATTAATCGCAACAGATTTAATTAGGGGGCTTCGGCCCCCTTTTTTTTTCTTTGAATTAGGTGTTTTTTGGGTGGGCGGGCAATCCGGCTTTCGCAGGTAGTCCGCGTTTGGCGGGGGCTGGCCCAGCGGGTTTGCGGGGGCTCCCAAGGTCGCCTCCGCACCTCGCGGGACAGGCCCCGCCAACCTTGCGGGCAACCTTGCTCAATCCGGCCCGCAATGCCTCGTTGAATTGATAAGAACAAGAAGATACTGTCATACTTGAACAAGGGTTATTCTTACAATGACATATCAAGTATCATCCCTTGTTCCAAAACAACAATAGTACGTGTAAAGAAGATGTCTGAGATGGTTAGTGGTCAACCACATAATTAATAACATTCAAATCAGGATTCAATACCTCTAGTTCAAACTCTCGGGAGAACCTTTCAATACTCCTTTTCTTCTTGGTGTATATAGACCACGAATGTGATTGAGTAAACACCTTACCTCTTGGAGTTTTATACTGGTTCTCGTTCAACCAATCACTTATCTCCTGAAAGTTTTTTCCCATTTTTTCATGTTGGGATGAGATAATATTGAATAGTTCTTGCTGGTAATCGTTGTAAGGTGATGTCCACAAGTTTGAAGAGGTAATACGTATTACCATGGTGAGAAAGTAACCCTTCACATTGGGAATATCAGTAAAATCAGGTACTTTTGTCGGTATAATTGTAGAAATTCCCACTACCGTAGAATGACGTGAACGGGTACTGAGTTGATTACCCTGTGTTGTCAAGGGTTTCATAAGATTTTTAAAGGGTGCACCAAGTAGGTCACCCTTTTTTATTTGTGTTAAAACAAGAGGTATTCTAAGGTTTATTTCAAGG
>CAILUT010000015.1 GCA_903837495.1 uncultured Flavobacteriales bacterium | reverse complement strand
GGCTAGATTGGCGCGGGGAATTTAAGCAGCGGACAGCTTAGGAGAATGGCACCAAAGAACTACCCACTACCCACTACCCACTACCCACTAAAAATCCACGAATGCACGAATGGTATGTTTTTGAGGCTAGATTGGCGCGGGGAATTTAAGCGGCGGGCAGCTTAGGAGAATGGCACCAAAGAACTACCAACTACCCACTACCCACTACCCATTAAAAATCCACGAATGCACTAATGGGATGTTTTTGAGGCTAGATTGGCGCGGGGAATTTAAGCAGCGGACAGCTTAGGAGAATGGCACCAAAGAACTACCCACTACCCACTACCCACTAAAAATCCACGAATGCACGAATGGTGTGTTTTTGGTGCTAGATTGGCGCGGGGAATTTAAGCGGCGGGTATCGTTTTTATTGACCCAATCCGGCTAGCCCTTCACCAACCTACCATCGGATTGATACAAAGGAAGCACCGGGGCCACATCTTCGCTCAAACAATAGGCAATATCCGCTTCTAAGTCCAGATTTTTTAGTCGATTTCGATGCGAGCTGTTCGCTAAATACTCCAATCGGTTCGGTCGGGCTTTTTCAGCAATTTGAAGGCACATCAATACCGCATCTGCATCTTCGTCCAATTCAAATCCCTGTTTAAGCAAGCGTTCAGCGGCATCTCCACAAAAAAGACTGTCTTCAAGGTTTACTCGGCCTTTCCACCCCGCACAAATAAACAAGACGGATTTTTTCTGTTGAATAAGGTAATTTACGACCGCCGTTATATTTACATAACTTCCCGTTATCAATCCTTGGTTTTTTTGCGCCGCCTCGATGGCTTGGGTTCCATTGGTTGTCGATAAAACCAACTCTTTTCCGCTCAGCATTTCGGATCTTTCGATGATGTCTAAAGGCGAATTTCCCAAATCAAATCCGTCCACCAACTGCCCCCCCCGTTCAGCGGCCCAAATGCGGCGTTCGTTTTTCGGATACAGCTCAAAGGCCGCCAAACCCGCTATGGGTCTAACAGATTCCAATCCGTGATGCAAGCCCGCCGCAATGGCACTTGTAGCTCTAAACACGTCAACCACAACAACAATTCCATGCCGGTCAGCGTAGCGCGGATACAAGTCCGGACTCAAACATATATTTATTTTTGCGGCAACCAAAGTCCTTAATTAAATGGAACCTTTACCACCTTGGCCTCTAACAATTTACCTCTGATTTCGATAAAAATTTGGGATTCCAGTTGCGTATATTCCATTTGTACATATCCCATTCCTATGGCTTTTCCTAAGGACGGACTTTGGGTGCCGCTTCGGACCTCTCCAATGGCATTCCCCTTCAAATCTACAATCCGGTATCCTTGCCGCGGTATGCCCCTGTCCAGCATTGTGAATCCCACCAGTTTTCGGTTCAGCCCTTTGGACTTTTGCTCTTTTAGGTAGGCTGAATTTACAAAGTCGGTGTCCAGTTTGGTAATCCATCCCAACCCTGCTTCCAGCGGACTCGTGGTATCGTCAATATCGTTGCCGTACAAGCAAAAGCCCATTTCTAGGCGCAGCGTATCGCGGGCACCGAGTCCAGCGGGCAGCAATCCAAAGGGCTGTCCTGCCTCCATAACCGCATCCCACAAGGCTTCAGCGTCTTCGTTGGCCACATACAATTCAAATCCGCCCGCACCGGTATAACCCGTATTCGATAAGATCACGTCTGAAATGCCTGCCATGCTTCCTATTTTAAAGTGGTAATATGGAATCTCGGCTAAGTTTACCTCCGTAAGCGTTTGCAACAGCTCCGTAGCTTTAGGCCCCTGAACAGCCAGCAATGAAATAGAGTCTGATCTGTTTTCCATGTGGGCTCCAAAATCCGCATTTAGGTTGCTGAGCCGTTGCCAATCTTTTTCGATGTTCGAGGCATTTACCACCAGCATGTACCGTTCTTCCGCCAGCTGATATACCAGCAGGTCATCTACAATTCCGCCTTCGTCGTTGGGTAGGCAAGAATATTGAATTTTGCCGGGACTCAATTTGCCAACATCGTTCGAGGTTGCAAATTGAATCAGGTCAAAAGCCTGCGGCCCCGACACATAAAATTCGCCCATGTGCGACACGTCAAACATCCCCGCTTGGGTGCGCACCGCATGGTGTTCGGGCAGCAGCCCAGCGTATTGAAGGGGCATTTCGTAGCCGGCAAAAGAGACCATTTTTGCACCCAAATTCAGGTGTTTTTGCTTTAGAGCGGTCGTTTTCATGTTTGCTTTTTTAGGTCATTTGTTCGTACAATACCGGCCGATTTCGTTGGGTTTATTTCGGCTTTCTTCGGGTTTTTATCGACTTAGGCCATGCCTTGTGGGCCGCCGAACGGAAAGGGAAATGCGTTTCCTTCGCTGCCCTCGGATTGCGGATTCTTAATCTCCCCAAACGATTGCTCGTAACGGGCTATGTTTTCGCGCAGCGCAGACAGCAGACGCTTGGTATGCTCGGGAGTCATAATGATGCGCGAGCGCACTTTCCCTTTCGGCATGCCCGGCATTACGTTTACAAAATCCAGCACAAATTCGCTGGGCGAGTGCGCAATAATGGCCAAATTGGCATAAATTCCGCCGGCCACATCTTCGGGCAGCTCAATATTTAGTTGATTCTCAGAATCGCTGGGTTGGTTTTGCATAGTTCAAAGGTAGTGCTTGTAATAGAAATTGGACATGCTTTTGTACAACTAATTGCAAAGGGTAGGTACTTTTTTTTGGGGGCGGCAAACGGGCTTTCTCCGGTAGTCCGCGGCCAAAGCCCACGGGCCCAGCGGGTTTGCGGGGGCTCC
Source organism: uncultured Flavobacteriales bacterium (assembly GCA_903837495.1). Taxonomy (GTDB): domain Bacteria; phylum Bacteroidota; class Bacteroidia; order CAIKAF01; family CAIKAF01; genus CAIKAF01. Next base: position 52,127 of record CAILUT010000015.1, on the reverse strand, counting down.
CAAGGTCGCCTCCGCACCGCGCGGGCCCAGTGGCTTTGGCCTTGCGGTCTACCCGGTTCAATCCCTGCCGCAACCCCCCAATTCTTGAAGGGCATCGCTTTGTTTTTTTTGCCAAACAGCCCTTCCTTCCTCAATCGGCTTACAACCCTTCGGCATAGGTTGTCAGTACATCCCAGGTGTGGTCGCCCAAAAGTTGAATTTTGGCCAAACATTCCGGCTTCTGTAAGCTGCGGCCCCATTCCTCTGGCGAAATCATTGATACCATGTGGCTTCCGTTGCCCCTTTGATAAAAATAATACACCTGTCCAATCACCGGCTCAAACGAAAGTCCCGCTAGGTATATTTTATACGAAATTTCTACGCGCGATTGCAAGGTTTTCGCTTGCTTGGCCAACAAATCCATCTGCTCGTATATCTGTTGCATTTGACGCTGGGTCTGCTGCTCCATGGCCGTAATCGAACGGCCTTGCAGTTTCCCTTTGTCTTCGGGGCGAATTACCGCTCCACCCACCGTATGAGCATAAGGTAAAAAGGCCGGATTTTCGGCTACCGAATCCGGATCAATGGGATTTACAAATTGATTTGCGTCTTTGTCTTTATGGCTTTCCATACACCAAATGAACAAGCCTAAGGGCAGAAGGTTCTAACCTCAACGGTTTACCTCCCAGCCTTAGGCTTGCATATTTTTCAATTACCGCTTGAATACGCTAATAAAGCCTTGTTTTGTGATGTCGCGTTTTTCGCTGCGCAAAATGTAATGGTAAACACCAGTCGTCAATTCGGTGCCGTCTTGGTGCAAACCACGGAAACATGCCACACAATCTACATCGGGAATGCCGCCCTCTTGAACCGTCGTGTTTTGGGTTTTGAATACCAACGTACCCCAACGGTTGTACACAAACAATTCATAATCAACACAAATGTTGAACTCGACCGAGAGGTCTTCGATTTGTACTTGATCGTTGCCCACGGTTTCTGGTTGCAGCACCAATACATTCGGGAAATCAAAATCCGCGGGTGAACCTTTAACTTCAATCACCTTTAAGGTGTCGTGGCGGCAACCAAAAGCATCGGTAATGCTCAATACCACTGGAATATTGCCTTCGGTGCTGTCGGCGTAAAAATGTTCAAAATTGGCCACGAAGTAGTCGGCCCCAGGAGTCTGATCAATATTCCATTGGTAATTGTAGGGTTGTTCTCCTTGGGTGGTTTGATCGGTAAACAAATTAATCCAATAGCAATAGGGCTCCGATTCAAAATCAGCGATGGGGAGTTCCAACACCTTGAAAGTTCCAACGGTGGTATCTAAGCAGCCTTGGTCGGTGGCAATATAAAGAACCACATCGTACGAACCTACTTCAGGAAATACGGTGTTGAAATTCTCGTTGCTGTCGGTGTACAGGATGCTCGACGGAGAGGTGATAATCCAGTTGTAGTCGGTAATGCTGGAAGGGGCATTGACCGTAGATTGGTTGTCGGTAAACAAGCTTTCTTTAAAGCAGAAGTCAGAATTGTTTGCCCAAGCGTAATCTGCGTTTGGTTTGGGGTGAACCGTAATTAAGTTGTTGATGGTTACAGTGGTATCGCAGCCTCGGTTGGTGATGGCCGTTAGGGTAACCGAAAACGTTCCGTCCAACATGTAGGTGTAGGTTGGCAAAACACCGGTGGTGGTGCCGCCGTCGCCCATCGCCCAGTTCCAAACCGATACCGTGTCAGGCCCAGGAACATACGTTGTGTTCAGCATATCTACCGTTAAGGGTTGGCAACCTTCCAAGGGGTCGGCAGTGAAATCAATGACCGGCCTTGGATTAACTTGAACCGGAAGCGTAATGGTATCAACACAACCGTTGTTGGTTACTACAGCAAGGGTTGCTGTGTAAGGGCCCCATCCGGGGAACACCTGTGCAGGATTTGTTTGGCTGCTGCTGCCAACTCCGGTATTAAACACCCATGCACTTCCAACAACCGAATCGGGGTTTAAAACCATACTTAAATTGATGAAATTGGTTGCATCGCCCGAGCAGGCTGAATCAACCGCAAAGTTGGCAACGGGATTTGGAAATACGGTAACGGGATAATTGACCGTATCGGGGCAGTTGTTGGCCGTCAAAATAATCAACTGCGCATTGTATGTGCCTGGGTTGGCGTACATGTGTGAAAACAATGTATCATCGGTCACCTGAGTTCCATCGCCCAAATTCCATAGGCGCGAAGTAATGGTGTCTCCGTCCGCAAAAGAGGTGTCGGCGAAGGGAGTAATCAATCCCTCGCAAAATTCAGAAAAGGTAAAATCTGCTATGGGTGTTCCTACAATTAAATAGGGAATAGTTATGGTGTCGGTGCAGCCAAGGGAATCGGCTACAACCAGTTGGATGTCGTAATATCCGGGTTGAGGAAAGGTGAACACCGGGTTGGTATCTACCGAGGCTCCCACTTGAAACCCTGTTGTATCAAGGAAGTTCCAAGCATGAGATACGATGGTATTCGCAGACCAGTTGCCATTTGACCCCAAACTATCAATGGTGGCCAAACTTGTAAATTGCTGTGTTAATCCGCAGGGGTCAGGTAAAATTAGATTGGACTCAGGCCGGGGAAAAACCGATACAGGAAGGGTAATCGTATCTCTACAACCGGCACTAGATATGGCGATTTGAGTTACGTTGTATATGCCCGGCCCGGGAAACAAGTGGGAGGGATTTTGTGCACTGTCTTGAAACGAAGGAGTTCCATCTCCATAATCCCAGGCCCATTTGGTTATATTGCCATTCAGGGCATACGAGGTGTCGCTCATCAAGGCCATGTCTCCGCAAAGAAAAACATTGCCAAAACCCGCAAAGGCGGTAATTGGGTTGACCACCGCTGTTAAAGTAGCGGTACAGCCTGAGGCCGAGGTAATTACGCAGTTTAGGGATTGTCCAGATTGGGGATTGTTGATTACAACAGTGTTCCCCGTTACTCCATTGCTCCATTGGTATGAGGAAAAGCCGGGAGGCGCTACCAGCACCGCATTGGTATCGCCTTGGCAATACCGAATGTCAATTTGCAAGGGAGCACAATCTGCAACCAAATATCCATACCCATAGTGCCCACCCAATGAGCAATCTCCCGTTTTTGCTTGTATGGTTACCGTTTGCCCTATGTAATTGGCTAAACTTACCCCAACCCGAGCCCAGTTTCTCCAAACTCCACCCGGATACGATTGAAAGCCAGGAATGCCGTTGCCCGCGGCAACTTGATAATAGGTGCAAGGAATAACCTGTCCAAAGGGGTCAATAACCTGAAGCTCAAACCGAGGTTGTTGGCTTGCCGAGTGTCCAGGATCTTCCAGTACCACGGCAAACTCATAAATGAAAAGGGAGTTTTGAGCCGTCACGTTTAAGCTGTATTCCAAGGCTTCTGCCTGAGCTCCTGTGCTGGAATTGCCCAGCCGAGCCGATTGAGTAAAGCCATTGGGAACCCTTTGCAATGCAGGAACAATCGGATCCGTTCCAGGAGTCATAATGGTGTGCTGACCCGCTACAATGCCTACGTTTGGTACATTAATCGGACAGCATGTTCCTGTGTAGCCGCCCCAGTTGGTGAAATCGCCCATGGCAAAATTCGCATTCGGACAATCCTGGTTTAACTGGGCTTTTATGTTTAGCGACAAAAAAACAAGAATCAACATTAAAGGTAGCCTGTTCAACATAATGCAAGAGTTGGTTTTCAATCTAAATACACGAAATGATTGCGTTGCAATTCATTATTTTGGCTTAAAAATACGTTTTTTGAGTGGATTGTCCAAAAAATTAGCGGCTTTTAACAAACGCGTTTTGGCTATGTCCGCAGGGTTCTTTTCTGATTTTACAGTGTACCCCCCCCCCTGCAATGCCTTTGCCTGCTCTATTATTTAGTCCGACAGCTTTGATTTGAGTCTAGGCATTTGAGCTTTGAATGCAGGGTGAAATTTACAATTTCGGAATAATTCGATACCTTTGCCTAGCCCAATTCAATTCACCTGAATAGAATCAATTTGGGCTGTTAGCTCAGCTGGTTTAGAGCGCTACCTTGACAGGGTAGAGGTCACTGGTTCGAATCCAGTACAGCTCACTTCGCCCGTTTAAATCGCACGGCCAATGAAATTCCTCTTTGCCTTTCTTTGCTTGCTGCCTTCTGTTTTGCCGCTCTCAGCTCAATCTACGCGCAGTCCATTGGAACGGATTGATTCTTTGTCCAACGAAATCGCTACCTCCACTTGGAATTTGTCTGGGGTCCTACTTAGCAAAGGCCTTTCTTTTCGTGTAAGAAACCTTCCCTTCTCAGATAACGGCCGAACTTTCACCACCGAATCTGTTCCGATTCTGGATTCCCTGGCCGATTTCCTTCGGCTCAACCCAAACATACATCTGCGCATTTCGGTTTATTTTTCAAACGACACCCCTGCATCAACGCTAAAACTAAGCCGAACTCAGGCCAAATCCATCGCCAACTACATTGCAAAACGAAAAGTGAATTCAAAACGCCTTCGATGCGCTAAAGGCGGAAACATGCACCCTTTGTACCCCGAAAGCCTGCTGCTGGACCTTCAATCGGCCAACCTGCAAGCACAGTATAGAGCCTTAAACAACAGAATTGAGTTTGAAATTACCGCAAACTTAAATTAGCAGAGGGAATTGTTTGGTTTTGATGTTCAAAAAAAATACCTTTGCGTTCCCTTATATTAGAAAGCGTATGTATGCGATTGTGAAAATAGCTGGTCAACAATTTAAAGTTGAAGAAAACCAAGAAATTTTTGTGCACCGATTGGCGGCCGAAGAAGGCGAAACCATTGAAGTGAGCGATGTGTTGTTGGTGGACCAAAACGGATCCGTTCAAATTGGAGCCCCCTGCATTGCAGGAGCTTCCGTTTCATTGCAAGTCGTTTCGCATGTTAAAGGAGATAAGGTGCTTGTTTTTAAGAAAAAGCGCCGCAAGGGGTATCAAAAATTGAACGGCCACCGGCAGGCCTTTACCAAAGTTAAAGTAGCCGGAATTCGTCTTTAATCGAAATAAGTTTCAGTTATGGCACACAAGAAAGGTGTAGGAAGTTCCAAAAACGGTCGTGAATCCGAAAGCAAACGCCTTGGCGTTAAAATTTTTGGCGGCCAATCTGCAGTGGCTGGCAACATTCTAGTGCGTCAGCGTGGCACCCGCCACAATCCAGGTTTAAACGTGGGTCTTGGTAAAGACCATACGCTTTTTGCCTTGGTGAACGGCACCGTTGCTTTTCGCAAACGCCGCGACAATAAATCGTATGTCTCCGTTATTCCCAACGAGTAATCCGGAGCATTCCATCTTAATTGAACAGCTTCCCCAGGGAAGCTGTTTTTTTTTAGCCGTTAATGGTTAAGCTTCACTACTTTTGTAAAAATTACTGCTATGTTACGCTTGGCTGACCTGCGGGAAGCTCCCGAACTTTGGATTCAACGGCTTAAAAAACGCGGCATACCCGCCGAATCGATTGTGGAGCACATCCTGAATCTAGATAGAAAGCATAGGGACCTGCTGCAGCTAAAAGAACAAAAACAAGCCGAACTCAATGCCTTGTCTAAACACATAGGCCAATACATCCGCGAAGGCGCTGCTGAACTTGCCGCAGAAGCAAAACAAAGGACCGGCAGCCTGAAATCCGAAATCCCAATCCTATCTCAGGAAGAAGAGGCCATGGAGGCCGAAATCAAATCCGTGCTGTTAAGCCTCCCCAATGCCCCCCATGCTTCCGTACCCGAAGGCAAAGATGCTTCAGGGAATAGCTTGGTGCGCAGCGTCGATTCACTCCATCAAATATGGGCAGAAGCCGAACCCCACTGGGATTTGGTGGCTCGGAAAAATTGGATTGATTTTGAAGCGGGTGTAAAAGTAACAGGAGCTGGATTTCCCGTTTATTGGGGAAAGGCCGCTCGGCTTCAACGTGCCCTTATTCAATATTTTCTTGATTTCAATACCCAAAAAGGATATACCGAAGTTCAGGTGCCTTTTTTGGTGAATGAAGATTCTGGTTTTGGCACAGGGCAACTTCCCGATAAGGAAGGTCAAATGTACCACGCCACTGCCGACGATTTCTATTTGATTCCCACCGCGGAAGTTCCGGTAACCAATCTGTTTCGCGACACCATTCTCGAGGAGTCCGCGCTGCCCCTAAAATGCACGGCTTATTCCCCATGCTTTCGCCGCGAAGCTGGTTCGTACGGCAAAGACGTTCGAGGCCTAAACCGATTGCATCAATTTGATAAGGTGGAAATTGTGCAAATTTGCCGCCCTGAGCATTCCTACTCCGCCCTCGAAGAAATGGTGCTTCATGTAGAAGCCCTAATTAAATCGCTGGATTTGCCTTATCGATTGCTTAAACTCTGCGGCGGCGATATGGGCTTTGCCGCTGCACTTACCTATGATTTTGAGGTGTATTCCGGGGCCCAACAGCGCTGGCTGGAAGTCAGTAGCGTTTCCAATTTCGAAGCCTTTCAGGCAAACCGCCTCAAATTGCGCTACCGAACCGAGGGAAAACCTCAGTTGGCACATACCCTAAATGGAAGCGCCTTGGCCCTTCCCCGAATTTTAGCCGCTTTGCTTGAACACCATCAAACCCAGGAAGGAGTCCGTATTCCCGATGTGCTTCGGCCCTATGCCGGCTTCGATTTCTTAAAATAAAGATGGAACGTATGCGTTTCTTCTTTATGAACTCAGATTCAGGAAACCCAGCCTCAGGAAAGGGCAGTCCCAAACCGAAAACCCCCTTTTATCTGCCAAAGCAGATTTTCGCCCTTCTTTTTTTCTGGGTTTTTTCTGTTTCTCTGTTGACGGCCCAAACCGAGCAAGAGCAAAACGTTGCGAAACAATACCTGGAACAAGGCGAATTCCAAAAAGCCTTGGCTTTTTATGAACGATTTTATCAGCAACGCCCCGATAAACACACTTTCTTTCTAAGCCTTTTGCAAATTTACGCAGCCTTAGAGTCCACCGATCAGGCAAAAACCTTGGCCGAAAAGCATTTTAGGAAGTGGCCGTCTGTGCCAAGCGTTCTTGCTGCCTATGTAGATGTTCAACTGCGCTTTGGCGAATCCAAATTGGCCGAAAAAGCCTTGAAATCTTGGTCTAAAAACCCCTCAACTCAATTCAGAGATACCGAAGAGTTAGCCAACGCCTTAGCCGCAAAGGGCCATCTTGCCCAGGCTATACAGGCATTGGAAGACTGGGTAAGACGTTCTCCAAACCGGGCCGATGCATTGAACAAATTGGTCGATTTGTATGTGGCAGACAATAAGCCCCTTCAGGCTTCCAACCAATTGATTCAATTGCTGTATTTGTCGCCAGGATATTATGAAGGAATTAAATCTAGGTTGGTGAATCTGCTTTCGGAAGACCCTGAATCGCCCATTAATTTGGCAATCAAACAAGCCTTTATTTCTGAAATTCAGAAAAATCCAGAAGAATTGGAGCTGGCCTCGCTTTTAATGTGGGTTTTTATTCAAGAAACCAATTTTTCTCAGGCTTTTGTTCATGCCAAATCCATTGACCAACGGTCTAGGGCCGAGGGTCGGATTCTGCTCGATTTGGGAACAATATGCCGGGAGCAGCAAGCCTACGATATGGCAAACCGCTGCTTTTTGTATGTGGGTGGGCTCGGCGAATTCTCCCCCTATTACCTGGAGGCAAAAATGGCCGAAGTCCAGAATATGGAAGATTGGCTTCGTTGGGAGGGGCGGTTGTTGGGCCTGCAACTTGAGCAACTGCAAACCGCCTATGAGTCTGTATTGAAAGTCCTGCCTTTGGGTCCTAATTTTGTTCAGACCATGCTTCGATATACGCGGTTGTTGGCCTTTGACCTAGGTAGAAAAGAGGATGCTGTCGTTTATTTGACGGGCATCATGAGCGAACTGCGCAGCGGTACTATGGAAGAGGCCCAAGCTAAAATCACCCTAGCCGATATTCTGATTGCCACCGGGGATCTTTGGGAGCCTAGTTTGCTCTATGGTCAGGTCGAGAAATCGCTGCCTAATTCCCTAGAAGGACACGAAGCCAAATGGGGGAATACCCGGCTTTCCTTTTTTCGCGGCGAATTTACCTGGGCCCAAACTCAGGCAAAAGTTCTGAAAGCCAGCACCACCAAACACATTGCAAACGACGCCCTAGGATTGTCCTTATTGATAAACGATTTGATGGGCGAGGATTCCAATACAACCGATTTGGCCCGATATGCCCGTGCCGAATGGGCTTTCTATTCCCGCAACGACGCCTTAGCCGCCTTGATTTTGGATTCAATTCAACTGGAGTTAAAATTCGGCCCCATTTTAACCGCATCCCTTTGGATTCGTTTTCAATTGTTGGAGCGGCAGGCTGCTGTAGAATCGGCCATTGAAGTGCTTAGGCTTTTAATAAAAAATGATTCTTCAAATTTATTGGTGGACGATGCGTATTTGGCCATGGGGCGCCTGTATGAAAACCAACTGGGGCAACCTGAAAAGGCAATGGAGGCGTATCGGACCTTGCTGATAGACCACCCTGGCAGTTTGCACAATCAAACCGCTCGGGTTCGGTACCGAATTCTAAAGGCGAAAACCAACAGCAGTCCCTAACTTAATCGGGCATAGATTCAAAATAACGGGTCAGAATCCGAGGGAACCCATAGGCATCAAGTTCAAATTTAGAAATCCATTTTTGTTCTGAGTTTAATGGGCCTTCATAGGGAAAAATAAATACGCTGGCCCGTATTTCTCGGTGTGAAAGCAAGTGATATGGTAGTTCTACCTGAAGGTAAGGTTTGTCAGAAACGCCGGGGAATAAAAGTTCCACATCTGAAATCGCCGGTGTTTTTTGGGTAACCACCGAGGGTAATTCCCAGAGGTTTGCCCATATTCCTTGGGGTTTTCTTTTTTGAATCACCAATTTATTGGAGTGTTCAGCATGGGCAAAGGCAAGGTACATTTGTTGTTTCGCGGGCTTCGGTTTTTTTATTGGATACCTTTCAGGGCTGCCTGCTTGGTAGGCCAGGCAATGTTCTTGAATAGGGCAACGGGAGCAAAGTGGATTTCGGGGCAAGCAAATTAAGGCCCCCAATTCCATCATAGATTGGTTAAAGGTGGCTGGGTCCTTGTGGCTCATGCTTTGGTTCAGCCACTCCTGCATTTGCGACCGTCCCTTTTTACTTTCAACAGGCTCTTCTAATTGAATGCAGCGCGATACCACCCGCTGCACATTTCCATCCAGCACAGGCTGGGGTTTGTTGAACGCGAACGAGGCAATGGCTGCGGCAGTATAAGGACCAATGCCGGGCAGAGCCAATAAATCTGAATAGGATTGCGGAAAAATTCCCTGCAAGGTGGTTTCTATGCGTTGGGCTGTTTTTAGCAGCGATTTTGCCCGAGAATAATACCCCAAACCTTGCCATAGCCGAAAAACCTCGTCTTCAGAAGCCTGGGCTAAATCTTGGATATGCGGAAACCGCTCGATGAATTTCCAGTAATAAGGCAAACCCTGTTCAACCCGGGTTTGCTGAAGAATCACCTCTGAAAGCCATATATAATAGGGGTCTGTGGTATGTCTCCAAGGCAAGTCTCGGCCTTCTTTCTGAAACCAGAACTTTAATTTCTGATGAATTTCCATTTTTTTAAGAACTTTTATGCATAAACTGGGCTCAAATGGTGAAGCTAAGACTTTTAAGGTTAGAAATCTGATTAACTTTGTTAAGTTATTATCTCTAACCAATACATAACAACATGACCAAAGCTGAAATTGTGAATCAGATAGCAGAAAGTACCGGAGTAGAAAAAGCAGCCGTTCAGGTAACGGTTGAGGCCTTTATGAAGTCGGTTAAAGATTCGTTGATTGCGGGAGACCCTGTTTATTTGCGTGGATTCGGAAGTTTTATAATCAAAAAACGGGCCGAGAAAAAGGGGCGCAACATTTCTAAAAATTCAACCATTGTAATTCCTGCCCACAACATACCCGCCTTTAAACCGGCAAAATCGTTTCAAGGTCAGGTGAAAAAGGCACTGAAGTAATTTCAATGTTTTCAACGCTTCCAGAAAAAACAAAAGCAGTGCTTATAGCACTGCTTTTGTTGTTCATAGGCTTGGGCCTGTGGCTCTTACCTACCCGCCATCCAGAGGGGTATTTGCAGGAGTTGCAAGCAAAAGAAATGAGCACAGATTTGGAAGTTCAAATTGAAGAGGTGAAAGCCGGCTTAAGCCCAGAACAGCAAGTAGAGGCGCAGCGCTTGGAATTGGCTTGGCACCAATCTTCAGAGGCCAACCGAACGGCAGCTGCCGATACGCTCATTCGGTACTGGGGCCAAATAAACCCTGCCGTTGCAGCTATATTTGCAAAGAAAAAGGCCGAGGAAACCCACAAGGAAAGCGATTTGTTGGATGCCGCACAGCGCTTTTTAACTGTGGTTTCTGTTATGACAGAAGAGGATAAAAGTTGGGCCGCCGTTGAAGCCGCAGGATTATTTCGGCAGGTTTTAAAAACAGCGCCCCAATTGCTGGAAGCCCGTCGGGGACTAGGAACCGCATTGGTTGAAGGAGCTGGAGCTCCGATGGAAGGCATTGGAATGCTGACCGAAATTTTGGAAGAATACCCCAATGATGTAGAAACCATTTTACGTTTAGGTCATTTTTCCGTACTTTCGTCCCAGTTTCCAAAAGCTGTTGAACGCTTTCAGCAAGTGTTGAGCATAGACAGCAGCCGAAGCGAGGTGTATTTCCTGTTGGGAGACACCTGGCTAAAAGCAGGAAACCAAGACAGTGCAAAGGTGTACTTTGGACGGTACAGAGCGCGTTTGCCCTCTGGAATGGCCAGAAGTAGTTTCGATGCCTGGCTTGTAGAAATAGGAACAAAAAAATAACTAAATACGATAGCATTATGCCTAGTGGAAAAAAACGCAAACGACATAAGATGAACACGCACAAGCGGAAAAAACGTCTTAGAAAGAACCGCCATAAAAAGAAAAAATAATTCGGGATTGGGCCGGGTTCCAGTAATTCGGCCTTTTAATACATAGATATATGAGCAACGATTTAATTATAAACGTTGCGCCCGATGAAGTTTCTATTGCTCTGCTTAAAAGTCGTGAGTTAACCGAACTCACGAAAGAAAAGAGCGACTACGCATTCAACGTGGGCGACTATTACCTAGCCAAGGTAAGCCGCATTCAGCCCACGTTAAACGCCGCATTTGTCGATTTAGGTTATGAGAAAGACGCCTTTCTTCATTACTTAGATTTAGGCCCCGAAATTCAGTCGCTTAATAAGTTTGTAAAAGAAACCATTAGCGGGCGCTTAAAAACCGCCAGTTTGAGGTACTTTAAATTCGCACCTCCCATTCGAAAGGAAGGGAAAATGAGCGATGTACTCAAAGCAGGTCAAACCATTCTGGTAAAAGTTATAAAAGAACCCATTTCCCAAAAAGGCCCCCGGCTTAGTTGCGAATTGTCGCTCCCCGGACGCTACATGGTTCTGGTCCCTTTTGCCGATAAAATTTCGATCTCGAGTAAAATTCGAGAGAACAAAGAACGCGAACGATTAAAAACCCTAATGGAGGCGCTTCAGCCTTCGAATTTTGGGATTATTATTCGGACTGCCGCCGAGAATCAAACCACCGAGGACCTTGAAAAAGATCTAAAAGATTTGATGGCCCGGTGGGACGAAGCGTTTGAAAAAATTCAGCCTGCAAAAACACCCACCAAAGTATTGGGGGAGTTGAGCCGAGCCACCACATTGTTGCGTGATTTGGAAAACAAAAACTTTACGTTCGACTCCATTGTGGTGAACGACGAATCGTATGTAAACCAAATTCGGGAATACATGCGGATTAATTTTCCCGACCGGGAAAAGGTGGTTCGCTTGTTCAAAGGTCGATTGCCTATTTTTGAACATTACGGGATAAACAGGCAGATTCGAACCTTGTTTGGGCGGAACGTACCCATGAGTTCAGGTGCCTATTTAATTATAGAGCACACCGAAGCCCTGCACGTCATCGACGTTAATTCGGGCAACTCTGTTCGCTCGGCAACCACCCAAGAAGAATCGGCCTTGGCTGTAAACCTAGAAGCGGCCGATGAAATTGCTCGGCAATTGCGGCTTAGAGACATGGGCGGAATCATTGTGGTTGACTTTATTGACTTGTATAAGGCCGAAAACCGCAAAATCCTGTTTCAGCGCATGCGCGATGCCATGAAGGACGATAAGGCCAAGCACAACATTTTGCCCCCCTCGAAGATTGGATTGATTCAAATTACACGCGAGCGGGTTCGGCCACAAATCAACATTGAAACAGCCGAGGCCTGTCCTTCTTGTCAAGGAAGTGGAAAGGTAACGGCCAGCGTGAATTTGACCGATGAAATTGCCATTGCCTTTTCTCGGAAAATCGAAAAACATCCGAAGGAAGCCCTAACCCTGTTGGTGCATCCCTACGTTGAAGCATATCTAAACAAAGGACTGTTTACCTCGGTTTGGAAAAAGTGGAAGAAGGCCTATGGGCGTCAACACCGCTTGGAACCTAGAACTACTTTAGGAATGCTGGAATACCGATTTACAGATGCGCAGGGCACCGAAAAGTAAGGGGGCCCGCGCCCGGGGCTGAACCGGCACCGATTGCAGTACAGCCCAGCCACGGTGGCGGGCGGAGGCGACCAGGGGGAGCCCCACGCACCGCCATACCGGGGCAAGGCTGTACAAATGAGGTACAGGTGAAGACCCGAAATGGCGCCCAAATTCCCATTCGAATCCATTACCTTTGAGTATGCAATTTCAGGATGTAGCCGGGCAATCTCAAATTAAGCACCTGTTGGTTCGGTCGGCCCAACAGGGAAGAATACCGCATGCCCAGCTGTTTTCTGGAAAGCATGGGCATGGTACGCTGCCTATGGCCTTGGCCTATATTCAGTATTTGCTTTGCGAACAGCCCAGTCCTCAAGACTCATGTGGTGCCTGTGCCGGCTGTAAAAAAGTGGGTAAATTTTCCCATCCCGATTTGCATTTTGCCTTTCCTTTTGCGGCCAAAGACGATAAAGACGTGGCCCAAAATCATTTGGAAGATTTTAGGGCTTTTTTACTGAAAACTCCCTACGGATCGGTAGAAAGCTGGCATGAATTTAATTCGGGCGAAAGCAAACGGCCTGCCATTAATTCGGCCACAACCAAAGCGATTTTGACCGAAATGAGCCAAAAGCCATACGAAGGGAAGCTGCAATTTATGCTGTTGTGGTACCCTGAATTGATTACCCACGGCATGGCCAACCGCTTGTTAAAATCGATAGAAGAGCCGCCGCCCAGCACGGTTTTTATTTTGGTGAGCGAAGAAGAAGGCAAATTGATGCCCACCTTGTTGTCTCGGCTTCAAACGATTGCATTTCCGAAAGTAAACGATTTCGATTTGGCGGCCTACCTTGGAAACAACATGGGGCTAGAGCTAGAACGGGTGCGGGAGTTGGTGAATATGGCCGATGGAGATGTGGATTATGCTTTAAGTTTGGGGAATGTTCAGGAGCAGTTGGCCGTATTTTTTCCGTTTTTTCGGGACTGGATGCGGGGTGCTTACATGGCGGCATTTCATGAATCCATTGAATTGGCCGAAGTGTTTCAAAAATGGGGGCGAACCCAGCAAATTAGTTTTTTTCAGTATGGGCTGTATTTGATACGGGAGGCTCTGGTGTTTAAAACCTCCAACAGCCTGTCTCGAATCACAGAATTGGAACGCAGTTGGCTCGAAAGATTTTCGGGCAGTGTGAATGCAGCGGTGGCCGAATCCATTATGCAAGCCCTAGAAAATGGACTTCAAGGAATTGCGGGGAATGCCCACCAAAAAACGGAATTTATTGGAGTAACCATTGATATTTATCGTTCCTTTAAGCTAGGAAATCAGTAATTTTAAATTAAAAAATAAACCATGGGTTGTTCGAGTTGCGGTACGAAGGAAAACGGGCAGTTGCCTCAGGGGTGTAAAAACAACGGTGCTTGCGGTACAGGGGGTTGCAGTAAGTTGAATGTGTTTGACTGGCTGGCAAACATGGAACATTTGGCGGGAGCGCAGGCTCCGGTGGTTGAAGTTCGATTCAAGCATACTCGAAAGGAGTTTTTTTTGAACAGCGATGGCATTCAGTTGGTGCAAGGCGATGTGGTGGCCGTGGAAGGCTCCTCAGGGCACGACATCGGTGTGGTTTCTTTGAGTGGCCCACTGGTTAAAATGCAACTTCAGCGCCTAAAACAAAGCGAAGAAGGCTTAAAAAAGGTGTTTCGAAAGGCTAGCCATACCGATGTGGACCGCTGGAAAGAAGCGATGGGGAAAGAGGACGGTTTGCGCTTAAAGGCCAGGGAAGCCGCAGCCCTTCTGAAACTTAAAATGAAAATATCGGACGTAGAATGCCAGGGCGATGGAAGCAAGGCGGTATTTTATTACACGGCCGATGAACGGATTGATTTTCGGGAATTGATAAAAATACTGGCTCGGGATTTTCGCTTGAAAATTGAAATGCGGCAAATTGGCTTGCGTCAAGAAGCCGCCCGAATCGGTGGAATAGGGGTATGTGGCAGGGAATTGTGCTGCTCATCTTGGCTGCGTGATTTTAGAACCGTGTCAACGGGAGCCGCTCGATACCAGCAGCTGTCCATCAATCCACAAAAATTGGCAGGTCAATGCGGAAAGCTGAAGTGCTGCCTCAATTATGAGCTGGATAGTTACATGGATGCGCTTAAAGAGTTTCCCTCCAACAACCTTAAACTGAAAACCAAACAGGGGATTGCCTTCCATCAAAAGACCGATATTTTTAGAAAGATTATTTTTTACTCGTATTCGGAACGCCCCGATGTGTTTTTAGCAATACCGGTGCAACGGGTTCAAGAAATTATTGAGATGAATAAGAAGGGCGAGCTGCCCGATAATTTAGAAGAGTGGGCATGGGTAAAACCAAAAGAAGACGAAGCCCTGCCGACCTTTTCAAATGTAATTGAAGAGGGGGCCCTAGATCGATTTGATGGGCAGCGGAAAAAGCGCAAACCGAGCCGTAAAATGGGCCGGCGTCGTCCCATTCAACAACAAAATCCCGTTCAGAATGCGCCCAAAAGCTAATTTGCTTGTTGTCCTTTTGCTGGCGGTAGGACTCTGGTCTTGCGACCCACAGCGGTATTTTTCTGAATACCAAAGCCTGCCCGAAACGGGCTGGAATGCCGCCTTGCAGCCTGAATTTTTGGTCGAAATCGAAGATACCGGGCAGGTATTTAACATGCAAGTCATGTTTAGGCATGCGCCCGAATATCCGTATCAAAATTTGTACATTCACCTGCACACAGACTTTCCCAGTAAAAAGAGCATTACCGACACCTTGACTTTGTATTTGTTTGATGCCGCCGGAAAACCTTTGGGTTCTTGCATGGGCGACCTTTGCGACGTAGAATTTTTATACCGAAAGGACATCAAATTCCCTGAAAAAGGACAGTATCGATTTCGGCTGGAACAACGCATGCGCAGCCCAAATCAAACCCTACCTTTGATTTTCGATGCCGGATTGCGTTTGGAAAAATCGAACCTACATGAAAAATAAATCTTTTTTCTCGGGTTTTGTTTGGGTAAAATGGGTTTGGGCCTTGATATTAAGCCCCTTAATCGCATTTTATTTGATATTGGGCCTGGCCTCTTTGGGCCTTTTTGGGGGCCTGCCGAGTTTTGATGAACTGGAAGACCCACGGTTCAATTTGGCTAGCATTATCTATTCCTCGGATGGGGAAGTTTTGGGTAAGTATTACGTAGAAAACAGAACCAATGTAAATTTCAAGGATTTCCCTCCTCATTTGCTGAAAGCGTTGATTTCGACCGAAGACGAACGCTTTTACGAACATTCGGGAATTGATGCTGAAGCCTTGGCACGGGTGGTGAAAGGCATTGCCACTGGCCAATCAAAGGGTGGCGGTTCAACCATTACCCAACAGTTGGCCAAATTGCTGTTTCACAATGAGCGCGGCGGAAAAGTCAAGCGGGTGCTTCAAAAATTCAAGGAATGGGTCATCGCCATTAAACTGGAACGCAGCTATACCAAGCAAGAAATTGCAACCTTATACCTAAACCGAGCCGATTTTGGCCGGCAGGCTTTTGGCATTCAATCGGCCTCAAAAATTTATTTTGATAAAAAGGTACAGGATTTAAGCATAGAAGAAGCAGCCGCCTTGGTGGGAATGTTAAAAGCCCCAGGCAATTACGATCCTGTACGAAAACCAGAAGCCAATCAGAAGCGCCGAAATGTGGTGTTTGGCCAAATGGTCAAGAACAAGGCTTTGAGCCCAGATGTAGCCGATTCATTGTCAAAATTGCCTGTGGTAGCCGATTTGTCCCGCCTAAAAGAGCGGGTGCGAAAATCGGTGTTTGGCCAGGGCGAGCAGGCCGGATATTTTCTGAATGAATTGAAAAAGGACCTAAGTTTATGGTGCTCCCATCACGTGAATCCCGCCACCGGAAAACCCTACAACTTATACCGCGATGGTTTAAAGGTGTACACCACCATCGACAGCCGAATGCAACGCTATGCAGAACAGGCCGTGAAGCAGCACATGACCGAACTTCAGCGCGATTTCTTCCGGCATAAAAAAGGCAAAAAAAACGCGCCCTTCTCCCTTAGCTTGTCGGAGCAACAAGTGAATTCTATTGTTTTGCAAGGCATTAAACGCAGCGACCGCTACAGGGCTATGAAAGAGGACGGGGCCTCGGAATCTGAAATATCGAAGGCGTTTAACACTCCGGTCGAAATGACGGTTTTTAGCTGGCAAGGACCTCGCGATACCGTTATGACTCCGCGCGATTCGGTTATTTATTACAAGTATTTTCTGCAAAACGGACTGATGAGCATGGACCCGCATACTGGACATGTAAAAGCCTGGGTTGGGGGAATCGATATTCAACACTTTAAGTACGACCACGTACGGGCAGGAACGGAAAGCAAAGACGGGAAACAGATTGTTCCCAACGGCGGAAGGCAAGTAGGCTCAACCTTTAAACCCTTGGTGTACGCCTTGGCCATGGAAGAACGCCGGTCGCCCTGCGATTTGGTTCCCAATACCCGCGTCTGCATTGAAGAGGGCTTAAGCCGGCCTTGGTGCCCCGACAACAGCGGCGATTACAAAGTGAACCGCATGATCACCCTGCGTGAAGCCTTGGCCAATTCGGTGAACTACGTTTCGGCTATGCTCATGAAAGAATATGGCCCCCAAGCAACCATCGACTTGGCTCGCAAACTCGGAATTACAAGTCCAATCCCCAATTCTCCTTCTATTTGCCTAGGAACAGCCGATGTTTCTGTTTTTGAAATGGTGGGAGCCTTTAGCACTTTTTTTAACGATGGAGTCTATTCTAAGCCCTTCATGCTGACCCGAATCGAAGACAAAAACGGCAACACCTTGGCTGTTTTTAGCCCAGAACGCCGCGAAGCCCTAAGCCAAGAAACGGCCTTTTTAACGGTTCAACTTCTTAGAGGGGTTGTTTTGCAAGGAACCGCTCAGCGCCTTCGATACCGCTATAAATTCAACGAACCCATTGCCGGAAAAACAGGAACCACCCAAAACAACTCCGACGGTTGGTTTATTGCCGGCACCCCCGATTTGGTAACCGGAGTTTGGACTGGCGCCGAAGACCGTTCGGTTCACTTTTACAGCACCGCCCAAGGGCAAGGTGCCAATATGGCCCTTCCCGTTTGGGCCATATACATGCGTAAAGTGTACGACGACAAATCTATTTTATTAAACCGCGGCGATTTTAAACGCCCCGAATCCCTTGTCGATTGGAATTTTGACTGTTCCGAAGAAATTCAAGATCAACTCCAAGAAATTCGAGAAGGGAACACCGAAATTGATTTTGATTGACCATGAATAAAGTTGTGCTGAATGCCCACGAGGCCATTTTTGACATTCAAGATGGAATGACATTGATGCTGGGCGGTTTTGGATTGTGTGGCATACCCGAAAATTTAATCGCAGCCTTGGTGCATAAAGGCGTCAAAAAGCTGACCTGCATTTCAAACAACGCCGGAGTTGACGATTTTGGCATCGGCCTGATGCTGCAAGGCCGGCAGGTAAAGAAAATGGTTTCTTCGTATGTGGGTGAAAACGCCGAATTCGAACGCCAATTGCTCTCGGGCGAACTGGAAGTGGAACTTATTCCCCAAGGAACGCTAGCCACCCGATGCATGGCGGCCGGATACGGAATGCCCGCCGTTTTTACTCCAGCAGGAGTGGGAACGGAAGTGGCCCAAGGCAAAGAAGTCCGGGTTTTTAACGGAATAACCTACCTGATGGAACATGCCTTTGATGCCGATTTTGCCCTGGTTAAAGCCTGGAAGGGCGATGCCCAAGGAAACCTGATTTTTCGAGCTACCGCTCGAAACTTTAACCCCCTTATGGCCATGGCGGGTAAAACAACCATCGCCGAAGTTGAAGAACTGCTGCCCGTAGGTCAATTAGACCCCGACCAAATTCATACCCCCGGTATTTATGTACACCGCATTTTTCAAGGTGTTGACTACGAAAAACGCATTGAACAACGCACCGTTAAACCCCGTACGGAATAACTTATGCTAAACAAAGAACAAATTGCTCAGCGTATTGCCCGCGAATTGCGTAACGGAATGTATGTGAACCTGGGCATCGGTATTCCTACGCTGGTAGCCAATTACGTGCCCGAAGGCATGACCATTGTGCTGCAATCGGAAAATGGATTGCTGGGAATGGGCCCCTTTCCAATGGATGGAGACGAAGACCCCGATTTGATTAACGCAGGCAAACAAACCATCACCACCATTCCGGGATCGGTTTTCTTTGATTCTGCAATGAGTTTTGGTATGATTCGAGCGGGAAAGGTTGACCTTACTGTTTTGGGTGCCATGGAAGTCGCCGACAACGGCGACATTGCCAACTGGAAAATTCCCGGAAAAATGGTCAAAGGAATGGGAGGTGCTATGGATTTGGTCGCTTCTGCAAAAAACATCATCGTTGCCATGCAACACTGCAGCCGCGACGGAAAATCAAAACTCCTAAGCGCGTGTACTCTGCCTTTAACCGGACTGGGCTGCGTGAAAAAGGTGGTTTCTGACTTAGGGGTTTTTGACATTGATCACCGCGGTTTTGTGCTGCTGGAACGCGCCCCCGGAGTGTCCGTTGAAACCATTGTGGCTTCCACCGAAGGCCGCCTGCACGTTCCCGATCAGGTTCCTGAAATGCGTTTTTAAGTGCCACTTCCCGAATTCCTTCGCCGCCGTTTGCCCAGCAGCTTTATCGATGGCTTGGCCCTAACCACAGCCCTGCTGTTCTCCCTTTGGTATGCGGCCATTTCTTTTGTGAATCACCACCTGCTCAGAACCTTTGCCTACGACTTAGGTATAAAAAACCAGGCCATTTGGGATTACGCCCATTTTCGATGGAACTACAATTCCATCATGGCTGAATTGAACGGCGAAATCAATGTGCTGGCCAATCACTTTGAACCGGTAATTGCTCTTTTTTCGCCCTTGTATTGGGTGTTTGGACATTATACCCTTTTGGTTGTTCAATGGGCTGCCGTGCTTTTCGGTGGCCGTGGCCTGTGGCTCTTGTTTCAAGAACGCCTGCCCGGTAAACCCCTGTATGCCCTGCTCGGAATAACCGCTTTTTATTCGTTCTTCGGCATTTTTAGTGCCCTTGCTTTTGATTTTCATTCCAATGTGGTGGCAGCCATGTTTGTCCCCTGGTTGTTCTTGGCCTTTTACAGGAAGCAACATCTGGCCTTTTTTGTTTGGGGCTTGCTCATTTTGTTCTCCAAAGAAAACATGGCTCTTTGGCTTGTTTTTTTGGCTTTGGGATTGGCTTTAAACCACCTGAAAGACTCCCCTTTACGCAATAAAGCCCTGCAGCTCGCTGGCCTTTCTGCCCTTTGTTTTCTGCTGATTATGAAGGTGTTTATGCCCGGGTTCGCGAACGGACAACTGGAATATTTGCACTTCAAATACAGTGCTTTAGGGCCCAACATGGGTGCTGCTTTGGCCTTTGTGCTTCAACATCCCATCGACACGCTGAGCTTGCTCTTCGAAAACCACCTTCCAGGCCCTTCAAGCTACCGGGAAGGTCTTAAATGGTCCACCTGGGGCTTATTTTTGCTGTCGGGCGGTTGGCTGGTGTTTACCCGTCCGGCCTTTATTCTGATGCTTTTGCCCATTTGGGGGCAAAAAATGTTCAGCGACGACCCCAATAAATGGAGTCCATTTTTCCAGTATAGCATCGAATTTTTGCCGGTTATTTCCCTGGCGCTTATAGAAACGCTGCGCCGGCTTCCCCAACGCTGGCTTGGCAATTTTATGCTGCTTTTGGTCGCCTCAGGCAGCCTATTTTCAGGCATTCACAGCATTTATATGTATCGGCCTCAGGCTTTTATGCCCCAGGCAATTCAAGTTTTTCGCCCCAGTCATTGGCAGCGCGAGGTTCCGGTAAAGTCCATTAAAATGGCCTTAAAAAGGCATATTCCCGATTCGGCATCGGTGGCGGCTTCCAGTACGCTGATACCCCGGTTGGCGATGCGTCGGCGCATTTTTAGCTATCCCAGTCGGCAGCCGTCCGAATATTTGGCCTTGCTTAAAGACAAAGAGAGTCCGTATCCACTTAGTCATCAGGCGTTTAACGACAGCATTTCCAACTTGCTGGGCTCCCCAAATTGGGAATGCCTGCACCGTCAGGACTCGCTGTTTATTTTTCGACGTAGGGTTTATTGATTGATTTTTTGGGGCGGGTTATCGGGCTTTCAGAGCTAGTACGCCGCCCGTCTGGGGCAGGCATGTGCGCTGGCGTGGCTCCTAAAGTCGCCCGCCACCGCTCATGCCTGCTGCCCAGCCGTTCGTGCGCGCTAGCTTCTTCAATCCCGCCCGCAAACCTACTCGAAGGTTTAACCCCCTCATTTTGATTTAAATCTGCATCTGTCTTAGCCTCATGGATTCACCCATTTTGCCTCGCCCCAAACCCCTGAACTGCCTTCCACTTGAACCCAATATACTCCAGCACTAAAGTCTGCCGCCATTAAATTTAGGCTTAGGGCTGCAGGGCCTTTTTGTCCGATTCCGCGTTGGGTCCGCATCACTTCCATTCCTGAGGCATTTCGAATCCGCACCGAAACCGTATCGGCTTGCGGTGCATCTACAATGAGCCTTAAAACCCCTTGCTGCACTGGATTTGGAACCACCTGAATGCCGGTTTTCAAGCTTTTGTTGTTTAAAAGAAAAGCGGCTCGACCAAAATGGGGAATTCCAAAGCCTATTTTTTCATCGGGTTGCTGAAAGGCATGGCAAGAAAGCAGAACTGCTTGGCGAATTTCAGCGGGTCCATTTTGGGGGTTCATGGAGCAAAATGAGGCTAAAGCCCCAGCAAAAATGGGGGCCGAAAAGGAGGTTCCGTTTGCCGTGGTGATTCCGGCCGCATTCATAACGGTGGAGTTTCTTCCCATGGCACATACATCGGGTTTTACCCTGCCGTCGGCGGTAGGGCCTTGGCTGCTAAACGCTGCGTAACTCCGGTCTGATTGAACGGCACCCACGGCAAAAATGTTGTCGGCATCTGCGGGTACGCCCACATATTTCCAGGGTTTATTGCCCGAATTTCCGGCACTGTTTACCACCATTATTCCTTTAGCCGAGGCCAACAGCGCACCTTGGCTGCCCGGTGCTGTATTTCCGTTTAAGGTCGAAAAGGTATGCGAGGCAAAAGGGCTATCGTACTCGGTATAACCCAACGAAGCATTTAGAACATTGGCTCCTAGGCTATCGGCCAGTTCGGCTCCCATCACCCAATGGTATTCTTCCATGGGTGTTTCGGTGGCTACATGCTCGGTTTTAAAGAGAACGTAGGCGGCGGCGGGGGCTGTTCCAACCATCTGTTGGGGCTGCCAAGCCGCCATACAACTCAACACAAATGTACCATGCTGCGAATCTTCATACACTTCGGCATCTTGTTCTACAAAATCCCAATTCCCAAGCATTTGGCCCTGGGCAAAGGCGTTGGCAAACGAAGACATGCCCGCTACGCCTGAAAATCCACCGTCCATAACCGCAATCAGCATTCCCTGTCCCCAAAATCCGGAACCGTGCAGAAAATCGGTGGCCAGCATTTGATTTTGAAGGCTAGATTGCCCATACGGGTTGTCAGAGCCGGCAAAGGAAAGGTCGTACATTTTTGTAGAAACGTTTGGCATGGGCAAAAACGAAGGGTTTCCCGTTTTTTTCAAGAGCAAAGGGCCTTGGTAAATGCACTGAACCGATTCAACAAAGGGCAAAGCCAAAATGGCCATGGCCGCCGAACTGTCGCTGCAACTAATCACCTGGCAATTCAACCAACGGCTAAGGCCCGCCTCCTTAAATTGAAGGTTCAGGGCCAACACCTGATTTCGATAGGCTGTGTGCACCGGATAGTCTGTGCTGTCTATGCCAATTCCTTGCCCAAATTTTCGGTCAACAGCCCGTAAGGATAAATAGGACAAAGGGGCTTCGCTGCTGTATTCAGATGCAGTTCCACCCTTGTCTTTAAAGGTTACCGCAAACCGAAATTCGGTGCTTTGGGTATTGCCCATCAAGGGCAGGCCTGCAAATAGAAGGCTAAGGAATAAACTCCAGTAAGCGTTGTTCATATTGATAACCAAATTTAACCCGTTTCAATAAGGGTATTACGCTCCAAGGTTGATCGGGGGGCAGCAGAGAGGAGCAATCGTTGGGGTCGTCGGGATTGCTTACAATTCCAATTACTTCGCAACGGTAGGCGTAAATAAGGCCGGTATTGCGGGCATATCGTTCACAAAAAAACTGTTTTTCCAATAGGTTTTCATTGTTCCATTGTACAACCAAAGCGGTAGAATCGTAACCAGCAAAGGGCTGATCCAATTCGGTATATTCAAAAGATTGGGGAGCGGTTTCGGTCAAATAAGCCCAGCCGTCCCATTTCAAACCCAAAGCCGGGGGAAACACCATTTTAATGATGGAACGGTTTTCTTCGGTTTTGATGGCTTTCCCAAACGCTAGTCGGGCATTCCAAATTCGGGGTAAGCCCCAATTCTGGGTCGAATCGGAACGGGTTTGCCTACGGATTTTCATCAAGGAATCGCCTGCAGCTCCGCTCACCCAACCTTCCATTGTTTCTCGAACTTCAAAGCGAAAGGTGTCGTTTCTTCCAGCTACGCAATCAATCCAAATGGAATCAACGGCGTAAATCCAGGTTGCTCCCGTTCGAATCGGATACCAGATGCCTGCCTCAGGGTTTCCAGTTTCCGACTCATTGGTGCATGAATTCAGTCCGAATAAAACCAAACCCAGTGCCATTACGTACTGGCAGTTTAGCCTGCTTTTTTTGATGGGATTAATTTTCATCTTCAGGTTCACCAAGAATAAATAGAGATTCAGGCCCGCTGATGTATGTTGTTGGGGTGCCTTTAAAGGTGGTAACAGGGCCGGTGATGCACACTTGCTTTAGCATCAATTCGGTTGTGAGGTCGTAGGCGAAATTTTTCAAGTCGTTGGCCCATACTGTTGCACTAAAAACGGTTTCGGGGAATTTCTTGTCTAAGTTAATAAAAACGTGCCCTTTTCCACTTTTGTGGGCACTCACCACCGTTCCGCAAACGGTCAGTTTTGGCTGCTCTTCTAAATAATAATCTTTGATCATTTGCGTATTAATCGACTTTTTAGGCAGTTCGCTTTTATCGAGTGGTAGGGTTTCGCCCATTTTGGTGTCGGGCAGCCAAGGGGCCAAGATAACTCGTTTTTCAATCCTGTTTTCTAGGGTATCGGGTAGGTTTTTAAAGAAATCAAATCCGGTTGCTTTCTCAATAGAATCGACCGGAACGGCGTACCATTCTACCGGTTCAGAACATTGGTCGTTGGGCATAATAAAACCAATGGCCGAACGGGTTTTGGGATTGTAGGCTACCTTCCAGTAGCGTTCGGGCAAACTCATTTGGTTGACGCTTTGCGCTACTTTCGGCATGCCTGCATACAGAAAGGGCCCAGTAACCACAAATATATCGGCGTTGTGTTGTTGTA
The DNA here is from genome assembly GCA_903837495.1 of uncultured Flavobacteriales bacterium. GTDB lineage: Bacteria > Bacteroidota > Bacteroidia > CAIKAF01 > CAIKAF01 > CAIKAF01. The sequence goes on along the minus strand of CAILUT010000015.1, from coordinate 28,090 downwards.
CAATGTCGCGTAAAAACCCTTCTAGCCTTGCCCATTTGCCTCGGTTTAACGCCGGGCGTTGGGGCGACATATTGGAATAATAATACGAGGCGGCCAAAGCAGAACGCGACCATTTAAAATCGGCCGAAGGGGCCAAATGGCCCCGGTCAAATCCATACCCTTTGTAGGAATATCCCCCTTCGGGTTTTGGTGTTTTGGTAAAGTAATCCTCATCAACGGCACTGCCTGTTTTAATTAAGGGGTCAACCATAAATTTATTGGTGCGGCCCTCGCTGCCCGATTGGATGTCTTTTAAAATGATGTGGGCCACCCATTTAGCCTGTTCATGTTCTTCGTCGTAGGCCAACACAAATCCCGGATGCGAAATTAAATCCGGGTCGGACGAAGGCCAACCCATTTCATGCAAGCGCTCCCGAATGTCGTTTAATTTTAATACCTGAAGGGAATCATCAATGGTCAATTCTTGTCGAATAAGCCGTTGTTTTTCCTTTTCTAGCTTTTCGATGATAATTCGGCTCTGCCCCGAAATAGTACCGGTTATCCAAAACAAGAGCAAAGCTGCTGACAGACACTTTTTCATGCTCAATATTACAAAGAATAGACGAGATGTTTATCCGGTATGCAAGTCCTTACAGGTCCTTTTTTCGAAGTGGCGCGCCCACCTTGGCATAAGCGAATCGCTGCGAACGGGCCAAACCGGCATACCCATCTAAACCGTTAGAAACCGCGGCTTGCATTTGCTCTAAGCGTAAAAACCCTTCGGCAGAAACAAATTCCTTGTTCAATCGCATCCATTCTAATTTTAATACCACCAAAATGGTTGCATTGGCCTGTATGGTGTGTTCTTCTATGGGGCGCAATCCCAATTGCAGGGGAGATTCGGCCACCGTTGGACTGAGGTATCCGCCATGGAATTCTGGTTTTAGCCCTACGGCATCAAATTCCGAAATTTCTTCGGCAAAAGACGCTGAAGATTGGTGGGCCTGGGGCACCATGCTTTCTGAAACCAGATTCAAGGTGCATTCATTGTTCCTGATTAAATTCGAATAGGAATGCCGCGGCACCGTCAAGGGTCTAAACAAAATTCCAAGCAGGGGAGGGTTGGCTCCGACGTGCACCAAATTAAAGAATAAGCCCAAATTTGGCGTTCCATTGGGGTGGCTTGTGCCCATCAAAAACAAACTTCGAGGGCCTGCAACTGCATTCATCAAGGTGCGCCGATAAACGGAATCCCAGCCCTCAATCTGTTCAACTGAAATGAATTCCATTTACAACAACCTTAAATTTCCCATCCCGTTGTCTGGGTGAAGAATCTGTCCGCTTAGCCCGGCGGCATCAGAACCCAAAAGAAAAGCGGCAAGTCCCGCCAATTCTTCTGGCCCGCTGATTCGGTTTAGGGGGTGCCTTTTTTGGCTGTTTTCCCTCTTTTCTGGACTGCCCAGCAGCCGCTCAGCCATAGGCGTATCGGTAATGGAAGGGGCAATGGCGTTGACCCTGACCTTGGGAGCCCATTCGGCAGCCAAGGACCTGCACAATCCCTCAACAGCTCCTTTGCTGGCTGCGATCGAAGCGTGATAAGGCATGCCCGTTCCTACGGCAACTGTGCTAAACAAAACAACAGAAGCCTTGCCCGAAGCCATCAGCGCTTTTTCACTGCGTTGAAGCACCCGCACAGCCCCCATCACATTAATGGTCCAATCGTTTTGCCAATCTGAGGGGCGCAACCCACGAAACGGTTTTAAATTAATGCTGCCTGGGGCATACACCAATCCATCTAAAGATTCAGGCACATTTAATTCCTGGTGTTCATCTGACGCATCGTACATTTCCCATTCCCCCAAGCCAGGTTTGCGGGAACGGGTTAAAACCCGGTGGCCCGAGTCAAGCAGGCGCTGGGCCAATGCCGCCGATATTCCAGAACTGCCTCCTACAATTAAAATGGTATTGCTCATCTATTTTCTTTGTGGTTGAAACACCTGGCTTGTAATTTTGTTTGTTAATTACATGAATCAACAGAAAAAAAACACCATCGTTGTTGTTGGAGCAGGCATTGCGGGCCTGAGTGCAGCACTTCGGCTAAGCAATTCAGGCCACGATGTTGTGGTGTTTGAACAAAATTGGATGGTTGGCGGCTGCGCAGGAACCTACCTCAGAAAACACCATAAGTACGAATCGGGAGCCACCACCTTGGTGGGGCTTGAAGACTATATGCCCCTAGGAATGATTGTGCGGGAAACGGGTTTAAACATTCAGCCGGTGCGCCTGCAAATACCCATGCAAATTCATTTTCCAGGCAAAGAAGTCTTAACCCGGCACGAATCGTTGGAACCTTGGATTGAAGAGGCGGAATCTTTTTTTAAATGCAAACAAGCGGGTTTTTGGAAAGAGGCGTATGGCTTGGCCGATACGGTGTGGCGGGCCAGCACCAAATACTTGGATTTTCCCCCAGCAAACCTCAAAGAGGCCTTGGGTTCTGCCATGAAATTTAAGCCGGCCGAATGGCAGGTCTTGCAAAAGGCCTTTGTATCGACCCGCCGTTGGATGCAGAAATCAAATCTACCCCTTCAAGGCCCTTTTATGGACTTTGTGAATGCCCAATTGTTGATTACCGCCCAAAACGATGCCGAAAACACCAATGCCGCATTTGGTGCGGCCGCCTTGGCTTATCCTTTGTTTCCAAATTATTATTTGCCCGGAGGAGTAGGTAAATTAAGCGAGGCCATGGCCGATTTAGCCATGAAACGGGGGGTGCAGTTTTACCTTCGAACACCCATTCAGTCTATTCGGAAAGCATCGAAGGGATATGTGGTTCAGGCCGAGGGCCATTCCATTCATGCCCAACAGGTTGTGTCTGCCATTCCGGTAAACAATCTGATTGAATTGTTGGGCGAACGCCCCAAAGGAATCCGCGATGTTCGAACCGAGGATCAGCTGTGGTCGGCATTTCAAACCAGTTTTTCTGTTAAGCAATCCCTGCCATTTCCAGCGCTCCACCATCAAATCCACCTTGAACGCCCCATTCCATCTTTGACAGGCAACACCCTTTTTGTCAGTTTTTCGCATCCCGACGACCGGGAACGGTCGCCCGAGGGCAATTTGGTGGTTTCGGTAAGCACCCACATAAATTTGCCGTCTGAATGGAATCCAGATAAAAAGGCAGAGGTTGAATCCGACATTCTACAGGTGCTTAGAGACCGCGGTTTTTTAAATGCCCAACCCGACTATGTGCATTCTGCGGCCCTTGGAAGTTGGCAAAAATGGACAGGCCGTGCCTTTGGGGCCGTTGGAGGCTACCCTCAAATCAAAGGGCTGTTGCCTTGGAAAATGAACACGGCTTATTCGGGCTGGCCTGGGCTTTGGCTTGCCGGCGATACCGTTTATCCGGGGCAAGGAATTCCTGGTGCTGCCCTTTCAGGGTGGATTGCCGGCAAGCGTTGCCTGAAATAAAAAAACACACAGAGCCCTTGACACTCCAAAACCGCTTCCGTATCTTTGAAAAGTCGATTCGATTCAACTCCCCAAGGCCATAAGTGAAACCGATACGTTTTCGGACACATTCATGTAAATCATGTACTTATGGTGCGTTTTGTTTTTTCTTTTGTCGTTTTTTTATCGCTTTCGTTTGGCCTGCATTCCGCAACGGCAACTCAGGCAGATTCAAGTCCATTGTCCTTGAACAATGCCAATCCAGAAGGGGTTATTGTTGAAATCCACATTGTTTTCGGTCGGCAACGCCCCGAAGGGGAATGTCGGGGTTTTGGCATCTGCGATTTCGTGTTGGTCATCAAAGGGGGCATTTCGGCCCAAAACGACCGAACCGGTTTTGCTTCGGCCAGCCAAACTACCAATCGAAAATTGAAATTGGTGTTTGACCAAAATTTCGGCATGAGCCGGGGAGCGTACGATACCTTTTTCTCGAAAGGAAAATTCCTGATTGAGGTTGATACGGTTCTTCCTGCAAATGTGTGCCGCAAGTTGGGTTTGCCTGAAGGCTATCGAATCCGGCCGGGCAATTATCCCATTGAACGCAGCGGGTCAACGTTAACTTTAATCCTTTGAAACGTCTCATTTGGATCGGTGTGATGGCGGCCCTGCCGCTTTCATGCCTTCCCTTTTTGCTGGGGGTTACCAGTCCAAAACAAGTTCAAACATCCGACTTGGCGCGCTGGGGGAAAAAGCGAAATTGGCCGGCTCATCATTTAGGATATTTGGATTCACTGGCTTGGTACAATACGTTTTACCACCTGCCTCGGTTGCCCTCGGTTTGGGTGTTTAATGGGCAGGGTTTGTTGATGTACCGACGCAGCAACACCGATTGCGATAAAACCTTTTTGTATTTTCTGCAGGTCGGCGATTTAACACGCCGATTGCCATTGGATTCCATGCCTTGGGATCAGCGGGCAGCAGGTTGGAGAATGCTGAACGGAAAGCCATTGCCCCTTCCAAATGGAAAACCTAGGGTGGTTTCCCTTTGGACCTGCTACACCCCCGGTTTGCACCGCTGGGTCGATTCGGTAGAAAATCGCCTGAATTCCAGAAAGGAAGAGGAATGGGAGCATTGGATTGTAAGTGCAGATTGGGTGGGCTGGAAGCCTTAATTGGCGATTTTGCCTTCCCTTGGAAGCACTTTAACCTGTTTGCCGTTAGGCTTGTAAGCTTGATTTTTATTCGGTTCTTAGGCCACAATACCCCCGTTCAAAGGGGTTGCCTTTTAGCTGCTTTTTGGGTTCTATTGTGCCCAGAATACAATGCCCATCTTCAGGCCCAAGACAGCCTCAATGCTGCCCGGCATAGCGACCATTCTTTTCGGCTTGCCATTGCGGGTCAAGGGTTCTTCTCAAAAAACTGGCAAGGAGAATTGCAAGCGCAAAACGTGTGGTTGTTCAATGTGCAAATGCAATCAGACCTAATTTGGCGGAAAGGGCGTTGGTCGTTTCAGATTCCAATGGTGTTGGAAGGCCAGGCAGCCTGGATACCCGATTCGCTGTACTCCATTGGGAATGACCGCCTTGTTGTTGGCAGTAGGCTGGGGTGGAGAATGGCCGGCCAAGATAGTTTGCCCCATTCCTTGCACCTAGAATATGGGCAGCGGCTCGAAACCCGCTGGCTCCCCAAACCCTGGTTGCAAAAGCTCAGGTCTTTTTCAAAAGGGCAAATCCCCGAATCTGCTTACGAAACAGAACCCTTTTTATTGAATCCAGGCATTGTTTTTCTTTCTTTCGGCTTGACCTGCCGCCTGTGGAACAACCTGAGGCTGCATGCAGGATTGGCAGGTGCGAAACTGAATTTTGTTTTGAATAGGTTTGCAGGGGCCGATACCAATGCTGTCGGTGTCTGGGGAATTGAACCCATGGGAACAAATCCCCACCTACAATGGGGCTGGAATGCCGAAATGCAGTGGGAAAAGAAAGGCAAGCATGGAGAAACATATTTGCTTCAAGCCCATTTTTTTTCTCCTCCAGAGCTCCTGCAATCTTGGTCGGGAAGAGGAAAAGCCGAACTGAATTTTCCTGTGTACAAAGGTTTTTCTTTGGGCTGGCAGGCGCAATGGAGCTATGAGCCTGCTCAATTTCGTGGGCATCAATGGCAGCAATCCATCTTCCTGCGGTTGGGAGTGGCAGGCAGCCCATGAAGGCCGTTGCTTGGATTGGGCAAAGCCTTGTTTTTAGCCAAAATGAAATCTTATGGGCTTCGAAAGCGGGAGCGGTTTTTAATGTTGGCGGCACATGGCCGCCAAATTGGGGATGTCGCTAAGAACCCAAGAGGGTGTTTTTGGGAGCTTCCCCATTTTTGAACACCCTATCAATACCGAAGTCGGTGCTGGGGTTTGGGCAAACGGCTGATGGAGGCTATTTCTATCGGTTCTGGCTTTAACCTATTTTTACTGGCCCCAAAAGCACAGCATCTGTGCCATATTGTCAGTCGGAATTTAGGGGTTGGGGCAGTTTGTCCACTTTCCAATGAAAAATTGACGCGTATGTCAGCTAAATTGCCTTTGGCATACATTTCGCTAAGGGAATGCAAAAATTAACCAATATGTCACACTTAAGTATTAAACCATTGGCAGACCGCGTAATCGTGGAGCCAGCAACAGCTGAAGAAAAAACGGCCGGAGGTCTTTACATCCCAGACACGGCGAAAGAAAAACCTCAGCGGGGAACCATCGTTGCCGTAGGCGACGGCAAAAAAGACGAGCCCATGACTTGCAAAGTAGGTGATGTGGTGCTGTATGGTAAATATGCTGGCACCGAAATCAACCACGACGGCAAAGATTTTTTAATCATGCGCGAGTCTGACATTTTTGCAATCATTTAATTTTTTTCAACCCTCTTAAAAACCACAAAAAATGGCTAAAGACATTTTATTTGACATTGACGCTCGGACAAAATTAAAGGTCGGCGTTGACGCATTGGCAAATGCGGTAAAGGTAACTTTAGGGCCAAAAGGTCGGAACGTTATCATTGAGAAAAAATTCGGAGCTCCCTCTGTAACCAAAGATGGTGTGAGCGTTGCTCGTGAAATTGAACTGGCAGATCCCATTGAAAACATGGGTGCCCAAATGCTGAAAGAGGTGGCTTCAAAAACTGCCGACATAGCCGGTGATGGAACAACCACCGCTACCGTTTTAGCCCAAGCGATTGTAACTGCTGGTTTAAAGCACGTGGCCGCCGGAGCCAATCCTATGGATTTAAAGCGGGGCATAGATAAAGCCGTTTCTATTGTAGTGGCAAATCTGCGTGCGCAAGCTAAAGAAGTGGGTGGCGACTCTCAAAAAATTGAGCAAGTGGCAACCATTTCGGCCAATTCCGACAGCACCATTGGCAAATTAATTGCCGAAGCCATGCAGCGTGTAGGTCAGGAAGGTGTAATAACCGTTGAAGAGGCCAAAGGCACCGAAACCGAAGTGAAAGTGGTTGAAGGTATGCAGTTTGACCGCGGCTATCTATCGCCCTACTTTGTAACCAACGCCGAGAAAATGGAGGTTGAATTAGAGAATCCGTACATCCTGATTTACGACAAGAAAATCAGCAGCATGAAGGATTTGCTTCCCGTTCTTGAAAAAGTAGCTCAAAGCGGACGCCCTTTGTTGATTATATCAGAAGAAGTGGACGGAGAGGCGTTGGCAACCCTTGTGGTTAATAAACTGCGCGGAACCCTGAAAGTTGCCGCAGTAAAAGCTCCAGGTTTTGGTGACCGCAGAAAAGCCATGTTGGAAGACATAGCTGTTCTAACCGGCGGTATTGCCATCAGCGAAGACCGTGGATACAAATTGGAAAACGCCGACATTACCTTCTTGGGCAAAGCCGAGAAAGTGGTCATCGACAAAGACAATACCACGGTAATAAACGGAGCTGGCAACAAAGAGGAAATCACGGCCCGTGTAGGTCAGATTAAAGCTCAAATGGAAACCACAACTTCCGACTACGACCGCGAAAAACTACAAGAGCGCTTGGCTAAGTTGTCGGGCGGTGTAGCTGTGCTCTATGTGGGTGCTGCTACCGAAGTAGAAATGAAAGAGAAAAAAGACCGGGTTGACGATGCCCTGCACGCTACACGCGCTGCTGTAGAAGAAGGAATCGTTCCCGGTGGTGGTGTTGCTTACATCCGCACCATTAAAGCTCTTGATGGCTTTGCTGGCGAAAACGACGACGAAACCTTTGGGGTTAACATCATTCGTCGGGCCCTAGAAGAGCCCCTGCGCCAAATTGTAGCCAATGCAGGCCAAGAACCCAGCATCGTTATTCAACGGGTTAAAGAAGCCAAAGAAGACGAAGGCTACAACGCCCGCACCGAAACCTTCGAGCCCATGATGAAGGCTGGGGTTATCGATCCGGTAAAGGTTACCCGCGTTGCCCTAGAAAACGCCGCTTCTATTGCCGGTATGTTGCTCACCACCGAGTGTGTTATTGCCGACAAGAAAGAAGAGTCGAAGGCTCCTTCCATGCCTCCTATGGGCGGTGGAATGGATTATTAATCCATTCAATTTCAAATTTCTTAAGGGCGGCCATTTGGTCGCCCTTTTTTTGTGCCCAACCTTCATTCTTTACCTTCAATTCATACCTAAAAGGTACCTTTGGGTTTAGATAGCAAGTATTTATGAAAAAAACAGTTCGTATTTTTCTGCTGGCCGCTTTCGTCCTTTTCGGAAATGCAAGCCTGCGGCTTCAGGGGGTTAAAATTTCCAACCAAGGCGGCATTCCCGATTCCAGTGCAGTATTGGAGCTTCACAGTCAGAATCAGGGCTTTTTACTGCCCCGACTCACAACCGGTCAGCGGGACTCTATCGTTTCTCCAGCCCAAGGACTGATTGTTTTAAATACCAACACCGGCTGTTTAAACATGTACTTCGGCAGCGGTTGGCGGCAGGCCTGTTTTAACTGCGGATTCCCAGACCCCAGCATTTCGGTTTCTGGAAATGCCTGTGCGGGCGATACCCTACAATTTACCGCCAGTCCTTTGCCCGGAGCAAGCTATTCTTGGACAGGTCCCAATGGATTTGCGGCGAACACCCCTTCCATTTCATTGCAAGGCATATCTGCCGCCGACACCGGTTGGTATCAAGTCAGCACCACGCTGAACAATTGCACCTCCAATCCGGCTTTTTACCATTTGGCTTTCGACACCCTGCCTGTTTTAAGCTTGAGCCCAGCCTTAGATACCATTGTTAGTGGAACCGCCACGTCCTTTCAGGTGGGCCTAAATATGCAGAACGCCATTGTGCATTGGACCCCAATATCGGGAAGTTCTATTGTTGGCGCCCAGCCCCAAACCGGTCTGTCTTTTCAACAGGTGCTGCAAAACAACGGATTGAATGCCAGCACCCTGCAGGTTTTGGTGCAGGCACAAAATTCCAGCGGATGCTGGGGCGCTTCCGATACGGCCAGGGTCTTAATTCCTTCGGGAAATGGGGGCAACGGCAGCGATGGCTCGATTGTGGTAAGCAGCAACAAAAATCTAAATACCGACATCCTTGCCGGTGGCCGCACCTGCGCCGATGGAATTTCGTATGCCTTGACCGCACTCAACGATACTTCGGCTACCCTGCAATCTACCCCAGCAGCGGGTTGCTTGGCTCAGGGCGACGAAATTGTGTTGATCAACCTGCAAGGCACTCCATCCAACCACCCCAATGTAGGAAACAAAGAATTTTTAAGGGTTAAGTCGGTCAGCAACAACCTGGTGGTGTTTGCAAGTTCCAAAAGCCAATTTTATGGCGATGGGGTATTGAACGACCAAAACATAGGAACCACAGCGGCCCATCAACGGGTGTTGCTGCAGCGGGTGCCCAATTACGGAAAAGTGAGCATCAATGCCGGGATCACCCTAACTGCGGAAGCTTGGAATGGAACCACCGGAGGCCTGTTTTGCTTCCGTTCAAACGATACGGTTTTTGTACATGGAGCCATAGACATGAATGCCAAAGGCTACCGCAGCGCAGCGGTTTTTAATACCAACAGCGAAGACATTCGGGGGTATTCGGCTTTTCAACTTGGTATTTCAGGGCATGCCGAAGATAAATTCGGAACGGTTCAGTTTGCCAATGCGAATTGGGGACAAAGGACTTGTGGTGGGGGTTATGGTTCTGTTGGGGATTTGGCTATCCCTTCCGGACCAACCGAAAGCCAACCTGGCAATCCATATGGGTCAAACGACTTGTCTAAATGGTATTTGGGGTCTCCCGCCGGATCTACGTATCAAGCCTATTCTACCGTGGTAAATCGAGGAGGCGACGGAGGGGGTATTGTGGCCGTATTTTTCAAAAGAATTGAGGTCCAAGGTGAGGTTCGCGCGGGTGGTGGTTCTGGGGTAAATACCCAATACAGCGCAACGGGCGGTGGAGCTGGGGGAAGTGTTCTTTTAAAGGGTGCAGAGTTGTGGTTGGGAAGCCAAAAGGTAAAGGCATTTGCTGGGCCACGGGGTGGAAATTATGGATGGGATCCAACTTGGCGACCTGGCGATGGCGCCGTTGGCCGCGTAGCCATTTACTACGGCCAAAGCCTAAGCGGCACCACCTTGCCGGCAGCCTACACCCAACAAGTTCCGTAAGGCAAGAGAAAGGGTTGGTTAACCGTTAACCTGTTGCTGGACGGCATTGCTTTTACGGCCTTGGCTTGGCATGGGCATATAAAATTTGGTCATTGGAAACCCATACAAAAATGAGTGCTTCAGGATGCAATACCTTTGGTGGTGTTCTTGCTTTTTGGGGCTTGTTTTTTCATTTTAGTCCTTAAAGAGGAAGCACGGCCTTGCATTGGTTTTTTGGGTGCTGCCCGTCTATTTCGCCTTCCCTAGCCCGAAAAAACCTGCAATCCTGTGCAAAACCTCCAAAACAAAGGCAGCACTAAAATTCTAAAAAACCGCTTTAACCCCTTTCCTTCAGTCCTTGAATGTGGTATCTTTGCCCGCATGAGTTCAATGGTGCATATTACACTTCCCGACGGCTCGGTTCGGGAATACCCAAGCGGAACAACCGCCATGCAGGTGGCCGAATCCATTAGTCAGGGGCTTGCCCGCCAAGTCCTTGCTGCCCGTATTAATGACGAACTAAAAGAAGCTTCAACGGCGCTGACAAACGATTCCACGCTTCAATTGCTTACCTGGCAGGATTCAGAAGGGAAATCCGCCTTTTGGCACTCCAGCGCCCACGTATTGGCCGAAGCTGTTCAGGCTCTGTATCCACACGCCCTGTTTACCATTGGCCCCGCCGTTGAAAACGGGTTTTATTACGACATTGATTTTGGGGCACAGGCGCCAGGAGCCGATGATTTGCAGCGCGTAGAAGAAAAAATGATGGAACTGGCCCGGCAGGAAAACGAATTTAAGTTGTATTCCATTTCTAAAGCCGAGGCCCTTCAATACTATGCCCAGCGCAACAATCCCTACAAGCTAGAACTGATTGAAAACCTGAGCGATGGGGAGATTACCTTTTGCGACCAAGGCAGTTTTACCGACTTGTGCCGAGGGGGGCACATTCCAAACACCGGTTACATTAAAGCAGTTAAATTGCTGAATTTGGCAGGGGCTTATTGGCGGGGCAACGAAAAAAACAAACAGCTGGTGCGCATTTACGGCGTTTCTTTTCCGAAGCAAAGCATGCTCAAGGAGCATTTGGACCTGTTGGAAGAGGCCAAAAAACGCGACCATAGAAAACTCGGTCAAGAGTTGGGGCTGTTTGCCTTTAGCCAACGCGTAGGGAAAGGATTGCCCTTGTGGCTGCCGAAAGGGGCTGCCCTTCGGGAGCGGCTTGAGCAGTTTATGCGCAATGCCCAGCGCAAGGCTGGATACCAGCCTGTTATTACTCCCCACATTGGAAGCAAGGCCCTGTATGAAACCAGCGGGCATTGGGAGAAGTATGGCGCCGATAGTTTTCAGCCCATCGAAACGCCCGAAGAAGGGGAGCTCTTTATGCTTAAGCCCATGAATTGCCCGCACCACTGTGAAATTTACAATGCCGAGCCTAGAAGTTACCGCGATTTGCCTTTGCGCCTGGCCGAGTTTGGAACGGTGTACCGCTACGAGCAAAGTGGGGAGCTGCATGGCTTGACACGGGTGCGCGGATTTACCCAAGACGATGCACATATTTTTTGCCGGCCCGACCAAGTCAAGGACGAATTTGTTAAAGTCATTGATTTGGTTTTATATGTGTTTAAATCCTTGGACTTTACCGATTTCCGGGCTCAGGTGAGTTTGCGTTCTAAAGAAGACCGAAGCAAATACATTGGCTCGGACGAAAACTGGGAAAAGGCCGAATCGGCCATTGTTGAAGCTGCCGCCGAGCGTGGCCTTAAAACGGCGGTGGAGTACGGAGAAGCCGCATTTTATGGCCCTAAACTTGATTTTATGGTTAAAGATGCATTGGGACGAAGCTGGCAGTTGGGAACCATTCAGGTCGATTACAACCTACCAGAACGGTTTGAACTGGAATATACGGGGCAAGACAACCAAAAACACCGCCCAGTGATGATTCACAGGGCCCCGTTTGGATCTTTAGAACGATTTGTGGCAGTTTTGACCGAACACTGCGGCGGAAATTTTCCGCTTTGGTTGAGTCCAGAGCAGGTAGTTGTGCTTCCAATCAGCGACAAATTCCTCGACTACGCTGAAAAAGTTGCTGATTTATTGAATAATTCCGATATTCGCACCCTCGTTGACCGACGTACTGAGTCTATCGGCCGCAAAATTCGCGACAATGAAATGCGTAAACTCCCGTTTATGCTGATTGTTGGAGAGAAAGAAGAGGCCGAGGAATCTATTTCGGTTCGCGAGCATGGAAAAGGAGATTTGGGCTCGATGAGCATTCTAGAGTTCAAGAACCGGATCCATGACGACATAAACAGGCAATTGAATCATTAACTTAAAGAGAATAAATTCTGAGACAGCGTACTCCGTTTAGGCCTCGGCGGCAACAGGTAGAGCCGGAGCATAAAATTAACGACCGAATTCGGGCCCAACAGGTTCGTATGGTGGGAGATAACGTTGAACCTGGTATATATTCACTGAGAGACGCCTTGCGGATGTCGGAGGAACAAGAACTCGATTTGGTGGAGATCGCTCCCCAAGCCGAACCTCCGGTGTGCAAGGTCATTGATTACAAGAAGTTCCTGTACGACCAAAACGTAGGCAAAAGGAAATTAAAGCCAATGCCTCAAAAGTGGTTGTAAAGGAAATTCGCTTTGGCCCTCAAACCGATGACCATGATTTTCAGTTTAAACTGAATCATGCCAAAGGGTTTCTAAACGAGGGAGCTAAAGTGAAAGCCTATGTGTTCTTTAAAGGTCGGTCGATTGTATTTTCAGACCAAGGTGAGGTGCTTCTGCTCAAATTTGCCCAAGAATTGGAAGAATTCGGCAAAGTAGAAAACCTGCCCAGTCTGGAAGGCAAGCGAATGACCATGATGATTGGTCCAAAAAAGAAAAAGTAACCACCCTCTGGGTTTAATTGATACGCCTTATGCCAAAGATGAAAACCAATTCAAGTGCCAAAAAGCGGTTTACCCTAACAGGCACTGGCAAAGTGAAGCGCAAGCATGCCTTCAAACGCCACATTCTGACCAAAAAATCAACCAAACGGAAGCGCAATTTGACGCACTTTACCTTGGTTGACCCTGCCGACCAAGCAAATGTTCGCTTGATGTTGTTGAAGTAAATCTATTTTTTTAATCGTTAAAACCCAATACCGATGCCACGTTCCGTTAACAAAGTAGCCTCAAAAGCCAGGAAAAAGAAGGTCCTGCAGTTGGCCAAAGGATCCTTTGGCCGTAGAAAAAACGTGTGGTCGGTTGCAAAAAACTCTGTTGAAAAAGGCCTTGGCTACGCCTACAGAGACCGTAAAACCAAAAAGCGCAATTTCCGTGCTTTGTGGATTCAACGGATTAATGCAGCCGCACGCATGCACGACATGAGTTATTCCCAATTCATTGGGGCCGTTCACAAATGTGGACTTGAGCTCAGCCGCAAAACTTTGGCCGACTTGGCTTTGAACAATCCGGAGGCATTCGCAGCCGTGGTTGCTCAAGTTAAGGCCTAATTTTACTTTTTTTCTACTGACAAATCCTCCATTTCGGGGGATTTTTTTTTGTCTTTTTGGGGCGGGTAGTCGGGCTTTCACAGGTAGTCCGCGTCCAAAAGGGTTGGTCCCAGCGGCGTTGCGCGGGCTCCTGAAGTCGCCTGCGCCGCGCGCGGGCCCATACCCTTTCGGCCTTGCGGGCAACCTTGTTCAATCCCGCCCGCAGCCTCCATTCCGAAAGGCTTTTCAAAATAATAATGGGCGGATTGAAGCAGGTGGCCGCGGCAGGGATTGACGTAGCTAGCCCGCAAAGGGCAAGCTGTTGGGCAGTGCCGGGGCAAAAGAGCGACCTTGGGAGCTACTTTTGCCCCTGCACTGCCACAGCTTGAACTGCGGACTAGCAAGGAAAGCCCGCCTGCCGCCCAAATTATTTGAATCTTTTCGCCCCAAATGCAATGCGTGACCTGCATCACTTTTTTTCAGGGTATATCCCCGTACCTTTGTACTCAAGTGCAGGATGGTCTGCAAATTCATAATTTCCGCCTATGAACTCCTTTTATATTGAACAATTGTACACCGGTTGCCTAGCGCAAGGAGCCTATTATGTTGAATCTGATGGTGTTGCGGCGATTATTGACCCGCTTCGCGATACGCGGGTGTACGAAGAACGGGCGCATGAGCGGAATGCTCAAATTCGCTACATACTTGAAACGCATTTTCATGCCGATTTTGTGTCGGGACACTTGGATTTAGCTGCTAAAACGGGCGCTCCCATCGTTTTTGGCCCTTTGGCGAAGCCTGAATATGCCATTCATTCTGCTGCCGACGGCGAAATTTTGCCCCTGGGAAACGTGAGCATTAAAGTGCTGCATACCCCTGGGCATACCATGGAATCGACCTGCTATTTGCTGCTGGACGAACATCAACAACCCCGGGCCCTGTTTAGCGGCGATACTTTGTTTATCGGCGATGTAGGTCGGCCCGATTTAGCCGCAAAATCCGATCTGTCTGTCTCAGATTTAGCCTCGCATTTGTTTGACTCTTTGCGCACTAAAATTATGGTTTTGCCAGACGATGTTGTGGTGTATCCTGCGCATGGGGCCGGCTCAGCCTGCGGAAAAAACATGTCGAAGGAAACCACCGACACGCTTGGAAATCAAAAGAAAACAAACTACGCCTTAAATGCCGCCCTGACTCGGGAGCAATTTATTGCCGAGTTAACCGAGGGTTTGTTGCCGCCTCCAGGCTATTTTCCCGAGAACGTGCGCATGAACAAACAAGGCTACCACAGTTTAGACATGCTTAAAGAAAAAGGCTTGCGGGCCTTGTCGGCAATCGAAGTAGAACAGATTGGGGGCGACCGGCAGGCCTTGGTGTTAGATGTCCGTTCGCCTCAGGCCTTTACCGATCTGCACATTCCGGGTTCCATCAGCATTGGGCTTGATGGGCAGTTTGCTCCTTGGGTGGGCGCCTTGATTCCCGATATCATGCAGCCTTTGATTTTAATTGCCGAGCCGGGAAGGGAAGAAGAAGCTTTGACTCGACTTGCCCGCGTTGGGTACGACGGCGTATTGGGATATTTGGACGGGGGCTTGGATGCTTGGCAGAAAGCTGGATTCGAAACCGATAGCGTGGCCAATATATCTGCACTGCAGCTAAAAGAATTGCCAATGGAGGACTTGTTGGTGGTAGATGTACGAAAACCGGGCGAGTTTATAAGCAGCCACATTCCCACAGCGGTTTCGGCTCCCTTAGAGGATTTGAATGCGCATTTGTCTGTATTTTCAAGCGATAAAACCCACTACCTGCATTGTGCGGGAGGCTACCGTTCGGTGATTGCTGCATCGATTTTGAAAAGCCGGGGCATTCACAATTTGGTGAATGTATTGGGTGGTTTTTCAGCGATCAAAGAAGCAGGGATTGCGGTTAGTCAAGAGGTTTGTCCTACCACTTTAAAGTAAATTGCCATGACATTTCAGGAAATTATTCAAGGGGAAACCCCCGTTTTGGTGGACTTTTTTGCCACTTGGTGTCAGCCTTGCCAGGTGTTGGCGCCCACCTTAGAACAGCTGGCAGCCCGGCATGAAAACACCTTGCGTATTTTAAAGGTAGATGTGGATAAAAATTCGGCGGCGGCCGCGAATTATCAGGTGTCGGGCGTTCCGACGCTAATCTTGTTTAAACAGGGAAAAGCCGTATGGAGGCAAAGTGGAGCCCTGCCTTTGCATGCAATTGAACAGGCCTTGGCTCCGCATTTGGCGGAATAAGAAATCGGTAGGCCATGAATCCAGAATTTTGGAATCAAAAGTTTCGTGAACAGCCTGCGTTTTATGGCTCGCAACCCAATGCGTGGCTAAAAGAGCATGTGGACATTCTGCCCCCCGGACGACTTTTGCTGCCGGGCGAAGGCCAAGGTCGAAATGCCCTATATGCACTCAAGCAAGGTTGGAGGGTACAGGCCTTTGACCAAAGTGAAGTGGCTCGAGCTCATGCGGTATTGGCTGCGGGCGAATGGGCTGAATTCCTGGATTACCGAATTGAAAATTTGGCCGAGGTGGAATTGGAAGAGGGCGCTTTTGATGCGGTGGGTTTGATTTACATTCATCTGCCGCCGCCCGTTCGGCAGGCTTTTCACAAAAAGGTTGCTGATGCATTAAAGCCGGGAGGCAAACTCATTCTGGAAGGCTTTGAACCTAGACAATTGCCGATGAGCTCTGGCGGTCCAAAAGACGAAGCGATGCTGTTTACCTTAGACCAGATTGCGGCTGACTTTCAGGGCCTAAAACTGCTGCATTTGGACTATGCCCAGCTTATATTAAACGAGGGACCGGGGCATCGAGGGCCTGCTTTTGTTCTGAGGTTGTTGGCCGAACGGGTATGACCCTGAAATTTCGCTCAGCGTACCATCAATTTTTGTTCCTGCTTCTGATTGCCTTGACGGAAAACAATGCGGTACATGCCTGCAGGCCAATTCGTGGTATCGAAAAACAAGGTTTGGTTTCCGGGGGAATAGGTTTTGGGCTCCCAGTGTAGCATTTTTCTGCCCAACAGGTCTTGGATTTCAAGCTCAATCGGTTCAGCGTGTTGAACCTGCAGGGGCAAAACCGTAATTCCTGAAGATGGATTGGGGAAAACAGGTTCCGAAAATGGACTGGGGTCTGTGGGTAGATTCATGCTGCCTAGAACCTTGAATTTCCAATGCCCTAGGGGGGCGGTTAAGGGGCGCACCTGGGATTTTCCAGAATTCGCCTGGGCTGAAATGTAGTAAAATACTTGATTCCCCCCAGAAATCCAGGGCAATTGAGTTTCCCATATTTCGGTTGAGCCTATTTGAGGGCTCATGGGTAGGGTTTGAAATCCTTGGCTGGTATCGGTGGTGTAATGCAAGGTTGCAGATGCGATGCCAGAGCGGTGCAGAATTTCGGCCGAGAAGGCAAAGGGGCCATTGCTCCAGGAATCGGATAGGGGTTGGTGCGAAATGTACAAAGGGTCATTCACTCCCACGCTGTGGGTAATGCAATGAATGGCTCCACTCTGGCTGATGATGCGTTGGTCTAAATCGGGGTTGCTGTTGAAATTGTCGCAGTCAATACCCAATACTCGATAACCGGGTAGATTTTGGCGTAGAATGCGTAGGCCGGTGGTGTCGTATTGTTCGCGGTACACAGGCACAAGTACGGTTTTATTGATAAAAACCGAATTGGTGTAGGTACGGTAATACGCACCGTCGTCGGGGTGAAGTCCGGAGGTACTGGGGGGGCATGGGTATGCGAATCAGTTTGAATGGGCTGCCCCATTTGGTTTGGTATTGGCTGAGCAGGTATTGGATGTTGGCTTCAATTTGGGGGCCGTCTGCCACTCCTTGGGGATATTCGCCCACCAATAGGGTTTGTTCATCTAGCAATTTCATGTGCATAACAATGTGGTGGATTCCATCGTAGGGCAAGTTGGTCATTTTGCAATACGAATTCATGCCCATAAAGGCATCGATGGTTTGATCCACTTCGGCGGGGGTTTTTCCGGGGCTGTAATAGGGATTTCCGGGTTCATTTTCGTCTAGGACCAATTCAGAGGAAAAAAAGTTGCCAGAGCCATCGCTCATAAAGTTGCCACCGGTGTGCACAAGGTGGTTAGGGTTGGCATAGGTTTGGTATAGAGGGAGGCCAAGAAGTTGGCTGTAGTGTTCGGGTATGGCGTTGTCGTTGGGGCGGGGTCGGTTGTAAATCCAATCCACTAAAATCAGGTCGCCCACTTTGTCTCGGTAAACGGAATTGGCGGCATAATCGCGGATCCAGATGGAATTAAAGGGCACTTCAAGAAATTTGAGGTTGGAGCTGAGGGGAATGTTGTGGGAAAGAAGGTTGTTTTTTACGGTGTTTGAATCGGAGCAGTGGACAATGACCTTGGTTTCTTGTTGGGCATAGCGCACGATTTCGCGCAGAACGGCTGGGTAGCTGGTCCAGGTGATGACCAAAGCTTGAATCTCTTCCCATTCGGCCATGGTTCGCAGGGAACCACCGGGTGGGGTAGTAATTCCATTTCGCAGGCTCATTTGCGATTCAAGGTAAGCCGGCATGGCTTGGGCTTCACCGGGAGCAAAACCACGGGGCAGGCCAGCGCCTAAAATCTGAGAATTGAGGGGCGTTTGAAGGGAAAAACACAGAAATGCCAGGAGCGCAAGGAAAGGTAATTTCATGTTGGACTTATGAAAACAATGCATGTTTCTTGGAAAACGGAAGCTAGTTTAAAGGTAAGAAACCGACCTGGGAAATGGAGGGATTTCATATAAATGGGGATTAAGCCAGGGCATTTAGGATTTCGGTTGCGGCCTTAAGTTGTTCTGTTGGCTTGGCAAAACAAGCGCGTAGATATCCGGTATTTCGGCCATCGGAATAAAAAGGGCTCAGGGGAATTAAAGCCAGTCCTTTTTCTCGGCATAGCCATTCAGCGGCTTTTAGGTCGGACATTTTGGCCAAGGAATCGGGCATTTTTAGCAATTGGAAGTAGGTGCCTTTGCAGGGCAAAAGAGAAAAGGCACTGTCTTTTAATCGCAAGCGGAATGCATCTCGAAGTTCGGCATAGAAGCTTCCCAATTCTTCGTAGTGTTTTGGGTTTTGCATCATCAAATAGAACAGGTGCTGGCTGGCGCTGTGTACAGCGAACACTTGGAATTGGTGTATTTTCCGAAATTCCTTCATAATGGGGCTGGCTGCAATGGCATAGCCCAGCTTAAAGCCGGTAACGTGGTAGGTTTTTCCGAAAGAAGAAACAACAATGCTGCGGTTTTTTAAGAGGGGGTCTTGCAGCACACCGGCATGAGATTGTCCGTCAAAAACAATGTGTTCATACACCTCATCGCTGATGATAAAGGTGGGGTGGTTTTCGATTAGCCGGCCCAGTTTGGATAGGTCTTGGGCCGAAAGCAAGCTGGCAGTGGGATTGTGTGGGCTGTTTATAACGATGGCTTTAAGGCCTTTTTTGAGTTCTCGGTCTAAGGCTTCCCAGGGAATTTCAAATTGACTTCCTTCTAGGGCTAGGGGAACGGGAATGCCCCCATTCAGTAGAATGGCGGGGTGATAGGAGTCGTAAGCCGGTTCAAAATAGGCCACCCGGTCGCCCGTTTCAATTAAAGCGGTAAAGGCCGTGTACAAAGCTTGGGTGCCTCCGGCGGTAATTGTAATGTCGGTTTGGGGGTCGGCGTTAAACCCAAAGCGCTGAAAAACATGTTGGGCAATCGACTCCCGCAGCGGCAAATACCCTGGCATGGGAGCATACTGGTAAAGACCTTTTTTGCAGGCCTCTTGCAGGCCTTGCCAAATTTCGGTCGAGGGTTCAAATCCGGGGAAACCTTGAGCCAGATTAAGGGCATTGTGGGTTTGGGCCAATGCACTCATGTGGGTAAAAATAGAGGTGCCGGCCTGGGGCAGTTTGCTGGATAAAATAGGATTCACGCAGAAAAGAGATGGTGGTAAAGTTGGCCTATTCGGTCAATGCCTTTTAGGGTTATGGAATATTGATTTAGGGCTAAGCCTTTTAAATTGTAGCTGGGCAAAAAGAGGGTTTTAAAGCCTAATTTTTCCGCTTCGTTGATTCGAGCCTCAATGCGGTTAACGGGTCTGATTTCTCCGGTAAGACCTACCTCTCCGCTAAAGGCAGTTTTGCCTCCAATGGGTTGGTCTTCGGCCGAACTTAAGATGGCCGCCATGATGGCTAAATCGAGGGCGGGGTCTTCAACGCGTATTCCTCCTGTTAGGTTTAAGAAAACGTCTTTGGAACCTAGAGCAAATCCGCACCGTTTTTCAAGAACGGCCAGAAGCATGTTCATGCGTCGAAGGTCGAAGCCGGTGGCAGAACGTTGTGGGGTACCGTAAACGGCAGAGCTTACCAGTGCTTGAGTTTCGAGGAGAAGGGGCCGTATTCCCTCCATAACAATGCCGTGTGCCGTGCCAGATAATTCTAGGGCGTGTTCGCTAAAAAGGGCACCTGAAGGATCGTGCACAGGGTGTAGCCCTTGCTGATTCATTTCAAAAATGCCTATTTCGGAAGCTGGACCAAAGCGGTTTTTTTGAGCCCGTAGGATTCGGAATACGTGGTTTCGGTCTCCTTCGAATTGCAATACCACATCGACCATGTGCTCAAGGACTTTGGGGCCTGCCAGTTGCCCGTCTTTGGTAATGTGCCCAATCAATAGAACTGGGGTACCAGATTCTTTGGCATATTTTAAAAGGGCTGATGCGCTTTCCCGGACCTGAGACACCGAGCCCGGAGGGGAGTCTAAGGCTTCACTTTGAAGGGTTTGAATCGAATCGACAATAAGAAAATCCGGATTTTCTTTTTTGGCGGCAGCTACAATTTGTTCCACCAAGGTTTCGGTTAGGAGTCTTCCGTTGTTGGAGAGAACAGTGCCATTTAGAAGTCGTTCTGCTCGGTTTTTAATTTGGGGTGCACTTTCTTCTCCAGATACATACAGCACCTTTTTGGGATTCATGCCTAAGGTGGTTTGCAGCAGTAGGGTAGATTTTCCGATACCAGGTTCGCCGCCAAGCAATATAAGGGAACCGGGGAAAAGGCCTCCGCCTAAAACGCGGTCAAATTCCGACATAGAGGTTGAATGCCGTTCGGCATGCTCGACGGTCGTGATGTCGTCAAATGCTAAGGCTTTTGAGGGGCCAATGGATGATGCAATTCCTGAGGTGGGGCGGCTTATGACTTCTTCAACAAGGGTATTCCATGATTTGCAGGAAGCACATTGCCCTGACCATTTGGGATAGGACGCCCCACAAGATTGGCAAAGAAAGGCGATTTTTGGTTTCGCCATGAATTATTGCGGGCCCTCTTCGGCGCGTACGAAATCCAATTGAGTAACAGAGCGGTCGGAGGCTCCTCCGGCATACTCATTGGTGCTAATAACCAGCACGTTTTCGTCGCAACGGTGAATCACGTATTCGGCAGCAATCATGCCAGAACCGGCTCCGGCAATGGTTTCAGTGAGGTAATTTATAGTAAGAACCCGGTGGGATACTTCAGCGCGAAGGGTATAGGTTCCGGTATCGGAAACGTTGGTGTAGGGGTTGTAATATTCCACTCCGCCGTTGGGATAAAAACGCAATTCAAATGGGGGGTAAGAGGGATGAACCTCCCAAAGGCGCCAGCGGCCCAGCAATTGTTCTTCTGTATCTCCAAGGCAAGAGCTAAACGTAATCGCTAAGAAACCCAATGCCAGGGTGAAAAAACTGTTTCGGAAATTGAAAATTGCGCGCATAGAATAGAGTTAACCGTAGATTGGGTAAAGGTACATAAAATTTAGAAAACCTATTTGTGTTGCCTCGGGCCAATTTCTTTCATGTGCTGAATGATGTGGGTGGTTGATTGATTTGGAACGAGCGGAATCAGGATTGTTTCCCCTCCATACTGCCGAATGTAGTCGGCTCCCACTACCTGCGACAAGGAATAATCGCCGCCTTTTACCAGAACGGCGGGCTTGAGTGCTTGAATCAGTTCTAGCGGGGTATCTTCATCGAAGGGAATAACCGCATCAACCATTCGAAGGGCCTCGAGCAGAACTTGGCGTTCATGCAGAGGCCGGATGGGGCGTTCGGGGCCTTTTAAGCGTTGAATGGAGGCGTCAGAATTAAGCCCTACAATCAGTTTGTCGCCCAATTTTGAAGCGGCTTCCAGCAAACTTAGGTGGCCAGAGTGCAGCAAATCAAAGCAGCCATTGGTGAATACAATTCGCATTCCGTTGGATTTCCAGGCTTGAACCGAATCTGGTATTTTCATGGCTATTTCAAAACCGGTTTTTTGTTCTGGCTTGGTTGTAAATGGGGGCCGAAACAAGGCTAATGGAACCTGCAATCAGGACCAATAATGTTTGAGCGGCCCAGATAATCCAGCCAAGAGCCAGGCCTTGGCCTTGAGGCACTCCTCCCAAATGAGGAAGAGCCAGCACCGCCGCTACAATCACAGGGAAAGCGCCTACTCCCCCAGGAACCAAAATAATGGCAATGGAACCGGCCGCCATAATGGCTAATGGGGGCAAGGGGCCTGCCGCCAAAATGTTGGGTAAAGCCGGAAAACAAGCCCATGTCATTAAATAATACAACAGCCAAATTAAGGCAGTGTACAGCCAGAACGTCTTTTTTTCTTGAACCAGAACCACCGATTTTAATCCTTCCCAAAAGCCCTTTGCCAAATTCAACCCTTTCAGATAGAGGGCCGAGATTTTTGCGTTTTTTCTGAGCAGAAAAAAGAAAAGGCCAACCAAAGCAAACAGGCCTAAAACAATCCAGCGCCACAATCCGCTAGAAGAGGAGCCAGAGGCCTGGGGGTTGGAATTTGAAGCGGTTGAGGCCAGGGCCTCGCGCATGGAATCTAGGTAAGGGAGTTGAACCAAAAACGCGATGGCCATAAACGTTAGAAGCATAAGTAAATCAACGGCCCGTTCGGCCACTACCGACCCCAATGCTTTGTCCATGGGAACTTTTTCAAAGCGGTTCAGCATTCCACAGCGGGTGATTTCGCCCAACCGGGGGACCAAAAGGTTGAAAAAGTACATGTTCATAACGGCAAAAAAGGCATTGGGTATAGAGGGATAGTACCCATTGACTTTTAGGAGGAGACGCCAGCGCAGGGCCCGAATGTAATGGCTGATTAGCCCCAGAACAATAGAAACGGCAAGCCAAAGGTATTCCGCTTCGCGCAGGGAGGCTAAGAATTGCGACTTGTCTTCCGGTTTCATTTGAATCCAGAACCAAACCACAATGCCGATTCCAAGGCTAAGGAAAAGCAAAATCTTAAAGGCCTCGATGGCTTTTTTTGCAGGTTTGGAGGAATGGCCTTCTTTATTCATGGTGCAAAAGTACAACCCCAGTATTACATTTCGGCTAAAAAGACGTTATCGATTAAACGAGTTTGACCTGCATAAAAGGCGACAAGAAGAATGGCAGCCTGGTTTTTGGGCCAATCTGCTACGATGCCCAGGGTGCTTGGGTTGGCCAGTTCCAGATACTCCACAGAAATATCGGGCAGGGTAGAGCAGAGCTGTACAATCCCCTTTTTCCATTCGGCGAAAGTCTGCGTTTTTTGACCTATGCCGGCCTGATTTATGGCTTTAGCTACCTTGACGGCTTGCAGATATTCAGGGGGGCTTAGGCGTTGGTTTCTAGAACTCATGGCCAAACCTTGTTCGTCGCGCAAGGTCGGTGCCCCTTCAATTTTAATGTGTGGGAAGAACCTACGGCTCAATTCTTTCACTACCATGTATTGTTGATAGTCTTTTAATCCTAAAATTACTTCTTGCGGCTGAACATCTGAGAACAGTCGGTAAAGGACCTTGGCAACGCCCTGAAAATGCCCTGGGCGAAAGTTGCCTTCAAAACTTGACTCTAAAGCACCAAATTCAAACAAATGGGGGATGGGCTCTGAATACACGTCTTGGTATTGAGGCATGTACACAGCATTGCAGGCGGTTTTCTTGAGCAAATCAAGGTCTAGTTCCGGTGTTTTTGGGTACTGGTTTAGGTCTTGAGGGTTGTTGAACTGAAGCGGGTTTATGAAAATGGAAGCTAAGATTTGGTTGTTTGAGGCTAGGCCCTGATGAATTAAACTGAGGTGTCCTTGATGCAGGGCCCCCATGGTTGGGACAAAAGTTAGTCCTTCATTTTTGGCCTTCAAAGAAGACCTCCATTCCAACAGGTGGTTTCGACTGCTTATGATTTCCACAGGTTTGAATCTGTTTTGCCCGTTCTATAATCAAAAAAAATTAGCAATAGTGTTGGCAAAGAAACGTAAAGGCTTTCAATCCCAGCTTTTTTTTCGTTAATTTTGTATTTGAATTCAACCTTTTGGTTTTGGATGTGGCTTTAATCCGCCATCAACCGGCCGCTAAATTGCCTTATGGATAAGAAAAAAGTTCTTTTCATTTCGCAAGAAATGACACCCTACCTCGCCACCGGGCGTACCATCTCAGAAGTTTCAAGAAGCTTGCCTCAAGCTGTTATGGACAACGGATACGAAATTCGAAATTTCATGCCCCGATTTGGTTGCATTAATGAGCGAAGACATCAATTGCACGAGGTAATACGCTTGTCGGGAATGAATATTGTGGTCAACGAAATGGATCAACCCTTAATCATTAAGGTAGCGTCTATTCCTTCGGCCCGAACTCAAGTTTACTTTATTGACAACGAAGAGTATTTTAAGCGCAAACATACTACCCAAGACGATAAAGGGGTATGTTTTTCTGACAACGATGAACGCGCCATCTTTTTTGCTCGTGGTGTTTTCGAAACCGTAAAGAAACTGGGCTGGAGTCCCGATATCATTCATTGCCATGGATGGATGACCTCATTGATTCCGGTATATTTAAAAAATCTGTACAAAGAAGACCCTTTGTTTCAACACACAAAGGTGGTTCAATCTTTGTATTCTACGGATGTTTTTTCAGAGCCCTTGGATGTAAATTTCCCTAAAAAGGTTTTGGTTGAAAACATGAATCAAGCCCTGTACGAGCCTTCAGATACTGGTTATGAAGCCATTATTAAAGAAAGCCTTCGGTATACGGACGCTGTTGTTTCTGGTTTAGAGCCTATATCCAGCAGTCTGCTTGAAGCCGTTGACAATGCGGTGAACGTAAATCACCTTCGGGTAACCAATGCGGCCAACTTGGCAGAATCCGTTATGGCTTTGTACGAAGAAATTCTTGAGAATACCTTTGTAGGCCATTGAATCGACACATTTCGAGAATAGGTATGCAAAAAGTGCGAGGTCGATGTAGGCCCTATGTTGCAATTGGGATGTTTATCAGTACGCTGATGTTCTACTCCTGTGGTACCCAGGAAGAATACGGCACCGATTTGATTCCTTCTGAGTGGAACGATGCGCTTCAAATGACAGACACCTTAAGTGTGGGCGCATACTGCACCGAAGACGATACCTTGAAGATGAATGGGGTTGATTTTGGTGTAATTGGTCAATTTAATGATCCTGTTTTCGGGCAAACAAATGCTCTTTTCTATTCTAATTTGTCGGTAGCCTCGCCGGTTCAAAGTTATGGTCCTGAACCCATCATTGATTCGGTGGTTTTGTTCCTGAAATTTGCAGATTACTACGGAAAAAACACCAAGCTGCGCAGTTTGATGCGTTTTGAGGTGTTTGAATTGAACAATGAAATGCCTGAGCCACCGGCCGAGGGATATACGGTTTACAACACACAGTTCCCGGTTCTTTCTCAGGCACTGGGTTCGATTGAAACAGCTCCGCTGTTTCCCATTGCAGGAACCGAAGGGGCTGTACTTAAAATTCGACTAGACCCCGCCTTGGGAACTCGATTTTTGCAGGCAGATAGTTTAAATGCAAGCAACATTCGGTCAATTATCAAAGGGATTATGGTTCGGGCAACCTGCCTTAGCCCCGGAACAGGGAATGGAGCGTTAATGCGGTTTCAGCTCAATTCAACGGTTTCAGGAATCCGAATTTATTACCGTACGGCAAATCAAGCGGGACAGGTGGTTCGCACCACCACAGCCAGCTCAACAGCTCTGCATGTAAATTCGGTGAGCTACGACCGAAACCTAGCGAATCCCGATTTGGTTCAAAAACTTCAAAATCCTCAGTTTGATTACACCTTGGCTCCCAATTTATATATTCAGCCCTTTCAGGGGGTTCGAGTCGCTTTAACCATTCCGGGGCTTGATTCTTTGCAAAAAATGGGGCCAAAAGTGGTGAATCGCGCCGAATTGATTGTTCCGGTGGCAGAGGAGTCCCCTGAATTTAGCAGGCCTAATTCGTTGATATTGTATATGCTTAATGAACAAGGGCAATTTCAATTGCTGCCAGATGTCTTGTTTGCCGACCAATATAATTTATCCTTGTCCACTTTTTTCGGTGGATTTTACGACGCAAGCAAGAAAGAATACCGCTTTCGTATTACTCGGCACATTCATGAAATACTAAATGGAAGTCAACCCAACAAAACCCTTTGGCTGGATTATTCTATATCCAATAAAAACAGCAGTTTACCTCGGGTCGTTTTACGGGGTCCCAAAGACCCACAAAATAAACTGCGGATTGAATTATCTTTGACCGCTATTCAAGACTAAAAGAAATAAATCGTATGTGTGGAATTGTAGGCTATTTAGGTCACCAACCCGCTTATCCCATATTAATTAAGGGTTTAACCCGATTGGAATACCGAGGGTATGACAGTGCTGGTGTAGCATTGATCAACAACCAAAAAATATCATTGTACAAATGCAAAGGAAAGGTCGCCGAGTTGGAAGCCTTTGCCGCAAAATTTGATGTGGGGGGAAATATCGGAATCGGTCATACCCGTTGGGCGACCCACGGCGCCCCCAATGATGCCAATGCACACCCCCATTTTTCTCAGTCGGAAGATTTGGTGATCATTCACAACGGCATCATCGAAAACTACTCTACGCTTAAAAAGGGACTTGAAAAAAGAGGCTATGTTTTTCGGTCAGAAACCGACACAGAGGTTTTGGCCTACCTGATTGAAGACATTCAAAAGGAGATCGGCACCAATTTGGAGGAGTCGGTTCGATTGGCCTTAAATGAAGTGATTGGTGCTTATGCCATTTTGGTGATGCACCGGGACGAGCCCCACAAACTTATTGCCGCGAAAAAGGGCAGCCCCTTGGTTATTGGTATTGGAAAGGATGATTTTTTTATTGCCTCGGATGCCACGCCCATTGTAGAGTACACCCGGAATGTTATTTATTTGGAAGACGAAGAAATTGCCTTAATTCGTTTGGGCCAAGACATCGTTATTCGAACCATTGCCGATAAAGAAATCAAGCCGTATATCCATGAGCTTCAGATTGAGTTGGAACAATTGGAGAAAGGAGGGTTTGAGCATTTTATGTTGAAAGAAATCCATGAACAGCCTCGGTCTATTTATGATTCGTTGAGGGGCCGGTTGGATTCATCAACCGGACGTGTTTCCATGAGCGTGATTCGAGATTTTGAGGCAAAAATTTTAGCGGCAGATCGCTTTATTGTTGTGGCTTGCGGTACCAGCTGGCATGCCGGTTTGGTGGCCGAATACTTGTTTGAAGATTTTGCCCGCATTCCCGTTGAAGTAGAATACGCCTCGGAATTTCGATACCGCAACCCGATTCTAAGCGAGAAAGACATCGTTATTGCTATTTCTCAATCGGGCGAAACGGCCGATACCCTTGCCGCCATTCAATTGGCCAAACAACGCGGCGCTACCATATTAGGAATTTGCAATGTGGTTGGCTCCAGCATTCCACGTGCAAGCCATGGCGGGGCCTACACCCACGCCGGACCTGAAATCGGAGTTGCATCTACAAAGGCGTTTACAGCTCAAGTAGCCGTTTTAACTTTGATGGCCATTGTTATTGGTAAAAAACGCGGACATTTAAACGAGTCTAAATTTCGTCAGTTGCTCTATGAACTGGAACGCATTCCAGAGGACATCACTCAGGCTTTGACTACAGATTCCCATATTCAGACGCTGGCCGCACGGTTTAAAGACGCCCGAAATTTCTTATACCTAGGCCGGGGTTACAACTTCCCCGTGGCCCTAGAAGGTGCATTGAAACTAAAAGAGATCAGTTACATCCATGCCGAAGGATATCCAGCTGCTGAAATGAAACACGGCCCTATTGCTTTAATTGATGAGGAAATGCCGGTGGTGGTTATTGCCACGCAAGGCGATTCGTACGAAAAAATAGTTTCTAACATACAAGAGGTTAAAGCCCGTGGGGGTAAAATCATCTCCGTTGTAACTTCGGGCGACGTCGAAGTAGCTGCCATCAGCGATTATGTGATTGAAGTCCCCGCTGTTTCAGAGGCTTTGTCGCCCATGGTGAACTCTATTCCCCTGCAGCTATTAAGTTACCACATTGCCGTGCTAAGGGGCTGCAATGTGGACCAACCCCGTAATTTGGCAAAGTCGGTAACCGTAGAATGACGTGAACGGGTACTGAGTTGATTACCCTGTGTTGTCAAGGGTTTCATAAGATTTTTAAAGGGTGCACCAAGTAGGTCACCCTTTTTTATTTGTGTTAAAACAAGAGGTATTCTAAGGTTTATTTCAAGG
>CAILUT010000014.1 GCA_903837495.1 uncultured Flavobacteriales bacterium | reverse complement strand
TTTTCTTGAGCCAAAGTCCAAACTTTTTAGAGATAAATTCCGGACCATTGTCCGTACGTATCCTTTTGGGTTTACCATGCATATCGAATAGTTCTTCTAGAATTTCAATGAGCTTGTAGAACGGAATGCTGTGGTGCATACGCAGGCTTTTTTGTCTTTTGCTCCCCCACTTGTCCCGCACCTGCGGGAGAACCTGAGACCCTCTGATTAATCCCGCACATGCGGGACTCTAACCAACTGAGCCAACAATCCTGTCCCTGTAAACCCTGCTTCCAACATCCGGTCTATATTGCGTCTTTACGGCATCGGGAGACGCAAGATGTTGCGTCTTTACGGATCGGGAGACGCAAGATGTTGCGTCTTTACGGCATCGGGAGACGCAAGATATTGCGTCTTTACGGCATCGGGAGACGCAAGATATTGCGTCTTTACGGCATCGGGAGACGCAAGGTGTTGCGTCTTTACGGCATCGGGAGACGCAAGATATTGCGTCTTTACGACATCGGGAGACGCACCATTGCGGGTATGTACGGTAAACGACCCATCAAAAAAAAGAGACGCACAATTGTGCGTCTCTACGTTTTGCTCCCCCTTCAGGACTTGAACCTGAGACCCTCTGATTAACAGTCAGATGCTCTAACCAACTGAGCTAAGGAGGAATATTTTCCCTTAAAAAGGGACGCAAATATAACGGCCAATGTGCATTTTTCCAAATCTAAGGAGCCGAAAGTTCGCCCCGGCATCTGATTTGCTTTCCTGCACCGCTTTATTCTTTGTCTAAGAACGGATACCGATAGTCGCTGGCTGCCACAAAGGTTTCTTTGATGGTGCGGGGACTCACCCAGCGCAACAGGTTGATCATGGACCCGGCTTTGTCGTTGGTGCCTGAAGCCCGAGCTCCACCAAAGGGCTGTTGACCCACCACAGCGCCCGTGGGCTTGTCGTTGATGTAAAAATTGCCCGCCGCATCTCTCAGCTTTTCTGTCATGTGTTGAACGGCATAGCGGTCGCGGGCAAAAATGGCCCCCGTTAACGCATAGGGCGAGGTGGTGTTTACCAAATCTAAGGTGGCATCCAATTCCGAATCGGCATACACATATATGGTCAACACCGGTCCAAAAATCTCCTCTTCCATGGTGATGCTCTTGGGCTCTTTGCTTACCACCACCGTTGGCTCAATAAAGTAGCCTTTGCTTTTGTCGTACTTGCCACCCATTATGATTTCGTTGCCGGGTACGGCCCGGGCCTTTTCAATGTAGGCCGTTATGCTGTTGAAGGCTTTTTCGTCGATAACGGCATTGATGAAATTCCCAAAATCTTCGGTTCCTCCCATGGAAAAGCTGCTTATGTCGGCCAACAGTCCTGCCTTGACCTCGGGCCACAGGCTCTGAGGAATGTAGGCCCGGCTGGCGGCCGAACATTTTTGACCTTGAAATTCAAAGGCGCCACGAGACAAGGCTGTCACCAACGGCTTTACCGGAGCGCTGGGGTGGGCCACCACAAAATCTTTTCCGCCGGTTTCGCCCACAATGCGGGGATATGAACGGTACAGATGTATGTTCTGACCAATGGTTTTCCAAATGTGCTGAAAGGTGCCGGTGCTGCCGGTAAAGTGAATGCCGGCAAATTCGGGGTGGCTGAAAATAACATCGCCCGCCACGGGGCCGTCGGCATACACCAGATTGATGACTCCGCCGGGCAAGCCAGCTTCGTGCAGAATCTGCATAATTACGTTGGCCGAATAAATTTGAGAATTGGCGGGTTTCCAAACCGCAACATTTCCCATCATGGCTGGGGCAGTAGGCAGGTTGCCGGCAATGGCGGTGAAGTTAAAGGGGGTTAGGGCAAATACAAATCCCTCCAAAGGCCGTTGCTCTAAGCGGTTCCAAACGCCTTTTGAGCTGTTGGGCTGTTGGGCATAAATTTCTTGCATGTAGGCCACGTTGAACCTCCAAAAGTCGATGAGTTCGCAGGCGCTGTCGATTTCGGCCTGATAGGCGTTTTTGGATTGGCCCAGCATGGTTGCGGCGTTCATGCGTGCCCGCCAGGGGCCGGCCAGCAGGTCGGCGGCTTTTAAGAAAATGGCGGCTCGGTCTTCCCAAGGCATGTTTGACCAACGGGCCCGGGCCGCCAAAGCCGCATCAATGGCCTGCTGCACATGGGCGGCTTGCCCTTTGTGGTAATGCCCCAATATGTGCTGGTGGTCGTGCGGAGGACTCAACGGTTGCAGGTCGTTGCTGCGCACCTCGTGGCCCCCAATGTACATGGGAACGTCAACGCGTTGGTTGCGCATTTCAGACAATGTTTTTTTTAGTTCAGCACGTTCGGCTGAGCCGGGGGCGTAGGAGAGCACCGGTTCGTTGTAAGCGGGAAATACTTTAGAAAAACCTAATGACATGGGCGTAAATTTTCACAAAGGTAGGCAATCTGCCCCGCACCTGGGGCATGTTTTGGTGGCTTTGGTGGCTGGGGTTGCAGAGGCCAGAACGCAGAGCGGGGCCTGTGGTGGTTATCGCTCAGGTGCGGGAATGGAATGGGGTATGGCTAAGAAAAAACCAGACTAGGCATGGGTTTGCTTTCTGAGAAACCGAGGCGGTTCAGGCCACCGCGGCAGGGATTGACGAGGCAAGCCCGCAAGGCCAGGAGCGGCTGGCAGGCAGCGACCCGCAGAGCGACTTCAGGAGCTACTGCGGGGCCTGCACTGCCCCGCTTCTGGCCGCGGACTTGCCCGGAAAGCCCGGCTGCCGCCCCCCCTTTTTTTAAAAATACTCCCGACAATCTGTACTTTGTGGAACCAAACGAAAATGGAACGGCAATGATTCAATGGCTTGCAGATGCGCCGCCTCAGGCGCCTTTTTCGCCCCTACCCCAACCATTCCCGCCGTATCGCCACCGTGCCTTTTTTGCCCACCACAATTCCCGCGGCCCGATTTGCCAGGCGCAAAGCCGATTCCCTGGGCAATCCCTGCGCCAGCCCCACAGCCAACACTCCAATCACGGTGTCGCCGGCCCCACTTACATCAAATACCTCTTGCGCCTGGGTTGGAATCCGCAGCAAATCGCCTGAATTCCAATAGGCCATTCCCAGCTGACTCAGGGTTACCAATACATGCGGTATGTCGGTGCTTTTGGCCGCTAAGGCCATGGCCTGGGCTACGGTTTCTTCGCTTAAAGGCCACTCTTGGCCCAAATGGGCACAAAGTTCTTTCCAGTTTGGACTTATCCAGTTGCTGCCGGCGTACCGGCTCCAATCGGAATGCTTGGGGTCGGTCAGGCAGATGCCGCCTTCTTGCCGGCAACGCCCGTACAGGTATTCCAAAACCTGAGGATGACAAGCCCCTTTGGCGTAGTCGGACACAATCCAAACGCCCGAAAAATCCTCGGTTTTTAGCAGATTGATCAGGGCCAGCGGGTCTTGCAGTTCTGTTATTTCTTCTTCGTCCAGGCGCAGCATTTGCTGTCCGCCGGCCACGATTCGGGTTTTATGCGTGGTGGGGCGGTCGGCACAAACCAAAGGCCTAAAATCCACGCCCAAATCTTGAAGCAGGGCACTCAGGGTTTGCCCTTCGCTGTCTTGGCCCAGCAGACCGAACAACACGCAGCGCGCCCCCATGCCCAGCACGTTGGCCGCTACATTTCCGGCTCCTCCCGGTTGTTCTTTGCGGTGCAACACCTGAACCACAGGCACCGGAGCCTCGGGCGAAATCCGATCCGTCCGCCCCAGCAGGTAGCGGTCCAACATCACATCGCCCAACACATGTACGGTAACCGGCTTCATGGGTTCTTAGGTTAGCCGCACCGCCAGGTGCAGGTAGTTGTTCACGGCTCCCAGCACTTCGTAGCCCCTGTAATGGCTCGCGAAAAACTCGGTAAAGGCTTTGAATTCATGGGTAGGAACCCCAAATTCATCAAAAATTAAAACATCGCCGGGCTGCAGGTACGGCGCCAGCATGTTCATGGCGTAGTAGGCCGAGCTGTATAAATCTCCGTCCAGGTGCACCACGCGGCGCCCTGTTTTTGGAATGTGGGCCAAGTAGGGGGGCAGGGTTTCTTGAAACAAGCCTGCATGCCAGGTAATGCGGGAGTCGGCAATGTCGGGAACCTGACCGCCCGCGCTCATGTCTCCTTTTTTAAATACATTCCAGTCTTCGGGCAATCCTGTAAAGGTGTCGAAGCCATGAAAGGTTGACTCGGCATGTTGGTTGAATTCCACCCACCAGCGAAAGGATTCGCCACGGGCTACACCAAATTCCAG
Source organism: uncultured Flavobacteriales bacterium (assembly GCA_903837495.1). GTDB lineage: Bacteria > Bacteroidota > Bacteroidia > CAIKAF01 > CAIKAF01 > CAIKAF01. The sequence goes on along the minus strand of CAILUT010000014.1, from coordinate 3,782 downwards.
GTAGGTGATGGGGCCCGACAGTTCTTGGCTTTCCATTAAATGCCGGTGCAGGCGCTGCCGGTTGTCGTAGCGGTAATGGGCCGAATAAAAGTCGTTCAGGGCCAATTTTCCTTGCTTGGCCCGCCAGGCCGACATTTTGCTTAGGTACACCAAATTCAGCAGGGTGCCGGTAAAAGGTTCCACCAGCACATGCAGGTGAAACAGCATAAACAAGGCTTTTATTTTGCGTATAAAAAACAGGGTTATCCTCTTCATTTCTTTGTGTTTTTTCCTTGTTTGCTGCCGGATTTTTGGGGGTTAGGATTGGATTGAACTTTTGCTGGGGCTGGTTTTACGGTTTCTTTGCCGGCCGGTTCTGGCAGCAACCAGGCGCTCAGGCCTAAGCCGGCCAACAAACCCGCCCAAGGCAGCAGGGGAGTAAAATAGCGGGTCCAGTCTTGCCACAAAAAGTTGATGTTTCCGTACATGGTTAGGGCGGCAGCCACCAAGAGCGAAACGGCCGCTAAGGCATGCGTGCCGGTGTAGCGTCGGCGCAGCCAGTACACGGAGCCCAATCCACCCAGCAGCAACAGCAAATCCAAGGGGTTGTACGGAAAATTGAGCCAGCTTCCCAGGCTGCCATAATACCGTTCTTCGGTTGAACTGCGTATCCAAATGCGGCGGGCGGTCAGTTCAAAGGCCGGAGCAAAGTTGTTTTTAATGGCCACCCAGTTGTAAAAGGTCTTGCCACCGTAGCTGCTGTCGGGAACTAGTTTTTCTAAGTCGCCTTGCACGTCCATCATGCTGTTCCAGTGGGCATCGATGGTTTCGGTCAGGCGGCCTGCCGTTTCGTCCGATTTCATGCGGGTGCCAATCCCGTTCAATTGCCCGGCCAAGCGCTCGGCGTTTTCGCGGGTCAGTTTCCCCGACTGAAGCAATGGATTTAAGGCATTGAACAGCAAGTTAATGCGTTTGCTTGCCGAATCGATGGTCAGGGCGGTGGCCCGTTTTTCAAAATAGCCGTCCACCGATTGCTGCATGGCTTTGCTGCGGGCGTAGGGCTGAGGCCGAATTTGTGGGTTTAGGGCAATGAACAGCAGCAGCATGCTGCCGGCCGTGATTCCTCCACCCATCAACAGCTGTTTTAGCCGAGCTTTGTCGCTCCAAACGCTGTACAGCAAAAAAGAGTACATGGGCAGGGTAGAAACTACGGCCATGGCTCCGTTCAGCTTTGAGGCAACGGCGGCGCCCAGGCTGAGCCCCAGCCCCAGCGACCACAACAGTTGGAATGTAAGGGCCGATTTCGAGGCAAAAGCCGCTTGCCATTTCAAGAAAAGGGCAAACGAGAGCAGAGAGAAAAACACCACGAAGGAGTCAAGGCCCACGGCGGTGTGCACGTCGAAAAAGGCAGTGTTGAACAGCAGCAGCAGCGAAGCCGGAACCCCAGCCAGGGGCTGTTTCAGCAAGAAACCAATCCAAAGCAACAGGGCAAAAATGCCAAAGGTAAACAGGGCGTTCACCTGGCGGGCGGCGTAAATTTGGTCGCTGGGCGAATAGGCAAAAGGGGCGCTGCTGGGCTTGCCTTCTGGGGTTTCAAACTTAAAATATCCGTTGGGGTTTACGGCAGCGCAGCGGGCGTAGATGTACGCGCCCATCAGGAATTTACCCAGATTTGGGGCTTTCCAGCCAAAGGTCCACAGGGCATTGTCAAACCATTGGTAATCGCTGCGGGGAAAGGCCAGGGTATCGTATTTAACCAGCTGGCTGTAGCCCTTGTTTTCCGATTTCAGGGTAACATAATCGTAGGGAAATTTCACGGTATCGGGCGAAAATTGCTCCCATTTTTCACCGGTAAACACGTCCACCTTGTTCTCCCAGGCGTAGGTGGGGAACCAATTGTCGAGGGCATTCGGCTGCCGCACATGGCCTTTGGCAAACATGGCCCAAGAGGACACCGAGGCGCTGGTCCACATTTTTTCATCGTAGCCTTCGGCGGGCCTGTCGACCAGACCAATCACCGAAAAAGACTTAATTCCGGCGGCAATCAGCAGCAAAGCGCTGAGCAACAAGGCCGCAGGGCGCGAGGTTAGCCATGTTTTCATGGGCTAAAGATACTAAGGCTTTTAGGATTTTTTGATGAGGGCGGCAGCCGGGCTTTCCGAGCTACTCCGCGGTTGCCGAAAGGCTGGCCCAGCTGGTTTGCGGGGGCTCCTAACGTCGCCTCCGCACCGAGCGGGCCAGGCTTCGGCAGCCTTGCGGGGTAGCTTCGTCAATCCCTGCCGCGGGCGGCGTTGGGGCGGTTGTGGAGCCGTTTTTTCAAATTCGTCGCTGGATTTTTGCGTTGATTTTTTTTAATCGCGGCGCTTGCTTTGTGCTTTTTGATTCGAATGGTTAACCTGCTTTTGAACTCCCATCAGAGTGGCGCCGAACTTTATGGGCTTCCGAATGTTATACTCTCAGTATCAATTAAAAATGAACCAAACTGGCCGTCCCAGCTTCTTGCAAATAGCCCACAACAGATTGCTGTCCGATTCGGCTCGAATTCGGGGCGAAAAAGCCATTCTAAGCATTGCTATTGTTTCTTTTTTGATTCATTTGGCTCTGATTTATCTGGTTCAATGGGGTTGGGTTTCTTTCCCGGGCGGGGCTGAATTGCTCAGCAATCCAATTGCAGCCATTTATACCCCCTTTTCGTTTATTCTGCTGTATGAGGTCTATTTGTTGATTTATTACCTGCCCAAATCCATCACCACCTACATCAGCAAGCAATACGAGATTATTACCTTGATTGTCATTCGGCGCTTGTTCAAGGATTTATCGAACCTTTCGCTTACTTCCGACTGGTTTCACAGCAACTACGACCTTCAGTTTACCTACGACTTGCTTACTTCGATTGTGCTATTCTTTTTCATTTATTTGTTCAACGTACAAAGCCGCCGGCGGTATGCTCGAATTCCTGAAAGGGGCCTTCAAGTTCAGTCTGTTCAGCGGTTTATTCAATTAAAAAAGACCATTGCCACCGCCTTGGTGCCTTTGTTTTTATTGCTTGCTGTGTTTTCTTTTGGGCATTGGGCCTTGGGTTTGGTTCAGGCTTCGGGCAGCGGTTTGGTTTCTTTTAAAAACATCAACAACATTTTTTTCGAGCAGTTTTTCACGGTCTTGATTTTTGCCGATGTGATTTTGTTGCTTTTTTCGTTTTTCCACACCGATGAATTTCACAAAGTGATTCGAAATTCTGGCTTTGTTATTTCTACCATCTTGCTCCGCATCTCTTTTTCGGTTACAGGCTTGCTGAATACTGCCTTGATTGTGGCTGCCATCTTGTTTGGCCTGCTCATTTTATTGATTCACAACCGGTTTGAAAAACACCTGTCGGAGCAGCCGCAATCGGCTTGATTTGAGGTGCGGTTTTAGTCTGTCTCGGTCTAATCATTAAAGGGAATTGTTCAGACAAACAAAGAGGATGTATTGAATATTTTCTTAATGAATTACCTTATCACTTGTGTCCGATAAAACTATTTTAAAAGCGGGGTTTCCTGCTAAGGAATCATCGTTTAGTAAAATTAGATTCTTTTTCAACTAAACCGCTGGTCCAATTTTCGGGGAGTATTTCACAATCCCGCACGTGCGGGACTGGGCGCTGCGCACCTCACGACAGATTAGCTGTTGGGTGCTGGTGTTTTATTATCCGTTATTTTCGGTATTCTTATGTTTTTCGGACTTATAATAACGTAATTTGTTTTCTTTCCGCTGTCTTCTGCTTTCAACATTTCTTTTGAGACTAAATCTTGCAAATCTCGCAA
>CAILUT010000013.1 GCA_903837495.1 uncultured Flavobacteriales bacterium | reverse complement strand
TACCTTCCGAACGCCAATTTAGCCTCAAAAACAACACATTCGTGCATTCGTGGCTTTTTAGTGGGGAGTTATTAGTGGGTAGTGGGTAGTGGGTAGTTGGTAGTTCTTTGGTGCCATTCTCCTAAGCTACCTGCGGCTTACCTTCCGAACGCCAATCTAGCTCCTAAACCAACACATTCGTGCATTCGTGGCTAAGCTACCCGCGGTTTTTTTCAAAATTAACACCCAAGCCTAAATTTATTCTAAGTAAAATCAAGGGCTGCAGAAGGACTTCTGAAAAAACGCGGAAGTCAGGAAGAATTGTCGCCTTATGTTCAACCTCCGAGGGAGGGCGAGCCCCAGAATGAAAATGCACACCGAAAGGCAGGCAACGTATTGCTGCATGTGCAGTTGATGTTGAAAACCTAAAATGGGGGTATTGGGCAGGGAATGAACAAGCGGTCCTGCAAAGAAGAGGGACTGCGGGAGGGGGGCGGAGGCGTGGGCAAGCACCAATCAACACAGATGGGCAAGCAGCAGAGCAACCTGGCCAGCCTTAGAAAGCCAGCAAGCGGCCTTACAGAATCACTGTTGAATCGCCACGCCGGTGGCCATAAAATCGTAACCGATGGTTGGTTCGGTGATTTTATCGATGGAATCTTGGCTTGCTCCGGCATCTTGGGCCTTGTGTTTAAGCCACTCGACAGAGCTGGTGGTTTTTTTGGCCCACCCTTTCATAACTACGGCACGTCCGGCGGCATCTTTGGGAACAAAAAAACCGTAATCCCAGAATTTAACCATCATAAGTTGATCGCCCAGTTGAATGTCCATCCAGCAACCTTTGGCCTGACAAACTTCCGTGATGGTAGAGCTGAAGGTAAGTTCAACGGAATCGCGAACGGAAAGGCTATCTAAAACAGCTTGGCTGCTGAGCGGATTTTCAACCGAGATGCTGTCGCCAAAATAGGTATAAACGGGGGTTGCTGGCAAAGGACTTTCCGTTGCTTTGGGTTGGCAAGCAAAGAGAGCGGCAGCGAGGGCCGAAAAAAAGAAAAAGGCACGCATAGGGAAAATGGATTACTTCTTCTCGATTTTCAATAGTTCAACCTTAAAAACCAGGGTAGAACCTGGTTGAATAGACGAACTTGGAGGAGGATTGTTTCCATAGGCCAAATCGGCAGGAATAATAAAGCGGAAGGTAGAGCCAATGGGCATGAGTTGCAATCCTTCGGTCCAGCCGGGAATCACACCTTTGAGGGGGAAAGTAGCGGGTTCGCCACGTTCGTAGCTGCTATCGAAGATGGTTCCGTCAATAAGGGTTCCTTCGTAGTTTACAGAAACCGTATTTTCAGCGGTAGGCTTCGGACCCTTTCCCATCACCAAAACTTCGTACATCAATCCTGAAGCGGTTTTAGTCATGCCCGGCTTTTTGCTTTCGGCGGCCATGAAAGCGGCAGCGGCTTGCACGTTAGAGGCCGCTTTTGACTCGGCCGCTTTTTGTTGACGGGCCTGCAGCTGAACGTCAATTTCTTCAAAAGCGGCTTGCATTTCTTCTTGTGAAAGCAAAGGAGTTCGGGTTGTATCGAGTCCATCGAGAACGCCTTGAATAAAGGCGGCTTTATCGACTCCGAAATCGGCTTTTCTAAGATTGGCAGCCGAATTTAACGCATATCCATAGGAGACTTTCTGTTCCAGGGTGGTAAGTTCAACGACCTCGTCTTTGGTTGAGGTTGATGTAGAACATGCGAAAAAAGCGAGGGACAGGCCCGAGATGAACATCAACTTATTCATGGAGAATGGTATTAGAGTGTTTGGTGAATGTTATTTATCGATGCTTAGGAGTTCAACCTCGAAGATGAGTACGGATCCGGGTTTAAGGGGGGAACCGGGCGGGGGTGAATTTCCATAGGCCAAATCGGCGGGAATAATAAAACGGAAGGAAGAGCCAACGGGCATAAGTTGAAGGCCTTCGGTCCAGCCGGGAATCACATTATTCACGGTGAATGTAGCTGCCTCTCCGCCTTGATTGCTATCGAAAACGGTACCGTCGATGAGCGACCCGGTATAGTTTACCGAAACCTGATCGCTTTCAGATGGCTTAGGCCCTTTGCCCATAACCTTAACCTCGTACAGCATTCCTGAGGCTGTTTTGTTCATTCCAGGCTTTTTGCTTTCGGCGGCCATAAATTCCTGCCCTTCGGCAATATTCTCTGCTGCTCCGGCTTCGGCATCTTTCGCTTGTTTTGCCATCATTTGCATTTGGAATTCTTCAAATGCGGCGTCCATTTCTTCTTGGGTCAGCAATTTTTCAGAGTCGGTCGATTTTCCGTCGGCCAAACCGCGTGTCATTGCTTTTACATCGAGATCCAATCCTGCTCCAACAAGGTTTTGGGCGATATCTACGCCAACGGCGTAGCTCACTTTTTGGTCGAGGGTAGCGACGCTTGGAGCAATAGAGGAAGAGTAAGAGGAAGAAGAACCTTCAGCGCTTTTAATGTGGGGGGCGATAATTAGGGCGACGATGGACATCAACTTAATCAGGATATTCATGGAAGGGCCTGAGGTATCTTTAAAGGGGTCGCCCACGGTGTCGCCGGTAACGGCAGCCTTGTGTGGATCGGAACCTTTGAAATAGGTTTCCCCGTTGATTTCCACGCCTTTTTCGAAGCTTTTCTTGGCATTGTCCCAGGCGCCTCCGGCGTTGTTTTGGAACATACCCATAAGAACACCAGAAACGGTTACACCGGCTAGGAGTCCGCCCAGTACTTCTGGACCAAATACAAAGCCAACTGCAATGGGTACAAGAAGCGCAATGGCTCCTGGGGCAATCATTTCGCGCAGGCTAGCCTTGGTTGAAATTTCGACGCATTTTTCGTATTCAGGTTCGGCCTTGTATTCCATGATTCCTGGAATTTCGCGGAACTGACGGCGCACTTCGTTCACCATATCCATGGCGGCCCGCCCTACGGCGGCAATGGCAAGTGCAGAGAAAATAAATGGAATCATAGCCCCAACGAACAATCCGGCCAACACATTTGCCTTATAGATATCGATGGCGTCAATGCCAGCGATTCCAACAAAAGCGGCAAACAAAGCCAAGGAGGTTAGCGCTGCGGAGGCAATAGCGAAGCCTTTTCCAGAGGCGGCGGTGGTATTACCAACGGCATCGAGGTTGTCGGTTCGTTCGCGCACTTCGGGGGGCAGGCCGCTCATTTCGGCAATTCCGCCGGCGTTATCGGCAATAGGGCCAAAAGCATCAATAGCGAGTTGCATGGCAGTGGTTGCCATCATGCCCGCAGCGGCAATAGCGACGCCATACAATCCAGCCAACTCAAAGGCCCCAAAAATACCGGCGGCCAGAATTAAGATGGGTAAAACGGTAGATTCCATACCTACAGCCAAACCGCCAATGATGTTGGTGGCGTGGCCGGTTGAGGATTGCCGCACGATAGACATAACGGGGCGTTTGCCCATGGCGGTATAGAATTCGGTAACAAGGCTCATTAAAGCGCCCACAATTAGGCCCAGTAAAACGGCTCCAAAAATACCGTCTCGGTTGAATTCTGTACCACGCAAAACCAAGGTTTCGTTTGGCACCAACCAATTAATTAAGAAATAGGAACCAATGAGGGTAAAAATCATCGAGGCCCAGTTGCCCAGGTTTAAAGCCTTCAAAACGGAGCTGGTTTCGCTCGAAATTCGGACAAAAAAGGTTCCAAAAATGGAGAAAATAAGTCCCATGCCAGCAATAACCATTGGAAGCAGAATCAGGGAAAGTCCCCCCACTTGGTCGGCAACCAAAACCTCACGTCCCAGCACCATGGTTGCCAAAATGGTAGCCACATAAGAACCGAATAGATCGGCACCCATTCCAGCTACGTCGCCAACGTTATCGCCCACATTGTCGGCAATGGTTGCTGGGTTTCGAACGTCGTCTTCTGGGATTCCGGCTTCCACTTTTCCTACCAAATCTGCACCTACGTCGGCGGCTTTGGTGTAAATCCCCCCTCCTACTCGAGCAAACAGAGCGATGGATTCGGCTCCCAATGAAAATCCCGCCAACACTTCCAACGCAATTTCCATTTGATGGGGATCAAAGGCATCGCCCGTACCTACGTTAAACATCTGATAAAAAACAATAAACAAGCTGCCCAAGCCTAAAACGGCAAGACCTGCAACTCCAAGACCCATAACGGCACCGCCGGTAAAAGATACATTCAAGGCTTTAGCCAGCGAGGTACGTGCGGCTTGAGTGGTGCGAACATTGGCTAAAGTGGCGACCTTCATTCCAATGTAGCCAGCCAATGCACTAAATACAGCCCCAATCAGAAAAGAAACAGAAATAATCCAATGGGAACTTTCGGTTTGGGTACCCGACCAGGCTAAAACTACCGCAGCAATAACTGCAAAATAACCCAACAGCTTCCATTCGGCCCTAAGAAAAGCCAAGGCACCCTTGGCGATGTACCCGGCCAGTTTTTGCATATTCTCGTCGCCGGGATCTTGCTTTGAAACCCAAGCGTATTTTATCGCCATCACCAAAATACCCACCAAACCAAGGGCGGGGATCATGTACATCATTAAGTCCTTCATGTGCGTAATGAATCAATTAAATCAAACAAATGAGGTGCAAAAGTAACCCATTGGGTTGAATTTACAAAGGAATAACCAACAGGATTATACGGAGTTGGGTAAGAGGCTTATAAGGAGACCTGGGATTGGGCCGAAGAAAGGTATTTCAGGAAATCGGTCCGTGGGATTTCGCGGGCGCCCAAGCTGGCCAAATGGTCGGTATATACCTGGCAATCAATTAAATCAAAATCACCTGTCCCTACAAGTTCAATGAGGGCCAATTTCGATGCGTTATCGGCTTTGCTAAACATACTTTCGCCGCAAAAGACGCGACCTACTGCAACGCCATACAGGCCCCCGACCAATTCGTCGTTGAACCAAACCTCGACACTATGGGCTATTTTTTCGGTTTCAAACAAGCGCAAGTAGGCTTGCTGCATTTCGGGAAGAATCCAAGTGCCTTGTTGATCTGGGCGCTTTATTTTGGCGCAAGCGGCAATCACCTCGCGAAAGGCTGTATTAAAGGTTACCCGGTAGGTTGAGCGGCGGCGCAATTGCCGCATTGACTTTGAAATTTTCAATTCGTTCGGAAACAGAACAAAGCGGGGATCGGGGCACCACCAAACAATGGGGCTGCCTTGGCTGTACCAAGGAAAAATTCCTTGGGAGTACGCCTGGATTAAGCGCTGGGGCGACAGGTTGGCACCGATGGCCAGCCGGCCATCGAGGTCGGCCATTTCTACGGGTGGAAACGGGTCGTTCGCAAAGAGTTTAAAAATAGCCACAGGAAAAGCAGAGCATAAATTAAAACAAAATTGGGAAGCGGGGTACATTTTACGAGAAGGCTCCTGCGGGCGGGATTGAAGATGCTAGCCCGCAAGGAACGCTGGCCTTGTGGCAGCAGGGAAAAAGAGCGACCAGAGGAAGCTACTTTTGCCCTACTGCCACAGCGCCAGCGGGCCGCGGACTAGCACTGAAAGCCCGAAAACCCGCCAAACCGAAAAAAAAATCACCTCTTTACCCAAATTCCACTAAAAACGGGTTTATTTTCTTCAAAAATAAGATAGGTGTAAGTGCCTGAGGGTAAAGCTTGGGCAGGAATGGCCCATTGACCTGCCGGTACAATACCGACCCGGCGTTCACAGGCAATTTGTCCTCGGTTATTCAGCAGCATGTACCCGGCGTTTTTAAGGGTTTCAGGGACAATTAAATGCAAGGTTTCAAAGCCTGGATTTGGAAAAGCTTTGAGGGAAAATGGCTGTGGCTGTGAAAAGCCGGCATAGCGGTCAATCAGTGCCAGTATGCTGAATCGCACATCAATGCCCCAATTGTAATACATCGGCGTCCAGGCGTTTAAGTAGTATTCCCAGGTTCGTTTGCCAACGTTTCCTGCGTACGAAGACCACAGTGCCAAGGTGTCTTGGCTGTCCATTAAATCAAAAATGAGTCCGGCGGCAAAGTTGCGGATGGCCAAGGCCGCCCCCGGCTGCCAAAGGTACACAGAACCATCAAACACCGACGAAGTATCGATATCGCTTAAAAACAGCGTGTCGGTTTTTAAGCGTGTTTTTGGCATTAACCTTCCGCTGTCGGGCAAGGTGGTAACAGAGTCCATATCGTACCAAACCAAAACAATCCTTGAACTGTCGGTGGGTTGACTGTTCATTTTCTTTTGTGCAAACCAAAAAACAAAGCCCTCAACCCCACACGCCGAATCAATATCAAACTCCTGCACCTTGGCATACTCGCCATACCCGCTGTTGCCCGACATAAAGCCTCCGTTGGGCGAGCCATATAAAGTTAGGCTGTCGGTCAATACTTCTACATTCAGGGTGTCGGTGGTGGTTTTCAGAAAAGGAAAACCGGATCCTGCAAAGGTCTGAACACCGGTTTGCAAGGGTGTTTTAGAGCTCTGTGCCTGGGCGAATAAAGCCAGGCCAACAAAAAAGAACACAGTTAATGCACGCATAGTTTTTCTTTCCAAAATGTAGAGCCCTTTTTAATGTTGACAACATAGCAGCCTGCCGGCAAATTTTTGCAGGACAAAATCGCTTTTCCAACTCCAGAAGCACGCCGCTTCCCAAAGGCATCCCAAAGATCCCAACTGCAGCCAGGCAAGCCTACATGAACCTGTTCTGAGCAGGGATTTGGATACAGAAAGGCGGGAGAATTGGGAGTAAAATTAAGCAAATTAAGGCCTGTAGCTCGAACCGACAAGGCGATGTCCCAGGTTTGAATGGGGTTGGCCCCATCGCTGCTGTCGCGCTGTCCATTTCCATTGCAATCGGTGTAAAAATCGCCTCCCGATTGGCTGGGCAGCAACAGGTTATATCCTTGCCAAAAGGCAAAGGAATTTGGATAAAAAACAGAGGTGTCGGCCTGAATCAGGTTTCCACAGGTATCTTTCACTGGGTGGCGAGCGGCCAGTTGAAGGGTATCGCCGGCCCCCAATTCCAGCAGCCGGAACCGAACAGCCCAAGCTTGATTTGAAGGGGGATACGCTTGCAGCGGGATCCAAACCCGTTTGGCTGGCGAAGCCACAGAAACAGACCAAGTCAAGGTATCGCTGTACCATGCCTGGGGCAGCGGGTACCCCTTTTCGTTTACAGGGAGAATTTCTAGGACACACCGCGTGGGAATGGCACTGGTTTTAACATGGTACAACTGAAGTCCGATCGAGTCAATTGCCGCATCGCTGAGCGATTCGGCCGATGTTCCTGCGGTTGCAGGCCCAATCAAGGTATCAAAAGAAACCACAGCAAACAGAATGGAGGTGTCGGTAGGTTGGTTGGCCGTGCGCAGCGGCCAATACCGAAGCAATCCGCCTTCAAATTCGGATGCATTAATATAGGCTGGAGCAGAGGCCGTGTTGAAATTCGGTTCGGCCTGATGCATAGGAATTTCGAGGCCGGCAGGCCAGGGAATAGACTGCGCCGAAATCAGCTGAAACGCTGCCAAAAAAAGGAACAAGGGTCCCCAGTGCATCATAGATTAAGGAAGCGTGGATTTTCTAAAACGCGGCGTATGCCTTCTTCCAGCGAAAGCCGTGGACGATTTAATAAGGCGTCCATTTTCGTGGTATCGGGCAAACGGCGGGTCATGTCGCCTTCTTCTAAGGGGGGCAAATGCCGTATTTCGCTGCTCGAACCGGTAATCGACAAAATGGTTTTTGCCAATTCTAAAATGGTGATTTCTGTATTGCCGCCCACATTCACCACGTCATTGATGTAGGTGTTGGTTATAAAGGCCTGATAGCAAGCATCGATGTTGTCTAATATATAGCAAAAAGTACGGGTTTGGTCGCCTTCTCCATAAATGGTAATCGGTTCGTTTCTTAGGGCCTGCCGCAAGAATCGGCTCATCACAAAATCGGGACTTTGTTTGGGTCCATAGGTATTGAAAAACCGGAAAATGGTATAATTCAAATCGTATTCTTGCTGATAGGAACGCAAAAACGATTCCCCAATGTTTTTTACCACGGCGTAAGGCAGCCGCGAGTTCAGCGGAGTCGTTTGCTCGTTTTGTGGAAATTCAACCGGCTCGCCATACACCTCAGAGGAAGAGCTAAAAAACACCCGAGAAACGCCGGTATTTTTTGATAGTTCCAAAATGTTTTCAATGCCCCGAATGTCGCGCAAAACCGAAACCGGATTGTTCAGGGTTCGCTTCACCCCTACCAAGGCCGAATAATGAAAAACAAAATCAAAATGATAGGCGTAAAACACCCCTGAAATATCCCTAAACTCGTTTACATCGGCCTTAATAAACCGAACATTTGGGTATTTTTCGGTCGAGGGCAGTTTGTCTGGACTTCCGGTTCGAAAATTATCGACCACAACAATCTGGTTGTTGGGATTTTGAGCCAATTTCTCGGCCATATTGCTTCCAATAAATCCGGCACCTCCGGTCAATAATATGGTGGTTTTGCTCATATCAGGTTTTTTAAATAGCTTCCATAGCCGCTTTTTTCTAAAGGCGCGGCAAGTTCCATTAATTGTGTGTGGCTAATAAAGCCCATACGCCAGGCAATCTCTTCAATGCAACCAATTTTCAACCCCTGCCTTTCTTCTATTACCTGAACATATTGTGAGGCTTGCATCATCGAAGCAAAGGTTCCGGTATCCAACCAAGCCGTTCCCCGTTCCAACTTTTGAACGTTCAGCTTTCCCCGACGCAGGTACTCTAAGTTTACATCCGTAATTTCATATTCGCCCCTGCCACTTGGCTTTAGGTTTTTGGCAATTTCAACCACTTGATTGCCGTAGAAATAAAGCCCTGGTACGGCGTAACTGCTTTTGGGCTGAGCGGGTTTTTCTTCAATCGACAAGACCTTGCCATGCGCATCAAATTCAACCACTCCATAGCGCTGTGGGTCGGTAACATGGTAGGCAAAAACAAGTCCCCCATCGCCGGGCGTTAAGGTTTTTAGCTGCGACCAAAGTCCGCTGCCGTGAAAAATATTGTCGCCCAGCACCAGAGCCACCGAATCCGTTCCAATAAAATCAGCCCCAATTACAAAAGCCTGGGCCAATCCATTGGGAACCTCTTGAATGGCATAGGTAAAGCGGCAGCCAATGCGCGACCCATCGCCCAGCAAACGCTGAAATCCAGCCTGGTCTTCTGGGGTCGAAATAATCAAAATATCCCGAATCCCAGCCATCAAAAGCACCGACATGGGATAATAGACCATCGGTTTGTCGTACACCGGCATCAGTTGTTTGCTAATGCCAAGGGTAATGGGATACAAGCGGGTTCCACTTCCTCCGGCTAGAATTATACCTTTCATAACGTTGAATCTTCGGTTTCTTCTTCGTCAAGCTCTTCAATAAACGGCAACTCCTTGGCTTCTTTATGCAAACCAATGAGCAAGGCTGGCAACAACGTTAAGTTGGTGAACATGGCCACCAACAAAGTTAAACTTACCAACATGCCTAAGGCTACCGTTCCTCCGAACTCCGAGGCCATAAAGATAGAAAATCCAAAAAACAGTATGATCGAGGTATAGGCCATACTTAATCCCGTTTCCTCTAACGTCAATAAAACGGCCGTTCGAATGTTGCCCCCTGTTGTGGCAAGGACCTGCCTGTAACGCGATAAAAAATGGATGGTATCGTCAACCGAAATGCCAAATGCAACCCCAAAAATCAAGCAATTTGAGGCTTTTAGTGGAATGCCTGCCCAGCCCATGACCCCAGCCGTAAAAAACAAGGGCAGCAGATTCGGAACCATTGAAATAAAAACCATTTTAACCGATCTAAAAAGCCCTGCCATCAATGCCGCTATAATCAACACCGCCGTGATTAGACTCACCAGCAAATTCCGAATTAAGTAATCGGCCGACTTCATCAATACCACCGCAGCACCCGTAAAATAAACTTGAACTTGAGAATCCTCAAAAATCGAGGAAGCCACCTGTTCTGCCCGCTTGGTTAATGCCGAAAGCTCCGGCGTTCCCATGTCGGCCATTCTTGCCCGCACTCGAATAACCGATCTGCTCGAATCCAAATAATCCTGCAATAAGTCCCCTGAGCCCAATTGCGATGTGGCCAAAGAGGCCCTAAGCCTTGAGGCATCAAAAGAATTTGGCAATTCGTAAAACTCCGGGGCCCCCTGATACATGCTTTGGTTGGCATATTTTATCAACTCGATCACCGACACCGAACGCGATAGCCCCTGCAGCCCCGACAAGCTATCCTGAAGCCGGTCCATGTTTTTCCATAAATTCCTGCTTCGTAAAATAGCGCCCGGCTCGGAAGTACGAACCATTACCTCAAAAGGCATGACGCCTTCAAAATGCCGCTCAAAAAAGCGCAAATCCTGATATGCCTTCGATTTTACGGGCATGTCGTCCGATACCCGACCGCTGGGCACAATACGAAGCATGCCCATTATTCCAAAACCAAACACCAACAAAGAAATCCCATAAATCCATTTCCGATGGTGCTCGCAGGCCATCTGCAATTTAGAACTTAAAAAAGCTACACCCTTGCGGTCCAAATGCTTTAAATGCCGGTTTTGTGGCTCAGGTAAAAAGCTAAAAACAACGGGAATCAAAAAAATGGACAACACAAACAAGCCCATAATGCTAATAAAGGCTACAAGTCCAAACTGCACCAACAATTCCGATTTGGTAATGGCCAGGGTGCCAAATCCGATGGCTGTGGTCAAATTGGTTAAAAAAATGGCCTTGCCCGTTTTAAATACCATGCGGGTCAATGCCTTCATCTGATTCCCATGCCGGGCAAATTCCTGGTGGTATTTTGTGATCATGTACACCGCATTCGGCACCCCTATCACAATCAATAAGGGCGGAATAAGTCCAATCAACGATGTTATTTTAAACCCCAATAGATTCAAAGCCGCGCCCGAAAGCACCACCCCAAAAGCAACCACAATCAAAGGAATGGCTATCGCCCGAAAAGACCTGAAAAAAAACAACAACACCAAGGCGGTAACAAGTGCCGCCAACCCAACAAACAATTTTATCTCGGCTGCCGAGGCCCGAATCGTCTCCGTTCGAATGTACGGCAAACCGCTCACATGTACCCTGCGGTTCTGCTCCGCTTCATACTTCCCTAGCAGTTGCTGTATTTGGCCAACCACCTGTTCCCGTTGGGCTGTATGAATTACTTTTTCATCTAAACCCACAAACAGCACATAAATCGAGGTATCCGAATTCCATAAAACCTCTTTGTAAAAGGGCAAACTGTCTAAATCGCCCACCGATTCAGGAACTCTACCCGCCCGATCTATTGAAAACCGCTGTTCAGCATAGCTTAACTTCCAAAGACTTCGGGGCGATAAGGTCCACTCTACTTTTTCCACTCGATTCAACCCGGCCTCCAAACTATCCCAGCTCTTCAATGCCGATTCCGAAAAGAAATCCGGATGCGCCACACCCAGCACCACCACGTTGGCTTGCTCCCCAAACAAGCCCAAAAATTCTTGATACTGCACCATGGCCGAATCGGTATCGGGCAACACCTTTGCCGGCTCGTAACTCATTTGTACTCCGCGGGCTTGCCATGCGGCCACCCCCAAAAACAACATCGCCCCAATCAAAACGGGCCAGCGGTTGCGCATCAAAAACGAAGCAAAAAGTATCCACATAGCGATGCGAAGGTAAGGCTTACGAACTATTTCGGCAAAATAGCATCTTTGTACTGTGGCTCGACTCCTTTTTTCGTTCCGAATCGCCTGGCGATACCTTTGGTCTAAGCAAAATAAAAATGCGGTTCACCTCATAACATGGATTTGCATTTCAGCCATCGCTGTGGTTACGGCCGCTCTGGTAATTTTACTTTCTGCCTTCAATGGCCTAGAAACCAAAATCACCGACGCCTTTACCTCTGTTAGCCCCCCAATCATTGCCGAACCCGCCCATGGAAAACGACTCGAACTAAGCCCTTTTGTTTTCCTAAATCTTCAAAAAATACCCGGCACCCAACATGCCATCCGCGTTTGCGAAGAAAGCGCCTTGTCTACCTACGGAAACCAACAACGGGTTTGCCGAATCCGCGGTGTAGATTCTGCCTACTTTGTGGCGTCCAACATGCTCGACCTCGATTGGCAAGGCTCCATCCCTAAAACCGGACTCTCTAAAGGCCAGGTTGCTATGGCCGAAGGCCTGGCTTACCTCCTTGAATTTGAATCTGGGCATTCCCTGAAAGCGCTTCAACTGCATTGCCCTAAATCGGGTGGAATTGATTTGCTAAATCCTTTCCGCGAAATGCAACCCCGCGTTTCTGGCTTTTTTTACCTGCAAAACGAACTCAATTCGGCCCTGGTTGTTGGCCGCTTAGACGAGGTTCAAGAACTCACCGGCGCCGGAAACCGCATCACTGCACTGTACTTATACCCAGATCCGGACATCGATTTCAAGACCTGGAAATCCGAAATTCAAGCAGCACTAGGCCCAAACTGGAAGCTAAAAACCCGCGAACAACAACACGCGGCCATTTATCAAATTTTAAAATCAGAAAAAATGGCCGTTTTAATCATCATTGCTTTTATTCTGTTGATTGCCAGCTTTAATTTGGCCTCGGTTCAAACCCTGCTTGCCGTCGAAAAACGCAAAGACATTACCCTGCTCTGGGCACTTGGCATTCATTTTGGCCAAGCCCGGCAACTCTTCGCTTGGGTGGGCGCCTGGATTACCCTTATCGGCTCCGGAATCGGCCTTCTGCTCGGCTTGCTTGTTGCAACCGCCCAAAGCAGCTGGGGCTTTTTCCCCATGAATGCCCTTGGCGACCCCTTCCCTGTTCGCATTCTTTGGCAAGACATTGTACTGATTGTCAGCATTGTAATTTCAATTGGCATGCTGGTTAGCAGCTGGCGCGCCGCCACCTTACGGTTCTCGTCCCGTTCTGCAATTCAACATTTAAAGTAGTTTTTTGGGGCGATTGCGGGCTTTCACAGGTAGGCCGCGGCTGCAGGTAGCGCTGCCAGCGGGCTTGCGGTGGCTCCTAAAGTCGCCTCCGCGCCTCGCGG
>CAILUT010000012.1 GCA_903837495.1 uncultured Flavobacteriales bacterium | reverse complement strand
TCTTGGCTCATAACGGTGATTTTTTTAAAGGCTCCGGAGCCGATCATGGATCCGAACACCAGGGCCAAGGCTCCAAAGGTGCCAATGCCCTGAACCAGGGTGGAAGTGGGTTTGTTTTTCATCCTATGGGGTCAACATCAAAATGCAATTCAGGGGCGGAAGGTATTGATTTTATCCAATCTGCTTCGCGGCGCAGGTAGTCCCAGAGTGCTGGGCGCGCCAAATTTTTGGGTATTTTTAAGATGATGCGCAGGTGGTATCGGTTGCGCAGTTTTTTTGGCCCGGCGGCCTCTGGGCCCAAAACCGTCCAACCGGGATAGCCTTTTAAATGTTGAGCCACCTGTTGGCATACTTGGTGCAGGCGCTGTTCGTTCGCATGCCTAAAGTTTAGGTACACCAAGCGGGTGAAAGGTGGATAGGCGTAGGTTTTGCGTTCTTCCAGCTCACGCTGGTAAAAGCCCAAGGTGTCGTGGTTTAGCAAGGCCCGAATTACCGGATGCTCTGCCGAGTAGGTTTGAATCAGCACCTTTCCCTGCCTTTGCCGTCTGCCCGCCCGCCCACTTACTTGCTCTAGCAGTTGAAAGGCGCGTTCTTGCGCCCGGAAATCGGGGAAATACAACAATCCATCGGCATGAATAACCGCCACCAGGTGCATGCGGTCAAAATCCAAGCCTTTGGTTACCATTTGGGTGCCGGTTAATATGTCGGTTTGGCCTTCGGCAAAACGCTGCAGTATTTCTTTGAAGGCGTTTTTACGGCGGGTGGTATCCAAATCAAGCCGGTCTAGCTTGGCGCCCGGCAGCAGCTCGGCCACTCGTTCTTCGATTTTTTCGGTACCAAATCCCATTTCAATCCAACGTGTGCTTTTGCACGCCGGACATTTGTAGGGTTTGGCAACGGCATATCCGCAGTAGTGGCAGCGGAGTTCTCCGCTGTTTTTGTGGAAGGTCAAGGATATGTCGCAGTATTGACATTGAGGCACATGGCTACAGTCCAGGCATTTCATGAGCAAGGAAAACCCCCTGCGGTTTTGAAACAAGATGGCCTGTTGTCGCTCGGCCAAGCAGCGCTGCAATTCCTGAATTAAGGGGGCCGATATGCTTCGGTCGTCGCCTTTTTCCCACTGTATTTTTCCCATATCCACCACTTCCATTAAGGGCAATTTTACATCGCCATGCCGGGTCAACAAGGTGGCTAGGGCATACTTGCCGGTTTGGGCATTTACCCAAGATTCGAGGGAGGGGGTGGCCGAACCCAGCACAATGGGTATTCCCCGGTGCCGAGCAAGCCACAAAGCGGTGTCTCGCCCATGGTAGCGCGGAGCCGGGTCGGTTTGTTTGTATCCGGGGTCGTGTTCTTCGTCCACCACGATGAGCCCCAGGTTGTGGTGGGGCAAAAACAAGCTAGACCGGGTTCCTACCACGATTCGGGGGTAGGAGTTCGGGCCTATGTAGCCCGGCTGCATAGATCGGTACACTTCCACCCGTTCGGCCTCTGACAAGTGGGAATGGTACACTCCCACCAAGCCCGAAAACCGCAAAGCAATGCGGTCAATCAACTGGGTAGTTAAGGCAATTTCAGGCACCAAAAAAAGAATGTCTTTCTCTTGGTTTAAGCATTGTTGAATGCATTCAAAATAGACTTCGGTTTTTCCGGAACCCGTTATGCCATACAGCAAAGCAGGTTGTTTTTTTTCGGCAGCCTGCTGCAAGGTGGTCAAGGCTTTTTGCTGTTCTTCGTTCAATTGGGCCGGCTCAGCCTCTGGCCGCTCCTGTGCCTGCAGCCGCCCAATTTCGACCTGTTTTTCGCTCAGCAATTCTTTTTTTACAAGTTCTGAAATGGCGGCAGCTGCCTGGCCCACCTTTTCTTGCAGAAAAGACTTGCGAACCGGAATGAATTTTTTGCTGAAGGCTTCTGTCAGCTGCAAAAAGACCATCATGACTTCGAGCTGCTTGGGTGCTCGGCTCAGGGTTTCTAAGGCTGCCCGCAAGGCTGTTTCTTCCCGCAATTCAGCGGGGAGCTCTAAAAAGCCGGCCATTTTGGGTTTAAATCGCTCTTCCATTTGCAGTTCGACCACCGCCAGCCCTTTGTCCATCAACATTTTTACGGTTGCTGCCGCCGAATTTTGCTGCAAAATCAGGGCCGCTTGCGACATGGAAAGGCTCTCGGCAATGCTCAGGGCCTCCCACAATATGTATTCTTTGTCGCTGAGTTCCTCGGGATTGGGAAGGGCGCCCGGAATTCGGTGCACCATTTGCCGGGACTGCGATTTAAGTCCAGGCGGCAGGGCTGCCTGCATTGCTTCGCCCGGAGTGCAGAGGTAGTAGTCGGCCATCCATTCCCAAAGCTCAAGCTGTTGGGGATGCACCAGGGGGTCGTCGTCGGGAATATCGGCCAGCAGCCGTACTTTTTCGATTGGAAAATCTTCGGGAGGTTTCACCTGACTGTGGACTACTCCCGTCAGCAATTTAGACCGCCCTAAAGGGACCACAACACGGACACCGGGCAGCAATTTATGGGCAAAGGCCAAAGGCGCTTTATAGGTGAGTAGTCCGGGCAAAGCCTGGGGCACAACAACCTGAATAAAGACGAACTCGGACATGGTTAAGATTCAGAATATGAATGTTTTAATAGGGCGTGGCGCGGGGGGGGTCGGCCTATTGACACCAAAATCAAAGGTACAAGGAAATCTGATTTGGAAAGAAATGAAATGGGAGATGGTGGCGGCGGGCGGGCTTTCTCCGGTTGTCCGCGGCGCAAGGGCGCTGCCCCAGCGGGCTTGCGGGGGCTCCCAAGGTCGCCTCCGCGCCGCGCGGGGCAATGGCCCTTTCGCCTTGCGGGCAACCCGGTTCAATCCCTGCCGCGGGCGGCGTACTTAGAATGCGGTTTTGAGGCAATAGAACGCCGAACAAAGACGCATCCCAGCCCAAAAGGCAGAATGGACTCCCATGAACCGGTCTGTACTGTTCCATCTAAAATCAGGAAACTTTAATT
>CAILUT010000011.1 GCA_903837495.1 uncultured Flavobacteriales bacterium | reverse complement strand
TGTTCAGCTCCTTTTCTATGAGATAGTAGGGAACACTGAACTCATACGAGCAGCAGGTTCCCATGAAAAAGAAGTTCAAGAGGCAAGGCTTGAACCCGTGACCGTGATAGCCATTTTAGAATCACCAACACCGCAGACGGCGAGTCGAAACTTTAACGTCTACTTCAATGCCATTTTATCGTGAAATTCCATGGGGCCGGACTGCCAGGTTTCCATAGTTCGGGTAGGAAAGTATAAAATAACCGCTTTTTTTACCCAATCGTTCACCTGCCAATCACCGGAGGCTAAGGGTTCGGCTACCCTGAGCCGCCCTTTGTCCAGTTCCTCAATAACGGCCTCAATCGCAGAAATGGTTTCTGTGTTTTTTAATAGTTCTCGGTTTTCCCAAGCCTGTTCAATGGCTGCTTGGTAGTTCATGGGCGTAAGATTAAGCGTACAATATTTTCAACGTGGTGGGTGTGGGGAAACATATCAATGGGTTGAACCACATCCAATGCATAAGCGGGGGCAAGCAAGGCCAAATCTCGGGCTTGGGTGGCGGGATTGCAGCTAACATAAATTAGGGTTTTCGCTTTCATTAAAAGCAGCCGCTCAAGTACATCGTTGTGCATTCCAGCCCGGGGCGGATCTACCACCACCACATCGGGCATTCCGTATTCGGCAATGGTTTGTTCGTTCAACAGGTTTTTCATGTCGCCCGCCAAAAAATGAACATGCTCAATGCCATTCAAACGGGCATTTTGAAAGGCATCGTTCACCGCCTCTTGTACGTATTCAATGCCCAACACAAATTTGGCTTTTGCAGCCAAAAACAAGGCAATGCTTCCCGTTCCGCAGTACAAATCATAAATCCGTTCTGAGCCGGTCAGATTTGCCAGTTCCAAAATGGTTTGATACATGCGTTCGGCCTGATTCGGATTGGTTTGAAAGAAAGACTGAGGCGAAATGCGGTAATGTACTTCACCTAAGGTTTCGGTAATAAACGGCTCACCCCGAAACGGTTCTACCACCAAATCATGCAAGGCATCGTTTTTTTTGGGATTCACGGAATAGACGATGCGGTGCACCTCTGAAATTTCTGGAGCTATGCTGGACAAAAAATCCAGTACAGTTTCTTGGGCATCGGGTCCAACAATCACCCAAATCAGCAGTTCCCCTTTTCTGTTTGAACGAAAGACCAAATTCCGGAGATGCCCCACATGGTTGTACGGATGGTAAAAGGACCAGCCTCGTTCCCGCGATTTGCCTTTTATTAAATTTCGAATTCGGTTTACCTCCGATGTCATTAAATGGCATTCCTCTATTTCCAACACTTTGTCAAACCGGCCTGGCACATGAAAGCCGCAAGCGCCCTCTTTTGGAAATTCCGCTCCACTTTGAATTTGCTCGGCCGTAAGCCAGCGTCCCGTTGAAAACGAAAAATCCAATTTATTCCGATACGCCCAAGGGTGAACAGCCCCCATAATAGGTAAGGCCTCTGGAAATTCAAACCCACCAAGCCGCTCAAACTGATCAACCACTTGCTGGTGTTTTGCCTCGGTTTGCCGTTCATAACTCACATGCTGCCATTTGCAACCCCCACAGTGTCCAAAATGTTCGCATTGGGGTGTTACTCTGTCTGCAGAGCGTTCAATCCACTCGGTTATAACCCCTTCGCAATAGGCAGCTTTTACTTTCAGAAGCCTTACCTTAACTAGATCTCCGGGGTGGCCAAATGGAACAAAAACCACTTTGCCCTCCAATTTCCCAAATGCTTTACCCTCGGCGGCAAACCCGCTTAATTCAAGCTCTACAATACTACCTTTTTTCATGGACTCAAAGATGCTAAGAAAATTCCGACTGCCTGTTTAAACCTGCTTCGATTTCGTTTTGATTGCTTTAAGTCCTTGATGCTGCATAAGGTATTGGGCTGCTGCCGGATTTTTGGGCAGAATTGCTCCGAATTTAGTCCAACAAACTTGACCAAAATACCGATGAAGCTTGCCCCCCACCGTACCAATCCAAAGGGACTGTGGGCATGGGTTGGTTTAAGAAATCCAACAAAGCCTCAAGCGAACCAAAGCCGCCACCGCTCAAGGCCGAGGCCCCTAAGCCAACCAGTTCGTTCCATTCGGTGCGGTCGCGCAATACCCAGGTGTGTTTTCCGTGCAAACACGCCTCTTTTTGAAGTCCGCCAGAATCGGTTAGAACCGCCCTTGAACCCATTATAAGGTGCTGGGTGCACAGGTAATCTTGTGGGGCTAAAAAGGTGATTTGATTCCAGTCTTTGCCTTCTTTTTGCAGGGTTTGAATTTGAAGCCGAGTCCTGGGGTGAACCGGAAATACGATGGGATAACCACTGTGTTCGGCCAAGGCTTGCAGGCCATTCAATATGCCAAGCAATGCGTTTTTGCTGTCGGTATTCGACTGCCTATGAACCGTTGCAAGGTAGTATGTGCTCGGATTTAAGTTTCGTTCTTTTAAAAATGCAAGCCCCTCTTTTTTTTGATGCTGAACCAAAAGCAGTGCGTCCAGCATCACGTCGCCGCAAATCACCACCCGTGTTTTGGGTTTGTTTTTATGGTCTGGAATGCCTTCCTTGCTTAGGTTCTCTTTTGCACCCGCATGGGGTACAAACAACCATTGGCTAAGGTGGTCAACCACCACCCGATTTCGCTCCTCGGGCATGTCTGAATCGTAACTCCGCAACCCTGCTTCTAAATGCGCCAACGGAATGTTTAATTGACTTGCGGCCAAAGCTCCGGCCAGCGTGCTGTTGGTGTCGCCCAAAACCACAACCAAGTCGGGTGCAGCCTGAGTAAATTGATGCTTAAGGTTATAAAGCATCTCAGAAATCTGCTCGGCGGGTGTTTTTGATTGCAACCGAAACTCAGCATGGGGAATAGGCAATTGAAGTGGCTCAAAAAATGCCGCCGACATATCGGCATCAAAATGCTGCCCAGTATGAATAATTCGGGCCTCTACCTCTTGCCGATTCAAATGGCGCAAACAATGAAAAAGCGGAAACAACTTGATGAATTGGGGCCTGTTGCCCACAACAAAGTCGATCCGTTTTACTTTATTCATGGCTTAAAGGTCTAAAAAATCTCTTTTCTTTATTCTCGTAGCCATCAAATACGGCTTGTCCCTGCACCAAAGAAAACGCTAGGATACTTTTAACATGCGTTGAGATGCCCTTCCTAAAAATGCTGCCCATGCCCTACCTTTGTTCAAGCAATTTTCATACAATGCGACACCCATTTGTTTTTTTACTTTTCGCTATGGCCGCCACCAACTCTACCTTTGCACAGCCTAACCGATTGTATCCGGAATCTCCTCGCCAAGAATCGGCAGCCAATGGCCAAGCCTGGCATGGTTGGGCCGATGCATTTCGATGGCTTGAAGACACAGAAAATCCGACTACCCTTCGTTGGGTAGAAGCCCAGCGGAAGTACACCCGAACCTATTTGGATAAATTACTGCTGCGGCCCGCTATTCAGGCTTTTCTTGAGCCGTTTTACCGAATGGAACGCTTGGGCCTTCCGGTTGAAAAAAAAGGTTGGATTTTTCAAAGCCGGCAATCCGAAACAGCCTTGCAGCCAGTCTTGCTTGCAAGCCCAAAAGGCAGCAATAAATCAGATACACTCATAGACCCATTGCTTTGGGATGCCCAGGGCCGAGAAGCCCTTTCGGGTTGGGCTACCGATGCTGAAACGCGCCATTTGGCCGTTTTGCGCTCCAGCCAAGGCTCCGATTGGAATCAAATTTCAATCCTGGATTTGCAGACCCGGAACTGGCTGCCAGAAACCATAAATCAGGTGAAGTTTTCAGGTATTTCTTGGTTTAAAGATGGCTTTTTTTACAGCAAGTTTCCTCAAAAGGCCGGCGATTTAAATGCTGCCAATATCAACCAACAGCTGTTTTACCACCGCTTGCATACCGACCCCAAATCGGATGTGCTGGTGTTTCAAGACAAAGCCAATCCGCGTCGGGGAGTGTACGCTTCTGTTACCGAGGACGAAAAATGGCTTGTTCTTAGCCAAAGCGAAGGAACCTCCGGCAACCGTTTGGCCGTGGCCGCCTTGCCTGAATCCAACAAAAGCCAGTTTAATTTGAAATGGCTTAAAATCATTGATGACGAAGCCTCGGACGTAGATTTAATTTGGTCCAATAAAACCCATTTTTTTCTATTGACAAACCGGAATGCGCCAAACAAAAAACTGGTTAAATTAAAGCATGGGGAAGGCTATTCCAAGGCCGAAACGGTTCTTGCCGAAAATCCAAACCGCCCCTTGATGTCTTGCCACCGTTGGCAGCAAGGCTGGGTGGCTCATTGCATTGATTCTGTGGTTTCTGTACTTGAATATGTCCCTGAACAGGGGCAAGGTTTTTCTTTTGAACTTCCCTTTTTAGGATCCATTTCCGGCATTTCGGTTGAAGAAGAAAGCCCACATTTGTACGTAGGCCTGCAGTCGCATTCTAGCCCCGGAGTTTCTTTGAAATGGACTTGGGGCGCCGAAAAGCCCGAAATACTGCACCAACCCAAGCGCGAAAATGTGCCTCAAAAGGTAAGTTTGCGCCAAGAAACCTTTGTAGGAAGCGATGGGGTGCGCATCCCCGTTTTCATTATGGAAAACACCCAAATTCAAGGCCCAAAACCTTGCTTGCTGTATGGATATGGAGGGTTCAATATCCCTATTTTGCCTTTTTATAAGCCTTGGTTTCACGCCTTTGCTGAAATGGGGGGCATGGTTGTTGTTCCGGCTTTGCGCGGGGGCTCTGAATTTGGTGAAAAATGGCACGAACAGGGGATGTTGCTAAATAAGAAAAGGGTGTTTCTCGACATGGAAGAAGCCGCAGAATACCTAATAAAACAGGGCTACACCAGTCCCTCGCATTTGGCTGTACACGGCCGAAGCAATGGAGGTTTGCTGGTTGGGGCCGTTATGACGCGCCGCCCCGATTTGTTTAAGGTTGCCTTGCCGGCTGTTGGAGTGCTGGATATGATGCGCTACCATACCTTTACCATTGGTCGAGCCTGGATGGTGGAATACGGAGATCCAGAAACAGAACCCTACCGCAGCTACCTTAAATCGTATTCTCCACTTCACTCCATTCAACCGGGGCAAGTTTACCCTGCTACTTTGGTATTAACGGCAGACCACGACGACCGGGTCGTTCCTTCGCACAGCTATAAGTTTGGAGCCGCTCTTCAAGCCGGCGCACATCCTGCCAATCCCGTTTTGTTGCGCATTGACAAAGGGGCAGGGCACGGGGCCGGAAGGGCCTTGACTGCCGAAATCAACGAGGCCGTTGATGTTTTAAGTTTCTTGGCCTACCATCTTCAGCTGGAGTTTATTCCAACCGCCAGATGATTTGATTCAAGGGTTTTAAAGAAAGACTGGGTTTTGCTAGGTTTTCTTAACGCTCAATCAAACATCGACTCCGCTTTTCACCTTGACGGCAAATTACCGTGTCGCTGTGCGCTACCAATTGAATTCGTTCCGTTGAACCACCTGCAGTTTGCCTCCATAGACTTTTTCCGCTTTCATTTACCAATTCTAGTTCTTTTCCAGGAACAAGTCCACGAATTTCAATCTCGTTGGCTTTCTTTTTACACCAAAGCGCGCTAGCCGATTCTGAGGGGGGTATGCCCAAACTCGGAAGCAGTAGAAATGAGCTCACATTCAGGCCATACAACCTAGGTCCAAGGCCAAGCGCCGAAACCGCCTCGCTGCCCAAACGAAGCTCCGTGCCCGACCAAAAGCATACGGCCTCCAATTGACCCATTTGCAAAACCGAGCCCAAGTCTATTCTTCTCAAACACCCTTTCCAAGGTGCACCCAAATCTGAGGCAAATCCCAAAACTAAAAAGGGAACATAAAATGGAGGGGCGTAACCCACCAGTGCCATACAGCTGTCGCCCAATATATCGGCACCGGTTATTTGCCCCACTATCGGTATGGAATCTAAGGCCTGAATCCCATACAAGCCTGGCAAGCTGGGCAATCCGTAA
The DNA here is from genome assembly GCA_903837495.1 of uncultured Flavobacteriales bacterium. GTDB lineage: Bacteria > Bacteroidota > Bacteroidia > CAIKAF01 > CAIKAF01 > CAIKAF01. The sequence goes on along the minus strand of CAILUT010000011.1, from coordinate 64,226 downwards.
ATTCGAACTTGGTTGCCCATTCGGTTTTTTGAAAACAACCATAGGCTGTCGCGGTACACCGCCATGGCTTCGCAGTCTAAATTGTGGGAGTCGGCATGCAGGGTTCCTGTGGGCGCATCGGCATACCAAAACCGCAAGGTGTCGATGCTTTGTATGCTGCCGTTGCACACTTCGTTTAGGGCCAACCTATAAATGGATAGGGTATCTCTTTGACCTGCGTTGTTGCCGAAATCGCCCAAAAATACATGCGCAGGTCCAACAGCCAGGTCTTCCCAGTCTGTAAGGGCCAAAGGCAGGGGACTGGAGTTCAAAACAGCGCCGGTATTGCCCTGAAGGCGAAACAACCGGTCCTCATTTCCGCCGTCGTTGTGCCCCAACAAATTTTGGCAGGCTTTGATTAATCCTGACAGCTCGCTTAGACTGTCGCTCAATGTGGCCAATAAAAGAGGGGCAGCACTGCTTGGGCCATAAATACAACCTCCATCGTTGAAGGTGGCTGCTGGGTTGTAGTTGCTGGCCGCGGGATCAATACAGCCGGGAATTTGCGCCCTCAGCATCGAACCGCTCAAAAAAACCAGAAACAGCGAAAGGAATTTCAACATGGTTCTTAATCTATGCTGCTAAAAGCGATGCGAATGCATGTTCCTTTATCGGGTTCTGAGGCCTGAACTCCGATTCGCCCCTTGTGGTAGTTTTCTACAATCCGTTTGGTCAATGACAATCCAAGACCCCAACCCCTTTGCTTGGTGGTAAATCCAGGCTTAAAAATCGTTTTCCATAATTTTCTTGGAATCCCTTTTCCGCTGTCCCAAACATCCAATTGCAGATTGGGGCCTGCCTTTTCTAAAACCAACCGAATTTCACCCGCCTCAGGCATGGCGTCCAAGCTGTTTCGAATTAGGTTTTCAAGCACCCATTCCAACAAAGGCAGGTTGCCCTCAATTCGAGCGCTTTCGCAAAGGATTTCAGCGCTGATTTTTATGTTTTTTCGGCTTCGAGCCTGCATGTACGAAACCATATCCCTGACCATTGGAATCAACTCAACGGGTTTTAAATCGGGTTGGCTACCAATTTTTGAAAAGCGCTGCGCTACCGTGTCTAAGCGGTTTACGTCCCGTTCCATTTCTTTTACTGCCTCTACTTCAATTCCCCTGGATTTAAAAAGTTCAATCCAGCCCATCAACGACGACAAGGGAGTTCCCAACTGGTGAGCGGTTTCTTTGCTCATGCCCACCCAAACTTGGTTTTGCTCTACCCGGCGTGCGGTACTGAACAAAAGATATGCAACCAAAACAAACAAAAAAATAACGGTAAACAGCACAAAGGGGAAATAGGTTAGGCTAGAAACAATTAAACTGTCTTGGTAATAAATATGGTAGGAAACCCCATCGTCCAATTCAACCTGCATGTGGTTGAATTCCCGCATCCGTTGAATTACCTGTTTTGCTGACCAATTGTTTTCGATTCCTGCCGGTTGCAGATTGCCGCTGCCAATCAATGAATCCTCTTTTAAGGTGGTGATGATTACGGGCACCGAAGCGGCGTTTATCACTGTTTCCGAGATGAAATTCGAGAGTAAATCATCAATGGTCCCTTTTAACTCTGAAAAAATAATGCTGTCGTCAAAGTAAGCCGTTTGTTTTTTCGACACCCCGTTTACCTCGTAGCTGGCATCAACAAATCGCTTGCGTTCTTTCAGTCGTTCCACCTCGGCCTTCAAATCGGTTCCTTCCGGAAAGTGATTGTGGGTTATTACTGTCCCTTCTTCATCCACCAAAATTACCGGTATGGTGTTGTTGCTGCCTACAATGGTAGCCGCCAACTCATCGCTGCAACCGCTTACCAGGCATTGAAGGGCTTTCACCCATAAGTCAATGTTTTGCTTGTCTTCTTCTTCAAACCTGCGGAACATTTTTTTGGTTTTTCGAATCAGTTCCGCCCGCTTTTGTATGGCTTTGCCCCACAATTCTACCTTCTGCTTTTCTTCGTTGGCCACAAATTTGACCAAATACCCTGTGTAGGCCGAAACCAGCAACACAATAAAAGCGGCAGAAAAACCCAGCCACCATTTCCACCGCTGCTTGGTTCGGTACATGCGCACTTCCATACTTCAAAGATAGGGAAGCCTTTGACTTTTCAACGGCCCCCTTTTTTCCTTGGCTGCATGCATCGGTTTTTTTTTGACGTATGAACAATTTTCAGCTTTTTCCGTTTTCCCTCCCAAGCGCAGCTTTAACCCCGTGCCGGTTTTTCAAGTCCGTTTTTAGCCCTACCTTTGTTCTGATTTACAGGAATGACCGACCGCAAAAAAGACCATCTTGATTTGGCTTTTCAAGCTCAAACCCAAAAACCCCTTTCGGGTTTTAATTACGAACCTTTGTTTTCTGGCCATCCCACCCAATCAGGCATTCCAACCCTGTTTCACGGAAAATGGCTGGGTTCGCCTTTGTGGATTTCTTCCATGACCGGCGGTACAAAAGAAGCGGCTCAAATCAATAAAAACCTGGCCATGGCCTGTGCCGAATTTAAACTGGGAATGGGGCTGGGCAGCTGCCGTCCTTTGCTTGAATCTAAACAGGCTTGGAGCGATTTTGACCTTCGCCCCCTGATTGGCGATGACCTTCCTTTTTTTGCCAACCTGGGTATTGCTCAACTCGAAGAGTATATCGACGCCAACCGATTTCAAGAAATCAACGATATGGTGGTCGCCCTTAAAGCCGATGGCCTGATTGTACATGTAAATCCCCTTCAAGAATGGATGCAGCCAGGGGGCGACCGATACACAAGAGCCCCCTTGGAAACCCTGAAGCAAGTGCTTGAATTGTCAACGGCTCCCGTTATTGTTAAAGAAGTAGGGCAAGGCATGGGCCCCCGCAGCCTGCAAGCTCTGCTGGAATTGCCCCTGTTGGCCATTGAGTTCGGTGCCTTTGGAGGCACCAATTTTGCCCTGCTTGAATTGCTGCGCAGCGAAAACAATACCGAAAAGCAGGCCGACCCATTGGCCTACATCGGACATACCGCCGATGAAATGCTGTCCTTTGCGGCTCAAATTACCGCCAATCCCTCCACTCAGGTCCACACCCAACACCTGATTATTAGCGGTGGAATTAAATCGTATTTGCACGGCTACCGCTTGGTTCAACAATCTCCCCTGCCTGCTGTCTATGCCATGGCCTCCGGATTCCTAGCCCATGCCCGCGGCGATTATGCCCATTTGCAGGCTTTTGTGAAAACACAAGTCGAGGGACTTGCCATGGCGCGTGCCGTGGTTGACCTGCCCTGATTGTCAACAATCTGCTGTGGGGAAAAACTGCAGCTCAATCAAAACAACCCTCTGTTTTCGCTGTTTCTTTGTTTTAACCTTCTTGCAACGCGGAAATGAACGAACGATTTTTAAAGGCCATTGACGGTTTTTCAAAAGCATCTAAAGAGCAAAAGCTCGATGCAGTGGTAAATCTGTTGAGCAATCCCCTTCAAGCCAAAAACGATTTTAAAGGCTTTTGGCATCCCAATCCGGCGGTGCAACAGCGCCTTGAGGAATTTAGCGAGAATACCTTAAGCAACTTTGCCTTCCCTTTTGGGGTGCTTCCAAACTTGCTTCTCAATCAGCACCTGTACATGGTGCCCATGGTGATTGAAGAAAGTTCTGTGGTGGCCGCCGCCAGCAAAAGCGCAAAATTTTGGTCCGATAAGGGCGGCTTTCATGCCGAAATTGTGAGCGCAATTAAAATAGGGCAGGTTCATTTTATTTGGAATGGACGCGCCGAACTCCTGAAAAGCCATTTTTCTGAACTCAAGCAGCTCCTGTTTGCCAATACTACCCACATTACCGCCAACATGCAGCAACGCGGTGGCGGTATTTTAGATGTGGAATTGTTGGATTTTTGCCATGCCGAACCGGGCTACTTTCAACTTAAAGCCCGATTCAATACCTGCGATTCTATGGGGGCTAATTTTATCAATTCCTGCCTAGAAGAATTCGCACAAATCCTTAAGGACTGGTTGCAAGACGCTCCGCATTTTGATGATTCGGAACGCGAAGTCCACGTTATCATGAGCATTTTGTCCAATTATACGCCCGATTGCTTGGTGCGCACTTGGGTGCAATGCCCCATTGCCGATCTGGGCAACCACGAAGGCATCGACGCCCAAACCTTCGCTTCGAAATTTCAAAAGGCCGTACGCGTAGCCGAAATTGATGTGCACCGGGCAACTACCCACAACAAAGGCATTTTCAATGGAATTGACGCGGTTGTGCTTGCCACCGGAAACGACTTCCGAGCCGTTGAAGCCTGTGGCCACACCTACGCCGCAAGAAACGGACAGTACCAAAGCCTTACCCACCTCGATCTGAGCGATGGCATGTTTACCTACACCCTCGAAGTGGCTATGGCGCTCGGAGTGGTCGGTGGCCTAACTACCCTGCACCCCCTCGTTGTTTATGCACTTGAATTGCTCGGAAAACCCTCGGCCGAAGAATTGATGTGCATCGCAGCTTGCACCGGCTTAGCCAACAATTTCGGAGCCCTACGTTCCTTGACCACCACCGGAATTCAAAAGGGCCACATGAAAATGCACTTGCTCAATATTTTAAACCATTTTCAAGCCAGCGAAGCAGAAAAATTGGCCGCAGTCGAACATTTTAAACAGCACAAAGTCTCTTTTACCTCCGTTCGCGAACACCTAGAACAATGGCGACAGGCACCCATCCCTTAATTCCATTGCAAATCAGCCAGCAATCCCACACTGGGCAACCGCCCCTTAGGGCAAACGCTAAGTTTCTGCTCAGCGCTGAATACGTGGTTTTGGACGGAGCTTGGGCCCTTGCTCTTCCATTAAAATGGGGACAAACCCTCCACATTGAACCCTACCAAGGCGATTTTTGCCTCATTGAAAGCCAAGAAGCCAACCAAGATGTCTGGTTCAAAGCCACTGTACATCCCGGAACCGGTTTGGTCATGGAAAGCAACCTCGAGGACGTAGCCCAGAAGCTGGAACAGCTTCTGTCGGCCGTTCCCGCAGACCTGAAACGTCATTTCCTTAAGTCTAAAAAACTGGTTTTTCAAGCCGATTTTAACCGGAGTTGGGGACTCGGTAGCAGCTCAACCTTGGTCAGTTTGCTGGGGCAATTCCTAGAGCAGAATCCCTACACCCTGCTTCGGCAAAGTTTTGGAGGGTCTGGATACGACATTGCCTGTGCAACAGCCTTGCAGCCTATTTTGTACCGGCTTGACAAGCCCGATTTTCCTTCGGTTCAGCCCATTTCCTTGGCTCCTGAATTGCTGCAGCAAATGCACTTTTTCTACCTGGGCCGCAAGGCTCAATCCTCCGATGCCATTCGGCAATACCGCGCGCTTTCCCTGGCGGAACGGCAAATGGCGGCAGCCGAAATTTCTGAAATTAGCCTGCACATGCACCGGCAACAAACCGTTTCAGAATGGACCCTAGCATTGAATCAACACAACAAGATTCTGCAAAAATTGCTGCAGCAACCCAACCCTTCCCAGGCCTTTTCTGACGCTCCCGGGGCTCTGAAACCCATGGGTGCTTGGGGTGGCGATTTTATGCTGGGCTTGGGCCCCGCCGACCAATGGCAGCACTACGCTCAAGAAAAGGGGCTGCTGCCTTGTTGGAAGGCTTCGGAGGCAATGCTCCGTTGATTTTTTATTTTTAGGGGCGGTGGCCGGGCTTTCGCAGGTAGTCCGCAGTTGCCCTTGGCCGGCCCAGCGGGCTTGCGTGGGCTCCTAAAGTCGCCTCCGCGCCGCGCGGGCCAGGCCAGGCCAACTTGGCGGGCTACCTTGCTCAATCCCTACCGCTGAGCCCCCTATTGGAAAAGCGTTGTTAATTTTTTGAGGTGTTGTACAAGGCCAAACATGTATCGCAAAGGCAATCTACATACCGCTTCCTTAATTTTGATAAGGTATCTCTCGACAAGCAAACACTCTCACACCAACAGCCCGGCTTTTCATGGCAATGAAATTTCTTAAAACAAGCCGGACAAACCTTTGAGGGAACTTTTAATTGCATGCTTTACCAAAAAACAGATACTTCAAACTCAGCTACATAACCTCCAACGGCGGGGTTTTGTTTAGCCAACGATAAAGAAACGTTTTTCATTTCAGGGTATTCTCGAATTAAACGGGTTTTTAGCCTAGCTAGAGCATGCTCCAATAGGTTCGATGGGGTTTTCATTTCGTCCAACATGCTTTGAACCACGCAGCCATAATCGGTGGTGCCCTCAACCAAATCTGCCTGGCATGCCCGGTCATCCAATTCCAAGTCGGCCGAAAGATTCAGGCTAAACCATTGCCCGTTTTTTTTTTCATGTTCATAAACCCCATGGTAGCCAAAAAAACGCAGTTCTTTTATGGCTATGCGCTGCCTCATTGTTGCTGCTGGTTTAACAAGGCTGAAATGCGCTGCCCCGTGGCCTCTAAACCAATCAACCCTATGGTCTCAAAAATATCAGGACCGCTTAATCCGCCCGTTAATGCAATGCGTACCAGCGGCATTACACTGCCAATTCCATAGTTCTGTTCGTTTAGCCAGTTTTTTATGCCGGGCCCAATGTTGGCAGGTTCTAAATGCGGTTCAGATTCCATCCAATTCAACAGGCCTTGTAGTTTTTCGGCCGAATCGGCCTTCCATTTGGAGGCTAAGGCATCTTTTTGATAGGCCTTTGGAGCCTGCAAAAGGCCAGCAACGTCCTCGGCTACATCGGCGGGAAATACAGCTCGGTCGCGTACCAAGGCTATTGTTTTTAGCAGCAATTCTTCCGTAAAATCAAGATCTGCCAATTGGGGTTTGATGGCATCCGCCAATTGCAGGTCTGTTTGTTGCCTTAAATAATGCTGATTAAACCACCTGGCCTTTTCAACATCGAATTTGGCTCCGGCTTTGGCCACTTTTTCTAGGCTAAAGGCCTCAATCAATTCGTCCATGCTAAATACCTCTTGGTTGTTTGTAGGGTGCCAACCCAACAGTGCGACCAAATTCACCACGGCCTCGCGGTACCAGCCTCCTTCTCGGTAACCCGATGAAATTTCTCCGGTGGCCGGGTCTTTCCATTCCAGCGGAAAAACAGGAAATCCCAAACGGTCTCCATCGCGCTTGCTCAACTTGCCGTTGCCGTCGGGTTTCAAAATAAGGGGCAAATGCGCAAATTGAGGCATGGTGTCGGTCCAGCCCAGCGATTCATACAGCAGCACATGCAAAGGGGCCGAGGGCAGCCATTCCTCCCCACGAATCACATGGGTTATTCCCATCAAATGGTCGTCCACCACGTTGGCCAAGTGGTAGGTCGGCATGCCATCGCTTTTAAACAGCACCTTGTCGTCAATGTGTTCCGATTTTACCACCACCACGCCGCGAATCAAGTCGTTTACTTTGATGTCGGTGTTTCGTGGAACCAGCAACCGCACCACATAGGCTTCGCCCGAATCCAAGCGCCGCTTCACTTCGTCGGCGGGTAGGGTAAGGGAGTTTTTCATGTTTACCCGAGTAATGGAATTGTACTGCCAGGTATTGTTTCCCGAGGCTTTCATGCGTTCGCGAACGTCTTCCAATTCTTCTTGGGTATCAAAAGCGTAATAGGCTTTTCCGGCTTGGATTAATTGTTCGGCGTATTGCCGGTACATGTCTTTGCGTTCCGATTGCCGGTAAGGGCCTTTGCTGCCTTCGGCTTCGGGGCCTTCGTCCCACTGCAAGCCGCACCAGCGCAAAGAATCCATGATGTACTGTTCGGCCCCGGGCACAAAACGGGCTTGGTCCGTATCTTCAATGCGCAGCATAAACTGCCCACCGTGTTTTTTGGCAAACAGGTAATTGTACAACGCAGTCCGAACCCCGCCCAAATGCAAAGGGCCGGTTGGACTGGGAGCAAATCGCACACAAACAGGAGTCTTCATTCAACAAATTTGCTGCAAAGGTACAACACCCAGCGTTTTTTTACCCATTGCCCTCGGTTTGCTGGATTTTTTAGGTAAAGGCTGCAGCTCGATTTCCATGGCGTTTTTCTCAAAATTTACCCAAATTCAATGAACCCCGCAAGGCCGAACTCTGCATTGGGTTGCTTTTCCCCCACCACGCCCCCGGCATGCGCCGACTACCCCTGAAAGCCCGGCTGCCGCCCCAATCACTCCCACGTTCAGGGAATGCCTTATTTTGCTACCTTTCGGCCGAATTTACATGGAGGCCAACCACATACCTTTGCCGGAACGCTTGCGTCCGAAATCGCTGGAACAGGTTCAGGGACAGTCGGTTGCTGTGAATGCCCTGCGCAAATGGCTGAAATCTGGTCTGCTCCCTTCTTTGATTTTTTATGGCCCCCCCGGAACCGGCAAAACCACCCTGGCCCGCGTGCTGGCGCTGGAAACCGGCAGGCCCTTTGACGCCATTAACGCTGTGTCGAGCGGGGTGAAAGACATTCGCGACCTGATTGAAAAGGCCCGCAAATCTTCGCTGTTTGAATACCAAGCGAAACCCTTGGTTTTTATTGACGAAATTCACCGATTCAACAAAAGCCAGCAAGATGGGCTGCTTGCCGCCGTGGAGCAAGGGCTTTTTACCCTGATTGGTGCGACCACCGAAAATCCTTCGTTCGAGGTTAATTCGGCCCTGCTGAGCCGCTGCCAGGTGCTGACCTTGCAACCCCTAAGTACCCAAGAACTGAACGAGGTGCTGCAGCGCGCCCTGCTGGAAGATGCCTGGCTGCAAGAGCGTAAGGTGGAGCTGCTGCAAGCGGAAGCCCTGATTCAAGCCGGTGGCGGCGATGCCCGGCGCATGCTGAATGCCCTTGAAATGGCCGTAAATTATGCCTTTGACGGAGAAAAAGCCCGAATCGATGGGGCGGTGCTGGCCGCCGCCCTGCAAGATCCCCGCTGGCGCTACGATAAATCGGGCGAAATGCACTACGATGTGGTGTCGGCTTTTATTAAAAGCCTGCGCGGATCGGATGTGCAGGCGGCGCTGTACTGGCTGGCCCGCATGCTGCACGGAGGAGAAAAACCGGAGTTTATTGCCCGGCGCATGCTGATTTTAGCCTCGGAAGACATTGGAATTGCCAACCCCAACGCCCTGCTGCTGGCTCAGGCTTGCCTGGATTCGGTGAAAGCCATTGGAATGCCTGAATCGCGCATTGTTTTGTCGCAGGTTGTGGTGTACCTGGCAAAATCGGCCAAATCGAATGCAGCCTACCTGGCCATTGACCGGGCGCTGGACTTTGTGCGGCAAACCGGCGATTTGCCCGTGCCCCTGCATTTGCGAAATGCCCCCACCGATTGGATGAAAATGGAAGGATATGGAAAAGGATATCTGTACCCGCACGATTTTCCGGGAGCTTCCGTGCCTCAGCAATACGGGCCCGATGGGCTGGAATTGCCTCCGTTTTTTGAAGGTTAAATAAAGTGCTTTTTTGGGCTGTTCGATGCAGGGGTGTACCTTAAAACGGGCATTGTCCGTTTGCCAAAGACTTGAGCCCCTGAATAAAAAATATGTACCTTTATTCTGTGAAAAAGCTCTTCTTATTCTTAGGAATCTTAGTTGGTCTTTTGGCCTGCAACCCTTCTGAAACCGATTGGGATGTGGAAGCCTTGGCGCCTATTATGCACAGCCGAATGACCTTGCAGAATTTGGTGGGAGATTCATCGGTGGCTGTTGATCCCAATGGGCAGTTGGTTTTGGAAATTCAAGGGAATGCCCTTCCGATTAATTTGGATACCCTGTCGGCCTTTCGAACCCTGGCGGTGAACGATACCTTTTATTGGGATTATCCGGCCATTACCATTTATCCGGGGATCGACATGCAACTGCCTCCCATTTACATGAATTTTATGGTGCCCAATGCTGAAATGGTGGAGGCATTGATGGAGGGGGGGCGGATTGACGTTGCGGTTAGTTCATCGATTCCGCGTAAAATGAATTTCAAGTACAGCATTCCTATGGCCAGGTTGAATGGTCAAGCCATTGGATTTTCAGGGAGTTTAGCGGCTTGGGTACCCGGGCAAAATCCGGTGGCCCTGAGCCGATCGTTCGATTTGGCGGGCCATAGGTTGGATTTGCGGGGATTGGATTTAAAGGGCTCAAACCGCCTAGAAATTATGGTTCTGCCTTCTATTGCTGCGGGCGAAGAGCCGCTGAACGTGCAGCAAGGTCAAGCCTTATTTACGATAGCCACCCAGTTCAAAGACATGGATCCACTGTGGTTGCGTGGGGCCTTTTTGCCTCAAGAGCTGTCGATTCCCGCCTCTTTGACGCGCATTCCCGAGCTCAGCAAGTTGTCGGCCGATGCCGTTCAATTTGAGCAAGCCCGTGTTGTTTTGCGGTTAGAAAACACCTTGGGAGCTGAATTAAAGGTAAGGCCAAGGCGTTTTTGGGCAGAACGAAGCGAGAGCGGTTTGCAGGTGGACCTTCAACACGACATCATCAACAAAAATTTATGGATAGATCGGGCAGTTTGGACGGGCGGCGGAGCAGCACCCGCGCCCAAGACCTACACCTACGAAATCAACAACCAAAATTCCAACATTCTGGATTTTTTATCGGCCCTGCCCGATGAAATTGGGGTTGAGGTAGATGTAAGCATAAATCCCTTGGGCAATACCGCAGGATTTATGGATTTTATATATCCCGATGCCTTGCCCAAGTTTAGCATTGATGCCCGTTTGCCCATGAAGTTTTCGGCTCAAAATTTGGCCTTTACCGATACGGTTGCCTGGACGCTGAAGGAATCCGATTACAAAGCCCTGAACAACGCCACCCTGTGGTTAAAGGGCGAAACCTTGTTCCCCTTTGAAACCCGTTTGCTGATTGAACTGTTGGATGCCAATAGGCAGGTGCTCGACACCCTGATTCAAAATTTAATTGTTCCTGCCGGGCAACCCAACCCAAACACTGGAATTGTAGAACAGGCGGTGGCGTTTAATCAAAGCATAGAGGTAAGCGAGGCCAAACTGGGTGTGCTGAAGCAAACGGCATTTGTAAAATTGAAAGCTTTTTTAAACACCCCGCCCGGAGCCAATTTGGTGTCGATGAAAAGCCATTATTACATGGATTTTCGGTTGGTGGCTCGTGCCGGAGTGAACATAGGATTTAACCGATGAACCCCATTCCTTTTTTATTTCCATTGTTTGGGTGGTTTGGGAATCAGGCCAGGCCCGATTTTTTCCACGACAGGTATTCCAGTCAAGGGCAGGTTAGCTTGCATTCTGAGGGCAATTTTGAGTCCAGCCACCTGAACGGCTGGTTTGTTTCTCAAGCTTTGATTGGCAAGTCGTTCAGCCAGGCCGACATGCTTTCGGTGCAAGCCGATCAGCAGGGATACGCCAGCGGACGCTGGGAAACGGCTTTTCGATATTGGGGTTTGGATTCGGCTTTCGGCGGAGGGCAGTGGAGGCATTCCTTGGGATTTTCAAATTCTTGGATTGGTTATGCTTCTTACGACGCCGATTTGTTTGGGTTAATCAGTCGAGGCAATGCTCCCTACGCAGGTCAAACTTTGGATTTGAATGCGGGGTCGGGGTTTTTAACCAACTACCAAACCATTGATTTTTCCTTGGCCAGGGCCTTTAGCCGAACAAATTCAACCTGGTTTTTAAGTTTTGGTTTGGGCTTTGTAAACGGCAGTTTTTTTCGAGATGCCCAAATGCAGGGGGGGAGTTTTTACACCCACCCGGACGGAGATGAGCTCCGCCTGGGCATGGATCGAGTTCAGCTTCGGGCTTCGGACCCATCGGGTTCGGCATTTTTATATCCGGCCGGATTGGGTTTTTCGTTTCGGGGCAGCCTTGAATACCAGCATAAGAACGGACATGTTGTGAGCTTTTCGGTGCAAGATGCGGGGTTGATGTTTTGGAATCGGCAAGCCCAGGCAATCGAATTGGATTCAGAACTGGTTTGGTCGGGTTTTGCAGTACCCAATATAGCCGAGGTAGGCGAAACCTTGTTCCAAGAACAATTGGACAGCATAGGTTCTAATTTAATTGTTTCAGATGTACGGCGGTCTTTTGAAAGCGTTCTTCCGGTTGGAATTCGGCTGGGTTACGGCCGGCGGCTTTTCCAAAACAAGGCCTTGCTTCAGGCACAGGTGCATTATGCTCCGCATTTAATGCCAATTCCTGAGGTGGAATTGGCTTTTTATTATTTGGGTAAAGGGCGGCTGAATGCCGGAATAAGTGCATCGGGTGGGGGAGTATGCCTATGGAAGGTAGGCCTTAACTTTGGGGTAGATGCAGGTAGGGGCTGGGCTTTTCAGCTTTTTACCCGAAATGCCGAATCCATTTGGCCAAATGCGGCTGGCCGCGGATTGTCGGCAGGATTTCAGGTCAGCAAACGAATTTTGATACCAAAGCTATGATTCGAAGCCTACATTTGGTCGTTTTTGGGCTTGCTTGGACTTGCCTTTCGGTGGAATCTTGGGGCCAAAGCACTTGGTTTAGAACCTTTAGCTGGGAGTCGTACAGTTCAGGAAAAACAGTGCTTGCGACCCGCGACAGCAGCTTGGTTTTTGCCGGCATTGTTCAGTCCAATCAAGGAGATGCCTTTTTAGCCGGCTCCGACTCCTTAGGAAATCCATTGTGGTATAAGACCTTAGGCGGGCCAGGTCAAGATGCCTTGAATTATTCGGTCTGGAACTCCGATTCTTCCGTTTGGGCCTTGTTGGGTCAAACCAACAGCTTTGGCCAAGGCGGCTACGACGCCTGGCTGGTATTGGCAAACCCCAGCGGCGACACACTTAAAACCATGACCTTCGGAGGCAGTGGCTGGGATTTTGGTCGGGGTATTTTTCGCGATGCGGATGGACATTTTTTGCTGCTTTTGCATACCTACAGCAGCGGAGATGGAGGCGGCGATGTTCGATTGGTGTTGATGACCGATGCCGGAGATGTGATTAGAGATACCACCTGGGTGGCCAACGGAGTTGACGCCCAACCCAACGCAGCTCATCTTGGGCCGGCCGGAAATTGGCTGATTGGAGGTACCGTTTTTCCTGGAGATATTGGGGAAGCAGATGCCTTCGCTGCGTTGGTTCAACCTTTTAGTTTGGCGGCCGACACCACTATTTTTTCGGGCGGTTCCGACGAAGATGAGGTGTATTCAATTTGCCCTTTTATTAGCACCACCGGCGCTTTTTCGTGGTTGTTGAGCGGAAATGTAAAAGACGAACAAGGGCGATGGAAAAATTTTCTGTGGCGCATCGCTGAATATGGCGAAGACATTGGTCGCTTGAATTTAGGATTGTCGGGCAGCGTAGAGCGAAGGCATTCACATACAGGGTATTTAGCCGATGGAGGCGTACAATACACCTTGTCGAGCCGCTACTTCGATGACAGTTGGGATGTATCCTACGACAAAACCCAGTACATGAGTTTTTTGTACGGTACTTTATCGGCCCGCTACGGATACCAAAAAATGGCCGGATATACGCAAATATGGGATCAGGGCTTTATTGTGGTAGGCGAAAGCAATGAGCACAGCTTAGGGCAAAACTCAGCCTTTTTAACCCGGTTTGGTTTTGATGGAAGTTGTGCCCTGTCAACCGTTCTTAGCCAGGAAGATGTGCAACCCCTTCAAGTTAAAGTATATCCCAACCCCGCCGAAAATCAATTGCAGGTTTCAGGAATTTCCATCGGTACGCCTTTTTGCTGGAAAACCCTGGCGGGGAAAGACCTTGGGAAAGGAGTTTATTCGAATGAACCCTTGCAACGACCCTCCCAAACTGAAGAAATAATTCAACTAATTTTTGATTTAAACGGAACAGGTCTTATATTTAAGGTTAAATTTCGTTAATGGTACTGCGTATACTTTTGGTTTTGTGTGTGTTGGGTTTTTTTGGCTGCGACAGCGCCCGCAATGAACAGTATAAAGAATTGTCGGCCTTGCGGGAACGCATCATGGAAGACAACATAAACGGATTGTTTGGTCCTGCTCAGCGGGATTTGTGGATACGCTTTTCGCAGAAAGCGATGGCTTTCTACCGTGCCTACCCTTCCGATTCTTCGGCCCCTTCGTTGATTTTCAATGCCGCCGAATTGTATTTTAAATCGAACGAGGGCGATTCTGCCCTTATGGCTTTAACCTTGTTGGAAGAAATGCCAACCTTTGCACGCAAACCCGAACTGCTTTATTTGCGGGGTCAGGTTTACCAAATGTTGTTTTTGAATTACGACGAGGCTGAAATTTCATATTTGGCGGTGGTTAAGTCCTATCCAGAGCACCCCAAGGCTCAGGCGGCCGAAACAGCCCTTTCGGTGCTGACCACCCTGAACAATACTTTAGAAGACAGCAGCGCATTGCTCAAGGATAGTCTGTTATACCAGCCATAGATTTTTTTACATTTGGGGTATGAAAAAATCGACCCTTTGTGTGCATGCTGGTCATGAGCCAGAACCGGTAACAGGAGCTGTGATGCCGCCGGTGTTTTTTACCTCGACCTATGTTCAAAAAGCCCCTGGGGAACACCAAGGATACGATTATTCTAGGGCCGGAAATCCCAGCCGCACCGTACTTGAAAAAGCCTTGGCCGAACTGGAAGGGGGCAACCATGGTTTTTGCTTTTCATCGGGCATGGGTGCGGTGGATTGCGTATTGAAAACCCTGTCAACCGGCGACCACGTTGTGGCAATGAACGATTTGTATGGAGGTACTTATCGCCTTTTTCGTCAAAGCTATGAGAAGTTAGGCATCGGATTTTCTTTTATTGGCTGCTCTTCCGCAGCTGAAATTGAAGCGGCCATTCAGCCAACAACCCGGTTGATGTGGATAGAAACCCCTACAAATCCAACCCTTAAAGTGGTAGATATTGAGCTTTGTGCCCAGATTTGCAAAAAACATGGAATCGTGCTGGTGGTTGACAATACCTTTGCTTCCCCCCTGCTTCAAAATCCCCTGGCTTTGGGTGCCGATGTGGTGATGCATTCGATGACCAAATACATTGGGGGGCATTCCGATTTAATTATGGGCGGATTGGTAACCAGCGACAATCGGCTAGCGGAATCCTTGTTTTTCAATCAAAAAAGCACCGGTGCAACCCCCGGGCCCATGGATTGTTATTTGGCTTTGCGTGGCATAAAAACCCTTCATTTGCGCATGAAAGCCCACGTCGAAAACGCCGGTCAAATCGCACAGTTTTTACAAGGCCATCAAAAGGTGGCTCAGGTGTATTATCCTGGCTTGCCCGAACATCCCGGCCACTTGATTGCGGCCAAACAAATGAACGGATTTGGGGGGATGCTTTCTTTTGAATTGAAAAACAACAGCGCAGAAAACGCCCGTATTTTTTTATTAAATACCCGGCTGTTTGTGTTGGCTGAATCCTTGGGCGGAGTTGAAAGTTTGGCCTCCCATCCTGCCAGTATGACCCATGCCAGCATTCCTGCTGAGGTTCGTTTGGCCAACGGTATTTCCGATGGATTGATCCGTCTGTCGGTGGGCGTAGAAGATGTCGAAGATTTAATGGAAGACCTAAATGCAGCATTGATGCAATGCTAAACTACCCTTTAGTTCATGGGTGTCGGACTTTTAATGGTTGGATACCCATGCCTTAAGTACCAGTACTTCCAGGCCATTCCCAGCATTAGCCCTATTCCTGTTCCCAGGGCAAAACCTCCCAACACATCGTAGGGATAATGAACGCCTAAGTAAATTCGGGAGTACCCATTCAAAATGGGGTACGAAAACAGGAGTGCTTGGAACAGGAATTTTCGTTGCATTGGCATTTCAAAAACCAAAACTCCACTCATAGAAACCAATGTGGCGATGCCTGCGGAATTCGCGGCATGGGAAGATACAAATCCAAACTGCCCCCCACATCCGTTAATAACCCGTACCAAATGTCCAAAATCCAAATTGTGGCAGGGCCGTAGGCGCTGAAAAACATCTTTAAATCCATGCACCGAAATAAAATCGGATAGAAACAAAGAAGCCAGTGCGAAAAGAACGAAAACAAACACTTTTAATCCGAGCTTTCGGAATCCCATTCCTAAAATCAGTACATAAAACCAAACCCAGGCATATTTGTTAGAAAACAGAAGCATAAATACATCTAAAACGGGGTGATGTGCTCCGTTAATGATGAAAAATATATCTCTGTCAACCTGTTCAATCATGGTGCAGGCTAGACCAAACCCGGTCTTTTAATTCAGGTATTCCTTGCCCGGTAACCGAGGAAAAGAAAATGGGATTCAAATCCAGGAGCTGTTCCTTCATTTCTGCCATCAATTCCTCGTCCAGCAAATCGGCCTTGCTTATTCCAACCACCCTTTGTTTTAAAAGCAATTCAGGGTTAAAAGTCTGGAGTTCATTGAGCAATATCGAGAGGGTTTTTCTGGGGTTTGAATCGTCGGCGGGGATTAAAAACAGCAGGCTGCTGTTGCGTTCAATGTGTTTTAAAAAACGGGTTCCCAGTCCTTTTCCTTCGGAGGCTCCTTCAATTATTCCGGGGATATCGGCCCAAACAAAGGACAAAAAATCGCGGTATTCCACAATGCCCAAATTGGGAACCAAGGTGGTGAACGGATAATCCGCAATTTCGGGTTTAGCGGCCGATACGACCGAGAGCAGGGTTGATTTGCCCGCATTGGGAAAGCCGACCAAACCGACATCGGCCAGCACTTTTAATTCTAGGATTTTCCAAATATCCATGCCATCTTCGCCGGGTTGGGCAAACCGGGGGGTTTGTCTGGTGGCGGTTTTAAAGTGATTGTTGCCCATGCCGCCGCGTCCACCGGGCACCAAAATAACGGTTTGACCGTCTTCGGTAATTTCGGCTTCTTGTATTCCGGTTTCTGCATCGCGGGCAATCGTACCTAATGGAACGTCTAAAACTACATCTGCCCCTTTTTTTCCATGCATCAAAGCTCCCAAGCCCATTCCTCCAGGTTCAGCAATAACATGCTTCCGGTATTTAAGGTGAATCAGCGTCCAAAACTGCTTGTTTCCCCGTAAAATAATATGGCCGCCTTGGCCGCCGTCCCCTCCATCGGGACCGCCTTTGGCGGTTAGTTTATCGCGGTGAAAATGAATCGAACCCTTTCCACCCCGCCCTGAGCGGCAGCAAATCTTCACATAATCAACAAAGTTCGTTCCCGCCATCTTAGTTTGAACTTTTTGGTTTATTTTGGTTTAGGTCTTCCTTGGTATATCTTAATTCGGGAAAGGCCTTTAAAAATTCTTCGTGGCATTTTCCCACCGCTACCATAACATCGTAGGTGGTAGCCTGGGCAATAAATTCGGTTCCAAGGTCGCAAAACTTGACGAATTCTTCCAAATCTGCGGGAGCTAGCCCGGTGATGCGTTCCAGCATTTCTGGGGTTAAGCGGGCTTGAGCTTGGGCCTCCATAACATCGCCCGACATCAAATCCCTTAACTTCTCCATTTCTTTTGCCTGCCGGCTAAATTTTTCATACAACTTGGTAAAAGGGCCCGACAACAAAACCCCTGTACCGGGTCGCGGACTATAGTAACCCTGCCGCAACCGACCTTCGGCCAGCGATTTTTCATTTTCGGTTACGCCCATCTTTCGGATTTGTTCTATGACCCTATCGTAGGTAAATTGATTGAATGCGTAGGTTTCTATATCGTATGCAATCGGTTTTAAAAGAGCGTTGAACGTAAATACCGCCGTTTGTGTTTCGGGAGTTAGGAAGAATCGGGTTACTTCGTATCCGATGGCTTGGAATTCCAGCGTATCGGTCCGTCGAATCAAGACGTTGTAATATCCTGTTCCATCTGATATTACGCCTTGACGGGTCGTTGGATTTATGATGTGTGCAAAAGGTATGGGATACAGAGAATCGGCCCGAACCACATACCCCGAAACTTGAACCAAATCTACCTGACCTTCCTTGGTTTGTGCCGATATTTGTTCCCTGTTGCCTAGGAGAAAGGCGATTAAAAAACAGCCAACTAATTTCAGTTTTGCCATGCGTAAAGGTAATAAAGCTAAAGTTCTGTTTGGTTTACACTCCCCATTCCGTAAAGGGCATGTCTATTTGTTTCCGATTCAGGGCTGCCTTCGAGGTTTTATCTGGGGTCCAAACCGTTGAATCTGACCGGGTTGCCCTAAATCTTGGCCCGGGTTTTTTACATCTACGTCCGCGATAAGAATCCATTCCTCTCCATTGAATTCCAAGGCATCGTAGCTTAAATCGGGACCGTAAAAAGCGAATTGATTTTTTAATTCGGGCGAGGCCGGCGCCAAATGGTCCATAACCACGCGCTTGCCTCCCTTTTCGGTTTTCAACATCATGCTGGCTTGGGCGGAATACCGAAATGTTTTTCGGCCTATTTTTTGACCCTCCCAAAGCATGTAGCGGCCGCCAAATATGGGAGCCCCCGCTTTGTCAAACGACAATATGTCTAAGTGCTTGTAGCTTACGTTGTCGGCCCCCGGAAAAAAACCGATGGTCAAATACATGGTTTGCCCTTTGCGCTTAAAAGGGACTGCTTCGTACATCAAGACGCCCGGCCAATGCCCGCCACTCAGCAGCTTTTTTATTTGGCTCGGCTCCCCAAGTACAGCCGATTCGTTGGGATGCAGTTCCCAGGTTTCCAAACTTTTTTTGTCGTAAATAAGCCCCCAGGTTTGAAATGAATCCTGGTGCCGAGTCAGCCAGGTGTACACCACTTTGCCTACTGCCTTTAGTTCAACCTGCGAAATGGAAGGAAGGCTGTCGGCAACCAAGCTGTTTCCTTTTTCCAATTGTTCCTGCAGAGCTGTCCAAAGCCTTTCCGATAGGGCTTTCGATTTTTCAATCGGATTGTCGATCGAAAGGGAGGCCTGATGCCAATGACGCAATTCTTGATAGGTAGCCTGTCCAAAAAGGGGGCCAACAAAAAACGAACAGAAAAAAACGGCTTTCCAGGTTTTCATGCTATACAAACAACGGAAAACACCGGCCCCCAATATGTTAAAGGTGCAATTTGTCTTTTTTCGCAAAGAGCTGATCCTGGGTTTCCCGAATCTCCTCGTCGTCCACACAGCAATCTACCGGACATACCGCTGCACATTGAGGCTCATCATGAAACCCAACGCATTCTGTGCACTTGTCGGAAACGATGTAATACACGTCCATCGAAACTGCATTTTGCGGGGAATTGGCATCAATGTTGCTCCCGCTTCTCAGTTCAAAGTTTCCTTTTACCGAGGTTCCATCGGCTATTTTCCATTCTACGCCCCCTTCATAAATGGCGTTGTTTGGGCATTCTGGTTCGCAAGCTCCGCAATTAATGCACTCGTCCGTTATTTTTATGGCCATATCAGCAATCCTTTTAAGATATTTGCAAAAGTATGAAAAATATCCCCCTTTTAAGGGATAGGTTGCAGGTGTTGGAATCCATGGGTTTGGCCATGGACGCATTCTTGGATCCTAACTCAACAGTGGCCTCGACCGCAATCGCCGCCGCAGGGCAAAGCAATCCTTGGTTTACCGAGGCCGAAATACGCCGTGCCGTTTCGGCCATTCGCCCTTGGCTTCGCACTCCGGTTCTGATGCAATGGCTTTCAGACGAAAAAATACCCGATGAGCCCCTGCTGCCAAAAAACGTTGGAATCATCATGGCCGGCAACATCCCTATGGTGAACTTTTTAGATGCCTTGGCCGTCTGGCTAAGCGGACATAAGGCCATTATTAAATTGTCGAGTTCTGACCCCGCCCTGCTTCCTTGGTTTGTTCAACAAGCTGGAATGCCCGACTCTATGGTCGAATTTTCAGGACAGAAACTCAGCGGATTCGATGCGGTGATCGCCACGGGAAGCGCCAATTCAAATCGATATTTTGAATACTATTTTAGGCATGTACCTCATATTTTACGCAGCAGCCGAAGCAGTGCGGCTATTCTAACCGGAAAGGAAAGCCATGCCGAACTGATTGCCCTAGGCTCCGATGTCTTTGCCTATTATGGCCTAGGCTGCCGCAGCGTTTCGCACCTGTTGCTGCCCCACAATTTTAACTTTGAACCCCTAATGAAATGCTGGGAAACCGAATTTGAATACATAAGCCACCACCACCGATATATGAACAACTACGATTACCAAAAAGCCGTGATGCTGGTGGCCGCTAAACCCTTTCTGGATGCAGGCTTTTTTATGCTAACCGAATCAGAAAACTTGGCTTCCCCCGTATCGGTGGTGCATTACAGCTATGCTCTTTCACCTGAAATTCCCGAGGCTTGGTTGCAGTCTAATGCCCTTCAATGCTGCGTTGGAACCAAGCAACTGCCCCTTGGACTAAGTCAAGGCCCTGGCCTTCAAGATTACCCCGATAATGTTAATCTCATGAATTTCTTGTTAAACTTGCAACCAAATTCAAAGAGATTACCGTATCTTTAACTTAAAATATACCTGATATGAAACTGGCCTCTGTATTCGCTTTATTCTTTTTCTCTTTGTTGGGCATGGCTCAAACAAATCAAAAAGCGCTCGATGATTTTGCCACCCGATTCGGCGGCGAGGCCTCTTGGGCAAACGAAGGCAATCAAATTGTCGCCTCCTTCAAAAAGAACTCCGGACCCTCCTACGCCGAATACAGCTTAGATGGCCAATTTCAAGGCATTGCCTCCCTTTCCGATGTCTCGGCCCTGCCCGCTAAAGCCCAAGAAATGCTGGAAAGAGGTTTCACCGGGTCCGGCGGCCAGTATCAAGTGGATTACGTTCGTCAGTTCCAATCTGAAAACCCCCTAAAGTTTGCAGCAATCCTGAACGCCAACGGTCAACATTTGAAATTGTATTTCAACGAGGCCGGAGATCTGGTTCAACGCTCCATCTGGTAAACTCCCCCCCCCCCTCAGCCCAAGCCCACTTTGTGGTAGGGCTCTCCCTTTAATATGGTCATGGCCCGGTACAACTGCTCGGTCAATACAAGCCTAGCCATTTCGTGCGGCAAGGTAAGGTCCGATATTCGCCAATGCATGGAATACAGCTCCTTAAATTCAGGAGTAAACCCCGAAGCCCCCCCAACTACAAAAGCCAGCTTTTTGACCCCAGTCCGCCTAAATTCTTCAAAAAAATCGGCCACCTTTACGGAACTTAGTCGGCTGCCCCCCTCGTCCAAAAGAACCACAGCTTCGCAGCCTTGCAGCGCACTCATTACTTTTTCGCACTCCACCCGGGCCTTTTCCTGCTCGGTAAACTGCCCCTTTACATCTGCTACCGCCTGAACCTGCAGTTTAATATAGTGCTTTAACCGCTCCTCATACATGCGGCAACCCTCAAGGGCATAGGCCTGCCGTAACTTTCCCACAGATACAATCCGAACTTCCATCGATATTGGCTTAATTTTTGTGCAATTTTGCATTAATTTTTAAACCATGGGCCGATTCCTTCTTTCTGTTTTGTTTGTTTTCCTGTTTTTTGTCCGCTCATTTGGCCAATCCCCTGTTCAAAAAGCAAGGCAAGCCCTTTTGCAAAAAGACGCTAAAGCTTTTGTACAGCAAGCCCACACTTCCCTTAATCTACGTATTCTAGCTCAAGAAGGCGTATATTCTCAGGCTCAAGCCGGGCAACTCATTCAATCCTTTATTAAAGACTATCCCCCCACTTCCGTTCACATTTCTCAGGTGCAAGAACAAAAGGGCAAGCCTCATTTTTTTATCGGCGAATGGAAAACCGCCCAACAAAAATTCCGAATTTACGTGCTGTTTAAAGAGGTCAACGGCACTGAACGGGTACATTCTTTCGAGGTACAATCCAATGACTAATTCCCAACTTTGGTTTTCAACTTTTCTGCAGCAAGCCTTTCAAGAAGATGTAGGCAAGCAGGGCGATGTTACTTCCCTAGGAGTTTTTGGCGAACATCAACAGGCAAAAGCCCTGTGGCTGGCCAAAGAATCTGGGGTTTTTTCGGGAGCCCATTACATTGCCCCCATTTTCAAATTTTTAGACCCCTCTGTTCAGGTGTCTCTGTTGGTTTCTGACGGACAGCCCTTTTTTGTGGGAGATGTACTGCTCGAAGTAGAAGGGCCAGCCCATGTGTTGCTTTCGGCCGAGCGAATCGCCCTAAATTTGATTCAGCGTACCTGTGGAATTGCCTCGCAAACGCAGCGGCTGTGCCAACTCATTGCACACACGTCAACCCGATTGCTCGATACCCGAAAAACAACGCCCCTGCTGCGCCGGTTTGAAAAAGAAGCCGTTTTGCATGGAGGCGGCCAAAACCACCGCTTTGGCCTGTACGATATGGCCATGATTAAAGACAACCACCGCGATTTTGCAGGCGGAATCCGCCCTGCCTATGAGCGATTAATGGAATATCTACATAAAAACAGCCTGAATTTGCCCGTCGAAATCGAAACCCGAAACCTGAAAGACGTACAGGAGGTTCTGGACCTACCCGGCACAATTCAACGCATTATGTTCGACAATTTTCAGCCCCATCAGGTGCGCGAAGCTTTAACCTTGGTCCAGGGGCGCATAGAAACCGAAGCCAGCGGTGGCATTACCGAAGCCAATCTGCTGTACTATGCCGAAACGGGGGTTGATTTTATTTCAATGGGCGCTTTAACCCATTCGGTTCGAAGCATCGACATCAGTATGAAGGCTTATCTGCCATGAAATCAACCCGTTTTTTCCGTTTTTTTCTTGCACATACCCATTTGGCCATCCTGCTGCGTTCTGCTTACCGCTTTTCGCCCCCAGGCTTTGGTGGGGTTAGCCTGTGGCGCATCGCAACCTACTTTTTGGTCGGAGCCCAACGCAACAGCCTGTCCTTGCGTGCATCTTCCGTGGCATTTCAACTCATGCTGGCTTTTTTTCCAACCCTTATTTTTCTGGTCAGTCTAGTCCCCTTTTTTCCCGGTGGGCAGTTGGGTTATGAGTGGTTTCGGTTTAGCAAAGAACTCATTCCACCCGCTTTGTTCGAGTTTGTAGGCCCCATCATTGCCGATGTACTGTTGAAAAAACGCGAAGGATTCCTGTGGTTTACCTTGCTGGCAGGACTTTGGCTTTCTTCCGCAGGCGTCAAAGGTCTTATTCAGGCCTTCAACGCTTCGGCCTTTATTTCTGAAGGCCGAAGGCCCGGTCAAGTACGCCTAATTTCGGTGTTGGTCATGTTGCTTTCTAGCCTTGCTTTCGGTTTGGTTGTTACCATATTTCAGGCCATTGACTTTTTGTCGGGCACCGTTTCTTGGCTTTCCGGTCAGCTGGGTTGGCTGTTCAGCTTGGGCATGACTTGGTTGTTTGTTGCGGCTTTGTTTCGCATCGCCCCTGCCAAATCCCTTCGCTTGCGTTTCTTTTCTGCAGGCAGCTGGATTTCTTCCTTGTTTTTATTGCTGTTTACCTGGGCCTTCGGAGTGTATGTTGAGCGCTTTTTTCAATACAATCAGGTGTTCGGCGTGGTAGGTGCAGTTCCCATGGCCATGATTTTTTTATACTTGGCCTCCCTGGCTTTGTTGATTGGCTTCGATGTTGATGCCGGTATAGCCCGCGGAAAAAAAGGCAAATAAAGCGGATTTTTATGGGGGCGGCCTACGGGCTTTCAGCGCTACTCCGCGGTGCTAGCCGGGCCAAAACAGCAGCAAAAGGAGCTCCCAAGGTCGCTCTTTTGATGCTGTTTTGGCTGCCGCCCAGCCCCTTGCGGGGTAGCTGCTTCAATCCCTGCCGCAAAACCTACTTTTAATTAAGCCTTGCCGCATGGGGTTCAGCCGGCTTCTCCCGGTCTAAATAAAAGCCCGCTTTATTTCAGGTTGCCCACCAAAAGGCACAAATCGGCAAGGCGGTTTGAATAGCCCGCTTCGTTGTCGTACCACCCAAACACCTTCACCAAGCTGTCTTTTACAAAGGTCAATTCAGAATCAAAAATGCAGGAATGCGGATTTCCTACAATATCGATCGATACAATGGGGTCTTCGGTATACTCTAAAATGCCCTTCAAATCGGTTTCAGCCGCTTTTTTAAAGGCCTGATTTAAGGTGGTTGCATCAACCGGGTTGCGAACAATCAACGACATATCGGTTAAACTGCCCGTGGGGGTAGGAACCCGCACCGAGGTGCCGTCTAGTTTGCCGCTCAGGTGAGGGAAAATTCTTCCAATGGCCCGGGCCGCTCCGGTCGAGGTTGGAACCAAAGAAAGAGCGGCGGCACGCGCACGGCGAAGGTCGCTGTGGGGTGCATCTTGCAAACGTTGGTCTGAGGTGTAGGCATGTATGGTATTCATAAAACCGTTTTCAATGCCACAAATCTCATCTACTATTTTTACCAAAGGACTAACGCAATTGGTGGTGCATGAGGCATTGGAGATGATTCGGTCATCGGCCCTTAGACTCCCTTCGTTGGCTCCCAAAACCACCATTTTAATGTCGGAAGTCTTTGCCGGTGCCGAAAGCAACACCTTCCCAGCGCCGGCCTCCAAATGCTTAGAAGCACTCTCAGAATCCAAAAACAATCCGGTGCATTCCAAAACAACATCTACATTCATTTCTTTCCAAGGAAGTTCAGCCGGATTTCTAATGGCCGTAATCCGAATTTCGGTGCCATTCACCAACAAATTTCCATTTATAGTACCAACCTCGCCGTTGAACCGTCCCTGAACGGAATCGTATTTCAAGAGGTGGGCCAGGGTGCTGCCACCCGTTAAATCGTTGATGGCCACAACCTCAATCTCAGGTTTTGTAAGCAATGCCCGGAATGTAATGCGTCCAATTCGTCCAAATCCATTAATGGCAACCCGTATTTTTTTCATGTTGTTTTGGGATTAATTTGCGGCAAAATTAACATTAAACCGCCTATAAATCCCCTTCATTTTTGGTTTATTAACCCCTTTTTTTGATATCCCTATGTTCATCGGCGCTTAACATTTGCTTTTACCCTTTCCAATTGCGAAATTTGCAGTACATACGAAACAGAATATGAAGCACTTCTTAATCACATCATTGAGCATTGTACTTGGGGTTTATGTATCTGGAATTTCCGGGCTACAGGCTCAGCATCAACACGTTCAATGCGGCAGCCACTTGTCCGATTATGCCAAACAACATCCGGATTTTTGGGATGGATATGTCAAGTTCGTGGAAGATTTTAAGGAATTTAAGTCCCTTAATCTGGGTCAATTTGAAACATCCGAGAACGGAAAACGCATCATTCCTGTTGTGGTTCACGTCATTCATGAGGGCGGTTCCGAAAACATTTCAACCGCTCAAATTTTAAGTCAATTGGCTTCGGTTAATTTGGATTTCACCTACACCAATGCCGACAAGGTTGTTATTCCCCCATACTTCGACAGCATTGCTGCCGATGCCAACATCGAGTTTCGTTTGGCCACCAAAGCGCCCAACGGAGCTTGCACCGACGGCATCAACCGGGTGTTTTCGTATAAAACCAATACAGCCCGCGATTACACAGGTTTCAAGCAATTGAGTTATTGGGACCGGGCCAAATACCTAAACATTTGGGTGGTAAAAACCATCGACAACGATGGCAACCCTTTTGGCAACATCTTAGGTTACGCGCAGTTCCCTTATTCTTTTGGTGGCTTTAACCCCGTTACCACTACCGACGGAATTGCGATGATTCACAACCGCACCGGCAAAACCGGTACGGCCGCCGGAACCGCCGGCCGCACCATGACGCACGAAGTTGGACATTGGTTGGGATTGATTCACATCTGGGGCGACGACGATTGCGGAAACGACCAAGTGGACGATACCCCGTTTTCTCGTGAACCCAATTTTGGCTGCTTCAATTTTCCCAAAGAGGCCACCTGCCTCGAATTGACCTCCAATAGCACCGCTGCCGATACCATCGCCCGCTTTCAAATTGGTGAAATGTTCAACAATTACATGGATTACACCGACGACAATTGCATGAATATGTTCTCCAAAGGTCAAAAACAAGTCATGGATTTTGTGTTTAATACCATTTCTTTCCGCAGCAATATTATTGCCAACGCCAATGCCCTGGCCACCGGCACCGACGATGCTTCTCAGGCAAGCCCCTGTGCACCGGCACCCATCGCCGAATTTTGGTCAAAACAAGGAAGCAACAACTTTGAATCCCTAAAAATGATTTGCGAAGGAGGTTCCCTAAACATGAAAAACGGAACCCACAACGGCAGTACTGCCAGCAATTCTTATGCTTGGGACCTTTCCGGAGCCGCAACTGCAACTTCTACGGACCCAGAGCCCTTGGTTCAATACGATGTGCCCGGCAGGTACGATGTAAAATTAACCGCTACCAACGCCAACGGAAGCGATTCAAGAACCCGTCAAGGATATGTTTTGGTTTCATCCGACCAAGCCATGGACAACAACTACCGCTACTACGATGCCATGGAGGCAGGGCCAGGCTACAGCTTTTTTGCCGATGGCAAATGGGTGAGCATCAACGAAGGAGCGAATGCTGCAAACGGCTGGGAAAAAGTAAACTACGGCGGGTACAAAAGCTATGGCGCAGCCCGTTGCAATTCCAGCGGATCTTTGCGGTACGAACGCTTTTTCATGGTTTCGCCTTCGTACGATTTAACCACAGTGGACAATCCGCTGTTGGAGGTGAAATACGCCTATTCTCAACGCACCAACCAACCCTTTATCGAGCAAAACGACCAACTTCAAATGTACGTGTCAACCAACTGCGGTGAATCTTGGCAGCTGCGGGGCATGAAATTGCGCAATGAGGGCAATTCTTTAACCGCTTTGGCAGGTACCAATTTGGTAACAGCCGGTTTGGTCCCCTCAAACTTTGTGCCTTCTTCTCCCGACGAATGGTCTTATTTCACGGTTGATTTGGCCAACTTTAGCAGCCGCGACAACGTCCGCATTATGTTTCATTTTACCAGCGGTGGCCCTTATGGAAATCCCCTGTACATCGATGATTTTACCATTTCCGATGCCACAACCGCTATTGCAGAACAGCCTTTGCCAACGGGTTTTAAAATGCACCCGAACCCTTCCTCTGGAAATGTGCAGATTCAATTGGACGAATCGGCCTCCATTGGAAGCAACATCGAGGTGTTTGACTTAGCTGGACGTTTGATTCATGTTGAATCTACCCAGGCCTTAACCCAGGGCTCAAACACCCTTACACTTCAACGTTCTGCCTTTGGCGAAAGCGGCATGTATCTGGTTAAAGCCGTTGTAAACGGTCAAAGCCAAGTACGTCGATTGATGATTCAATAAATCCGGTTGGCCCTTAGGTCAAGGTCTGGTTTTATTGTTTGTTTGACCTCCATTTTTTGAGTCTGCGGGCGGGATTGAACCGAGTAGCCCGCAAAGCTAAACGGCTACAGCAACGTGAGCTGCGGAGGCGACTTTAGGAGCCACCGCAAAGCCACAGTTGCTGAGCCTTTTAGCTGCGGACTACCGGAGAAAGCCCGAAACCCGCCCCAAAAATCCATCAATGTGAGAAGGCCCAGAAGGTAGGTTCGGGCAAGGTCCAGTTGTTCAACAGGGTTTTTCGGAATAGATTTAATGCGGCAAATGAGCTGCGCTCGATGTTGCCTGAGCGGTCGGCAGCCATTTTGAATGCCCGGGAATAGGTGCCCTCAGGGCCTGAAATTCCCACCCAAATTAAACCCACTGGCTTTTCAGGGGTTCCGCCCCCGGGCCCGGCGACTCCAGAAGTGCCAATGCCGTAATCGGCTCCGGTTAAATTCCGAATGCCTCTGGCCATAGATTCAACCACCACCGAACTCACCGCACCATGCTGCTCTATGTCCTCCGGACGAACCCCTAAAGTCCTGATTTTTACAGAATTATCGTAGGCAACCATTCCCCCCATAAAGGCCGCAGAAGCACCGGGAACCGCGGTCATTAGACTTGCAATTTTGCCGCCTGTGCAGCTTTCTGCCGTGGCAAGCGTGGTCTTCGTTTCGATTAATTCCTGCAAAACAGCCACAGGCAAGTCCTGCTCGCCTGTTCCAATGCACTCAACGCCCAACAATTTGTGCAATTGGGCTGCCTGCAATTCAAACAAATCAACGTTGTTTTGCTTGGGATTTAGCTGAGACAAACGCAGGCGCACTCGGCCGGCTTTTGGCAAATACGCCAAGGAAAGCGTTTTGGGCAACTGCAATTCCCAGTCGCGCAAATACACCATGAGTTGCGATTCGGGAATGCCTTCGGTGTGGAACGTCAAGTGGCGAATGGGCGACAAGCGAAAGCGCGTTTTTAGAAAATCCAGGCCGTACTGTTCCATTAGGTAGCCCATTTCGCGTGGAACGCCGGGCAAACTAATTAGAATGCCTTTTGGGGTATCGAACAACATTCCGGGGGCTGTTCCAATGTGGTTTAGCCAGGTTTTGCAGGACTTTGGCAATTCAGCCTGCCCCTTGTTGATCTGGTCTAGGGTTCTGCCTCGGGCTTTCATAAATCCTTCTAAAACGCTCAAAACACCTTCATCGGTTCTCCATTCGTCTTGAAAAAACTGCCTTAGGGTGTTTTTAGTAATGTCGTCTCCGGTGGGTCCTAAGCCCCCGGTGCAAATTACAACATGTCCGGGTTGCATCCATTCCTTTAAGGTTGAACCAATGCTGTCGGGTCGGTCGGCAATGGTTCGTTGTTCCTCTACCTTAAGTCCAATTTCGTTTAATTTTGTGGAAAGCCAAGCAACGTTGGTATTGATTACTTGGCCAATGAGCAATTCATCTCCAATTGAAAGCAGGTACACCTTGGTTTTCGATTTCATATTCGATGCATAGAGGATTGATTAACAACTTTTAACCGGATTGATGTGCAGCGAAACGATTGAAAGGCTGAGCAAAAACCCTATTTTTGTTTTGAGTTCATGGATTTCGGTTCAAATGTACGTTGAAGCTTCAAGAACTTAAACAAATGCAACATGGATATACAAGCATTAAATCAGAAGATTGCTGAAGAATCGGCTTTTGTTTCGGCCGTTCGGTTGGAAATGGACAAGGTAATTATAGGGCAACGGTATATGACCGACCGCTTGCTTATTGGGCTTTTGTGCAATGGGCATATATTGCTGGAGGGCGTTCCCGGCCTAGCAAAAACCTTGGCCATAAAAACCTTGGCACAGGTAGTGGATGTAAGTTTTAGTCGGATTCAGTTTACTCCCGACTTGCTGCCTGCCGATGTGGTTGGAACGGTGATTTACAACCCTAAGAATGAGTCATTTTCGGTTAAAAAAGGCCCTGTTTTTTCCAATTTCGTTTTGGCCGATGAAATCAACCGGGCACCGGCTAAGGTTCAAAGTGCCTTGTTGGAAGCCATGCAAGAAAGACAGGTTACCATTGGCGACCAAACCTTCGCCCTGCCAGATCCTTTTTTAGTAATGGCAACCCAAAACCCGGTTGAGCAGGAGGGGACGTATCCTTTGCCTGAAGCTCAATCCGACCGGTTTTTGCTTAAGGTGGTCATGGATTACCCGCAAAAGTCGGAAGAACTCGACATTATTCGCCTAAATATGCTTCAGGAGTTCCCAAGGGTGAATGTGGTTGTGCATAAAGACCAAATTATGCATGCCCGTACTGTTGTTCGGAGCTTGTATATGGACGAGAAAATAGAACGGTACATTGTGGACTTGGTTCATGCCTCACGCGATCCTCAAGGCAACGGCATTCAAGGTTTAAAGGAGTTGATTTCTTTTGGTGCTTCTCCCCGGGCTTCCATCAGCTTGGCCTTGGCCTCAAAAGCCTATGCCTTTTTGCAGGGTAGGGGCTATGTGATTCCTGAGGATGTTCGGGCCATTGCCAAAGACGTGTTGCGGCACCGAATAGGGCTAACCTACGAAGCCGAAGCCGAAGAAATGAGCAGCGACGACGTGGTCGATTCTCTGTTGAATAAAGTATTGGTACCCTAAGGTTTCCTGGAATTCAGGGAAAGATGGAATCAAATACAAACAGTCCAGATGAGTTAAGAGACCTTTTAAAAAAGGTACGTAGGCTTGAAATCAAAGCCCGTGGTCTGAGCAATCAACTGTTCGCGGGGCAATACCACGCCGCCTTTAAAGGCCGTGGCATGTCGTTTGCCGAGGTGCGCAATTACCAATACGGTGACGACGTTCGGTTTATTGACTGGAATGTAACGGCACGCTTCAACGAACCTTTTGTTAAGGTATTTGAGGAAGAGCGGGAATTGAGCGTGATGCTGATGTTGGACGTGAGTGCCTCGTCTGGTTTTGGTGCCCACCACCGCTCTCTGCGCGAGTTGGCCGCCGAAATTGCGGCCATCGTTGGATTTTCTGCCGTTCAAAACAACGATAAAATTGGGGCTGTCTTTTATTCCTCTAAAGTTGAACAATTTATTCCACCTCGAAAAGGCCGCTCCCATTTTTTGCGGATTTTACGGGACTTCTTGGCTTGCGTTCCGGAACATTCTGGAACCAGAACCGGCCTTGCCATGGAATACCTAGGCCGGGTATTGCGAAAAAGATCGACCGTATTTTGCCTCAGCGATTTTATTGAACCCTCTTTTTCCGATGCCTTAAAAATCGCATCAAGAAAACACGATTTGCTGCTGATGCGTATTTCAGACCCCCTTCTTTGCCAACTCCCAGATGCCGGCTTAATCCGATTAAAAGACCCAGAATCGGGGGATTCTTTTTGGCTAGATACCCATAAAAAAAGCGTTCGGCTGCACTGGCAAGATACCTGGCAACACCAACAAAAAAAGTTGAAATTGGCCGCACAACGGTATGGAGTCGATTTAGCCGAATTTCGGTCGGATGCCGATGTGAGTAGGCCCTTGAATCAGTTGTTTAAATCTAGAGGCATACGCAGATGAAACAAGGTTTGGCTTTCTTCCTTTTACTTATTGGTACCTGCTATGCCCAAGCTCAAGTTTCCTTTGGCCTGAAATGGAAGGCCGAAAAAGATACAGTTTTGCTGGGCGAACCCTTTTCCCTGGATTTGCTGCTGCCTGAGCCCAAACCAACGGCTTCTATGGTTTGGCCTGAATTGACCGACAGCCTAGGCCCCTTTGAATTGCTTCAGGTAAATTGGTTGGATTCAGCTCAACTTCGTTTTGGTCTGCGCCTGAAAGTGGTGGGGTATGATTCTGGAACCGCTCAAATTCCTGAAATCACCCTGGGCTTTTTAAACGGAGCCGATACCCTAAACGTTCGAATTCCGAGCAGCCCCATTGAAATACTGGCCCCCGATGTGAATCTACAAGCCGATTTTCAAGATATTTTGGCCAATCCCGACCCAGGTTACCATTGGCATGAATTTTTGCCTTGGATTGCCCTGCTTGTTGCTCTGGCCTTTTTGGCCTGGTTGGTTTGGTTTGTTTTCAAAAAACGAAAACCAGCCAAACCCATGCCCGCCGCTCCAAAAATAGATCCCTTTGACTTTGCTATAGCCGCATTGCTGCAACTCAAGGCCGAGCAAGCCAATATGTCAGAGGAACAAATCAAAGAGTTTTACACCCGAACGGTGGATGTACTGCGTCAAATGGTGAATCAGGTTTATAAGCTAGATGTATCTGAAATGACCAGCTCAGAATGGTTGGCTTTATGGAAACGCCGGCCTGAGGAAGAAAATACAGGCCGGGAACTAAAGTATGTGCTGCACATCGCCGATTTGGTGAAATTCGCCAAACAACAACCCGGGCATGCCGAACACCAACAATTGATCGATGCCGCCCTAGCTTTTGTTGAGGCCTGCCGCGCGCATTTTAAACCCTTAACATCGAATTCGAATGAATGACCTGTTAAACATCCAATTCGATTATCCCTGGGTCTTTGCTTTAATACCTTTGGTGGGTTTGCTGGCTTGGCTTCGGCAGCGTAAAAATAAAAAAGAAGGAAAGGGCTGGCTGCACCCTGTGTTGCCTGACCCAACGGTAAAGTACCCCATCTCTTTGCGGCAACGCCTGCGTTGGTTGCCCAATTTCTTTAGGGCGCTAGCCTTAATCTTGATTGTTGTGGCACTGGCCCGACCACGAGGCCACATAGGCATGACCGAGGTGAACCGAGAAATTGTGGACATTCAACTGGCTTTGGACATTTCTATCTCGATGAAGGCCAAAGACTTTTCGCCCGACCGCTTGGGCGTCTCAAAAAAAATTGCCGCTGAGTTTATTGAAGGCCGGCCGAGCGACCGCATTGGCTTGGTGATTTTTTCGGGCGAAAGCTTTACCCAATGCCCGGCCACCCTTGACCATCAAGTACTTCAAATTCTTTTGTCGAAAATTGAAACCGGCATGTTGGTCGATGGTACTGCCATCGGCGCCGGCTTAGGAACCGCAGTGGCTCGACTCAAAGATTCTGAATCTACCAGCAAGGTGGTGATTTTGCTGACCGACGGAGTGAACAACAGCGGAAACATCACGCCCGCCACCGCCGCCGAAATTGCCAAAACCTTTGGAGTTCGAGTCTATACCATAGGCGTCGGAAAAAAAGGCAGTGCCTTGTCGCCCGTTGCCATGAATCCCAATGGGTCTTTGGTTTTTGGAATGGCTCCGGTCGAGATAGACGAAGTTCTGCTCAAAGACATTGCCGCCCAAACCGGAGGAAATTACTACCGGGCCGAAAACGAGCAGTCTCTAAAAACCATCTTTGAAGAAATCGATACCTTAGAAAAAACCTTGATTCAAGACAAAGAGTTTTATGTTAGGCCCGACCTGTTTTGGCCTGTTGTGGCTTTAGCCGCCCTTTTCCTAATGCTAGAATGGGCCCTACGCCTGCTTTGGTTTAAAAGCGTAACAGAACCGTGAACTTCGAATATCCTACATATTTGATTGGGCTTTGGGCCTTACTTCCGCTTATCCTGCTTTTTGTTCTGGATTACCGCTGGAGAATTGGCCGGTTTTTGCGCCTAGGCCACATCGTATCTTTGCACCGAACCCTGGGTTTGTTCCCAAAGTATGTGTTGATTGTTCGGTATGCCATACGCCTGCTGGTTTTAACCGCCCTTGTCTTTGTGTTGGCTCGGCCTAAAGGAGGAATTACCGATAGTCCCCGAACCAAAACCCGAACCCAACTGGTATTTTGCTTAGATGCTTCCCGCTCTATGCTGGCCGAAGACCTGCAACCCAATCGCCTGTCCCGTGCAAAACAAGCCATCTCGGCCGTGTTAAAACGCCTGAAAGGCGACCAAGTGGCCTTGATCGTTTTTGCCGGTTCGGCCCACATCCAATTGCCGATGACCAACGATTACGGTGCAGCCACGATGTTCTTAGATGCCGTTTCAACCGATTATCCATCGGTGCAGGGTACTTCTATTTCTGCTGCACTGAAAGAAGCCATTAAAACCCTGCCCGAACAATCCGAAGCCGAACCCGCACTCATTTTGATGTCCGATGGCGAAGACCACGAAGGAGATTTGCCCCCCGTATTAAATGAGTTGAAACGACGTGGAATACGGGTTTTTGCTATGAGCATCGGAAGTCAAGTCGCAGCACCCATTCCCAACAACGGCTCATACTTAACCGACGCCCAAGGGAAACTCGTTTTTACCCGACCCAACGAAGATATGTTGGCTCGAATTGCCACCGAAACCAATGGGCTTTTTGTAAAAGGAAACGACCCCTCCACCGCCTTGAATAAAGTAATGGCCGAAATTGACCGCCTAAAAAAATCCACTAGCTTATCTGCCGAAACCTCTATTGGCAGAGAAGAACTCTTCCTTCCCTTTCTTTGGTTCGCCTTTGCCTTGCTCTGTCTTGATTTAGTTTTTGTTTCACAATGGGAAAAATGGTTGCGAAAATGGAGCATCTTCGGTTAACCTTGCTGGCAGTAGTACTTCTTTCCGGAATTTCGGCCCAAGCCCAGATTCCGGGCCTTCAGTCTTTCCGTTTGCTGCGAAACGGCAATCAGGCTTTACAAGAAGCACAGCCCCTAAAAGCCGATTCGGTTTTTTCACGGCATCTTAAAACAGACCCCAACAATCCCTATGCCCAAATGGGACTGGGAAATGCCTTGTATCAACAAGCAAAACCCGATTCGGCCCGATATTGGTTTGAGAAAGCTGCAGAAACGTTTCAAACCCCTGCATACAAAAGCAGAGCCCATCACAACGTAGGAAATACCTACCTAAAGGCCGATAAATGGGCCGAAGCCGCCCAGCAATATAAAGAGGCACTGAAACTTCAGCCCGACAACGATATGTCCCGCTACAATTTAGCCTATGCCCTTAAAAAACTGAAACAGCAACAACAGCAGCAACAACAACAGCAGCAACAACAGCAGCAGCAGCAGCAACAACAGCAGCAACAACAGCAGCAGCAGCAGCAGCAGCAGCAAAAACAGGAACAGCAGCAAGAACAGCAGCCGCAAAAGAACAATCCCAAACAACAGATGCAAAAGAAAGATGCGGAACGGATTTTGGATGCCCTGAACCGACAAGAAAAGGAAGTTCAAAAGAAACGGGAAAAAGACAATCCCGGCGGCAACCCCACAAAACCCGAAAAAGATTGGTAGCCATGAAAAACATGCATTGGTTTACTTTGCTTTTCTGCTTTTTTACCCTGCATTTGGCCGCTCAGCAGATTCAGGTCTCGGTGCAACCCCAATCGCCCGTTGCAAACCAACCTTTCCAAATCAGCTACGATATTTCTGGCCTATCAGGTCAATACAAACTGCCCGCCTTCGATGGCTTGGTAAAGCTGGGAACTTCTCAACAGCAAAGCATCATCAATGGGGTATCGACCTTCAAAATTACGGTTCGCTTAATGAGTAGAACAGCCGGGAAGGTAGCTATATCTCCTTTCCAACTTCTGGCAAACGGCAGGGTGCTGGCCCAATCTGCCCCGCTTCAGTTAACCATACTCGACGAGGCTCAAGCCAACTCCGCTGCCCAACAAAACAAAACCCCGGTTAAAAAGGCCGACAATCAAATTTTTGCAGTGGCCCGTTTAGAAAAAACGACTGTTTTTGTTGGAGAGCCCCTGACTGTCAGCATTGATTTGTATTCCAAATACAGCTCGGTTCAGTTCGAGTCGGTCAAGTTTCCTTCCTTAAACGGGGGCTGGGTTCAAGACATTCCCGAAGCCGAAGACCAACAGTTTCGCCAAACCCAGGTAGAAGGCGAACCCTTTTTGGTGGCCACTCTTAAAAAATACGTTTTGGTTCCACAGGTTCAAGGTAAAATTTCCATCGACCCCCTGCTTGCAAGCGTTGTTGTAAGCTACCGGGAAACGTCTTCGGACCCCTTTGATGTTTTTTTCGGGGGCCGGGTGGTTGAAAAAAAGGTGGAACTCAAAACCCCCAAGGTTTCCCTAACTGCCTTGCCTATTCCTTTTGATGGCAGACCCGCCGATTTTACCAATGGGCTGGGCGATTTTGATGTGGAGGTGAAGCCCGGCTCTACCACGCTAAATGTGAACGATGCCTTTGACCTCAGTGTCTTAATTAAAGGCAATGGAAACCTGAACCTGCTCGAGCTTCCCAAACTGAACATGCCCGCCGAATTCGATGCCTTTGCCCCCGACGTTCAAGATAAAATAGCGTTTTCTGAAGCCGGTGTAACGGGCACCAAGCAGGTGAATTACATTTACATCGCCAAAACCCCAGGCTCCTATGTGTTGCCTCCCTTTACTTGGTCTTGGTTTAATCCCAAAACCAAAAAATTCGAGTCCTTTACCTCCGATTCGGTTCGGGTTCAAGTATTGGGTTCGGCCAACGAGGCCGAATCGTCGGGTTCCGGCCCCATTAAATTTCAAGTTTCTATACCCCAAGGCCGCAGCTCTTTCTTGCCCCCCTTGTATGTTCCTTTTTACGGCAGCTTTGCCTTTTTTGCCTGGCTAGGCCTTTTAATGCTGCTGATTTTATTCTATGCTCTTTGGGCCAAAAATGGCTTGGTTGCCCTACGAAACCGCCGTTCCATTTCTTTAATGAATTCTGCCATTCTCTTGGCCGAAATTAAATCATGGGCCGCAAACCCCTCGAAAGAAAATACGGTGGCCCTGATTAATTCCATGGAAAGATACCTGCGCGACCAATGGAACTTGTCCATTTCTCAGCAAGCCCATGCCGAGCTCAGCAACCGGTTTGAAGCATTGGGCCAACAAAAAGCCGCCGCCGATTGGTCCGCCGCCCTCATTCAATTGCATTCTATCGCCTACGCTGAATCCCCCATGAAAGAAGACGCCGAACGCCTGGCCCAAATTTTGCGCCAATCCACCAAATCCATGGAATCCTGTAAATGATGCGCACCTTGTTTCTTTTGCTCGTTTTGGCCTTATTCAACCCTGAACCCCAGGTTCTGGCTCAAGGCCTTCCCCCTCAGTTGCAATTGCAAAATGCCGACAGCCTTTATCAGGCAGGGCAGCTTGATTCCGCCCAAGTGCATTATTCCGCCCTTATCGAAGCCGGTTACCTTAACCCCCATGTGTACAATATGCTGGCCTCCATTTCATTGAAGCAGCAAAATACTCCATTGGCCATGGTGTATCTGTACAAAGGACTGCTGCTTTTTCCCGATTCAAAATTGCTTTCAGACAACCTTACTTTCATTGAATTGCGCGAGGAACTGCCCGCAGGGCCCAGGCCTTTTCTGCCTTGGGGCGTACACTTCTTTTCTACCTCAACCTGGGCAACTCTGTTTCTGGCTTTTATCGCCCTGTTGATTTTAGGTTTGCTTGTTGGAACTTGGTTTGTTTCCCCAGCATTGAGGCGCTATATGAGTGCCCTGGTTTTGGTTTCCATTGGTTTTGGATTGGCCTCTTTGTTCGCGGCCCAATGGAGGTATATGTTGTCCAGCAAAGAGTATGGAATTGTGAAAATCAACCAGACGCCTGTTTTGGTAAAACCCCAACCCGATGCCGAGGTGTTGATGTATTTGGTTCCCGCTCAAACCCTCGAAATTATAGATTGGAAAGACGGCTGGGCCCGGGTAAAAAATCCCGATAATGTGGAAGGATATGTTCAAGAAAATCAGCTTTTGCGTGCTGTACGCTACAATCCCTAACCATGCGCATTCTGCTGCTAAGCGATAGCCACGGTGCCTTTCCGAAAAATGTAGAACCCTATTTTACTCAGGTTGATGAAATTTGGCATGCCGGCGATGTAGGACCTGCCGCTGGCTTGGATTATTTGCGGCAATTTAAGCCCGTCCGGGCAGTGTATGGCAACATTGACGGCACAGATGTACGCAAACAATGCGCTGAATTTCTACACTTTTCCCTGCAAGGTCTGTCGTTTTTTATGATGCACATTGTGGGCCGTCCAGGCAAATACAATGCTCAAGCTCTGCGTTTGGTTCAGCACCACAAACCCAATGTGGTGGTTTGCGGGCATTCCCACATTGCCCTGGTGAGCCCCGGCATTTTTCCGGGCAGCCTACACCTTAATCCCGGTGCCATTGGCAATCAGGGTTGGCACCAGGCCATTACTGCCCTGCGTTTTCAGGTGGAAACAGGCCGTGTTTTTAATATGGAATTGATTGACTTGGGGCCGCGGGGACAGGAACAGCCTATGCTTTTTTTCTGATTTTTTTTGGGCGGGTTTCGGGCTTTCGCAGGTAGTCCGCTATTGGCAGTGGCTGGCCCAGCGGCTTTGCGGTGGCTCCCAAGGTCGCCTCCGCAGCTCCCGGGCCAGGCACCGCCAATTTTGCGGGCTACCTTGCTCAATCCCGCCCGCGGCCACCTCTTTTCCGTTGCCCCCATCCATAAAAAAAAGCAAAAAAAAGCCGCCCCATTGCTGGAGCGGCTTTTTCTTGAATCAAAAATGCTTAGTGGTTTACCACCAACTTGCCGCTCATTTTTTGAGCACCGGCCGTTACATGGTACACATAAATTCCGTTGGCAAGACCCGACAACGATACTTCAATTTGGTTTTTGCCTTGAACAACGTCCGCGTTCATGGCAGCAACACGCTGACCAGACAAATTCATGATTTCAATTAAACCTTGTGAATTTGCTTCAGCACCAAAAGTAATCACAGTGCTTTCGCTGGCTGGATTTGGGAAGGCCATCAAGGCAGAAGATGAAATGAAATCAACACCACCCGTATAGTTTAGAACCCGAATTCCCATTCTAGGATCTGCTTTCAACGGTGCACCTTGGAAGGTGAAAACATTCGATACAGAACCCAATTGCTTGTTGCCATTGTTTTCTAATATTACAAATGTGTTGGTAGTTCCGCAGGTAGGTCCGTTGGCAAGTGCTACAGCTCCTGAAGAAGTGTCAGATGAGAACGTCTCCCATGAAACTAGGAAATTTCCAGTTACGGCAACCGCAGGCACAAAGGGGAAAATAGTTCCGGTTGTGCTTGTAACCGATGTGTCGATGCTGGCATAAGGAACAGGAATAGAAGTGCCAATGATGCTGTACGTTCCTGGAGTGGTTTCTTTCCAGATTTTGGCAACATAGGTTCCTCCATTGCTTGAAGAATCAATCAATGCTTTGAACGCATGAAATACACCCAAACCTTGAACATCGCCATTGGCATTGAACATGTGGCCTACCTCTTTAAGGTAAAATTGTTGGGTGCCAGATGTGTCGGTTAGAATGGCTGGTCCAAAAATAAAGCCTCCAAATGGATAAGGCTGTGTGCCAGGCAAGGTGTAAATTTGAAAGTTGGTACATCCTTGAGCAATCGAAGCAGGAGCAAGGTCCATATCTACCTTGTCGGTAAATTGGTAGTTCGAGCCTTCCATTGTTCCGGCTTGGTTTGGTTTGTATTGGGCATTTAAAGTTAATCCCAATAAGGCAGTGGCTGCAATCAGTAAATTTCTTTTCATTTTTTTGTTTATTTAATCTGCAAATGTACTTTTTTTTATTTAAAGCAATGTCTCTTGCAATTATTTCCACGCAAGCACAAGCAATTAATTGTAGTTTCCTTGTTTATTTAAGGGTTACAGCGATTCTTGTCTTTGAATGGTGTTGCCCTTTTTTTAGGCAGAATTGCCCAATTTTTGTTTTTTCCTTGCAGCGGTGTATTGAATTGCAATGTTGCCAAGTACCCCCAACAACACCAAAGCCATACCTCCAATGGTGATCCAGTCAAACTGTTCATCAAAGATCCACCAGCCCAGAAACAGGGCATAAATGAGCCCCAAATACTGCAATCCCAACACATTGGCTGCTTTTTCTTGCATAAAGGCTTTGGTCATGGCCAACTGAGCAAATTGGGTGGACAGTCCTGTTCCCAGCAACCAAAACCACTCCATTCCTTCGGGGGTTTTCCAGTCAAAATAACTCCACAATCCCACCAAGGGTAGGGCAATCAATGGAAAATAAAATACCACCACCACAGGGTGCTCGCTCACCGATGCCTTTCGAATCATAGTATAGGCCAAACCCGAGAATACCGCCGACCCAATTCCGGTCAACAACCAAACCCAAACAATGCGCTCGTCGGTATTTCCTACCACATATACCCCCGCAAAACTCATTAAAAAGAACAGGGTTTGAATCCATTTAAACCGCTCGCCCAACAACAGCCGAGTAAAAATCAAGGTGAAAATGGGCGATAAGTACTGCAAGGTTACAGCCCCCGCTAAGGGAATCTGCTGCAAAGTTATAAAGTACAGGGCCAGCCCCCCGGTTCCAAAAATCCCCCTCAACCACAATACAGGTTTGTTGTAGCCCCAAGGGTGCAATCCCAATTGCCGAATTTGCCAAAGACTAAACCCCAAGGTGATGCCTGCCCGAAACAACAACACCACCGGAATCGGCATGCCGGGCATCATTTTTACACACAAATTCATCAATGAAAACCACAGCGTTGCCGCCAACATATGCTTCACACAACAAAGCTATGGATTTTCAAAGCGCTATTTTTTTTTAGGTTCACCTGCGGTTGCCATAGCCCAAAAAAAACGCCAGAGCGTTTGCCCTGGCGTCTCAAATCTGCTCGCTTTGTTTATTTTTTAATGACCCTAAAGTGCTGGCTTCCCTCAGCTGCAGTTATGCTAATTACATAAACCCCAGCCGGCAGCTCCTCAATGGTGGAACCACTCAACACAACACTGGCCTCGCCCGATACAACAAGAACTTTTTGCTCGTGCAAGGTACGGCCGCTCAAATCGCGCATGCGAACCTCGGCCTGCTGGCTTATGCCACTCAGGTCAATGCTCAAATGCCGATCAAATGGGTTTGGATAGATGTTCGTTTTCCACTGGCCTGCTTGGTCTATGCCGCCCGCTACGTTCAACTGAACCGGATTGCACGTGCTGTTTGAGCAGCCGTTGTCGGTAATGGTTAAACACACATTGTAAAGCCCAGGGAAGAAAAACAATTTCTGTGGGTTTATTTCGTAGCTAAAGGTGCCATCCCCAAAATCCCACAGGTAATCCAAATAGGGGTTCAAGGTGTCGGGTAAAAAATGGATGGTGTTGGTGGTCAATAAGGTGGGACTGAAGTTGGAGTTCACCATTTCTGTAACCACCACATTTTGAGTTAGGGTGTCTTTGCAGCCTTGGTCGCTGCTCAAGATTAAGGTAACCGAATAGTTCCCAGCATTGGTAAAGAATAAACTAGGCACCTGCATGCTGCTGTTCATTCCATTGCTGGTATTCCATTGGGTTGAAACGATGCTGCCCGACCCAATGCTTGAATTGTTGGCAATGGGCATCAAACTGCCGCGGCAGTGGTCAGGAAGGGTAAAGTCGGCTACCGGCTTGGGCAATACCGCCGCAGTACCATTAAACACATCGCTGCAGCCATGGTTGGTGGTCGCGGTTACTGTCCAAGAATAGCTGCCCCAGTTTCCATAAACGTGGTTGGGAGCGTTGCTGCCTCCTGTATTGCCATCGCCATAATTCCATTGGTACCCAGATAAAACAGCTCCATTGATGTTCAGCACTGAGGCCATGGCATTGAATGCACTAAATTCTTCTTGGCAAACGGTGTTTACGCTGGCCGTCGAAATGCTCGGATTGGGATTCACGTCCGTAACCAAGGTTTGTGAACTGCTGCAGCCGTTGTTGCTGCTCACCGTTAAGGTTGTGGTGTATTGACCCGCCACCGCATAGGTGTGGTTAAAGTTGGTTTGGGCCGATTGATTCCCGTCGCCCAAATTCCAGTTGCTGCTGCTGATGACCGAGCCGTTGGCCGGCAATACAAAGGCCGATGCAGAAAATGCACTGCTGTTTCCTTCGCATACATCGCCAACCGCCATGCTTGAAATCACCGGGTTGGGATTTACAATGGCCTGACCGCTCGAAGATACGCTGCAACCGTAATTTGTGGTTACGGTAAGATTGGCCACGTACGTTCCGGCATTCGCAAAGGCAAACGAAGGATTGGCCTGTGTACTGGTGTTTCCACCGCCAAAATTCCATTGATAGGAATTTACCACCGACCCATTTACTGGAGGTACTGAACTGGATTGAACGAAATTGCTGGCCGAACCTTGGCATACATCGGCAGCCGATACGCTGCTAATTACAGGGAAGGGATTCACCAAAACCGTATCATAGAATACAGTAGGGCAGTTCTGGTTTGTATTTATGGTAACACTTACGGGGAAAGCTCCCGTTTGTGCATAGGTTTTGGTTGGGTTCATTGATGGGCTGCTGCTGCCATCTCCAAAGCTCCATACATACCCCGTAATTTGAGCTCCATTCACATTCGACAAGCTTGAATTTTGAAGAAATAGGGTAGGAGACCCAAAACACACGTCTGGGAAGTTGGTACTTGTGATTTGAGGTACCGGATTCAACACCGCCGTTCCAACGGCAGTATCGGAACAGCCATGGTTGGTTAGCACCACAACCTGGGCGGTATAGCTGCCCGGATTCGTATAGCTGTGCGAGGTTTGCAATCCATTGGCACTGCCACCATCGCCGGTATTCCAAACCGTAGAAGTGATTTGGGCTCCATTGATGTTGGCTAAAGAAACACCGACATTTAAGGCGCTGGCGTTTCCTGCACAAGCAGCCGGAATGCCAACATTCCCCAAAACCGGATTGGGATGAACAAGGGCCGTCAATGTAGCCGTATCGGAACAGCCTTGATTTGTAGAGGCAATAACCTGTACATTATAGCTTCCGGGTTGAATGTAGGTGTGAACAGGGGCCGATTGGGTGCTGCTGTTGCCGTCTCCAAAGTTCCATACATACCCAGCTAAACTGCCTCCGTTTACGTTCGATACGTTTGAAGCCTGATTAAATGAGGTCGCATTGCTGTGGCACACTGCTGCGCCGCTTGTGCTTGCAATAACCGGCTTTGGATTCACCAAAACCGTGGTTTGAAGCGTGTCGCTGCAGCCATGGTTGCTGTTTACAATCAGGGAAACCGAATACGTACCCGGACTGGCATAGAAATGAGGGCTGTTTAGGGTGTTTCCTGTGTTGTTGTCGCCAAAGGTCCAAACTACACTGGAAATGTTGGCATTGTTGGTGTTGCCCAATTGAACGTTGGCATTAAAAGGGGTAGGAAGACCTTCGCAAACGGTAGGAGTAGAGGCCGAGGCAATGACCGGAGCCGGATTCACCGTTACGGTTAAGGCATTCGAGGGCACCGAGGTGCAATTGTTCGCATCGGTTACCCGAGCTGTGTATGAACCCTGAACCGTTGCTGCAATCGTTTGGCCGCTAGCTCCCGTACTCCAACTTATGTTGTTCGGCAAATTCGATTGCAAAAACGTGGTATCGTAGGCACATCCAACCAACCCGTTGAGGTTCGTAATGATGGGCGCCTGAGGAAGGGGGAGCAATGTGGTTGTGGTTGATGTGGATAGCCCCGATTGACACCCATTTACATTGGTGTGTGAAACTTGGAAATTGCCCGCCGCATTTACAACAATAGTGGCGGTTGTGGCACCTGTACTCCAGGTATTTCCTGTTGCATAACTTGAGGTTAATTGAAGGCTGTCTCCGCTGCAAAAAGACAAAGGACCACTTGCCGTGATGGTAGGCGCTGCTGGGTTTGGATTTACAGTAACGGTGGTGCTGGCGCATCCAGAGCTAAACTGTCCGTTGTTGAAATTCCGGGCAAAATACGTGGTTGTGGTTGAGGGTGTTGCGTTGATGGTTGTCCCCGTACCCACAAGAGAACCTCCACATGTCCCTGAATACCAATAAACCACTCCATTTCCCCCCGTGGCTGTTAAGCTTACAGTTTGGTTCGCACAAATGGAACTTGAAGATGAACTAGCCCCAGTAGGATCGGGTACGCCGCCTGAACAATTTGTGGACCTATATCCTAAATTGCGCGAATTAATGCTGCCGCAACCGGAAGAACAGCAATTGCCCAATTGCAAATAAAAGAGACCTGTTGATGAGGCTGTCCATTGGAGATTGCTTCCCGCTCCACACCAATCATCGTTCGCCGCTATGTTGCCAGAAGTCGGCCCACTCGTAATGTTTAAATACGGATCACTTGAATAGGAAGCGGAAGGGGCAATGCTGTTGCAATAGGTGAACTGATAGGTACACCCTGCCTGAGCTTGAAAAGTTACATACCCCCGAGATGTGTGATTAAAATATTGCCAATTCAAATTTGGACTAATTGAACCCAAATTGTTGTTGCAAACCACTTGGCTGTGCATGGGAATTAGGCTTGAGGCAACCAAAATAAAACTCCATACACCATTCCGTAGGGAAAGTAAGTTTCTATTGTCCATTTTGAAAGGGTTTAATTCGCTTTGTACAAATATAGAATTGTTATTGTTTATTAAAAACGAACGGGTTGTTTTTTTTTCTGCTCAAACCCCAATTCACAACGGCCTAATAATCAAATTAAAAAAGAAAAAAAGATATGATGCTGCCCTAATTCAGGGTGCATTCTGGAGTTTAAGCAACGAAAAGTTTACGGGTTTTTTAATGGAATTTGGTCTTCATTGTACTGTGGCTTTGGGCGGCAGCCGGGCTTTCTGGGCTAGTACGCAGGCTAAGGCCAAACCTGCACTGGGCGCAAGGGGGCTCCCAAGGTCG
This sequence comes from uncultured Flavobacteriales bacterium, assembly GCA_903837495.1. GTDB lineage: Bacteria > Bacteroidota > Bacteroidia > CAIKAF01 > CAIKAF01 > CAIKAF01. The sequence goes on along the minus strand of CAILUT010000011.1, from coordinate 20,520 downwards.
CCCCTTCCGCCTCAGGCTGGTTTTGGCCCTAGCCTTTGCGCGCTAGCCCTGTCAATCCCTGCCGCAGGCCAAATCAATGGACAAATCATCCCTTTTTTATTTGGGCATTCGCACCCGGAATGCCCCTCGAATTTGCCCCACATCGTAACCCAACGCCAAATCCGTCGGATAGCGTTTTTGCAAAATTTGCTTTAGCTCCAGACTCGGCTTTCCATGGCAAGCCAAGCATTTTTCTTCCGTAAATATGGGGTAATAACCCAGAATATGCCCGCTCCCATCTACCAATACGGCTTCGGGTTGTTTCCCCAAGGCCAAATCCGTTTTCCAGCTCTGAAGCAAGGTGAATTCCTCCGCACTGCACGCATTTTTCGGGTTCCTAGCTTTGTCTGTAATTCTTCTTACCTCCGCTCCTTTGGTTTTTGACACGCTGTCGGTAATAGGTAGGGCATTCAGTTGGCAAAAGTCTATGGCGGCCACCGGACCTCCTTCTTTTAATCTGCTCATGAGTTGTTTGCCCAAGGCCGCTTTGGCTGCAAGGGCAATGCTGCGTCCCTTTTCTAGGGGATTCTCATCTGGGCTTGGGGTGGCTGCATTCGAATCGACCGGTTCGTGGTTGTACAACCAAGCCGCTATTTCTTTTGCCTGATTTAAAGTATAGCCCATTTTAGGCATAAGTCCATAGGTTTTTACCGCTCCTTGCATTCGGCTTTTTTGGACCTCGGGTTGCAATAGGAACGAGGCCATTTGATCGATGAACTCTTGCTTTTCTGGATAGGCTTGTATCCAGCTTTTCTTCACCTGAATTAAATTCGGAGCCGATGCCTGTTCTGTTAATCCAAATCCCATGGCAGCTGCCGCAATTGGTTGAAATAAACGCTGCTGTTTGACTCGGTGGCTCTGTTTTCTGTGTGGTTTTTGGTTCACAGGCACTTAAAAACAAAAAGCCAATTAAAACAAGGCTAGGAATATGCATCGGAGTTTAGATTGATGCTCAAAGGTAGCATTCCCTACAGCGAAGGTGGGTGGCTTTTGTCTGTTTCTTTACTTGGGTGCAGCCTACGGAAATAGGCCCCTGCATTTGCCTGCATATTTCTACCTTCGTACCATGTATTTGAATTCCCTGCACTTGGTTCAATTTCGGAACCACCCCGAACTGAAACTTCAGTTTGGTCCGGGTGTGAACGCCCTAATTGGCCCCAATGGATGCGGAAAAACCAATGTGCTGGACGCGGTGCATTACCTGTCAATGACAAAAAGCTTTTTGCAATCTTCTGACCAAACCAGCTATCCTTGGGATTTGGCCGAGGACCCTTCGGCCTTTTTTATGCTGGAAGCCGAGCTGCAGGAAGCTGAAACCGCAAAGCAGGTTTACTTGAGTTTTAGCAAGCAAAAAGGGAAAGTGCTAAAATGGAATCAAAAAACCAGTCCTCGGCTTTCAGAACACATGGGCAGGTTCCCCACCGTGGTGATTGCTCCCCAAGACGGAGCCTTGGTAACAGGGGGAAGCGAGGGCCGGCGCCGGTTTTTAGATGCCTTGATTTCTCAATACGATTCCCTGTATTTGGATTCGTTGATTCGATACAACCGGGCTATTTTGCAGCGCAATGCGTTTTTGAAAACAGAGCGGCCTGATTTGGCCTATTTGCAAGTTATGGACGAGCAAATTGTTCCTTTGGCAATGCGCATATTGAATGGCAGAATTGAATTCATAGCGCTTTTTATGCCTGTTTTTCAACGGTATTATGAGCAATTGGCCCAATACGGGGAGCAGCCTAAATTAAGGTATGAAGCCTGTGCCCTTCCCGATGTGTTTGAGGAACAATGGCGGGCTAGCCGCAATAAAGACCTTCAAGCCCAATTTACGACCTTAGGTCCCCACCGCGATGATTTGGGCTTTGAGCTGAAAGGCCATAACCTGAAAAAGTTCGGTTCGCAAGGCCAACAAAAAACCTATTTGGTGGCTTTGAAGTTGGCCGAACACGCATTTTTACGAAATAAATTGGGGCTTGCCCCGGTTTTGTTGTTGGACGATGTGTTTGATAAATTAGACCCAGAACGGGTTCGACGTTTGCTGGCTTGGGCCAACTCGGGCGAGGTAGATCAAGTCTTACTGACCGATACCGGAGAACAAAAACTAGCCGAAGTGTTGAAAATCCTTGACATTCCCGCTCGATTTCATGAACTTTAAGCCGTGAAATCGACCAACGAACATACCTTAAAAGGAGCCATTGAGGCCTTGATGAAAAAGTACCGTCTGCAAGAAGGGCTCACCGCCCATCGAGCCTCTGCAGCTTGGAAGCAATATGCAGGGCCTTTTATCGCGAGCAGAACCAGCAAGGTGGAATTTAAAAAGGGTGTTTTAAAAATCTTCATTCAGTCGGCCGCCTTAAAGCAAGAAATCCACATGGAACGTTCAATTATTCGCGAAGAAATGAATAAGATTTTGGGCACAGGAACCGTGGAAGAGGTTCAGGTTCTTTGATTTTAGCCAAATTGCCCGGCGTTTTTTTTGGTACACTCCTATATTTATTACCTTTAACTCAAATCATTTTATCAAGCCCTTTATGAAAAACCGTTTTTTGTATCTTTCTCTCTATTTGGGACTTAGTACCCTGCTTTTTTCCTGCAGCTTTTTCGCTGAAAAACCCAGCAAAAATGCCGAAAAGTTTTTGACCCACTTTTATGCCTTTGAATTTGAAGAAGCCAAGCAATATGGCAGCAAATCGACCGGTGAACTCCTCGATGGCCTCAAGGAATTTGCCTCTATGCTGACGGAAGAAGACAAAAAGCCAAGAACCATTGTTATGGTAGGCGAAACCATTGATGGCGATACAGCGGTGGTTACCTATCAGTTGGAAGGAAACAAGGAACCCGAGACCTTGAAAATGGTGAAAGAAGAGGGCAAATGGCTGGTTAGTATGAGCAAGGAAGATTTGAACAAAGAAGAAGAAATGGAAGAAAATCTGGATGCGTTTGAAGCGGAGATGGATGAAGAAGTGCCTGCCATCGATTCATCGGCAGAAATGAAGGACTATTAATTCTGCGGCGTTTTTTGAAAAAAAACCACCTCAAAAAACGCTTCGTTTAAAAACATATCAAAACTGTAAAGCCCCCAGGCATTTTGTCTGTGGGGCTTTGTTATATCGCTACCACCGCCACGAATCAGCCCCCTCCAAATCAATTCGGAACAAAACAAGCTGCTGCTGTCTTGGGCATCAAATCGGTGGTCAAATGCCACCCGTTGTTCCAAGTACCTAAGCGTCTGCCCAACCAAAATAACTCGGTCTTTGGCGTTTTTAAGTCGGCTCACTGCCAAGCTGCCGGGTTTGCTTTGCCGAACAAATTCTTCCAAGGAACATTGCTGCATTCCGTCAATGTTCGACAAGGAGCTAGAAACCGTATGGATTACCTGAAAGCCCGAATCGGTGTCAACCAAAACTCCGCAATGCGAAAACCGGTATTTGCCTTTTAAACGATCGGCAATGGTTGTGCTTACCAATCCATACCCTTCACGCAGCAGAATGTCGCCGGGGCGCAAGGTTTTTATCTGTTCTTTGCTTAAATGGGGGTTGGATTTGTTTTCGGCTGGCTGTTCCGAGAAATCCCAAAGGTAGATTCCCGAAATACCCACAATGCAAATGAACAGCAAAAGAACAAGCCATTTTTTTTGAGAATGTAAGCGCATGCGGTAAGGGCTAGGAAAGGCCCTTAAAGGTAAGTAGAAATTGGAACTGGATTTTTATGCAGGTGGCCTGCGACAGGGATTGAGCTGGGTTGCCCGCAAGGGTGGCGGGGGACTGGCCCGCGTGGCGCGGAGGCGACTTTAGGAGCCACCGCAAGCCCGCTGGGCCAGCCCCCGGCAACCGCGGACAACCGGCGAAAGCCCGCTGCCGCCCTAAAAAACATAAATCAACACTTGACTAAACTTCGAAGGCCTCGCTTTATAATATACTCGGTCGCAGGATTGGGGCTTTGCATCCAGCGGTCGCGGCAGGCAAATACAAAGTCGGGCCGCGTTTTTCCGGCATCGTTCAGCCAATTTCCGACGCTGTTTTGTACATACTGTGCAGGGTCTTTGCACAGATTGTCCAGCAGGGCTTGGGCCAACTCGGGCTGGGCCTTTAAGCTGGGAATGTGGGCGGCCCACACCCCCCGCGGGCGTGTCGCTTCAGCAGCAAAGCGCCGAAGGTTTTCGCTCGGTTCCAGAGTCCAAGGCCGCAGCGCATCGATAAGTTCTGCTGTTTTTTCGACGGCAAGCGGGCGCATTGCGAGCCAGGCCATTTCGCGCACAGCGAAATGCGTGTCGTCGGCAAACGGCCTTAGGCGCTGCAGTTCAGCCGGAATGGAATTTGGATTTTTGGGAGTCCAAAACAGTGCCCAGCAGCGCACAATGTCTGAAGGATGGTTCTGAAGTTCGAGCGGAACCTCAAGTTGTACTTGCTGTTGTATTAGGCCAGCAATGGTTTTGCAGCGCTGTAGAAATCCCAAATTTTGAGCTTGAAGCAGGGCCTGCTGCCGCTCAAAATCAGGGTTAAAATTCAACCGATTTAGCAAATGTATGGCCAGTTTTGCCTGGTTAACAGCCAGCGATTCCACCAAATTTGCGGTGGGTAGGCTTCCATTTTCTAGTGCCTGTAAGGTGTGCGCTGGAATTTCGGCCATGCTGCGTGCGCCCTTGCGCGCAGCCGAACTGGAATGGGAATCTACCATTCAATTTTTTTTTAGGGGAATGAATCCAGCAGGCCTTTTTCGCGCAGCAAAGATTCTATACAGGCGCCCGAGCTCAAATCTAAATGCCAGCCCTGAATTCCGACCTGACTTGCACCCTGCGCGTTTTCTATCAAATCATCAATAAATACCGTTTCTTCGGGTTCTAGCTGTTGTTGTTGCAGAATGTGTAGGAAGCCTTGAGGGTCTGGTTTGCGGTGGCCTATTTCGCAGCTGTAATACACGGCTTCAAAATGCGATTCAAATTCGGTGTAGGGAACAGGCAATTGCTGTCGATACGCCTGCAAATGCCAATCGTTGATGTTTGAAAAAAGAAAAAGCCGGTGTTTTTGTTTTAACTGCCTCAGCATTTGGATGCGGTGCAGGGGCAATTCGGTTAAAATGGAATTCCAAGCTTCTTGAATGTCTGCCATTTGAACATGATGGGGGGCAAATCGAAGCAAATGCCCTGCAAACTCTTCGGAGCTGATGTGGCCCCGCTCGTAGGCATGAAAAGGATTGTTGGCATCGGGATTAAAAAACAAATCTTTTAACCCTTGCATGCCCAGAGCTTGGAATCGTTTTCCAGGTTCTTGGTAGTTGATGTCGAACAACACCCCGCCCAGGTCAAAAATCAGGTTTTTTGGACTCATAAATTGGGCAAATCTTGGCAGAGTTCAATCAAGACGCCCCCGGTTCCTTTGGGGTGCAAAAAAGCGATGAGTTTGCCGTCGGCTCCTTGTTTTGGGGGGTTGTTAAGGACTGTAAATCCAGCGGCACTTAGCCGTTCAATTTCTTGAAAAAGGTCCTCAACATGAAAAGCCACGTGGTGTATTCCCTCGCCGTTTTTGTCAAGAAATTTTTGAATTGGGCTGTCGGGGCTGCTGGCAGAAAGCAATTCAATTTTGTTGTTCCCGGCCATAAAAAACGAGGTTTCAACCCCTTCGGAATCGACTTTTTCTCGCTTGTACGGAGGCAGGCCTAAGAGGTCTTGAAAAAGGTGTTCCGAGGCCTGCAGGTCTTTAACTGCGATGCCGAGGTGTTCAATTTTTCCAAGGGCCATTAGTTTAGGATTAAACGTTGTAGGTGTTGTTGACCGTTCAAATTCAGACCAATCAGGTAGGTTCCAGCCTGAATGTATTCTGGAATTTGAAGTTCGCGGGTTTGGGCTCCAGCAGGCTGGGTTCCAGCAAATTCGGTCCAGCTGTAAAGCTGGCGTCCGCTGACGTCGTACAGGGCAAAAGAACAATGGCTGGGCTGTTCAAGGGCGAACCTTAGCGTAACGTTATGCTGAGCGGGGTTTGGGAATAGGTTAAAGGGGGTATTTGAATCCCATTCGTTTTCAATGCTTAAAGGGCCCGAGATGTTGATGTCGTCCAAATAAAAATGGTTGCCCCCGCCTGAAATAAACTCAAACTTTATCCGCACGTTGGTGCGGCTGGCCCAGGGTTGAAGCATGGTTCCGGTAAGGGAGTCGCTGCGCCAATCGGCTTTGGACGCCGGAATAAAATCGGCCGTGCTTATGCCGCTTGAGGCCAGGTCGTTCACCGTCATGGTTTTTCTAAGGGTCCAGGTTTGACCGCAATTGCTGCTGATGGAAATCAGCAAACGATCTTCGCTGCCGGTGGCCCGTTTTGCAAAAGCGTAGCGGTAACTCATGCGTAAATTCCCGTTCATGGCCGAAAAATCGTAGGAGGGGCTAATCAGGGTGTACCTTTTTCCCAAGGGGCTTCCGTTGTTGTTGATCTTTAGGGAGTTGGGCCAAGTGTAAAATACTTGAGCGGAGGTTTCCCATCCAAAGGGCGAATCGGGGGTTGAGGTGGCCGTCCAGCGTCCAAAACTCAGCGGGTTGTTGTTGAAGGTGTCGTAATAAATCCAGTTTTGATCGTCCGCACTGGCATCGAAAATACGAATCACTTTTTGCCGGGTTGTTGAATTGGTTCCGCCCGCCGAGGCTACGGTTAAGGTAACGTTGTAATCGCCAGGAGCTGAAAACGTTATGTACGGGTTTTGGTCGGTCGAGGTCAAGGTTTGGGATCCGTTGCTTATGGTCCACGACCAAGAGGTTGGAGTGGCGTTTGTCGTGCGGTCGGTAAACAAAAGGGCCGAGCCGGTGCAGGCAGTGGTTTTGTCGGCATGAAAATCGGCAACGGGAGCGCAATTTTGGCTAAACCCGGTTTGGGTGCCGGTGGCAATTAGGTTTGCGCTTTGCCACAGCGAATTTCGCTGTCCCGAGCTGGCATTGATGCCGGTATTCATGCGTGAGGCTTGTCCGGCGGTGAACATTTTTGAGCACATGGCATAATCCATAAAGTTCTCAACGTTGTCAAGCGATCCGCAGGTGGTTTGAGCCAAATTGCAATTGTTGCACGATCCACTGGTGGCCGGCACGTCCGATACCAAGTCGTCTCCGCAGCCAGAACCACAAGCATTGAATCCCCAGGGGTGCAACAATCCAAAAAAGTGGCCGGTTTCGTGGGTAATAACCCTGGAATTAAAGTTGGCACCGCTGGAAGTCCCGATGCTTCCGGTGTAGCGGTTGTCTAAAATGATTCCGTCGGTAGCTGCACTGGGAGCCGTACCCGGAAGGTAGGCGTAGCCTCCAATAATTCCTCCACCGCTGCTTTCAATGCTGTTGACTACCCAAATGTTGTAGTATTTGTTTCTAGGCCAAAAGGAAAGACTTTTGGCTTTGTCGTCGGCGTTGTAGGTTAAATACGATTGAGTACGGGTAATTCCGTTGCTGCAATTGCCATCGGGGTCTTTTTTTGCCAGTCGAAATTCAAATCCAGTGTTGCCTACTCGGCTAAGAAACGAAGGCAAAACTTGATTGGCATCGCCGTTGAGTTTATTGAAATCTTCGTTTAGAATGCGAATGGCATCGGCAATTTGGGCGTCGGAGATGTATTCCATGCCGTTGTCGTGAATTACGTGCACCACAACCGGAATGACGTAATTGGCTTCGGCACCTGGGGTGAATTCAGATTCATGTTCGGCAACCCATTGGTTAAAGGCCTCGAACTCTACTTGCAAATGTGGGTTGTTTTGAAAGGCTTTTTGAACCATCTCGCTGGTTAGGCAAGGGTTTTGAGATTGAGCCTGAGAAACCAATAAAAAGAAGGTTAAGAATGCAAACGCAAGGTGTATTCGGCGCATGGGGTCATTTTGCTGTGAAATTAGCAAAACTATTGAAGGGCGCTAAGTGGAAGACAAGTTTTTAATTAAAATTCAACCACCTGCGTTCACAAAAAAGGCCGTTTTATTGATTGATTTCGATAAAGCGTTGAATGTCTTGGTCTATTCCAAAAACCAATAGGGTATCGGTGGCAAGAACAACGGTGTCATGGCTAACGACTCCAAGGATATGTTTTTCAGCAACGGTGTTTCCTTCTTTGTTCAGGTGGCTGAATTCGCGCTTGATGGTTATCAAATCAATTTGATATCGGTTTCTTAGATTGATGTCGGCCAAAGAACGGTTGGCCACGGCGGGGGGAGTTTTAATTTCGACAATTTCGTAATTGTCGGGCAGGGGCATGTAATAAATGATGTTGGGGTTAATAAGGCGTTCGGCCACCAAAATGGCGACTTCATCTTCGGGCGATAGAATTTCTGTGCAGCCAATTTTTTCTAGAATCATGCGTTGCCGTTGCCCTTCGGCCCGAGCGATGATGCGTTTTACTTTTAGTTCGAGCAATAAAACCACGCAAAGCAGCATGGTATCAAATTTACCTTCTCCAATGGCGACAATTACCGCATCCATTTCATGGATGTTTTGGGCTTTGAGCGCTTTGAGGTCGGTGGCGTCCATGGTAACACCAAAGGCTACATCGCCACTTACACCCTCTACCTGGTGTTCATTGTTGTCGATGGCCAATACTTCGGCCCCCCGACGGCTTAGTTCGCGAGCAATGGAGGTTCCGAACAGCCCTAGGCCAATGACGGAATAACGTTCGTTTTTCATGCCTCTAATGTATTTAAAAAGAGAATGGGATTCAGCAAATATGGAAGGAAAGGGGGCATGGGCATCAAGGATTTGGCGGTGCTGAGTCAGGGCTTGCCGGAGTGTCTGGGTTTTCCGATTTGTCTTTGCTTTCGACGGAGCCGAAATCCGTATCGTACGCACTGCTTGGTGGCGGATTTAAGTAGTGTTCATCAGAAAAGGCTTGGTCAAAAGGCCTAACAACTTGATCGGTTAAATCCTGTTTCATGGATTGGCCAGACTCCGAAATCTCACGCTTTATGGTGTCGGTGGCGGTACGAAATTCGCGCATGCCTTTGCCGAATACCCGAGCAATTTCAGGTATGCCCTTGGATCCGAACAACAAAATAATGGCCAGTACAATTAAAATGAACTCTCCTCCAGACACATCAAAAAGGAGCAGAGTGTGCATCATTATACCAACATCATTAAAGGTTCTTCCAACATAGCCTTTAGGGTTTGCAGGAAGGCTGCCCCTGTTGCTCCGTCCACAGAACGGTGGTCGCAACTTAGGGTAACCGTCATGCGGTGGCCAACGGCTACACTGCCATTCTTAACCACGGCCTCTTGGCGAATGGCACCTACGGCTAAAATGGCAGAATCAGGTGGGTTGATGATGGCGGTAAAGTTGCTGATGCCAAACATTCCTAGGTTTGATATGCTAAAGGTATTGCCTTGCATTTCTTCGGGCTGCAGTTTCTTTTCTCGGGCGCGTTGAGCAAAATCTCGGACTGCGGCTGAGATTTCCGACAAAGAACGTTGGTCGGCGTGTTGAAGCACGGGCACCATTAATCCTTCTGGAACGGCCACCGCAACTCCAATATGCACGTAGTCGTGAAAGCGGATTTTATCGCCCAGCCATGCCGAATTTACGGCGGGATGTTTTTTAAGTGCCAACGCAACGGCCTTAATGACCATATCGTTGAAAGACACCGATACATTCATTGAATTTTTTAGCACATTGCGGGCCGCCACCGATTGATCCATGTCGATGTCCATGTTCAAGTAAAAGTGGGGTGCTGTGAATTTGCTTTCACCCAGCCTTCGTGCAATGGTTTTGCGCATTTGAGAAACGGCCACCTCGTGGTGGCTGTTTGAAAACGTAGCAGAAAACGCCCCAGCAGGAGTTGCCGTTGACGCTGTTTCAAGGTCTTTCTTCACGATGCGGCCTCCATCGCCAGAACCGGTTACAGAACGAAGGTCTATGCCTTTGTCTCGGGCTATGTTTTTTGCCAAAGGGCTAGCCTTCAGGCGGTCGCTGCTGTTTTCGTTGGCTTGTGGAGCCGCAGAAACACTGCTTACCTGAGTCTGAGCCGCCGGGGCTTGTACCTGAACCGATTCGGTTGCTACAGGGGTTAATGCTGCGGCAGACTCGATGCTCAGTAGGCCTGAAACATCTTCTCCCTCTTTGCCTAAAATGGCCAAAATGGAATCAACCGGTGCGGTTCCACCCGTTTGAATTCCAATGTGAAGCAACACCCCTTCTTGGAAACTTTCAAATTCCATGGTGGCCTTATCGGTTTCGATTTCGGCCAGCAAATCACCTGCTTTAACTTTATCACCAACTTTTTTATGCCAGGCGGCTACCACTCCTTCGGTCATGGTGTCGCTTAACTTGGGCATCCGAACTATTTCAGCCATGGTTTTGATTTAGTGTGTTTCGATAAATGGATAATTGGGCTCAGAATATACATACTCGTATAAAGCTGATGCTTCTGGGTAGGGGGAGTTTTCGGCAAAATCAACCGCCTCTTCTACCTCGTCTTTTATGGCTTGGTCAATGCTTTCCAATTCAGCCTCGCTAATCCATTGATTGGCCTGCAATACCGACAAGGCATGCAAAATAGGGTCTTTGTCTTTGTATTCCTCAACCTCGTCTTTGCTTCGGTATTTTTGGGGGTCCGACATAGAATGGCCTTTATACCGATAAGTTAAAGCTTCAATCAGGGTTGGGCCTTCACCTGCACGGGCCCGTTCGGCCGCACGGGCAATCGCCTCATGAAATGAATCGGCACGCATTCCGTCAACCGCCTCTGAGGGCATGTCGTACGATAAACCCAGTTTAAATAAGTCGGTTACATTCGAGGTGCGTTCCACCGAAGTTCCCATGGCATATTTGTTGTTCTCAATGATGAAAATAACAGGCAACTTCCACAACATAGCCAAATTAAAGGTTTCGTGGAAGGAACCCTGACGAACAGCACCATCGCCCATGTAACATAGGGTAACCCGGTCAGAACCGTTGAACTGATCGGCAAATGCCAAGCCCGCGCCCACCGGAATCTGCCCACCTACAATTCCATGCCCGCCCCAAAACCGCAAATCCTTAGAAAACATGTGCATAGAACCTCCATTTCCGTTTGAACAGCCGGTAGATTTGCCATACAACTCTGCCATCATGTATTTGGATTCCATTCCTTTTCCCAAGGGGTGAATGTGATTTCGGTAAGCGGTTATCATGTTGTCGTCGGGGCGTATGGCCGAGCAAGCTCCTGCTACCAGGGCTTCCTGACCAATATACAAATGGCAAAAACCTCTGATTTTCCCCATGGTGTACATCATGCCCGCTTTTTCTTCTAAGCGACGCCACAGCAACATGTCTTTATACCATTTAAGCCAGGTTTCTTTTGAAAATCCTGTTTTGTTCACCGATGCTTTCTTTGCCATAGTTGAAGTTGTTGAGGGCAAAAATAATAAAACGGAGTCCATTGACAAACCCTAGCCCTCTCTATTGGGATTAATGGTTCGGCCCGCAGTTGCAATCTGAATCCCATAAAATGCGGCTGCCAGGCAAGGCTTGCTGCATGGATTTTATGGCATCCGAATGAATATCGGTTGACCTAGCGTCAAATTCCATCAACTGAACCATGCCATTGATGCTCTTGGGAAGTTTAAAAATAGGGTTTGAAGAAACAATCAGATAATTCAGTCGGCTTAACTCTGTTAGGCAGTCAGGCAACTGATACAGCTCATTTTTTCGCAGGTTCAAGACCTCCAGTTTCGACAAATCACAAAGCTCTTTGGGGAGCGATTCTAAGGCGTTTCGCTCCAAATTAAGTACCCGGAGTTTTTTGAGTTTACTTATTTCAGGTGGCAGGGTGCTCAGTTTGTTTTTTGATAAATCAAGTTCCCACAGGTTTGGAAAATTAAAAACATCTTTGGGAATCCGTTTGTATTTTTTTCGGTTTAAAGCGAGGCGTTTTACCCGTTCTGGGTGTTCCATGGCTATTTTTAAATCGGTGTACAAAGGCTCATCGCGAAATTCTGCCGTTTGGCTGTATAAGCCAAAGGCAAAAAACAGCCAGGATAAAAAGCCCAAGCAGAACCTACGCATGCCTTTGCAATATGTTTTTAGCCTGAACAGCGTCTTTTTTCAATTGATTGCCTAAGGCTTCCGAACTGTCGAACTGCATTTCGTCTCGCATTCTGTCCATAAACTGGATGCTAAGGGCTTTGCCGTATAAATTGGAATCAAAATCAAACAAATGAACCTCAATGCGCCGTTCTTGGTTTTGATGAAAGGTGGGACGTATGCCAATGTTTACCATGGCTTTAAATTTCCCGGTTCCCGTTTCTGCCAGCGCCGCATATACTCCGTTGGCGGGAATTAACTTTCTATCCTCAAGCAGGTTCAAATTGGCCGTGGGGTATCCCATGCCTTTTCCACGGCCTTCCCCATGTTCCACTTGGCCGCGGATGGAGTAGGGGTAGGTTAAAAATTCGGCGGCGGTTTTAACATCCCCCAACATCAAAGACTGCCTTATTTTTGTTGAACTGACCTTCACTTGGTCAATATCTTGGGCAGGAATTTCTTCCAATTCAAATTCAAGTTCGGCCGACAAAGGTTTGAGTAAGCTGTAATCGCCCTCCCGGTTGCGGCCAAAATGATGGTCATACCCCACAATCAGGGTGTGTACATTCAAGGTGTTTTTTAAAAACGAGCCCACATAATCTCGAGCTTTCATTCGACTAAAAGCTCCATCAAAAGGAATAATGAGCATGCAATCCAAGCCCAATTCATCTAAAAGCTCCTTTTTTTCTTCCAGGGTATTCAATAACTTTAAATCGTTGTCGTCTGGAAACAAAACCAATCTGGGGTGGGGGTGGAAGGTGACCAAAACGGACTCGCCGCCTATGCTCTTGGCCCTTTGAATTACCCTATTTAATATCTTCCGATGCCCTATGTGTATCCCATCAAAAGTCCCTGTCGTTATTACGGGCTTTCTAAACTTAGGCAAGGATTCTATACCGTTAATGACCTCCATAACTCCTTTGGCAAAGGTAACAATCTCTCAACACCTTTGTGCCTATTTCTCAGAACAGCTTAAACCGTTAAAACAGTTTAAATTGATTCAATCTGCTTACATAACTCAATCGGTTTTTAGATACCTTCACTTTTTGCAACGCAATTCCAATCAATATGAAAAATTTCTGGGGTTCTTTCTTGGGTTCCATTTTGGGCGCCAGCATTGCTGGGATTTTGTTCGCCTTCCTAGTTATCGCGGGAGTGGCTGCAGTCATTTCATCCGAATTCGGAGGTGCTGAACAAGCTAAAACGGAAGCCGAAGATAAAACCGTGCTTCACCTCACTTTTTCGTACCCCGTGGTGGATGCCTCAGACCAAAACCCGTTTGCAGAAATCGATTTTGGGTCTGGAACCAACACGAAATTGACCTTGTGGGAAACCATCAATATATTGGATTATGCAAGCACCGACGCAAAAGTGGTGGGGCTTTTTCTTGACATAGAAGGGCTGTCAACCGGAATGGGGAATGCCTATGAAATTCGACAAGCCCTAGAACGATTTAAAGCAAAAGGGAAGTTCATCGCAACCTATTCCGAAGGGTTGTCGCAAAAAGCCTATTACTTCGCCTCTGTTTCTACCCACCTTTCTTTGAACGCCCATTCTGATTTTTTACTGAACGGCATGGGAGCTGAACTTTTGTTTTTTCGCGGAGTCCTCGATAAATTGGGTGTTGAACCCTACGCTGTACGTCCGGTGGGCAATAAATTTAAAAGCGCAGTAGAACCCTTTTTGCTTGCCCAAGCCAGTGAATCAAACCGAATTCAAATGAGATCACTGATGGGCAGCATGTGGAAATCCATGGGGGCCGCCTTGGCAGCCAAAAATAAGATCAAGCCCCTTGTCCTCGATTCTCTAATCAATGGCCTGTTTGTAACCTCTGCGTTGGATGCTCAAAAACACCGGTTTTCAGATACCCTAGAATACCGAGATGAGTTTATGAACCGGCTCGCAAAATTAGCGGGCTGGGAAGAGTGGTCGCCCGAGGATTCCCCTCTGCTTCCTCTTGATGCGTATGGAAAAATAGCGCTCACCAACCTCGCTCTTGATGACGATTCCGAAAACCAAATTGCCATTTTGGTGGCAGAAGGCGATATTGTTGATGGGAAAAGTTCCCAAGGAATGGTGGGTTCTAAATCCTTAAATCAAAGCATCCGCGAGCTGCGCGAAAACGATGAGGTGAAAGCGGTGGTGCTTCGGGTCAATTCTCCCGGAGGCTCGGCCCTCGCTTCCGAATTGATGTGGCGCGAATTGGCTCTGCTTAAAGCTAAAAAACCGGTGGTGGTTTCCATGGGCAACCTGGCGGCCTCGGGGGGATATTACATCGCCTGCCATGCCTCTAAAATTTACGCCAATCCAACCACCATTACCGGTTCCATTGGTGTGTTCGGTTTGCTGTTCAATGCCAAAGGGTTGTTGAACGATAAGTTGGGCGTTACAACCGATACCGTTAATCTTCACAACAACGGGGACTTCCCAACCGGCTCTAGGCCCTTGCGCGACCGCGAAAAGCAAGTCCTCGAAAACATGGTAACCCGTATTTATGGAGAATTTACCCAGCGCGTTGCCGACGGAAGGAAAATGAAAATTGAACAGGTAGATTCCATCGGACAAGGACGCGTTTGGTCCGGAGAACAAGCCAAACAATTGGGCTTGGTGGATGAGTTGGGCGGACTCAAAGATGCCGTTAAGGCGGCAGCCAAACTGGCCAAACTCGATGACTTTTCTACCGCGGTGTATCCAAAACCGGCCGACCCTTTCCAGGCATTTTTTGATGGCCTGTCTGAAAACAGCAAGGCCATTCTTAAAAAGGAAGGATTGGGCCTTGGAATCGAATGGCTAACCCTTGTTAAAAAGGTGGAAAACATGAAAGGGGTGAATGCCCGAATGCCCTTTGACATTAAATTTAACGACTAATTTACATCGTCTTTGAAGCCGCCGTTTCAATTTGTTCCTACTTTAGCTTTTAAATCTTAAAACCATGTTGCGAATCCTATTGCCCTTTTTATTCTTGCTTCCTTTTGCCGCTTGGAGCCAAGGAAGTTTAATTTTCTTTGCCGAAAATGGAGAACGTTTTACCTTGACGGTGAACGGTCAAACCATCAACAACCAACCCGATGCCCGCGTTCGATTTGACGGCGTAAACACCGAGGGTGTTAAGGTCAATATTAAATTTGAACAAGCTGAGCTGGGTTCGGTAATCAAAACAATTTCGGCCTCCCCAAGCCTTGAAATTACCTACAACCTAAAGCGAAACAAGAAAAACGAATGGGTGGTCCGCTACCTGTCAGAAGCTCCCGCCGGAACCACCGCGCCTGCACCCCCCGTAGCTCAACCCGCTTACATCGACGAACCCAGCGTTCCAGCTCAACCTCAAACGCCCGCAAATGCCAACCCAAACAACGGTTCCGTAGGTTTTCAGTTTAATGCCAACGAACAAAATGGATCGGTGGGAATCCAAATGAATGTGGACGGCATTCAAACCAACACCAACTTCTCCGGAACTCCCCAATACGGTACCCCTGCCAACCTAGATGCGGAACATGAAACGTGGCAATCCAACGATGCACAAACCCGCTATGAAATGGCTTCTGTTTCTCAAAAATGCATTGTTGGGATGTGGGACACCGAATTGCGCAAAGGCCTTCAAACCATCCAAAGCCATCCAACGGACGAAGAAAAATTGGCCTCTGCCAAGCAAATGGCCGACAATTACTGCTTTTACATCGGTCAGGTTAAACAAGTCCTAAACACCTTTACTTACGATGAAAGCAAATTGGCCTTCGCCATTTATGCCCACGCTAAAGTTGCATCGACCGACATTAAAGAATATTACACCTTGTCCTCTTCCTTTACCTACGGCGGAACAAAAACCCAGTTCGACGAATTCCTGAAATCGATCAAAAATTAAGTTTAATTCTCCTTGAAGTAGAGTTGTTGAATTCGAAAAAGACGGTTTTTTAAGCCGTCTTTTTTTGTTCCTTTGTACCAATTAATACGCTTTCACTGCTATGAAAATTCACAATTTTAGCGCCGGCCCAGGAATTTTACCGGCTCAGGTGTTGCAAGAGGCTGCACAAGGAGTCCTAAACTATGACAACAC
This sequence comes from uncultured Flavobacteriales bacterium, assembly GCA_903837495.1. Taxonomy (GTDB): domain Bacteria; phylum Bacteroidota; class Bacteroidia; order CAIKAF01; family CAIKAF01; genus CAIKAF01. Next base: position 4,428 of record CAILUT010000011.1, on the reverse strand, counting down.
AGGCCTTTCTCTAATTGAAATGTCGCACCGAGGCCCCGAATTTGTCGATGTAATGGAACAAGCCGTTGCCCTAGTGCGTGAACTGCTAAACCTGAGCGACGAATATGAAGTGGTTTTTTTGCAAGGCGGTACCAGCTTGCAATTCTATATGGCCCCTCTAAATCTGTTGAGTTCCACTGGCTACGCCGCCTATCTTGATACCGGCACCTGGGCAGCTAACGCCATCCATGAAGCCAAACGCGTTGGCCGGGTCGAAGTTCTGGGTAGCTCAAAAGACAAAAACTATTCCTACCTGCCAGATTTTTCTGTGCCCTCCGATGCAGATTACCTGCATTATACATCGAACAATACCATCTTTGGAACTCAGTTTCAATCCATTCCTGAATCCCCCGTTCCATTGGTCTGCGACATGTCCTCTGATATGTTTAGCAAACCCATCGATGCCTCCCGCTTTTCATTGATTTACGCCGGAGCCCAAAAAAACATGGGACCCGCTGGAACTACCTTGGTGATTGTTAAAAAAGACCTGCTGGGCAAAACCGGCCGCAATCTGCCAACCATGCTCGATTACCAAGTGCACATCGATAAAGAATCGATGTTCAATACCCCCCCTGTATTTCCCATCTTTGTAAGCATGCTTACGCTCAAATGGCTCAAAAACAACGGAGGATTGCCCTGGATTGGTGAATTGAACCGGCAAAAAAGCACGTGTTTTTACCAAGCCCTAGACAGCAACCCGCTCTTTAAAGGTACGGTTGAAAAGTCCGTTCGTTCTTCGATGAATGCTACTTTTCTTTTGAACGACATCCGCCTAGAACCCGCCTTCGAAGCCATGCTTAACGAACGCGGCTTTAGCGGACTCAAAGGCCACCGTTCGGTAGGCGGTTACCGCGCCTCTATGTACAACGCCCTACCCCTTGAAAGCGTTCAAGAACTGGTTCAAACTATGCACGATTTTGCTCAAAAACACGCTTAATTCATGATTCGCATTTTAGCCAACGACGGCCTGGAAGAAGCAGCAAAAATTGCCCTCCAAAATAAAGGCTTTGAAGTCATTACCGAAAAGGTGAGCCAAGAAAACCTCATCGATTTTATCAACAATACCCAGGTGCGCGGCCTTTTGGTTCGATCGGCCACCAAAGTCCGAAAAGAGGTTTTTGACGCTTGTCCAAACCTTTCTTTTGTAGGCCGCGGTGGAGTGGGAATGGACAACATCGACGTGGATTACGGACGTTCCTTAGGTAAAACCGTTGCAAATACCCCAGCCAGCTCCACCCGCTCCGTGGCCGAATTGGTTTTTGCCCACCTTTTCTCCGTTGCTCGATTTTTACACCACTCAAATCGAACAATGCCCGCCGATGGACATTCCCAATTTGATGCCCTCAAAAAAAGATATGCCCAAGCCTTCGAACTCAAAGGAAAAACCTTGGGAATCATTGGGTTTGGTCGAATCGGACAGGAAGTGGCTCAAATTGCCATGGGTTTGGGAATGCGGGTTTTACCCTATGACCCCTATGTGAAAACCGCAGAAATTGAAGTGGATTTCCTCCAAACCGGCGATACCTTTACCCTCGAATTTGAAACGGTAAGCCTCAACGAACTCCTCTTAGGCAGCGATGCCATTACGCTGCATGTTCCCATGCCCGCCAACGGCATGCCCCTCCTAAACGCGGCCGAATTTGATTGCATGAAACCCGGTGCCGTTCTCATCAACACCGCCCGCGGAGGCATTATCCATGAATCCGATCTATTGGATGCCCTAAATTCAGGAAAGGTCGCCTTCGCTTGCCTTGACGTCTTCGAAAACGAACCCCATCCAAATCCAGAACTCCTAAACCATCCTAAAATTAGCGTTTCACCCCATGTAGGGGGAAGCACTGCCGAGGCTCAAAGCCGCATCGGTGAAGAATTACTTGACCTTGTTCTCGACCACTTCCGCGGTTAAGGCATGGCCAATTTCCTTCCTTTTTTAGCGGTTTTGCCCAATACCGATTTGGCCGACCAAATCGTTACCCTCCCTTTTGACGGCTATTCCTCCAAACAAAAAGAGCATATTCTGGCCTCAAACCCCGTTTCGTTTCTACAGGTGATTCTAGACCACAACCAGGAACAAGACGCCCGCCGAAAACGCTTCCTCTCTTTTTTTAAACAAGGCTTTTTACAAAAAACCGATACCCCCGTTTTTCTGGTTTATCGACAACATAAAAACAACGCTTGCTATACGGGATTTATCGGTCTCATTCCCATTGGAACCGATGCCGATTACCTGGCCATTAAAAAACACGAAGCCACCCTGGTGCATAAAGAAGCCCTTTTGGCCGAATACCTCGACAATGCCAATCTAAACGCCGAACCCGCCTTGTTGACCTTTAACGCAACCCCACAAAGCCAGGAGCTCCTTCAAACCCTCACCAAACCAAAACCCGACTTCGATATTTCCCTGCCAGATTTTGGGCAACACCAACTCTGGTTGGTCAACAATCCCAAACATCAAGCCCAAATTAAAGCTGTTTTTGCCGATTTACCCAGCCTCTACATCGCCGATGGCCACCACCGCATCAGTTCCTCCCGCCGTTTAGCACTCCAACGCTTTCAGCAACATAACCGCACATCCGCGGCCGACCAATATTTTTTGGCCGCTTGCTTCCCCAGCAACGAAGCTCAAATTCTGCCCTACCACCGCTTTGTTAAAAAGGTGCCATCCAACTTTTTAGATCAACTCCAACTTCAATTCGGCTCCGCTGCAACCATTCAGCCTGCACTTTTTTCAAATCCCAATTCAAACCACTGGATGCTCCGAATTCACCATCAATGGTTCCAAATTAGCTTCAACCCCCCGCTGCCCCATTCTACGCTTGCAGCCGATTGGCTAAACGACCATGTCTTGGCGCCGCTCCTCAATATGCACGATTTGTCTAGCGATAAAAACATAGGTTTTGTCGGTGGGCAATTGAATGAATCCGATTTAATACAAGCTCAATTGACTGCCGCCGCCGATGCACTTTTCGTCCTCCCCCCGGTGCAATTTCACCAATTCTTCTCTATGGTGAACCAAGGCCAACTTATGCCCCCAAAATCAACCTGGTTTGAACCTAAATTGTTGAGCGGATTTACTATGTTCGATCTGGCCGATTCTATAACTCCATGAGCATTGTCGTTGAAAATTACCGCCGCATTCGGGCCGAAATTCCTCCCCATGTCCTGCTGTTGGCCGTTTCTAAAACCCACACAGTTCAAAAAATTCTGGAATTATACCAGTACGGAGTTCGTGATTTTGGCGAAAATAAAGTGCAAGATTTACTCGAAAAAGCCGCACAATTGCCCTCCGATATTCGCTGGCATTTAATCGGACACCTTCAGCGCAATAAGGTGAAATCCCTCGCATCTACCGTTCATTTAATTCACAGTTTAGACTCCGAACGCCTGTTCGTTGAATTGGCAAAAGAAGCAAAACGATTGAACATTCAAGTCTCTGTTTTAATTCAGGTTCAAATTTCTCCTGAAGACACTAAATTCGGAATGCCCATTGCCGAGGTTATTCCCTTCATTGCTACCCATTTCCCCGCCGCTCAAGGCCATGTTCAACTGAAAGGTCTTATGGGAATGGCTAGTTTTGTGTCAGATAAACAATTGATTGCCAATGAGTTCAATAAACTAAGGGAGCTGTTTCAACGCGTCAAGGCCATTCCTGACTTTTCCCACATTTCCATTCTTTCCATGGGCATGTCTCAAGACTGGCCCCAAGCTGTCCAGGCAGAAAGCACTTGCGTACGCATTGGTAGCGATATTTTTGGCCAACGTTCTTAGTTTTTTTTGGGCAGCTTATCCGGCTTTCACTTGCAGTCGGCTTAGCAAACCCTAAAGGCTTGCGGCTTTGCGGGGGCACGCAGTGCCTCCGCAGCGCGCAGCCTTTTAGGGTTTGCTTGCGCCGCCAGCACGTTCAATCCGGGCTGCAAGCCCCACAATCCCAAAAACGCAGTTCGTTTTCACTAAGCCCCAACGGCCTCTGTCCCTATTCTCCCTCCATCTTTTTTCAATGGCTCCCTTTTAATCCCCCTCTCTTTGTACAGCTGCACCACTTATGACTTTAAATGCTCCTTGCACCTTCAGGCCTTATGAACCCTACCCGGCTTAATCCAACCCTTTTCGCTGCGATAAATGAACGAACTGTGGACCACGGATTTCCTGCAATCACCGAACGCACAACATGCACTGGGCTTTGTTCGGTGAACACCGATTTTTACGCAAAACGCACAATCCCGCCCCCAAAACCAAACTACTAGGTTAATTCTACGTAAAAAGGAACGGTTTTCCCTACAGGTTCATTCCAGAAAACAAAAACGGTTCGTTTTCTTTGGAGTCCCATTAAGCTTCTACCCGCAGTTGGCTGCGCAAAAAGGCAATTTCGTCTTTTAACTGCTCTATTTG
>CAILUT010000010.1 GCA_903837495.1 uncultured Flavobacteriales bacterium | reverse complement strand
TTGCTGGAGTCGGGGAACAGAGTTGGGGGAATGGGCTCATTTAAAGGGGCCGTTGCATCGGGGGTTTCCGTGTTGGAAGCAACGGGTTTAAATTGAGAGGCTTTGCTTACCAAAGCGGCGGTGGCATCGGCTTGGTTTTCAAAGGCACGAATGCCGAAGAGTTCTTCTAGGTCTTCGCGGTAAAGCACCTCACGTTCTAGGAGGCGCTGAGCCAAATCATCTAGCTTTTCGCGGTGTTCCAAAAGCAAATCAATGGATCTTTGGTAGGCCGAATCGATTAATTTCTTGACTTCCTCGTCGATAATTTCGGCGGTTTTTTCGCTGTAAGGTTTAGAGAAAGAGTAATCGGATTGGCCGCTGGAATCGTAATAACTCACATTTCCTATTTTGTCGTTGAGTCCATACACCGAAATCATGGCATAGGCTTGCTTGGTTACCTTTTCAAGGTCGGACAAAGCGCCGGTGCTTATTTTACCGTACACCACGAATTCGGCGGCTCTTCCTCCGAGAGCGGCGGCCATTTCGTCCATCAATTGTTCGGTGGTGGTAATTTGCCGTTCTTCGGGCAAGTACCAAGCGGCGCCCAAAGATTGACCGCGTGGAATAATGGTAACCTTCACCAAAGGGCTGGCGTATCTGAGCATCCAAGAAACCGTAGCATGGCCGGCTTCGTGGTAAGCAATGGCTTCTTTTTCTTGGGGGCTAATCACCTTGTTTTTCTTTTCGAGGCCACCCACAACGCGGTCAATGGCATCGTTGAAGTCCTCGCGGCTGATGCTTTTTTTGTCTTTTCGAGCGGCGATAAGAGCGGCTTCGTTGCAGATGTTGGCGATATCGGCTCCTGAAAATCCTGGGGTTTGGCGTGCGAGCAAGCCAATATCAATAGAGGCGTCTAATTTTTTGTCTTTCATGTGCACCTTAAAAATGGCTTCACGGCCATTTAAATCGGGCAGATCGACAGAGATTTGCCGGTCAAATCGGCCGGGGCGCAGCAAGGCTTTGTCTAAGATATCGGCTCGGTTGGTGGCGGCCAGCATAATAATTCCGGCATTGGATTCAAAGCCGTCCATTTCGGTAAGCAACTGGTTCAGGGTGTTTTCTCGCTCGTCGTTGGCTCCTTGAACGGCGGAGCGTCCTCTGGCCCGCCCTATGGCATCAATTTCATCAATAAAAACAATGACAGGAGCTTTTTCTTTGGCTTGTTTGAACAAATCGCGTACACGAGAGGCCCCTACTCCCACGAACATTTCAACAAAATCGGAACCGCTCATGCTAAAGAAGGGCACCTTGGCTTCGCCTGCAACGGCTTTGGCCAGCAGCGTTTTTCCGGTTCCTGGAGGGCCCACCAGCAGGGCTCCTTTCGGAATTTTTGCGCCCAACTGGGTGTATTTTTTGGGGTTTTTCAAGAAATCAACAATTTCCATCAATTCCACCTTAGCCTCGTCAAGGCCGGCCACGCTGTCAAAATTCACCAGCACATTGGTGTCTTTATCAAACAGTTTGGCTTTTGACTTACCGATGTTGAAAATCTGACCCCCGCCTGCACCGCCGCCCATGCGCCGCATAATAAAAATCCAAAACACAACCATTAGCCCAATGGGCACTACCCAGCCAAGCACTTCTCTCCACATGGTGTTTTGAGGAATCTGGGTATAATCAACCTTTTGGGCATTGGGGGATTTTTCTTGCAGGGTTACCATTTGTTTTTCAAAGAAATCCTTAGAAACTTGGTCGATGGAAAAATGAGGTCCCTTTTCTATAAACTCCGGGTTTTCATTTTTGATTAACTCTGCAAATTCAGATCGGTGGGCCAATATTGAATCTTTATGTAGAATGACTTCTAAGCGGGAGGAAGGGCCTTCTTGAAGTTGAATGCGCTTCACATACCCTTTATCCATCCAACTAAAAAGGGTGTTAACCTGAGTCTTTGGAAGCGTTTGCTCCATAGAACCCATAAAATTGATGGCAATAAACACCAGAATGGCAAGCCCATAAATCCAATACAGGCTAAAATTGAACTTGCTTTTTTTGGGGCCTTGCGGGGCGTTTTTTTCTTTATCGGGGGTGGACATAAATGCGGATGTTAATCTTTAGAAAGGGGAAATTCGGGGGCGTCTGCCCATAACTGCTCAAGGGCATAAAATGTTCGGATTTCAGGCTGAAAAACGTGAACCACCACCTGAACATAATCGATTAAAACCCATTCTTTGTTTGAAAGGCCTTCCACATGCCAAGGCTTTCCACCCTTGTTGTCGCGGACTTCATCAATTACTCCGCTGGCAATGGCTTCAACTTGAACATTGGAATTGCCGGTGCACAAAATAAAAACGTCGCAGACGGCTGAGGGTATCTTCCTCAAATCCAGCACCTTAATGTCTTCTGCCTTTTTGGATTCAATCCCTTCTAGGATTAAATTTACCAAATCTGTTAGTTCCAGGGATGTATTTTTCAGGGTCTGATGTATTTTATGTTAATTCGCAAAGGTAATATAAGTTCCTCGTGCACTTGAAATGGAAGCGTTAATAATTGGTAAGGACATTGAGCTTGTTGCGGCGGTAGATTCAACCAATGAATATGCAAAACGGAGCATGCGTTCTGTGTTGGATTTTCGGGGGTACTGGGTATTTACAGACCGGCAAAATAAGGGCAAAGGACAAGCGGGGAATGCTTGGATTTCGGTTTCAGGCAAATCGTTCACCGGCACTTTTGTGGTTCAGCCTCAAAGTTGGCCGGGACGGGAACAGGCTTGGGCTGTACGGGCTCAGCGTTTGTTTGCGGTATGTGTTCAACATTCGTTGCGGCGGTTTTTAGGGCTAGAAATCGATTTGAAATGGCCGAACGACGTGTATGTAGCTGGGAAAAAAGCAGGAGGAATGCTGATTGAACTTGGTTGGCAGCAGGGTGTGGCAGCCTGGACCGTGGCTGGATTGGGGTTAAACCTCAGCGATTCTCCAGAACTGCCTGCTGATGCTACCCATTTGGACGCACAGATGCCGCCTTTGGATTTTCTTCGGGAATGGGGTGCTGTATTTCAGGATTGTTGGGTGGAGTACCGTTTTTGGGACGATGAGCGCCTTTTGCACGCATACCTGAAGGGCTTATGGGGTTTGCATGAAAGGCGTTGGTTTCAAGATTGCCTGAGCGGTTTGGTTTTCGAGGGAGCGGCCTTGGGGGTTGATGCGGAAAATCGCTTGCTGGTTCGGCCTTATTCAGAAACCAAGACCAGCCTGATTGCCTACGATATAAAAGCCATCAAATGGCTTTCAGAAGCCGAGGCTATAAGCCAAACTACGCTTCAGGGCCTTCGAACAAGAGGCTAAGTACATTGCTGGCGAACCAAACATCTAATTCCGTGAGCAATATCGGCTTGCTTCGAACTCCATCGCGTTGAATTTGCAATCCATTTTCGTAGGCTTGAATGGCCACCAATTTCGAAATCGGAATTTTCAGGCTGGTTTTGTTGCTAACAAACAGAACGTGTTTGGTGGTAAAAGCCAAGGTTCCCCGGCCCATAGATTTCATTTTTTCAACCTCAACAGGATGGCCTCTGAACGCCCCGGTTCGGTAATAAACACCCCGCATAATTCGGATGCTGACTCCGCTGCTGGAGCCTTGATATTGCACTTGTGTAGTGCGTTCAGATACCGAGACTCTATCAAAAATCCAAACAATGGTTTCGGATTTTTGAATCAAGAAGGGAAGGTTGTCTGGAATGGCAATGATGTCGGTTGGAACTTCCCCTTTGTTTAATTTGGTTAAGGTCAAGGCCATCGCAATGCGTTTGGCCAGCCCCGAACTGCGTTGTAAATTGGCGTCTATTTCCAGTTCTTGAATGGCAACTTCCAGCATTTTGTATTCCTCATCGCTCAAAACATGGTCGTCCAAAAAAGCTTCAAGCCCCTTGATTACACCTAGGGCGCTGTGGTATTGGCGCTCTTCGGGGGTTAAAAACCCGGACAAAGACAATTCTTTTACGCGATCAAAAAACCCATCCATTTTGGCTGAATTGCCTAAGGTGTCTGACACCGAATTCTCAATGGCAGCTTTGGCTTTGTGGTGGCGTTCTACACACCGAATGTGTTTGCGCCTAAACAACCCAGCCGAATGCCCACAATACACACATTTTCCCATAGAATTTGACTAATGCGGAGTCTAAAGTAGAAAATTAGTTTAAAATCTAAAGGCATTGAAAGGCCTTTGAAGAAAAAAAAAACAATCCCATTTCATTTCTTTAATTTTGCTGCATGGCAATCCGTTATTCTCTTATTCTAGGTCTATTCTTTGGGCTACTGAATTCAAATCGAGCCCAAAATTACTCTCAAGGCGGAGTGCAATTGTTTGTTCCTACGCCGGCCTTAAACACCTTCACCTTTTCGGCCAACTTAGGCATTGGATTTTTTGGTTCAAACCGCTATTTTTTCAACGACAACATCAGTTTGAAGGTAGATGCCGGCTATACTTTGTTGTTGAACGATGGAGAAATTCGGAACCAAATGGTGGATTTGCAGGCAGGGGCGGAATATTGCTTTCGGCCAGAAGGCTATATTTTGAGACCTTATGCCGGAGGCACCATGGGATTGATTTTGATGGGCGGGTCGGCCTATTTTGGCCTTAGGCCACAGGCGGGAGTTCTGGTTGAACTCGGAGAAACCGTTCTGTTGGATTTGGGTATTGGGCATCAATTGATGTTTGGACGGGGTATCTACCACGGATTCTCTCCCAAATTGGGGATCATAATGAATCTGAATTCCTTTTGAGCCCAGCGGTGGCTGATTCCTATGGCATTTGCATTGAAACGTGTAGGCCGCAGTACATCGCTAAACTTCTTGCTACCTTTCGCGACTCAAATTCCCTGCGGTTTTCGGCCCATCCCTTCCCAAATTCTTACGAGGCACTTGAAACGTATATTCAGAGCCCACGGTTTATGCTGTTCAAAGTGGCCTTGCTTCCCGACCGTTCTGTGTTTGGCTTGATCGGATTAAAAAGCTACCTGTCTGATTCTCCCCTGCCTTTGCTGTCTTTTCAATTGAGTCCAGAGCACCGAGGAAAAGGAAAAGCCGCGGCATTGCTTCAGGCTTTTTTTGATGCCCATCCCGAGTTAATGCATACTCCAATGGGGGCTTACGTCCGGGTTGGGCATATATCATCCCTGAAAACCTTGCAGAAATTCGATTTCAAACTGCAAAAAACCTTGCATTGGGGTGGCGCTCCTTGGTGGTTTTTTGAAAAAAGAACGGGCCTTCCCCAAATATCTCTTTAATTTGTAGCCATGAAAATATCGGTTGTGGTAGCTGTAATGAACGAAGAAGACAATGTGCTTCCGTTGATGCAGCAAGTTAAAACAGCGTTGACGGGTCGGGAATATGAATTGATTTTTGTGGACGACGGCAGCACCGATCAGACCATTCGCAACATCAAAGAAAACCTAGATTCAAACACCCATTTGCTGGTTTTTCAAAAAAACTACGGACAAAGCCAGGCCATGAGTGCCGGGATTGCCCATGCCAGCGGAGATGTGATTGTAACCTTGGACGGCGATTTGCAAAACGATCCGGAAGATATGCTGCCCATGATTGAGATGCTGGAGGCCGAAGAATTGGACGTGGTGGCCGGAAACCGAGCCAACCGAAAGGACGGAGCTTTGCTGCGAAAATTCCCCAGCAAATTGGCCAATGCCTTAATTCGGAATTGGACTGGAGTGCACATTCGAGATTACGGCTGTACCTTAAAGGTTTTTAGGCCGCACATTGCGAAAAACCTAGGCTTGTATGGAGAACTGCATCGGTTTATACCGGTTTTGGCCTCTTTGCAAGGAGCCCGAATTCGGCAATTTGATGTAAACCACCGCCCCCGAACCGCAGGAACCTCAAAATACGGTTTGGGTAGAACCTTTAAGGTGATGAGCGATTTGCTGTTGATGGTGTTTTTGCAAAAGTACTTTCAGCGGCCCATGCATTTGTTTGGAAAAACAGGAATTTTAATGCTATTTGCAGGCATTGGAATCAACACCTATTTGTTGATTGAAAAGGTGCAAGGCCACGACATTTGGGGCCGGCCCATGTTGATTTTGGGCGTGATTTGCCTGCTGGGCGGCATACAGTTGATTACCTTCGGATTGATGACCGAGATTGCCATGCGCACCTATTTTGAAAGTCAAAACAAAACCCCCTACACCATTCGTTCGGTGCATGCAGGTTCCGAGCGTTCTTAAAGCCGGCCTGCGCTGGGCGGGAACCCTTGCAGCCCTGAGCTATGTGGTTTGGAAAACCGATTTTTCGGGCTTCAACACCCCGTTTCCTTTTTGGGCTTGGATGGCCTTGCTCCTCTTCTATTTTGCCTCGAAACTGCTGTCGGCCATTCGCTCAAAAAGACTGCTGGAATGCATTCATTTTAAAACAAATACAGCATTCAACTTAAAGCTGTACGCAAAGGGAATGTTCTACAATTTGTTGCTTCCGGGTGGAGTTGGCGGAGACGCCTGGAAGGTTTGGTTTTTATCAAAAAAACGAAACCTTCCTTGGAAAGAAACGGCAGGGGCTTTTTTGTATGAACGGCTAAGCGGAATGGCAGCGCTCTTAGGTTTGGGTGGACTTTTGTTGCTGCCCGACCTTCCGGAATACAGAGCGCTTATTTTGGCCTCCATTCTGTTGGCCTTGCCTTTGGGCTGGTGGCTAAGCCAAAAGTTGTTTTCGGCCTTTCATTCCGAATTTTGGGTTGGAAACGCCCAGTCGGTTGGGGTTCAACTGCTTCAAGGGCTTGGATTCCTTGTTTTGGCCTACGGGTTAAGTCCTACAGATTTGAATGTTGGATTGGCCTGCGGCTTGTTTTTCTTAAGTTCGGTAGCATCGGCCTTGCCTTTGTCGGTGGGGGGCATAGGAGCCCGCGAGGTTTTGTTTCTGTGGTTGGGTCCCCAAGCCGGTTTGTTGCCCCAACAAGCCATTGCCGTTTCGTTTGGGGTTACCTTAGCCCATATTTTGGTCAGCCTTCCGGGTGCCTTTTTGAGTTTGGAAGACAGCATCAAAGGCAAGGGAATTCAATAAGGTGTTTTTCCTGACTTCCGCGTTTAATCAGAAGCCCTTCTGCAACCCTTTATTTTACTGAGATTAAATTTGGACTTGGGTGTAAATTTTGAAAAAAACACCTTTGTTCTTTGTTTCTTAAGCCGCGGGGAGCTTGGCCAGGAATGCAGGAATGGGATGTTTTTGGGGTTAGATTGGCGGAAGGAGGGTGAGCCGCGGGTAGGAAGGTGAGCGGCGGGGAGCTTGGCCACGAATGCACGAATGGTATGTTTTTGAGGTTAGATTGGCGAAAGGAAGGTGAGCGGCGGGGAGCTTAGGAGAATGGCACCAAAGAACTACCAACTACCCACTACCCACTAATAACTACCCACTAAAAAGCCACGAATGCAGGAATGGTATGTTTTCGGGGTTAGATTGGGGTAAGGAATTTCAGCCGCGGGGAGCTTAGGAGAATGGCACCAAAGAACTACCAACTACCCACTACCCACTACCCACTAATAACTACCCACTAAAAAGCCACGAATGCACGAATATTTTGTTTTCGGTGCTACAGCTACAGCCACAGCCACAATCCTTCGTGCATTCGTGGCTAAAAACCTAGGCGCAAAAAGCATAGCCCCGTATATTCCAGCGCGGGTGGCTACAGCCAAAAAGCCACAACAGAGTTTTAATGGGGCTTAGAGCTTTCTCCAAATCAGGTAAAGCGGGACTCCCAAGGCCATTAATCCCAATCCAGCGGCCGAACCCGTTGGGTTGTTCCAAACCGACACCGCCACCAAGGCCAGGGAAAAGAGTACGAAAAGGGCGGGCAATACCGGGTAGCCGGGCACCGAAAAGGGCGGTTTTTTGCCGGCATTCTGCCTGCGCAGCACAAAAACACCTGCGGCACCCATGCCATAAAAGATGAAAGCGGCAAAAATCAACATGTCGGTAAGCGGGTCAAAGCTGCCCGAAAACACCAAAACAATGGCCCAAAACCCTTGCAGCATTAAGGCCCGAACGGGGGTTCCGGTGCGGGGGTGCAGGCGCTCGATGCCTTTAAAAAACAAGCCGTCGCGGGCCATGGCAAAGCATACCCGCGGAGCCGTAAGCACGGTGGTGTTGGTGGCGTTGAAGGTCGATACCAAAATCAACAAGGCCACCACCGCCGCGGCGGTTTCTCCACCCAAATACCGCATGATGCTGATGCCGGCCACCTCGTTTTGAGGGATGTCCTGAATTTGCTCGATGGGCATAACCAACAAAAAGGTTAGGTTGAGCAAGAGATATAAACCCATTACCAGGCCCACCCCCATAACCAAAGCCCGAGGTATGGCCCGTTCGGGTTGCTTGATTTCTTCGCCCACAAAGCCCACGTTGTTCCAGCCTTCGTAGGCCCAGAAGGCAGCCATTAAGGCCGCAAAAAACAGGGCTAAGAATCCGCTTGCTCCGCCTTCGGTAGAGGGGGCAGAGGTCTGCAGCAATGCAGGATTGGCCATGGGCGAGCTGAGTCCGTACACCGAAATAAGCACGATGCACAGCACTACGGTGCTGCCCATTAAACTGGTTAGGGTTCCTCCCAGGCGGACTCCCAAGGCGTTGATGCCGGTGAGCAGAACGATGAGCCCTGCGGTGAGCAGTTTTACTGGCAAATCTTTTAAGGGCTGTATGCCGAAGGGTAGGGTGGTTTCGCTCCACGTTGAATTCCATTCGGGCAGCTGCAGCCATTGGTGCAGGCTTTGCCCAAATACATAGGCCACCGCGGCGATGGTTGCGGTTTGAATGACCGCCACCGAGGTCCAGCCGTACATAAAGGCAAAGGCTTTGCCATACATGCGTTTGAAGTATTCGTACTGTCCGCCCGAGGCGGCGATTTGCGAGGCGACCTCGGCGTTGCACAGGGCTCCAATTAGGGTAATTCCCCCCGCCAGCGCCCAGGCCAGCATAACCCAAGCCGGACTCCCCAAGTCTTGGCTCA
>CAILUT010000009.1 GCA_903837495.1 uncultured Flavobacteriales bacterium | reverse complement strand
TTTTCATTTCTTCTTTTTCTTTTGACCTGCTCCCTGTCGAGCCAAATTGCGCACCCTTACGATTACTCCCGTGCGCTTGCCCGCCCCTCTGAAGGATTTATGCGGCAGTGCGGGCAGGCCATTCAAGATTTTGGCAAACAAGATACGGCCAAACAGCGCCTTCAGTTGAAAGAGTGCATCCGCATGCACGAACTCTACACCAAAAGCGCCGAAGGCATTCCCAACACCTACCGCGGCAACGCTGAATACAAATCGGCCCTGCTGGCGTATTTTCAAGAAACCCGCGACAGCCTTTTGCCTCTTCTAGCCTCGCTGTCGGAACGGGCATTTGTTTACCCTCCAAACATTAAAACCGATCAAGATTTAGAGGCCCAACAACGGTTGGTTTTCCTAGATTTGGTTCAGGCCAACCAGATTTCGATACGCCGCTTCAATGCATTAAAAGAAAGCATCCAAAAATTTGAACAAACCTTCTCGCCCGAATACGGCAACTACGTTTGTGTAGCGCTTGAAAATGCTTTTTCTTTGGTTACCGAAGCCCAAAAAACCGGAAATGCCCCCCCGCAACAGTCCTTTATTTTTGACATCCCCGGTTCATGGAGCCCACACGGCCCCGGCGGCCCCTTTCTCACATTCACCTTTGGCAAAGGTCCCGTTGAAGGGGTGGGACAAATCAAACCCAAGTACGATGAACTCATCCAAGGCTTTAAATCTTGCCTTTCAGAAAAATACACCCTTGTTCAAAAAGAACTGGTGGGCGGTTTAACCTGGCACCTGATTCCCAAAAACAAGGGCTGGGCTCGAGCTCCCATGGCCAGCATTGCCTTGGAACAAAGAGCCGGTCCAGGCGAAATGGTGCTGTGGATTCAAGTTTTTCCTTAAATGAATACTGCTTTCTCGATTACAGGAACCTTGGTTGACATTCCAGCCAAGGAACTCCGCCCCGTTGAAATTCAGGTCCTTGATGGGCGCATTGCAGCGATTCGTCCCTGCCAAAATCCCGAGCCTGGATTTATCATGCCCGGCTTTGTGGACGCCCACATTCACATTGAAAGTTCTATGCTAACCCCCGCCCGCTTTGCCGAAGCAGCCTTGCCGCATGGAACCCTTTCTACCGTTTCAGACCCCCACGAAATCGGAAACGTGTGCGGTACCGAAGGCTTAGACTTTATGGTGAACAATGCCAAAGGAATACCTTTTCACTTTTGCTTTGGGGTTCCCAGCTGCGTTCCCGCCACCACGTTTGAAACCGCAGGTGCAGTTATTACGGCCGAGCAAGTGGCAGAACGCATTGTTAAACCAGAATGGGCCTACCTTTCTGAAGTAATGAACGTTCCCGGCGTCTTGTTCCAAGACCCCGAACTCATGGCCAAAATTGCAGCAACCCAAGCCGCCGGAAAACCCGTTGATGGACATGCCCCGGGACTTCGAGGCAAGGATGCCCTGCGCTATGTTCAAGCCGGCATTCAAACCGACCACGAATGCGTTAGCCTAGACGAGGCCGAAGAAAAGCTGTCGTACGGCATGAAGATTCTTATTCGAGAGGGCTCGGCCGCCCGTAATTTTGAGGCCCTTTGGCCCCTATTAAATTCGCACCCAGACCAGGTTATGCTCTGCAGCGACGACAAACATCCCGACGAACTGCTGCTGGGCCACATCAATGTTTTGGTGAGCCGAGCCGTTGCATTGGGGGTACCTGTATTTAACGTACTACAGGCGGCTTGCATAAATCCGCTCGACCATTACCGCATTCCACTGGGAAGATTGCGGTTGGGCGATTCGGCCGATTTTATCCGAACAAACGACCTGGTGGATTTTCAGGTTGTTGAAAGTTACTTTCAAGGCGAAAAGGTGGCTGAAAATGGGAAAGCCCATTTTCAGGTTCCGCCCTCCAAGCCCGTGAACCGCTTTTTTCCGTTTAAACTAAGCCTGGAAGACCTTCGGATTCCTTCTCAGCCCTCCTTTCAAACCATTGTTGCCGAAGACGGGCAGCTTTTAACCAAATCAGAAACCGTACACCCCCCCTCTTTAAACGGCGAAGCCTTGGCGGCTCCCGAACAAAACCTGCTGAAGCTGGTGGTGGTGAACCGCTATCACCAAGCTCCACCTGCCTTGGCTTTTATCCGAAACATGGGATTGAAACAAGGCGCTTTTGCCTCTTCCGTAGCCCACGACTCCCACAATGTTATAGCCGTCGGTGCCGATGATGCTTCTCTACTCATGGCCATTGAGCGGATTCGGGAAATGCAAGGTGGAGTCAGCGCTGCCCTCGCCTCAGAAAACATCAATTTAGGATTGCCCCTACCCTACGCCGGTTTGATGTCGGACGCTTCAGCCGTCGAAGTGGGAAATAGGTATTCGGAACTCGATGCCCAAGTAAAATCCTGGGGATCACCTCTGCGTGCCCCCTACATGACTTTATCTTTTATGGCTTTGCTGGTTATTCCCGAACTAAAACTCTCTGATTTGGGCCTGTTTGACGGACGGGAATTTAAATTTGTTGCTAAGGTTTAATACGGGCCTCTGCCTGATCAATTAGCTCGGTATCCAAAACCTGCTGGGAGCCAGCATTCGTTTGGCATGCGATTAATATATAAAAATAAGAACAATCAATAATGTGAAAATGTGCATTAAGCATGTGTTTAAAAATCAAACGAAACAAGGGTTCCTTTCGTATCTTTCTGCCCGATAAATCAGAGTTGGTTCCTATGGAGGTGCCTCAAACGTTTTAAATATAAATGGCATGAAAAGGCTGGTTTTTATTTTTCTTTTTTCGCTTGGCCTGGGTTCGATTTGGAGCCAGCAAAATCCCTCTTCTTTTGAAATTGCGGGCCTACCCGAGTGGGCTCAGCGGATGTACAGCGCTACGCCCAATGTATTTCAGGTCGATTCTTTGTTTCGAACCTACTATGCCCAACACCCTTTTCAAAAGAGTTTTCACACGCAATACTACAAACGTTGGCGCCGAAGTATTTCCAATTTCATCAACCCCCAAGGTGAGGTGCAAATGCCAAGCCAAGAGGAATGGACAGACCTTCTTCAAAATTATGAGTCCAAGCAATCGGGAAGCCGTTCGGCCACCTGGTCGGCCCTTGGGCCCTTTTTTGTTTCAAATCCCCAGTTTTTGCAAGGAAAAACCCAGTCCAACGTTTACAGTTTAGCCATTTCCCCCTCAAACCCCCAAATTATGTACGCCGGCACCGAGCCGGGCGAAATTTACCGCAGCTCAAACGCGGGCAATACCTGGGACTGTGTTTCGCTCGATGATTTTTTTGGATACGGCGTTACGGCTTTGGCAGTGCACCCCAGCAATCCCTCCATTGCTTTTGCTGGTGGCAACCTCGGCGTTTTTAAAACCACCGATGCCGGAAATCAATGGACAAACGTATTGCCCGACAACCAACTGGGCGTAAATGAAATATGGGTGGAGCCAGCACAAGGTTTGGTGGTTTTAGCCGCCACCGAAAAAGGACTTTACCGCTCAACCGATGCCGGAAGCAATTGGGTTCAATTGTTCACCGAAAAAAGCTACGATCTGGCCGCCAATCCAAGCAATCCTTCCATGGTTTACCTGCTAAAAAACGATCCGGGCCAATCCATCTGTTCTTTTTTCCGTTCCACCGATATGGGAGCAACTTGGGCCATGCAAAGCAATGGCTGGTACACTTCAACCGACCCGGCTCGGTACGACGGAGGGGCTAGACTTGCCGTATCGGCGGCCGACCCAAACCGAGTATATGCCTACCTAATCGGAGATTCAAAGCCCAACGATTACGGATTTATTGGCGTATTCAAAAGCACAGATGCCGGGCAATCTTGGACCTTGCCAAATGGCCCTGCCGGCGGACCATATACCGCATCCCATCCAAATCTGGCCTACGGCAATCCAAATTGGACCTACCACCAGGGTTTTTACAACTGTGCCTTGATGGCCTCGCAAACCAATGCCGACCACCTTTTAATTGGGGGACTCAACCTATGGCGATCGGAGGACGGAGGAGCTAGCTTTTCATCGGTGGCCGGTTACGTGGGCGGCCCCTTAGACATGCACGTGGACATGCAGGACTTTCGGGTTGGAAACGGCGATTATTGGATTAGCACGGATGGGGGCATCTACCGTTCCACCGACTTTTTCAACTCCCAACCCGATTTTAAAATGCAAGGCCTTCGGGGCAGCGATTATTGGGGTTTGGGAAGCGGCTGGAACGAAGATGTTTTGGTGGGCGGACTCTACCACAACGGCAATTTGGCCCACCACGAGAACTACGGCGCCGGTAATTTTCTGTCCTTGGGCGGAGCTGAAGACCCAACCGGTTACGTAAATCCAGGCTTCAATCGAAAAACCTACCATTCCGATGTGGGTGGGGTGGTGATCCCATACGCCTTTGGCGATCCGCTCAGCTATTTTTCCGTGGGTATGTTCCCCAATCAATCTTACTGGGCCGCTGAATCCAGTGAAATGGAATTTCACCCCAACTGCTATTCCATCGCCTACATTGGCAAAGAGAACAGCCTTTGGAAAACCATGGACGGCGGGGCCTCCTATTCCCTTGTGCATCAATTTGGCAACAACACCCTTGACCGAATCCACTACATCGAAATCGCTTCCTCAAATCCAAAAGTGATTTATTTAAATCAACAACCCAACTCCGGAAACCTTGGTAAAGTATGGAAAAGCACCGATGGAGGAACCACTTGGGCAACTCTTAGCCTCCCCCCCGGAAACAGCCGCCGCATGCTCCTTAGCCTAAATCCCCTCAACGAAAATGAATTGTGGATCGCTTATCCCGATGGCTCAAACGGAAACAAGGTTTTTAAAACCAGCAATGGAGGAACAAGCTGGAACAACCTGAGCAGTGCTGTTTTAAACAACGAATCGCCCCAAGCCTTGGTCCACATTGCCGGAACCGATGGGGCCGTTTACCTGTTTACCCAATTTTCTGCCTACTACCGAAACAACAGCAGCTCGGGTTGGATTATCGACAACACCGGACTTCCAACCTACTGCAACGGAAACATAGGCAGGCCGTTTTACCGCGATGGAAAAATCCGGCTGGCCTCGTATGGAAAAGGGATTTGGGAAAAAGACCTTGATGAGCCCTCCATTCTACCCATCGCAAGAATTACTGTGGACAAACTTGACCAGCTTGTTCTCTGCGATCCAGACTCGTTCTATTTTGAAGACTATTCCTTTTTGAACCACCAAAACGCTACTTGGGAATGGACCTTTCAAAATGGCCAACCCGCTACCTCAACCCTACGAAACCCGGTGGTGTTTTTTTCTCAAGACGGGAACCACAGGGTTACCTTAAAAATTCGGGATGCCCAGGGCAACGAAAGCCGCGACACGGTTTTTGTGGGGGTTTCAAGGCTCAGCCCCTCAACCCAAATATCCGAAAATTTTGAAGGCAGCTTCCCTCCGCCCGCGTGGCGCGTCATCGACCAAAACCAATCAGGACAATGGACCAAAAGCCCCCAAGCGGGAAGTTTTGGTCAATCTTCAAACAGCGCCCTCTTTGCCAACTTTGACATCGACTCCCAAGGCAGCTACGATGACCTGCAGTTCATTTTTTCAACGGCCAATGCCATTGAATCGAACCTAACCTTTGATGTGGCCAATACGGCGTATGCCTCAAATTATTCCGACACCCTTGAAGTATTGATTTCAAGCGATTGTGGACAAAGCTTCCAGTCTTTGTATAAAAAAGGCGGAGCCGACCTTTCCACCGCACCCTTCGACCAAAATTACTTTGTGCCCAATGCCAACCAATGGAGAACCGATACCGTTTCGCTTCAAAACTACCTGCAGGCAAACAAATTAATGATTGCCTTCCGAAATTGGGGCTATTGGGGCAACAACCTTTTTATTGACAAGGTGAATATTACCGGACAAGTAAACTCAAATCCTACTATTTCAAGTACCGCCACCTGTGCTCTGTACCCCAACCCCATTTGTTCCGGGCAAAGCCTAACCCTAGAAATACCCGGACTGAATCCAAACGAAAAGGCCCAGGTTAAATTGATGAATGTTCAAGGAAAAGTGGTTTATGCTTGGAAAAGCGGACAGCGAGAAACGGTACAACTTCCAATGGAAAATTGGGATTCTGGATTTTACATGGTGAACATCAGCACAAACCAACGCATCTGGAACCTGCCGTTGCTGGTTGGCCACTAAGGAAAACCCCTTTTTTCCTTGTTTTTTGATAAATCTGAGGTTGGGAGCTCGAAAAAAATCTAGGCCTTAAATGGGTCAAAATCAATCCAAACCTGCGAAGCAAACCGCGCGGCACTGAACAGCTTCGGCTACGTCGTGCACCCGAACAATTCCGGCCCCCCATTCCATTGCAAGGGTTTGAGCCGCCAGGGTTCCCGGCAGGCATGCTTCTGCTCCTTGCCCTGTGGCCTCTTGAATCATGCGTTTCCGGGAAAGGCCCACCAAAATAGGTTCTGGAAAAAGCGTTTGAAACGAAGGCAAAGCACGCAGCAAGTCATAATTGTGTTGCATGGTTTTTCCGAAACCAAACCCTGGATCCAACCACAAATCGTGAAGTCCAAGGTCATAAAGGGCTTCCCGCTTGGCACTAAAAAACTGCATCACCTCTGAAACCACATCGGAATAATGTGGATTCACCTGCATGGTTTGGGCTGTTCCCTGGCTGTGAGTTAAAACATAAACCAGGGAATGTTCGGCGGCGAATTTAGGGAGTTCTGGGTCGTATGCGCCCCCATAAACATCGTTGATGATGGCAACCCCATACGCCAATGCCTTTTCAGCAACGGGCCTACGATAGGTGTCTAAAGACAAAGGAATGGTAAGTTCTGCCTCGGCCAGCGCCTCCAAGCACCCTTTCAACCGCTCCCATTCTGCTTCTACCGAAATCGCTTCGGACCCCGGGCGGGTAGATATGCCACCCAAATCCAGCACATCGGCCCCAGCCGCTTGCATTGCCCTGGCACGCTGAACCAATTCGCCCTGTTCGGTGCTTCGGCTGCCAGAAAAAAAAGAATCGGGTGTCGCATTTAAGACCCCCATAATCAAGGGCCGTTGAAACGAAACAATGGAATTGTTCCATCTAAATTGGTAGGTTTGCATAGCAGTTTTTAGCATGGAAAAAACAGAACAGGAATATCAGGCAGCCTCAAAGGTATGCAAATCCATATTTGAGGCTAAATTGGCAGATTATGGAAGCAATTGGCGGATTTTACGCCCGGCATCCCTCACCGACCAATTGTTGATTAAGGCGAGGCGCATCCGCAACCTGGAGAGCGGACTCCAAGCCCAAGTCGCCGAAGGAGTAGAACCCGAATACATGGGCATTGTAAACTACTGCATAATGGCCATTATTCAATGCCGAAATGGCCACCTTGATGCTCCAGCAGAACACACAGAACCCATTTTGGATTGGTACCAAAGCATAGCCAATGAAATTTTTGAACTGATGAAAGCCAAAAACAACGATTATGGCGAAGCCTGGCGCGATATGCGTACATCCTCTTTAACCGACATGCTCTTGAACCGAATTCACCGCATCAAACAGATTGAAGACAACCAAGGAAAAACAAGCGTATCCGAAGGAATTGAATCCAACTACATGGACATGGTGAACTACTCCCTTTTTGCTCTAATCAAATTGGGTGTAGGGCAATGAGGTTGTTCCCCATATTCGGAATAGCATTTGTTTGGACCTTTAGCCAAATCGCTTTTTCCCAGCAAAAAGACCCTTTCGGCTGGGTGGTTCATAAACCTTGGAGCTACCCTGTTTCTAAAACCTTTGAAACTGAGCAGGCAAAAGCACAATTTTTATTGGATACCCTGGCAGGCCCGCTGCAACGTGGAATGCTCTGGATTGAATGGAAAAAAGAAGCCCCCCACGACCTGGTTGGATTTATGCGCAGCTGGGTAAAAACCATCAATGCCGACCTATCGGAATGGACCCAGTACGAGCAAAAAGTAAAAACCACCGAAGGGAAACGCTTGCTTCTGCAAGGGCAACACTTGGTTTTGAATTATTTTGACCAACCCGAAACCATCGCCATGTACTCCATTGACCGAGGAAACCGAAGTTTGCTGCTGCTTGGAAAAGGACCCCGAAGTTTTTTAACCGTAGTAGCTACGGTGAATTTTGTTAAATCGCTGGAATATACCTTACCCTTAAAATAACCTCAGCTTTACCTTTTCATTGCCCTTGCAACTTGGTTGCTCGCGCTTTTCTTGGTACATTTAACAAAATCAACCATTTTGCCCCATGAAAAAAAACGTAGGAAACATAGATAAGTGGATTCGTTGGATCGCAGCCGCCGGTCTCTTGGGATTGTATTTCAGCCCCTTAGCTTCAAATTGGACGTTTTCTTGGTTGCTTCTTGTCGGAGCAATAGCCTTGCTCGCAACTGGCCTGGTTGGTTTTTGTGGCTTGTACACCCTGCTGGGAATTTCCACTTGCCCATTAAAAAATCCATCGGAAGTAGAACAAAAGCCTTGAAAAGTCGGTTTGTTTTTTACAACTTTGACCTAAATTTTTCCCTCCCCTATGCAATCACCTTTATGGCAATCAGACCTTGAAGAAGCTGACCTGGCATTGGATTCTGGCAAGGACGCTTCCCTCATTTTACACAACGACGATGTGAACACCTTTGACTGGGTCATTAAGACCTTAATCGATGTATGTGGCCACGACACCGAACAAGCGGAACAATCGGCCTATCTGGTTCACTTTACCGGAAAGTGCATTGTTAAGGAAGGGGAAGAGCCCCGGCTGGTTCGCATGAAAAAAGAACTTCATTTGCGTGGGTTAAGCGCAACCGTAGCCTAATTGCAATGACGCTAACCTCCCTTGTTTTAATTCTACTTCTTGGCCTTCTATTGATTGCAGTCGAAATTGTTTTAATTCCTGGAAGTACCGTTGTTGGAGTTGTCGGTGCTCTGCTCTCTGTCCTTTCCATTGGTCTCGCTTTTTATTATTTAGAAAGCCTTCAAGCTTGGTTGTTTACCGGTTCTGCCGTTGGAATTTCGGGTGGACTTGGCATCCTGGGGCTGCGCTCCAAAACCTGGAATCGATTTGAAGTGAAATCAGCTATTGGCTCCAAAGCTCCAAGCCAATCCGGTCAAATTCTGGCCGGAATGACCGGAATAACTACAACCAGATGCAATCCCATTGGGCAGGCTGAAATTTTAAATCAACTGCACGAAGTCTATGCAAACGGAGATTATTTGGAATCCGGCACCCCTATCCTAGTTGAACGGATCGAAAATCAGTACATTTACATCAAATCCAATTCCTAATTATGGCTTCCGTATTTATTATTCTTGGCGCAGTAGTGCTTTTCTTCTTGGTTTTCTTTTATTTCTTACCCTTTGGACTGTGGATTTCTGCCCAGTTCGCGGGCGTCCGCATTGACCTATTCCAACTGGCCTTTATGCGCATCCGTAAGGTTCCGCCAAGCATCATCGTAAAAGCTTTGGTAACCGCAACCAAAGCTGGCTTAACTGTGAATAGAGACGAACTCGAAGCACACTTTCTAGCCGGTGGCCGCCTGCTGCCCGTTATTAACGCGCTAATTTCGGCCGACAAAGCCAACATTGACCTTGACTTTAAAACAGCAACCGCCATTGACTTAGCAGGGCGCGATGTTTTTGAAGCCGTGCAGTTGTCGGTCAATCCAAAGGTTATTCATACTCCGCCCGTTGCAGGTGTAGCGAAAGACGGAATTCAATTGATTGCAAAAGCCCGGGTAACAGTTCGTGCCAACATCCGCCGTTTGGTTGGGGGAGCGGGCGAAGACACCATTATTGCCCGAATCGGCGAAGGCGTCGTTTCCTCCATTGGCGCCGCTCTTTCCCATAAAGAAGTACTCGAACATCCCGACCGCATCTCAAAAACAGTTTTAGCCCGAAGCTTGGATGCCGGTACCGCCTTTGAAATCCTTTCCATCGATATTGCCGATATTGACGTTGGAAAAAACATCGGTGCCCAATTGCAAATGGACCAGGCCGAAGCCGATAAAAACATCGCCCAAGCAAAAGCCGAAGAACGCCGCGCTATGGCCATCGCCCTAGAACAAGAAATGAAAGCCGCCGCCCAAGAAGCCCGTGCTAAAGTAATTGAGGCCGAAGCTGAAATTCCAAAAGCTATAGCCGATTCCTTCCGCTCCGGAAACCTTGGAATCATGGATTATTACCGCATGCAAAACCTGCAAAGCGATACCCAAATGCGTGATGCCATTAGCAAATCGGAAGGAACTCAACCCGATGTCAAAGGGACAAAATAAGAAGGAAACAAACCCCTGGGTTACACAACACACCAAACTCGTTTATTCCAATCCCTGGATTCAAGTACAAGAACACCAAGTACTCAATCCCGCCGGAAACCCGGGCATCTATGGTGTCGTTTCCTTTAAAAATGTAGCGGTCGGTATCGTGCCCATCGATTCCCAGGGTTTCACCTATTTGGTTGGCCAATACCGATATCCGCTCAATACCTATTCCTGGGAAATCATCGAGGGAGGTTGCCCAATCGGTGAACCCCTCTTGCTCGGCGCCCAACGAGAACTGGCCGAAGAAACCGGCCTCAGTGCCGCCCATTTCCATTATTTACTCGATTTGCACACCAGCAATTCCGTCACCGATGAACACGCTACGGTTTTTATTGCCACCGGACTTGAACAAGGTACCGCCCTGCCCGAAGAAACCGAACAGCTTACCCTTCAGCATTGCCACATCGACCAAGCCATTGAATGGGCTAAAAACGGAACCATTACCGATGCCATCTCTTTGGCCGCTCTGCTGAAAATTGATAGCCTTAAAAAAAATGCCGGCTGGCCCCCCAATCCCAATTTCCTCTCAGAACTCCCTCGCCCCCAAATCTGGGAAGAACGCTACCCACTTTAAAAGAGAAAAGGCTACTTTATTGCCATCCATGCTTGAACCAATGTCCAACCTTGCAGTTCCTTTATTCCCAGTTCCAAAAATCCCCAACAGGCATCAATTCACGCATTTCTAAAAAAATACCCCCTACCTCCGAAATGGGCCGGTACCCCCAAACCGCATTCCCCGCCCAAGCATACCCAACCTGCCCCAACTCCGCTTTATAAACCCGCCCTTCCGTCAAGGCCAAGCCCTTTTCCCTAAACCACGCCAAAGCCCGTTGCCTCGACAAACTCCTCAACATCCCATTCTCCTCTACTGGACTAATGTATTCCCCCGATTTCATTTGAAAAACCAAATGGCTCCTAAGCCCATCTAAAAGCTGCCCCTCGGGCCCAAGCAATACCCCTTCCCTATTTGAATCGCCTGAACTCCCCCTCAAATACGGCACATAATTCGATGTTTTCATTCCTCCCCGCCCCGGAACAAGCCCATCCTCAAAAGGCAACAATTCCACCTTTAATGGCAATAAGGCCATTCTTTCTGCCGATTCAATGGCCCTGGGCAATACGAAAAACGACCATTCCTTGGCCCCGTCAAACAAACCCAAACCACTCCTGTACGCGTTTACCCTCAAGGCCAAATGCGGCTCCCGACACTGCACATGAGCCTGCTCCGCCCAAGCTTGAAACAAGGCAGCCAAATCAGC
The DNA here is from genome assembly GCA_903837495.1 of uncultured Flavobacteriales bacterium. Taxonomy (GTDB): domain Bacteria; phylum Bacteroidota; class Bacteroidia; order CAIKAF01; family CAIKAF01; genus CAIKAF01. The sequence goes on along the minus strand of CAILUT010000009.1, from coordinate 55,071 downwards.
CGGAATTCCGGCCGAGTTCATTAGCCCCAAAGATTGCTCCATCCGTTCCGCATGCCGTCTCAAAAATGGGATGCCCCCAGAATCCGACCGGAAGGTCTCAAAAATCAACTCGCCATAGGCCCAGGCCCGTTTAAACGCCGAAGCCGGAATTAAATCGGTGCGTGTCCACCGGCCCTCAAACCAAATCAATTCGCTCATATTCCCAAATAATACCGAACCAATTCCATTAAATACACCCCAAGTTCTGGCCTCACCATCAACATATACCCAATTCCAAAAAGAGCTCCAGTAAAATGGGCGTCGTGGGCAATTCCATCTGAATTTCGCCGAGCCATCCAAGCCGAATAGCCCAAATAAGCCAAACCAAAAAACACAGAAGGTATGCCTATCCCAGGCAAAAATATGAAGTACAGCTTTTGGTTGGGATTGATGAGTATAAATGCAAACAACATTGAACTAACTGCCCCCGAGGCTCCCAACTCCCGGTAATTCGGCCGGTTCGATTTGGTGAGCAACGCCCACAACGATGAAAACAGCAAACCACCCACAAACAAGGCCAAATAAGACAAATAGCCCCGATCACCCTGAACAAGTCCCAAATACGATTCTACCGGACTTCCCATCAAATAAAACACCCATAAATTCAAAGCCAAATGCATGCCATCGGCATGAAAAAATCCATGGGTAAACAGCTGCCACCACTTTCCCTGATGCACCGTTTCGTACGGCGAAAAGCAGCCTGCAGCCTTCAACCAGGGCAACCAAAATCCAAGCAGGCTAACCAAGGCAATCAAACCCATTAAAACAAAGGTCATACTCATGATTGCAGCACCTTTTTCAAGTTTATTCGGGCCGATTCCCAACCGGCAAACGCAAACATGGCCGCACGAAGTTGTTCCCCCATTCCTTTGAGCTCCTCGGCACGACGGCAACATTGAATCATGACCTTTGCAAACAATTGAGGGTGCGACTCTTCCAACAAATACATCCTAACCGATTCCGGCAACCCTTCCGCCCCTACCTTTGTGCTCACCACCATTCGTCCCTGCAAAGCCGCCTCCACTGTTTTTATGCGCAATCCAGAACCGCTGCGCACCGGCACCACCAAAACATGATGCTGAGCCGAAAATGCCTCGGCATCCTCCACCTCCCCATGAACCACGACCCCCCTAATTCCCTCAGCGTACCCCGCCGGAAACGAACGTCCCGCCAAATGCAATTCAGCTTGAGGACAGTCCATCAATACCATAGGCCAGACCTGTTCCAGCAACCAATCCAAGCCTTCCCGATTGGGCAACCAATCCATGGCCCCCAAATGAAAAAACCGCACCGGCCCCTGGGGCCATTCCTGCAATGCTGTTTTTAAAGGAACAGGTAGAGTCCGCACCGGCTTTGATACTGCCACCGCAACCTCCTGAGCATCCGCTTCGGTCATTGCCCATATTTCATCAACCTGCCCCCAGTGCATCACTTCAAACCGGGCAAGCCGATCGGTTTCTCTCTGAAAAAGAAAGCTCAAAACAGCCGGAACCTTTGAAAACCGCTGAATGCGGTGCTCTACGTTGTGGATGCGCAGCACCTGCTTTGGACTCCCCGTAAATTCCAATTCCCCGCAAATAGACCGGGAATACAAGCTGTCCCACACCACCAAGCTGTAGGTATTTCCCCTTACCCGTTGTTGAATCTGTTTAAACTCCCTTTTTGCAAAACGGGTAAACCGCAGAACCTGATAAGGCGCCTTCGAAAACAAAAATGGAACAACATCAAGCACCCTTGGCCGGGTATCCATGGGCAATTCCCAACACCGCTCGGCGGTATTCCAAGGCGCTGGAAATGCCCCAAGGTCAAACGGATGCTTGTAGGTTGAAAAGGTCAATACATCCACTTCCAGCCCACAATCCGACAGCAGTTGAAGCATCGATGCCGTTGCCTTGCAGCCCCCGTCTAAGCTCGGAAACGGAGGCTTTGAACACAGCAACAAGACCCTACCTTTCACCGCTGACGCATCCATCGCAAATAGGTTTCCAATCGAAACCACGGACTTTCTGTTGATACCTTTAAGGTCAAAAACAAACCAATGGGCAGCAACACAAGGCTGCTCAACCACATCCCCCAAAACGGATCCAAATTCATGTTTTTTGCCGACTTCTCGGTTAAGGTTGAAAACACGTAATACCCAATAAAAATAAGAATACACAGAATAAGGGGCAATCCCAATCCCCCTTTTCGAATGATGGCACCCAAGGGAGCTCCAATAAAAAAGAACACCACACAAGCAAAAGCCAGGGTAAATTTACGGTGCCATTCTACCCGATTAATCACCAAATTCTTCTCGGTGGCTTCTGCATTCTGAATCCGCTGCTCGGCTTGCTGCTGAAAGCCCGCCCATTGATTCTTTGCCTCGGCCATCACCGTTTGGTACTCAGGTTTAGAAAAAACGGCCATGGCCGACTCCCGTTTAAGGTCTATTTCGGCAACCGGCCTGGTCGATTCTGGGCTGGCAGACACCTGTTCAATGGGAAAGGTGGGAGCATCAGCAGGACCCCGATTCGAACCAAAATCCCTTCCCTGCATTTGCCCCAACTGCTGGTTTGCCTCATACAGCTGTTGCTTTTTCAAGTCGCTGCGAATGCTTCGGTACACCTCCTGCAACTGCACCACATTCATCATGGTGTACGAATGTTTCAAATAATCGCGGTTCGATTTGGTATCTACCGTAAACGACGACATATCAATCCACAGCTGTTGGTTTTTAAAGGATTCGGTAAACAAGCGCATTTTCCCGTATTGCTGCAAATAAAAATCCGAATCATCGTAGCGTATCCCATCGTTGAGCTCTAAAACCAAATAGGTTTCGTCGGTGGTGGGATAAATCCTTCCTTTTTTTGCCAATGTTACCCTTGAAGCTCCTGTGCCCCCACGGCTGTGGTCGTACACCATCACATTGTAAATGGTTTTTCCGTCCGGATCTTTTTTCCCCACAAATACAGAAACCCCCGACAAACCCTGATAAAACACCCCCTCCTGCAATTCCAAGGTCGGTCGAGTAGAACGTATAGCCGACAGCAGGTTTTTTGCCTTAAAATTGGCCACCGGCATGAGGTAATTGCTAAATAAAAAGGCGCCCAATCCCACAACCAAAATAAACACCACCAAAGGCCGCAGCAGCCTCAACAACGAAATCCCCGACGACTTCGCCGCCACCAGCTCCAGGTTCTCGCCCAACTGCCCCATGGTCATAATAGACGACAGCAAAACCGCTAAGGGCAAGGCCAATGGCACCAAGGTGGCACTGGCATAAAACAAAAGTTGAAAAATAACCAGCCAATCCAATCCCTTTCCGGCCAAGTCATCAATGTGTTTCCACAAAAACTGCATAACCAACACGAACAAGGCAATAAAGAAGGTCATAAAAAACGGACCTACATACATGCGCAGCAACAGGACACCTAAACGTTTCATGCTCAACCTATGCGGCAAAGGTAGGCAATCAGGAGCCTAGAACCTTCATCAAGGCCTCAATTTGCGCATTCCAAATTAGGGTGTATTCCTGCGTTTTCCCCTTTGGCACCTCATCGCTGATCCACAACGCCACCCCTCCAGTTAAATCGTCTTTTTCAATGCGAAAACCAAAACTAGCTCCGGCTCGCTCCCCATTTATCCATTGAAACCGAATCGCTTCCGCCTCTTTAAAATCCAGCAACTCCGCCTGCTCTTCCTCTCCGTCCCAAACAAACGAAAATACATTTTGCTCTTTGTTGACCTTATCGGCAAACCATTCTTGCAACGAATCAGGATTGCTTAAAAATTTAAACAAAATCTTGGGGCTCGATCGAACCAAATATTCCAGTTCTAGGGTAGAATTCAAGGCGAAATTGGGTTTAATACGCTACAAGATAATCAAATATTGCTAACTCGACCTTCTTTTTCGGCATTGGTTTGCCCACCCGGCACGCCCAATGCCAATCAGCCTAAAAAGAACCGATTCAAACAGTTAAAGACCTAAGCTTGCTGCAGCACATTTCAACCAAATGCCTAAAAACCAACCCATTAAGCCGCATGCAGCTCCGCCTTTTTGAAAACCAAATTGCGTTCCCTATATTTGCACTCCTTTTTGGCGAGGTAGCTCAGTTGGTTAGAGCGCAGGATTCATAACCCTGAGGTCACGGGTTCAACTCCCGTCCTCGCTACAACTTCAATAAACAAGCCCGGTTCACTGAGCCGGGTTTTTTATTTACGGCCCTAGGCAATCCGGCTCAGGTAAAATGTTTTTTTTAGGGGCGGCTGCGGGCTTTCACCGATAGTCCGCGGCTGCCGGCCAGCTGCCCAGCGGGCTTGCGGTGGCTCCTAAAGTCGCCTCCGCGCCACGCGGGCAGCAAGCCGGCAACCTTTCCGGCTATCCGGTTCAATCCCTGCCGCAGGCGGCGTAAAAAAACAACATCGACCAATAACCGATTGCATTCAATTCAATCCCCAAAAATGGGCTGAATTGGCATACCTCGCTACTGCAGAAACGAGCAGCCACCCAACCCCTCACTCCCCAACCTTGTTTTTTTAATTTCCCCAAAAAACCCCCATTTTTTAAAGGCATATCCCAAAAAAACAAAGCAATTTCTTACTTTTACCCCTAAATTTTAAGGGTAAAATGAAAAATCCACGCTTTTCTGCCGTTCAAGCCATCGCTCAACACAAATTTGAGCCCTATGCCAGACCTAAGGCCCCCATCTCTGACTATTTTGCCGAATTGGTGTTCAACGACTCCACCATGCAAAAATGGCTTTCTCCTCCTCAAGCCAAACAAATGCTTAAATGCATCCACGAAGGTGCCAAAATGGACGCCGACCTGGCCGATGCTGTGGCTACCGGCATGCGAAATTGGGCCATGAGCCACGGCGCTACCCACTTTACCCACTGGTTCCACCCCCTGCGCGGTACCACTGCCGAAAAACACGATACCTTCTTCGAACTTAAAGGCGACATCCCCATTGAAACCTTTAGAGGCACCGCTTTGGTCCAACAAGAACCCGATGCCTCTTCTTTTCCCAGCGGGGGAATCCGCTCTACCTTCGAAGCCCGTGGCTATACCGCCTGGGACCCCACCAGCCCCGCTTTTATCTACGAAACAGCTTTGGCCAAAACTCTGTGCATTCCTACCGTTTTTGTGGCCTACACAGGCCAAGCTCTCGACCACAAAGCTCCCCTACTTAAAGCGGTCGAGGCCATCGACAAGGCCGCTACCCGGGTTTGCCAAATTTTTGACCGGCAGGTTAACTCCGTTAAACCAAGCCTTGGCATTGAACAAGAATATTTTTTGATTGACCGCCACCTGTTCCTGGCTCGGCCCGACCTTGTTATGTGCGGAAGAACCGTTTTCGGACATTCCCCCGCCCGCGGACAACAACTGTCCGACCATTATTTTGGCAGCATTCCCCGGCGCGTTACCAATTTTATGGTGGAATTTGAAACCGAGGCACACCGCCTGGGTATTCCCGTTCGCACCCGCCACAACGAGGTCGCCCCAGGCCAATTCGAAGTGGCCCCCCAATTTGAAGAAGCCAACCTGGCCATTGACCACAACATGCTTCTGATGGACATCATGGAACGCCTGGCCGAAAAACACAACTTTAAGGTTCTTTTCCACGAAAAACCCTTTAAAGGCATCAACGGCAGCGGCAAACACAACAACTGGTCGCTTATCACCGACCAAGGCAAAAACCTGCTCTCCCCCTCGTCAAAACCAAAGGAAAACCTGCAATTCCTCACTTTCTTGGTCTGCACCATTCAAGCCGTTCACCGGCATGCAGATTTGCTTCGGGCCAGCATCGCTTCGGCCTCGAACGACCTGCGCCTGGGAGCCCACGAAGCGCCCCCAGCCATTATGAGCGTGTTCTTAGGCCAAGAATTAACCCGATTTTTATCGGAACTCGAAAAAAACGAAGAACTCAACGTGCAAAAAGGCGACAATGTGTACCTAAAACTTGGTATCTCAAAATTGCCCGAAATCCTGCTCGACAATACCGACCGAAACCGAACCTCTCCCTTTGCCTTTACGGGCAATAAATTCGAATTCAGGGCCGTGGGCTCCCTCGGAATTTGCTCTGATCCCATGACTACCCTGAATGCTGCCGTGGCAGAAGTTCTCCACGATTTTGCGGAAACCGCCGAAAAACAACTTGAAAAAGGCCTGAAGCGCGAAGAGGTGGTACTCAAATTGCTGCGCTCTATGCTCAAAGAATCCAAAGCCATTCTTTTTGAAGGAGACAATTACGCCGAAGCCTGGAAAAAAGAGGCCGAAAAAAGAAAACTCCCCAACACCCCCACTACCCCCGAAGCCTTAGATGCCTTGCTGAGCAAAAAGGCCAAAAACCTGTTTGGAAAGCTCGGAATTTTTAGTGCCGAAGAACTGGAAGCCAGAACCCTGATTCTGCTGGAAGAATACATCTTGAAAATTCAAATTGAGGCCCGTATTGCAGGCGATTTGGCCAGAAACCACGTGGTGCCCACCGCCATCAAATACCAACACCTCTTGGTTCAACACCAACAAGGGTTGCAAAACCTTGGCATGACCGAACTAGGCCCCCTAGAATACATCCGCGAAATGTCCCTGCACATTCAACAGGTTCAAATTTTGGTGGAACAGATGACCGAGGCCCGAAAAACCGCCAACGCGCTTGAAGATACCCGAGAAAAAGCCAAAGCCTATTGCCATCAAGTTCGGCCTTTCTTAGACCAAATACGATACCATGTTGATAAACTGGAATTGATGATCGACGACGCCGATTGGCCCCTCCCTAAATACCGGGAACTGCTCTTCCTGAAATAATCAAGAAGACAAATCCCAGCAATCCGATTGAACACTTCATACCTTTTGTTGGTCAGGCCTTGGTTTTTAGTACTTTTGAACCCATGAACCCTGTGGCCGGAGTAATTGGTGGTGGAAGCTTTGGTACTGCCATCGCCAATCTGCTGGTAGAAAATCAACCTACCTGTCTTTTTATTCGCAATGCAGAGGTTCTTCAGGCGGCAATGAATACCCGAACCTGCGCCGGACAATCCTTGCACCCCGACATCGTTCTAACCGGAAACCCCGAAGAACTGTGCCAAGCGAAAGCCATTTTCCCTGTGGTTCCCAGCCAAAACATGGCCGAGGTGTTCAAACGCTTTGCTCCCATGATTACCAATGCTCATTTTTTGGTGCACGGAGTGAAAGGCCTTGACGCTCAATACAACGGACCCGGCGTTCGAACTATGAGCGAACTCATTCACGACCTTACAGGATCCACTAAAATCGGTTGCCTGGCCGGTCCCAATTTGGCCCGCGAAATCGCCGAAGGAAAACCCGCCGCCACCGTCGTTGCATCGCAAAACCACGAGGTCTTAGAGTACATCCCCGGCCTGCTTCGAAGCCCTCGCTTTCAAGTTTTGGTGGCCGAAGATTTACGCGGCATCGAATTGGCCGGCGTCCTAAAAAACATCATGGCCATTGCCGCCGGCGCCCTGCATGGCTTTGAACTCGGCGAAAACGCCAAAGCGCTCCTGATAAACCGCGCTATGGTCGAAATGATTCACATCGGACGGCACTTAGGCGGAACCCTAGCCAGTTTCCTTGGAGCTGCCGGCCTTGGCGATTTAATGGCTACCTGCAGCAGCGTCAACAGCCGAAACTTTACCGTGGGCATGTGGCTTTCTAAAGGCAAATCCTTAGAAGAAATTCAAAACCTGATGGAAGAAACCGCCGAAGGCGTTGAAACTACCCGCGTTATCTTCAAAATTCTGGAAGCAAACGGCCTTAAAGCCCCCATAACCAAAATGGTGTACAAGGTCTTGTACGACGGCTTCCCAGCCCGCGAAGCCATCGATGTTTTAATGAAGGTCCCCGTGCGAGAAGACATCGATTTTATTTGAAGCAATTAGCCCCCTCCGTTTAGCTTAGATGGCTATTTAACTGCCCCTTGCACCCATTTCCCCTTCTATTTTATGCAATTTTCATAGGTACCAAAGGCCTTTTGCCTAGGCCTTAAAATAAGTTGAACCCCAGGTGAACCTACTTCGCTTTGAAGAGTATAACAGGGTATAAAAAATCCAACCCATGAGAAATTACCTTGTTCTTACCACCGCATTCCTTGCAACCCTTTGGGCCCTTGCAGGAATTAAAACTCCAAAAGAACGCCTGCCCCTTTCAGGCATCGTTTTCAGCACAAAAGCAAGTCCACGGTTTTCCGACCAAGCCCATATTTTCACCTTATACCACAACGACAGCCTTGTTTTTGGCGGAGAACGCTTGCCCGGAGACACCCTTTGGATTGATTTAAGACCAGGCCTTTACCGCCTCGACATCCAAAGCACCGGCATGCAGTCCTTCGGACGCTGGTTCCTAACGGTGGACAGCAACCCCCAATTGCATGCCCTCGATTTAAAACCCGGCTTTTTTGCCCAAGCCCCTCCCGACTTGCCCACACATTCCAACCACGAATTTGATTCCCGAAAATTAAGCAGCTCAACAACCGAAGGCAAGCCTTCAACCAAATACAAACGGGAAGCCAGCCGCTCGGTTGCCTACGATGCCATACCCATGGCGGCAGAATCTGAACGGATGGAATCGCGCAGTGGTTCGGTTGCCACTGACAGTCCAAGCCCCGTTGCCCCGGGGGCAGGAACGCTGACTGCCGGCGAAGTCAATGATTTTTTGCAATGGAGCTTTTGGGAAAAAAGCGCCCTGCCTACCCTTTTGTCGGGCGGCAAGGCCTGGAGCCTTTTCCCCCGTTTCCGCACTGCGGTGTATGTGCAAGGCAGCGAAGGCCAGCCTCTTGCCAACGTTCCCGTTGACTTGATTGGCCCTTCCGGAAATTTAATGTGGAGCGCCCTAACCGACAACCAAGGCCACGCCGAATTGTGGGCCCATTTGTTCCGCGATTCAGCTCAGGTAAAAGGAAAATGGACCCTTGTGGCCGGAAAACCCGGAACCCAAACCCGCCAGAACTTCGACGCCCCAGCCAAAGGTTGGAGAACAAGGCAATTGGAATTTACCTTAAATCTACCCTGCCGAAACTCAAACAAAGTAGATGTCGCATTTGTGGTGGACGCCACCGGTTCCATGGGCGATGAACTAAACTACCTAAAATCGGAACTCGACGACGTGATTCAAAAAGCCATTGCCCGCAACTCAACCCTAGAATTCAGAACCGCTGCCGTGGTGTACCGCGACCATGGCGATGAGTACCTAACGCGCTTTCAAGATTTTGAAAAAGGCTCGGCCGCCCGTTCTTTCCTCAGTGCACAAGCCGCCGGCGGCGGAGGCGATTTTCCCGAAGCCGTTGACGAGGCCCTTGAAGTAGCCCTTCGCAGACTGAGCTGGAACCCCGAAGCACGCACCCGCATCCTGTTCATTGCCTTGGACGCCCCTCCCCACCAAGATGAATTGGTTAAAATCCGCATGCAAACCCTTACAGCCGAAGCTGCCGCCAGAGGCATTCGCATCGTTACCTTGGCTTGCAGCGGCATGGACGCCAGCGCCGAATTCTTAATGCGGTCCATCGCCCTGGCCACCAACGGAACCTATACCAGCTTAACCGACGACAGCAAAGTGGGCGGCAGCCACCGCGCACCCGTCGCCGCTTCGCTCAACGTGCAAAAGCTGAATGCCCTGTTGGCCGACATCCTTTACCGATTTACATGGATGCCCGATTGCAGCAAACCTGAAAACCCCAGCATCGACAGCAATCAAGTTCGCTACGTTGAAAAATGGTTCGAGCAACTGCAAGACCAGCCCAACAACAGCAACCCCGACGGCATCCGCCTTACCGTATTCCCAAATCCCAGCACCGGCCCATTTCAATTGCGCTTAGAGGGCGGCAACCTTCAAGGCAGCACCATGCATCTGCTCGACCTGGGCGGCCGCGTGGTGCAAACCTGGAGCATCGAACGCGGCAGCGATTTCCGCCCCGACATCAGCCACTTGCCCTCTGGAATGTACTATTTGGCTCTGTTCAAAGACGATTTCAGAATAATTCAACGCATCATCTTGCAAAAAAGATAGGGGTTTTTGGGGGCGGTTGCCGGGCTTTCACCGGTAGTCCGCAGTCCTGGGGCTTGCGTGCAGCGGCCAGGCAGGGGCTCCCAAGGTCGCCCTGCCTGTCGCGCGCACGCAGGCCCCAGGCCTTTACGGGCTACTCGGTTCAATCCCTACCGCAGGCCATCACAATAAAAAATGCCCCTGAAATCTTATTTCAGTTTCGGCCAAAACCGCCAACAACCAACAAATAGATGGCTCCGTTTGTAGGTCGTTTTAAATAAAACCTATTTTGAACTACCCCAATTCACATGGCTTAAAGAGGTCAATGATCGGATAAAAATTGCCCGTGTTAAAATAGCCTTGTTGAAATTCGTACTAAATCAAAAACACTTTCTGAAGCGTACAATTATATTATCAGACCATCAAAGAGATCGAGCAAGAATTGGCATCAAAAGAATAAAACCATGTCCGATATCCTGCACCCAGAATTCCAGCAAAAAACGCAGGTCTTTATTGGCGAATGGGTTTTACCGAAATCCTCACAAACCCAACTCTTCTTCCTTAAAAAAGGCGGCAATGTTGGGTCGAAAGTACCTGTCGCTTTTCAACACCTTTCCATCTTCCCGAAAAATGGGCTTTCCTTCGGCATCCAACTTCGACATGTTTGACCTGTGAATTTCTAAGAAAACGGCTTCCATCTTGTCCATCAATCCATGCCTCAAGGCCGTTCCCAACAAGATGTACAATTGATCGCCCAAAGCGTCTGCAATTTCAATCAGGTTGCCCTGTTGAGCTGCCTCCAAATACTCTTCGTTTTCCTCGCGCATCAACGAGTAGCGCAGCACTTGCTCCTCGGCACCAAGCCGATTCGGACTGTGGTTGTTTCCAATTTGAAAGGCATCGTGAAATTCGGCCACGCACGCCGCCAAGTCGGTTAGGGTTGATTGAGCCATGCTGATTTAATCTTTTGTTGTTCGCTGTTCTGATTATCCATCCAATTCAGTTCTAGCCCGCTCACCCATGGAATTCGGTGCAGGGGAAGTCGAACCCGCTTTTCTTTAATACCTCTTTTTTTAAGTCGCCCAATTCGCAATTCTACAAATTCAGCCGGTTGAAGGGCGCAAAGGGCTTGGGGGAACTTTTTAAGCTCTTTGGCCGAGGGAATAGAAATTCCGCCAACCGAAAAGATGTTGTCGCCCATGCGCAAGCCGGCCTTCTTTCCAATTTTGGTTAAAACCTGCCTGCTTGGAATATAGGCATGTTGTTCCCGGCCATTCCAACCCAACTCAGAGGGCAAAAAACCCGGGTCGATGCACAACAAGGTATCGCGGTTTCGGTAGGAAATTCCGGCCAAGGCCAAGGCCGATTTTAAATGGGCTCCGTCTAAAGGCAAGCCCGCCGTGCTAAGTACCCCATAAGGCAGACTGCCTTCAACGTGGTTTTTAAAAAACGTGGGCAGGCCCCCCCCGGGGTGTAAGGTTGCTATTTCAGAAATTAAGGCCGAATCGGCAAAAGGCCGTTCTGGCCCATAGCGCTGCATTAACTCCTGCATCAATTCAGGGAAGCCCCGGTCTGGATTCAACTGGCGAAGCCACAAATCCAATCCCAAGGCCAGCAAGGCTCCCTTTTGGTACACATTCCCATATTGGGCCTTTGTTTTTCCGAGGCAGTTTAAAGAAAGTTCGGTGAAGGAAAGGTTGTCACCGTAGGGTGCGGCTCCTCGAATTTTCTCTGCAATCCATTCCAAAAAGGCGTCGGGGCTCATCATTCCAGCCCGCACCTGAACCAAGGCACTGGTGTATTCGGTGGCGCCTTCGTACAACCACAAATGCCGCGACATGCTGGGATTGTGGTAATCGAACTGATGGATTTGCTCTGAATGTAAGTTTAATGGGGTTAGAATATGAAAAAATTCATGGGAGGCCACGTCGCGAATCATGTTCAGAAGGTACTCGCGGGTAATGAGCGGCAAAAAATACACCGAAGAGTTTCCATGTTCTAGGGCACCGGCCGAGGGGCGTAATTCGGAACTGATGTAAAACAAAAAACTGTATTTATTCACCGGCAGCTGTCCACCTAAATAAGAATGAATTCCATTCATAAGCGGTTGCAGCACCTCTTTAATTTCTTGGGCTGTAATTTCTTTCTTTTCGTGGTAAACGGCAATTTCAATTTGGCAATTGCCCACGGTCAGATAGGCTGTGTCGAGCTGGGCTGCAAGCAAGGGTTGATCAATAAGTTGGTGGTAATTCCGGTATTTCAGAAAAGCCGAATTGCCATGCTGCTGAGCATCGTTGCCGCTGCTCAGCAAAAAACCTGTGGGCAATTGAAGGTGAAGGGCATAAGGCAGGCGGCCCTCTTGTCCGGCAATATAGCCTACAATGCCGTGGGTATTCAGCAGAAAAACCTTTCCTTCTTCAAAAGATGTGGCCGCAGGTTCAAAAACCCGGTTTAAAATTTGGCTGTCGTCAAAACTATCCTGCACCCAATAATCCAAGGAATCGGCTTGGGCTGGAATATTCCAAGTATTGGCATCGGTTGGGGCTAGAAAATACCGTTGGGCCTTTTGCCAGTAAAACAAAGAATCGACAAAACGTCCGAAATCGTACACGGCATAGGTGCCGGGAACCATTCGGGGCATGCGGAATTGAAAAGGGGGTTTAAGGGCAGCCGTCCAACGAAAATGCACTTGAATTCGATCGTTTTCAACCCGGTTTAATTGCAGGCGAACTTGAAGGGAATCGGGATTGGCTTTGGAGCTTGCAAAAAAAACGAAAAGGAAAAAAGCCGTTAAAATGGATTTACCATTTGGCAGGGGGAATGTGTTTAAAGTGACCATTTAGAGCGACCCGTTTTCTAATTTCTTCGCGGTGGACTAAATTAGGAAGAAATTCGCGCAAATGGCTTAAAATTTCGGTTTGCCGTACGGTTTCGCTGGGCAGGGTAAGCAATTTAAATTCGCGTTCGATGGGTAAATTGAGGTAATGAGCCACCTGAAAGGATGCGAAATTATTGCTGTTGGGCACAAAGCGTTCGGGAATGTTTAGAACGTGGGCCAACTTAATGAGGCTTTCTCTAAAAACTTCCCAAACGGTAGAATCGGCTTCGGCTTGGCTGTGGAAGGTATGCAGTTCGTGGTTTTCGGTTACAATTCCAGCAGGCCAAGAGGCATTGGGGGCCGTTTTAAAAAACTCCAAAATTCGTACACAATGTTGGCCGGTGGTTTTGATGTCCATAGAGCCGTCCGGATAAGTTGTATCGATAAGGTCGATCTCTAAAATGGTAGCCCATTCGGCGGGAGTTCCATTTAAAACAGGTACCAAGCCAAATCGAGAATCCCCATTTTTAATGTGTTGAATCAGCTCTTTATAGCGGGGCTCAAAAATGTGCAGGTTGAATTTCTCTTTGGGAAAAACCACTGCATTTAAGGGAAAAAGGGGCAAAAAAAAGGAAGTTGGCCTAGGGGTCATGTGGGTATAACCCCAAGACCTTCAAAATGTTTAGTTTGTAAAAAGAAATACCTTCAAACAAAAAGCGTTTCACCCTTTTTACTGCTCTTTTGCACTCAACATCAAAGCCTTGGGTGTGAATTTATAAACACAGCGGCTTTGACTGGGTTCTTTTTTTAATGCAAAGGGGTAAGGAATGAGAGCGGCAGGGATAGAGCAAGGTAGCCCACAGGGGCAAGGCCCTGCCGGCGCGGGGCTGTGGGAGCGACCTTGGGAGCTACCCGCAGCCGGCTGCCGGCGGAGCCGAGCACCGAGGACTACCTGCGAAAGCCCGCAGCCGCCCTACTCCAACCCATCAACCCAGGCCTGTAAATACGCGTATTTGGGCATAAGTGCTCCATTTTGGGCAATGGTAGCATGCTCAAAAACGGGGGCATTGGGCTGTTTTTCAAAGGCTTGAAGAATGGGGAGCAGTGCTGTACCAAAATGATTGGAAGCATCGGCCGGCAATGCCGCAGGCAGGTTATCGACCGCCATAACCGCGATGGCGGAAGGCTTAATCAAATCGGTTTCCTGAAAGCTGATTTTGTCCCAACCATAGGCGGGTTCCTGTAAAGTAGAGGGCCGCAGCGTGCAGGGCAAAGGGCCGTTGACATCGCAGCTGATGTCGCCCACAACCAAAATCTGAGTGCTGCCGAGCTGTTCTGGGCTTAAAAAGCGGGGAGAATCGGCAGACCAGAAATGCCCTGTGAGAAGAATTTGAGCGTTGGATAAAAAAGGCAAAAAACGGGCTTGGTACAGCTGTGGCTGGGCATAAAACTCGGCCGCATCGAAGCCCCCGTCTTGAATGCGAACATTGTATTGATGGTAATCGATGATTTTAACCCAGCGTCCCGTTTCTGGGAAATCCTGATGGGGTTCAAGCTGGATAAAATTCAATTGCTTTAAAATAGACAGCGCGCCCTGAGCCACCTTCCCTTGCCCGGTAAGTACAATGCGCAGGTCTGGAACCGACCAATCGGATAGAACTTGATCCATGTGCGTTCGACTTTGCAGCTGGGCAGAATGCGGCAGTGGCTGCTGTTGGGTTTTTAAGGAAAACGTGCGCAGGGTATTGTAGGCCCCCACCACCCCGGCATAAAACCCAAAGCCGATGAGGCGTTGCCCTTGGGGATCGCGCAGGCATTCGTAATCGATAAGGCGAATGTTGTTTTGCAGCACAGCTTGCAGAAGTTCCCGATTTTGCGGTTGCCGTTTGATGGTGTGCGAAAAAAAGAAATAGGTAGAATTGGGAATCAGTGCAGAGGGTGGGACCTCTTTAATGCCCAAATAGACCTGGGCGGGCTTTCCTTCGGCCAAGGCTATGCCTTGTTGCAAAAACTCGGCATCGGAAAAGCAGCGGTGGGCCGAAGATTCGGCCCAAATTGAGACGTTGGAGTTGCTTTTAGCGAAAGCCATTGCCTGCTCAGGATTTAAAGGACATCGGAAATCGGGTGGGGATTTTCGTTCGCGGATCAAGCAATACTTCATGGCACAAAAATAGGCCAAAGGGCTGAGCAGAAAGAGAAAAAATCGAAAGAAATTGAGAGGGGGGGGGGCTGAGTTTGTTCGCCATAGGGTTTAACATAATTAAACAAATGATTCGGCATTGGCTGCAACCGAGGGTATGCCGAAATCGTATAAGAAAACGGAAAACAAAAAAAGATGAGGCAACTAAAAATAAGCAAGCAAGTAACCAACCGAGATTACCCCTCGCTGGACAAATATTTAAGCGAAATTAGCCGGGAAGCCATGGTTGTGATGGAAGAAGAGGTGGAGTTGGCACGGCGGATTCGGGAAGGAGATGAAGAGGCCCTGAAACGCCTAGTGAGTGCCAATTTGCGTTTTGTGGTATCGGTAGCCAAGCAGTATCAAAACCAAGGTTTGACCTTGCCCGACCTAATAAATGAGGGAAACATGGGCTTAATAAAAGCAGCCCGTCGCTTTGATGAAACCCGGGGGTTTAAGTTTATTTCGTATGCCGTTTGGTGGATACGGCAATCTATATTGGCATCGCTGGCCGAGAATGCCCGGTTGGTGCGTTTGCCGTCCAACCGAATTGGATCGGCCCAAAAAGTGTACCGTATTTTTGGGGAATTGGAGCAATTGTATGGCAGGGAACCCTCGGTTGAGGAATTGGGAGATGCCTTGGACATGACCCACAGCGAAGTGGTTGAGGCCTTGAATGCACCCTCGAAGCACCATTCGGTAGATGCTCCCATGCAGGAAGGGGAAGAAGGCAGTTTTTTGGATATGTATTCGGACCCGAACATGGAAAAACCAGACACCGCACTGATTGACAGTGGATTAAAATTGGAATTGATGGGTGGGTTGGATGCGCTCAACGACCGGGAGCGTCAGGTAATAAATATGTATTTTGGATTAACGGGCGACCAGCCGATGAATTTAGAGGAAATCAGTTTTCGGCTGCATTTAACCCGAGAGCGGGTACGGCAAATCAAAGAGCACTCCCTTCGGCGTATAAAACAACGCTCGAATTTGACGGCCTTGCGCAGCTATTTGTAAAACGGGGGCAAAACCCATGTATCGCCATAGCGTGGAGGGCTGCGAGCGCCGAACGTCCACCTTGCGGTGCCATGGATTGACAGCCCATCGGTGTGGAAGCTTTTTTTGAAAAAAAGACAAAAAACGTCCTGCCTTGGTGAGCAGATTTACAAGCCCGGTGTGGACAAGGCCTAACAGGCATTTTAGGCATGGGGATTGGGTTGCAGTAGAAACATGGAATTCGAAAAGTAGGGTTAAAAACCATAAACCCAAGGCACATAACGTAGAGGCAAGTTGGGGAACATGTGCAAGGTTGATTCCATGCAAAGTGGATGGGAACAAAAAACAGCGTGCAAAAAAACCACACCAAGCCATCAAGTAAAACCGGATGTAAGAGCGGTTTAAAAACAAGGCCCACCTCTGTTTCGGTTGGGGAATGGAGGCGAAAAACGGACGGGATTTCGCCTTTGGTTTGAAAGCTGCAAAGAGGACAGGAAAAGAAAGACCGAAAAGAAAGCCGTTGGGAGCTGAATAAAAAATAGATGGAGCCGGAGAAGGAAGAAGGCCAACCCAAGCAGGTATGCAGTTCGAAGCCCCAGCCAAGCGTACTGGATTGGCTGGGTAGTTCAGAACAAAATAGTACCTTTCGGGCATGAAAACGCACCTAGTTGCACCTTCCCTGCTATCGGCCGACTTTGGTCATTTGAATGCAGAGCTCAGCATGTTGGAGTCGAGCGAATGCGAATGGTTGCATTTAGATGTAATGGACGGGCGATTTGTTCCAAATATTTCGTTCGGGTTTCCGGTGATTGAAGCGGTTCGGCGTCAAAGCAAAAAGTTTTTGGACGTTCATTTAATGATTGAGCAGCCGGACTTGTATGTTGAACGGTTTGCCCAGGCGGGTTCCGACCTCATTACGGTGCATTGGGAAGCGTGTAGGCACTTGCATCGGACCTTGCAACAGATTCGCGGACAGGGAAAAAAAGCTGGGGTGGCCATCAATCCGCACACTCCGGTAAAAGGATTGCGGAGTATTTTATCGTCAACCGACCTGATTTTAATTATGAGTGTCAATCCCGGATTTGGAGGACAGCGGTTTATTCCCGAGGCGCTGGAGCGGGTTTCAGAAGCGCGTAAAATGATAGAGGATGCAGGCTACCCCGACATATACATTGAGGTTGACGGTGGGGTTGGGTTGGAAAATGCGGGAGCCATAGTGAAAGCGGGGGCCAACGTATTGGTGGCTGGCAGCAGCGTTTTTGGTTCGGCGAATCCCCCTGAAACCATTGCCCGCTTAAGGGCTGTTTAGAGAAACCGATTGGGAAATGGGGATGTGGGTTTCCATCCAGTCCCACAGGGAATCTTGTCCTGTTTTTTTAAATGCGCTGGTCATAAATTCGGGCGGCAGCATGCCCCAATCTTTTTTAAGTTCCGCCTGAATGGTTTGAATTTGCCTTTGGCCTTGAAGTTTAGAGAGTTTATCAATTTTAGTGTAAACGATGGCGCAGGGAATGTTGTTTTTTGCAAGCCAGAGCAGCATTTCCCTATCCAGATTTTGAAGGGGAAGCCGGCAATCGATTAAAACCAAGGCAGCGAGAAGGGTTTGGGTTTTTGCTAAATATCCATGAATGAGTTGGTCAAAATCGCGGCGCAGGCTTTTGCTCACTTTTGCATAACCGTAGCCGGGCAAATCGACCAAATAAAAGCGATTGTTAACCAAAAAATGGTTGATGAGTCGAGTTTTTCCGGGGGTAGAAGAAGTTTTTGCTGGGCCCTTTCCACCGGCCAGCAGGTTTAGCAAAGAAGATTTGCCTACGTTAGACCGGCCAATAAAGGCATATTCAGGCATGCCGGAACTTGGGCATTGAGAAACCTTGGCCGAGGAGGCAATAAATTCAACGGTTCTATGCCCCATTATGCCGTTTGGGTTGATTCAAGCCAACCTTGCAACAGGGCATTAAATTGGGCAGGGCGTTCCATCATGGGTGCGTGTCCACATTTTTCGACCCAAAACAGGGTGCTGTTGGGCAACAGAGCATGGAAGTCCTTGGCCACTTCGGGCGGAGTAATGTGGTCGTTTGTTCCCCAAATCAGGCAAACTGGAATGTTCATGTTCGGCAATTCGTTGGCCATATTGTGGCGAATGGCCGATTTGGCTAGCGAAATAATGCGAATGGCTTTCAGTTTGTTGTTCACAATTTCGAATACCTCGTCCACCAGTTCCTTACTGGCGGTAGCGGGCTCGTAAAAGGTAAATTCAACCCTAGACCGAATGAAATTGTAATCGGATTTACGGGGATAGGAACCTCCGAAGGCGTTTTCATACAATCCTGAAGATCCGGTTAGAATTAAGCGCTGCACTTTGCTGGGGTGGGCTGCGGTATAGATTAGGCCCACATGGCCACCCAAAGAATTGCCCAAGAGCGAAACTTGCTTATATCCTTTAAAGTCGATAAAATCTGCCAAAAAATCAGCCAGCCGTTTCACGTTGGTGTCCAACATGGGCATGGTATAAATGGGCATAATGGGAATAATTAAGGTGTAGTTCGCACTGAAATGCGCAACGACCTCTTTAAAGTTGCTTAGAGCACCGAAAAGACCGTGAAGAATAATCAGAACAGGCCCCTGTCCTTCCTCCACATACTCGAAACTTCCTTCTTTTTTGACCTTCAGTTCCATTCCTTTATGGAATTGTTTTGGTGTTCAAAGGTAGGGAAAAATAATACGTAATCATCTCACTTAAATTAGGAACGTAGAATGCAGATGTCGGCCTTTGATTTCAAGGCGTTTATTTGTTGGTATTCGGTGTTGTTTCGCTGCAAATAAAGGTGCTGAGCTTGTTCTTCCGTGCACCCTTTCCAAGCATACAATTGCAGCACATGCTGTTTGCGTTCTTGTTCAGATTGTTCAATAAACAGACTCAGGCTCCAGGGCAAGGAATCGAGTTCATCTGAAAAAGAGGGAATTCCTTCGACCAGAACAATTCCGCTTTGAAATGGGCCATAAACAACGTGTTGAACGTGTTGATTGGGGTGCCGGGCATACCCGGGGGCCTGAACCTGATGGCCGAGCAAGAGTTGGTTGAGTTGGGTTTGCAGGATTGAAAGTTGAAAAGCGGCTTTCCAATCGTGGGGTTGATTTTTGCGTTCGCTGGAAGGCAGAATCCAATCGTCAAGGCGAACCGTGTGGCAAGATTGCTGGATCAAATTCAATTCACGTTTTATCAATGCGGCGAGCGAAGATTTGCCGCTGCCGGTATTTCCGCCAATGCGGATAAAGGTTAAAGGCTGGGTGGCCTTGGCTAAAATTAGGCTACACAACGACGAAACAGAAGGTAGAAAAGGGGGATTTAGAATAAAATGTACGGCTTCCAGCAAATTCGGAAAGAACAAATCGGGTTGTGTGCTTCCTGATTTCAGGCCTTTTCCTGTGGCGACCCCCACCGTAGTGCAACCGGCTGCCCTACCGGCCAAAATATCTCGCTCGTTGTCGCCCACCATAAAACTAGAGTTCAGGTCGATGTTAAACCGTTGAGCGGCTTGAAAAAGCATGCCAGGTTTTGGCTTTCGGCAATCGCAATCTATTTTAAGGTCTGGATTTTCTTCGGGAAAGCCTTTGTCGGGGTGGTGGGGACAATAATAAATGGCATCCAGATAGGCTCCATGCTCGCCCAATTCCGTTTCCATGCGGTGGTGAATGCGCTGCAATCCCTCTTGGGTGGTCATATTTCGTGCCAACACAGATTGGTTGGTTGCAACCACGGCTAAGAAACCAGATCGGTTGATTTCAGAAATGGCTTTGTGTGCAAAAGGGAAAATCCGAAAATCTTCGGCTTTAGAAATAAAATGGGTATCGTCGTTAATAACCCCATCGCGGTCTAAAAAAAGAGCACTTTGCCTGCGTGCCAAGTTTCTGTTTTTTGTAAAGCCGCGAATCCAATCGTTTTCCACCTTTTTTAGCCGGTCTGGGGTTCCCATGTCCTTCATGTATTCGGGGGTACTGTAGGCGTAAACGGAATATTGATTTAGCCAAGCAGGAATTAAATCGCGGCCAAAATCGCAGGCCTTGTTGGGAATGGCATTGAGCAGAGCAGGGTTCAAGAGGTACAAACCGGCGTTGACCAAATTGGGCAACCAAGGATTTCCGATTCGGGGTTTGGAGTGAAAATGAAGCACCTTGTTGTTGGCATCGACCTGCACCAAATCTGAATCGTGGGGGTGGTCGTTGGGGTGCACAACCAAGGTTAAATCGGCATGGTTTTGGCAGTGTGAGTCCCAGATTCGGGTCAAATCCAAATCCATAAATACGTCTCCATAAACAATCCAAACCGGCTCAGAAAATTGATGTGCACGGCCAGCGAGGCAACCGGCCGTTCCAAGGGGGCTTGATTCGGTAATGTATTCAATGGCGGGGAAATCGCCGCCGCCGTTTCCAAAATATTGAATGATGCAATTGGGCAGGTAATTTAAGGTCAGAATGGCCTTTGCAACACCCTGTTGCTTAAGCCAGATCAGGGTGTATTCCAAAAGGGGTTTGGAATTGATTTCGACCATAGGTTTAGGCTTCAGCGCGGTAGCTTGGCCCAAGCGGGTTCCCTTTCCTCCGGCTAAAACAATGGCAATCATGCGAAGGGTTTTCGTGCTATGTAGAGCATTTCGGCGGCGGGCACCGCATAGCGTTCGCGTTCGATTTGGCTGAGGCGCAGTGCCAAATCGTTGATTTCGACCTCAAAGCCCGCCAAAGCGAGTCGGTCGGCGTAATCGTTGCCGTACAGCCGAAAATGGTCGGCCTGCAAAAAACGGCGCTCCCGTTCGCGCGGATCTGTGATGCTGATGTCCTCGTCGGTCTTTTCGGCACCGGGGCGCATCGGCACCTGCAATATGGCCCAAGCCCCGGGCTTCATAACTCGGCATATTTCTTTCATCGCATGCACATCGTCGGGGATGTGCTCTAATACATGGTTGCAAAAAACAACATCGAAGGAATTGGATTCAAAGGGCATAGCCAGAATGTCCATTTTTATGTCGGCCCACGGCGAGAGCAGATCTCCGGACAAATAATCCAGATTTTTCATGGATTTAAACCGTTTTAAAAAGCAGTATTCCGGAGCAATATGAAGGACTTTAAGGGCTGCGGTAAAAAAATCGGTTTCCCGCTGCAAGTAAAGCCACATCAATCGATGCCTTTCTAGGCTTAAGGTAGAGGGGCTGAGCGCGTTTTTTCGAGAAACCATACGGCCATAGGGCAAAAATCGGCCGAAAGTATCGCCCGTAATGGGGTCTTCTACCCGATTTCCAAAGTAAAAAAGACCAATGATTTTCAGGAAAAAATGGCTAACATGGTGCAAATACGAACGGGGCACCAATCTCGTTACAATGCTGATGATAAATTTCATGCCGAAGAATTGCCACAAAGCTAATGCATCTGTTTAAAAACGGATAAAAAATGAAAAGGTTAACTGGAATAAACCACCTAGGCCCCACAGGGGAAAAGGAAAACGACGAACGACTCTGTTTTTTAAAGCATACACCCCACAGCCTTTAAGATTATAACATGCATTGGGAACAAAAAAGGATTGCTGCAAAAGTGAACACCAATAAAGTTGAACGGAATTTGAAATTACTTGAAAAGCAAGCGGGTGCTTTGTACCTTTGTCGTATGAAATGGTCTTCACGTGTATTTCTGTTCTTGGGCATTGCAATAGGGGGCTTAATGCATGCGCAAATTGGGAATGCAATAGATTCCAAAGGACGCAAACAGGGGGCATGGGTAAATCGGTACGACAATGGAGAAAAAAAATCCGAAGGTCTTTTTAAGGATGGAAGGCAAATTGGACGCTGGGTGTTTTTTAATGAACAGGGTAAGCTTAAGTCAGAAATGGAGTTCCTAACCGATACGGCTTATACCAACGCCAAATTTTATCATCCCAATGGGAAAGTAGCCGGAGAGGGAATGTATAAGAGCAAAAAACGAACGGGAACTTGGTATTTTTACGACAGCGATGGAACAGGAATATCTGAAGAGCGCTACTTGCATGGATTGCTAAACGACACGATAAAGCATTTTCATTTTAATGGGAAGTTGTATGAAAAATGGGTGTATAAAAATGGAGTGAAAGAGGGCTTGTGGGAGCAATACTTTGATTCTGGGGTCCTGAAAGCCCGAGGGGTTTATGTGAAAAACAAACTGCATGGACATGTGGCCTTTTTTCATTCAAATGGAAGGGTAGCCATGACCGGCGTGTATGAGAATGACCTTCGAAATGGAACCTTTACCCATTTTCATGAAGATGGCCGCATGCGAATGACCTTAAGATACATGAAGGGAGATTTACACCCATCAGACCGGTCGAAAGTAGCCATACCCGAACAAAAAGAGTACATACCTGAAGAGCAACTAAAGCAGCAATTTCGCCAAAAGGGCTATTCGGATTGGTAAGCATAAAATGAGTAAAAAAGGAAGGGTTTTGGTTGCGATGAGCGGCGGCATTGACAGTTCGGTGGCCGCTATGCTGCTGCATCATCAAGGGTACGAGGTCATTGGGGTAACCATGAAAACTTGGGATTATGCCCAAAGCGGAGGGGGCAAAAAAACGACGGGCTGCTGCAGTTTAGACGACATCAACGATGCCAGAGCCATGGCTGTTGAATTGGGTTTCCCGCATTACATTTTAGATATTCGCTCGGAATTTGGTGAGGCCATCATCGAAAATTTTGTTGAAGAATATTTGGCGGGCAGAACGCCCAACCCCTGTGTTTTGTGCAATACCCACATCAAGTGGGATGCCTTGGTGAAGCGAGCCGAACAATTGGATTGCGAATTTATTGCAACCGGACACTATGCCCGCGTTCGAAAAGAAGGGCAGCGGTATGTGGTAAGTGCGGGTTTGGACGTTCAAAAAGACCAAAGCTATGTGCTGTGGGGGCTGAGTCAGTCGGCTTTAGCCAAGACGCTTTTCCCCATTGGGGGGTTCAAAAAAACCGAAATCCGAGAATTGGCCTCAAAAGCTGGGTTCGAACGTTTGTCAAAAAAGGCAGAGAGCTACGAAATTTGCTTTATACCCGACAACGATTACAGGGGCTTTTTGCAGCGAAAAAAACCGGAAGAAACCAACCGCATGCAGAACGGTCAGTTTGTAGATAAAAGCGGCAAAATACTTGGAACCCATTCTGGCTATCCTTTTTTTACGGTTGGCCAACGCAAAGGATTGGGCATTGCTCTAGGTGAACCCGCATTTGTTACTGGAATTCGACCTGAAACCAACGAGGTCGTGCTTGGAAGCCGAGAAGATTTGTTGCAGCAAACCATGTTTGTTCGCAACCTAAACCTGTTAAAATACGAGCAAATTCAAGAGGGTCAACAAGCTGTTGTCAAGATTCGGTATAAAGACCGGGGAACATTAGCCACCCTGTATCCAGGACCGGAACTGTTAGAGGTGGTTTTTGAGCACCCGGTTGAAGCTATTGCCCCCGGCCAATCGGCAGTAATGTATGAAGGCGAAGATGTAATTGGAGGGGGATTTATTGCCCGAAATCCCAATCAAACCGCCGTTTGACTGCCAACTTAGAATAGGCTTACACCCATGCCTATAGGGTAGCAGATAAACTTTCTGCATTAAATTAAGAAAAAGCCAACTTAGCCTAGGGCATTTCTTCTATTTTTGTGGGCACATTAACAGACTTTCCATGAACATTCACGAATATCAGGCAAAAGACATTTTAAAATCCTTCGGAGTCGCCATACAAGAGGGCATTTTAGCACATACCCCCGAAGAGGCGGTGCAGGCTGCTAAAGACTTACAAGCCCAAACTGGGACAGAATGGTGGGTAATAAAAGCACAAGTGCATGCGGGTGGCCGCGGCAAAGGTGGGGGTGTAAAGTTGGCTAAAACCTTAGAAGAAGTTCGTGAAAAATCGGCAGCTATTATTGGCATGAATTTAGTAACCAAGCAAACCGGCGAACAGGGAAAACATGTGCACATGGTTTTGGTTTCTCAAGATGTGTACTATCCTGGCCCTGCTCCTACTGCTGAATATTACATGTCGGTTTTGCTAGACCGGAGTTCCGGCAGAAACATCATCGTATATTCACCGGAAGGAGGCATGGACATTGAAGAAGTTGCCGAGAAATCGCCCGAAAAAATATACCAAGAGGAAATTCACCCAGGCATTGGTTTGCAAGCCTTTCAAGCACGAAAAATTGCCTTTAATCTTGGATTGAGTGGCAAGGCGCTTAAAGAAATGGTGAAATTTGTTCAGGCCTTGTATGCGGCCTACGAAGGCGTAGATGCCTCCATGTTTGAAATCAATCCTGTTTTTAAAACCAGCGACGATAAAATTGTAGCCGTAGATGCCAAAGTCAACCTAGACGACAACGCCTTATTTCGCCACCCTACCTTGGCTGCATTGCGCGACGAACGCGAAGAGGATCCCACCGAGGTCGAGGCCGCTCAGTTCCAGTTGAATTATGTGAAATTAGACGGGAACGTCGGTTGCATGGTGAACGGTGCCGGTTTGGCTATGGCCACCATGGATATCATTAAATTAAGCGGAGGAGAGCCTGCCAACTTCTTGGACGTAGGAGGAACCGCCGATGCCGCACGGGTAGAACAAGCCTTTCGCATTATTTTGAAAGACCCCAATGTAAAAGCCATTCTGGTGAATATATTTGGAGGAATTGTACGCTGCGACCGGGTTGCCCAGGGCGTGGTAGATGCCTACCGAAACATGGGCACAATTTCTGTACCCATCATTGTTCGATTGCAAGGAACCAACGCCAAAGAAGCCAAAATCCTAATCGACGAATCAGGCCTTAAGGTATTTTCCGTCATTCAGCTGGAAGAAGCGGCACAAAAAGTGGCCGAAGTTCTTGCCTAAACCTGAAAGGTTCGCTTTCTTTCTAAACAGGAAAAGCTGGCTTTCGTTTTTTGTCTTGATTCCGGCTCCATTCGTTTTATAAAGTGGAGCGGTTGTGCTTAAAACGCTAAAAAAACAAGGTTGCTGAAACCTGAAACAGCAGGTTTTGCTGAAGAACGCGGGCAGTAGATAAATCACCATAGCCTTCAAAAACCGACTGCCGCCCTTCCCGATGGTGGAGGGCAAAAGCTCCGTCTATGGTTATCCATTTGCGCAACTGCCAACCCAAGCCCCCTGAAAAGGTATGGTTGTGAAAAGAGGATTGAACGGAACTATGGAAGGGCGAACTTTGAAACTGATATCCCAGTCGGGCATACACCCCTTCGAAGCGGTATTCAAATCCCAGTTTTGCAATGTGGCTTAGGCCAAAAGCGGTGTCAACAAAGGCGTTATCTTGACTAAAAACCAAAGCAGGAGCAAAAGAGATTCCAGCGTAATCGACCTGTTCGTATTCCAAGCCCAGAATCGCCTTCTTTTTTATTACGTAAGCCGAGGAGAGTTGCCAACGCCAGGGAAGATTTACATCGTAGGCAAATTGAAGGGTTGGACTTAGGGCGGAGTAGGTTGCCCCGTCAAATTGGGTTTGCATTCTGCTGCTAAACTGTTCGTCCAAGCTTAAAAAAACGGGGGTATGTATAGACAATCCAAGCCTCCAGGCATCGGTGATTCGATAAATAGCACCTATTTTAAAAGAGAACCCTGTTCCGCTGACCTGTAAATTGTCGCGCCAATCAACAGATTGATAAAAAGGAACCGTTCCCTGAACATCGCGTTCTTGTACGATGGATTCCTGTTCAAAATCGATGCGGTGTACGCCCACCGTGGCTCCAACGTAAAAACGGTGGGCGTAATTGATTGCACTGTTGATCACCACTTCGCCATGAGACCCCGACCGGCTTATTTGCCGTGAAATTTGAACTTGGGTTCCGTCGGCAGCACCTAGGGGTTCGTAGGCAAGGCCGCCTAAGCCTGGAACAGAATCAATCAGATACGTTTGAAAGGCCAACCTTGAAGAAAAAGGGTCTAAATCATTGGGCGAAGAGCCATTGGATATTGCAGTAAAGTAGGAGCCCAATCCATGAATGGCTTGTTCTCCGCTCACCAAAATGCGTTGATTAAAAGAGGCCAAACGGTTGTAGCCAATACTGAAATTAAAAAACTGCAAGCCTTGATGGCTGTCGTGGTTGCTGCGGCGGGTAAGAACCAGGCCCGCGCTTCCAAATTGAAACAGAGATTTCGTATCGCTTTGACGCGTTAGCCAATTGGATTCCGTGCTGGCCCAGTTTAATCCGGGGCTTAAACTTAAGGCCTGCCTTTGGAAAAAACCAATACCGGCCGGATTGTAGGAGGCTGTGGTGAAATCGGCTCCTACCGCCCCCATGGCTCCACCCATTCCAACAAAACGGCTGCTGCCTTGCAGATTATACATAGAAAACCGCAGTGCATCTTGAGCGTATTGTGCCTGAAGCACCGAAGCGAACGGGCTTAAAAAGAAAAACAGGAAAGACATCCGGTTTCCAAACCTCAGGACTTTAAAAAAAACAAACTTTGTACGACAGTCCATCTTTAACGTGGGCGTTGGCCTGAAGGCGTTGAACGAACAGGGGCGGCTTGCCGCTGTGGGGAAGAACCTGAAGGCCGAGGGACGGGATTGCTTCTGGGGGGCGGGGAATAGCTTGGGGTGGTTGAGCGCATTGGAGGGGGCGAGGAACGCGGAACCGACCGACTCCCCTCTCCAAAGGTAACTTTTCGGCCGGTATTGGTAGCCGGTGCAGCAGGCACACGCCTTGGGTTTGAGGCGGGGAAGTCCTCTTTAATAAGGCCATTTTCTTTGCGGTTGTCAAAGCGGCTGGCTGAATTAACCGGGGTGGATTCACCGCGCAGGGGGGGCCTGGTTGTTGAAGCTGGGCGGGTGATGGGGATTACAGGGGCTGGCTCGCTACTGCTTCGGGTAGCGGGGGGAATGGACCGAGCTGGACGCACCTCAGGGTCAGAACTCGAGGCCTTGCCCGGTGCGAAGGCGGGTCTTCCAGAATAGGAAAAACCTGAAAAAGAGGACTGAAGGGTAGGCGGCGTCATTCTTTTGCGAAAAAGAACCGGATTGGCAATGGATCCAGAGTTCCCGTTCCAACCGGAGCCAGAATGGCCTGAAAAACCGAAATACCCAAAAGAATTGGGCCAAGCAAAAGGGGAGAAAACGGAATTTAACCACCACGATTGCGGAGCGAAATGATGTGGGGAACCGTAGCCGTACCAATTCCATGGCACCGTTTCGTAGATGCTGGTTCCCCAATAGGGCGTTTCGTTCGAAAACCAGTAATGCTCCGTGTACCAGGGCGAAAAATAATCGGGAAAGGCAGGGCCAGAACTAAATCGGCGAATCCGAGCGCTGTACGAAAAATCGTAATAATCCTCGTAATACAGGCCTGGCTCGCCCGAAGAAATAATCAAATTGCCAAAGGCATCGCAGGTATAACCGGGCGATGCCCGCATTTCTGCGTCAAGCATCGTATCGGATAAAAGACCGAAAGAAGGGCTGTACAGCGGAACGTAGTCGGATGGAGGAAAATCAGACAGGGAAAAATAAGCGTCATCGGTGGCATAAGACTGAATATCGGCGACTCGGCAGCCTTGAAATCCCATCAAAAAAAAGCCAATAGCAAACAAATGCATCAAAGAAGCCTTAGAAGGACGAACAATGAATGGCAATTTGTACTTTTGAAGCATAGCGAGAGTATTGCAAATATTATACCAATAATAACACAGATCGGAAGTGGAACAGTTGACACCCAGAAGTACCAATTATGCCCAGTGGTATAACGACTTAGTATTAAAGGCAGGATTGGCAGAGCATTCTGCGGTTCGCGGTTGTATGGTTATCAAGCCATATGGCTTTAGCATCTGGGAACGGATGCGGGATGACTTAGACCGGCGGTTCAAAGAAACTGGGCATGAGAACGCCTATTTTCCGTTGTTTATTCCCAAATCGTTCTTGAGCAAAGAAGCCGCACACATCGAAGGGTTTGCCAAAGAATGTGCTGTGGTAACCCATTACCGGCTAAAAACCTCAGAAGATGGAAAAAGCGTAATTGTAGATCCCGAAGCCAAACTGGAAGAGGAGCTTATTGTAAGGCCTACCTCAGAGACCATTATTTGGAACACGTACAAAAATTGGATCAACAGCTACCGCGATTTGCCTTTGCTTATTAATCAATGGGCCAATGTGGTACGTTGGGAGATGCGAACACGTTTGTTTTTGCGTACAGCCGAATTTTTATGGCAAGAGGGCCATACCGCCCATGCCACCCGAGAAGAAGCCGAAGTTGAAACCAAATTGATGTTGGATGTCTATTCTGATTTTGTACAGGATATTTTGGCCATTCCCGTTATTAAAGGAGTTAAAACAGAAAGCGAACGGTTTGCTGGAGCCATAGACACCTATTGCATTGAAGCTTTGATGCAAGACGGAAAAGCATTGCAAACAGGAACATCGCACTTTTTAGGGCAAAATTTTGCCAAAGCCTTTGACGTTAAATTTACCAATGCAGCAGGAAAACAAGAATATGTATGGGCGAGCAGCTGGGGAGTTTCAACTCGGCTGATGGGTGCCTTAATTATGTGCCATTCGGATGACAATGGCTTGGTGCTGCCACCCCGGCTGGCCCCAATTCAAGTGGTTTTGGTGCCTATTTACCGCAAGGAAGAGGAGCGTACAGCGATGGTAGATGCTTGCCAAAAATTGGTTGTCGAACTGAAAGCGGTGGGCATTCGAGTAAAACTCGACAACGACGACAAAAAGAAACCCGGATGGAAGTTTGCTGAGTATGAATTCAAAGGGGTGCCTATTCGATTGGCCATAGGGCCTCGTGATTTGGAATCTGGAACCGTAGAATTAAGCCGCAGAGATACCCTGACCAAAGAAAGTGTTTCAATAAATGGGCTAAGCGAACGCCTACCCCTTTTGTTGGAAGAAATACAACAATCTTTGTTTGAACGTGCACTCGAATTCCGAAATCAACACATTACTCCCGTTGAAACATGGGAGGAATTCCAATCGGTTTTGAAAAACAAAGGTGGGTTTATTTCGGCCCATTGGGATGGCAGCACCGAAACAGAAGAAAAAATAAAAGAAGCAACCAAAGCCAGCATTCGCTGCATTCCACTGAACAATAAGCCAGAAGCTGGAGCCTGTATTTTCTCGGGCAAACCCTCTTCGCAAAGGGTTTATTTTGCTTTAGCCTATTAAATAAAAGCACTATGGCCGATACCCGATCGCTGATTCTTGAAACCCTGAAAGAAAAAAACCGCCTGAAACAGCAGGTGTATGCGAATACCCTGAACGGGTTTAACTTGCTTCGGCAAGCCATGAATGCCGTATTTGCCGATTTAAAACCCGAAGTAGAAGCCTGGACCGCCCCGGCTGCACGCTGGAAACTTCAAGATGTGAATAGCCATGAATTTAGCCTGACCTTTGGCTCAGATGTCATGATCCTTAACCACCACTCCAATGTATTTCAGTTTGAGCGCAGCCACCCTCAATGGCAAACCAGCTATTTGAAAGCAGACGAACAACGCAGTTTTTTTGGAGTTATTCATGTGTACAATTTCTTGCACGACAGTTTGGCCTTTCAACGTCAAGAAGATTACGGATATTTAATTGCCCGTATTTTCATCAATAAAGAAAATCATTTTATGGTGGAAGGGAAACGGCAGCTCGGCTTTTTATACAACCGGTTTAGCGAAGAAGAAATCAGCATTGAGGCCTTTGAAAAAGTGCTGCATACCTGTTTGCTGTACAGCTTAGATTTTGACATGTTGCTGCCACCTTATGAGCAGGTTAAAGTAGCTACTGTTGAGCAAGTACAGGCCTACACCAAACTGGCAATGGGCCGCACCGGAAAACGCTTGGGCTTTCGTTTTGAATCGGACAACGACCATTTGCCTTTGTGATTTATCCACAGGCAGATTCAAGGCTTTGGGCCGGTTGCGATGAAGCCGGAAGGGGCTGCCTGGCTGGGCCGGTTTTTGCGGCCGCCGTTGTTTTAAATCCCGATCGCCCCATTCAGGGACTAAACGATTCAAAAGTGCTGAATCTGCAAGACCGAAATCGGTTGAAAATCGAAATTGAAGAAAAAGCCTTCGCCTATGCCATAGGTTCATGCAGCCATGAAGAAGTGGACAAGATAAATGTGCTAAATGCTGCCATACTGGCCATGCACCGAGCCATTGACGGACTCAGCATACGCCCAGAAGGATTGTTGATCGACGGAAACCGCTTTAAGGCGTATAACGGCATCTTACACCGGTGTGAAATTAAAGGAGATGCCCGTTTTGCCTGCATTGCTGCCGCCAGTATTTTGGCCAAAACGCATCGAGATGCCTTTATGCTCCAAGCAGATGCCCAATTTCCTCAGTACGGTTGGAAGAAAAACAAAGGCTACCCTACCCCATTCCACAAAGGGGCCATTCAGCAATTTGGGCCAAGCCCTTTGCATAGAATGAGTTTTAAAGGACTGAAAGGTTAATCTTACAGGCCTTATCTGTTATAATAAAGTTGCCTTTTTTTAAAATAGGACCTGAAATTTTGACAACTCAACA
This sequence comes from uncultured Flavobacteriales bacterium, assembly GCA_903837495.1. Classification (GTDB taxonomy): domain Bacteria; phylum Bacteroidota; class Bacteroidia; order CAIKAF01; family CAIKAF01; genus CAIKAF01. The sequence continues at coordinate 24,553 of CAILUT010000009.1, read as the reverse complement.
GGGAATGATACTTTAGGGGAGGTAAGAAACCCCATTCAAATGCGTAATTTCTTTTTGTTGTGTTGTTTGTGCTTTGCTGTTGTTCTTCAGGCACAAGTAAAAATTGGGGACAACCCCCAACTTTTGAGTCCCAGTGCAGTTCTAGAATTGGAAAGTACGAACAAGGGCTTTTTTCCTCCAAGGTTAACCACGGTTCAACGCGACAGCATTGCCACGCCCGGAGTTCAAAATCTGGGACTGGAGGGCTTGACCATTTACAACCTGAGCAACCATTGCTTGGAAATTTGGGTGGGTAGAATATGGAAATCGGTGTGCGACGACACCTGCACCGGACCACCGGCTCCGCCAACCCAACTTAATGGGCCCAGCGATCCCACTGCAGGCGGCCAAGCCACCTATTCGGTTTCAAACATAGGATTAACCCAAGCACAATGGAGCCTGCCCTCGAACTGGAGTGTTTTGAGTGGTCAATTGACACCGACCGTTTTGGTTCAGGTGGGATCGGATACCGGCCAGGTATCGGTAAGCGACAAAAACAGCTGTGGTGTTGGGCTTGCAAGCCAAATGTCAGTAAATCCTTGCGCGTACCCCGGTCAACGAAGCGGTTGCCCGGCTGTGCATCCCTCGGCCATCCGTCAGGCCAATCCCCAGATTGCAGATGGGGTTTATTGGATACAAGCGCCAAACAGCGGCCCAGCAATTCAGGCGTATTGCCGATTTAATTACCTGGACGGTGGAGATTGGGTGTTGATGCTAAAGGTGTTCAACCAAGGCGATATGCCATCGGGCAGCGTCCGCTGGACCGACACCTTATTGCACAACGCCAGCGATTTCAATATAAATTCAGGCAATTGGTCAAAATATGCCACATGGAACCGTTTTCCTTTCACCCGATTGGCGATGGAAATGCGGCAAGGTGGGCAATCAAAGGTGCCTCCCATTCAAATTTACAACACAGCCAGGACCTTTGCCCAAGCGATTGCGTTGGCGGGAGGCGTGAATGCCCCCAGCAATTTCAACTCGACCGTTCGCTGCGATGCCACCGACCCAGCCATACCGCCCGGAAGCAGGTATTGGAATTTGCCCATGAAGGCTGGAGCTGCCTTTTCAAATGCGAATGGACAGGAACAATTTATACAATCGTATGGAATTGGCATGTGGGCGTTTAACTCTTCAAATACAAACATCGGAGAAGGGTTTACCAACACAGGCCGTGCTGGAGCTTGGATTGGCTGTCCGTTGGACGACAACAGCAACAGCTTCAATCAACCCAGCAATGGGGGTTCTGATTCCGGTTTTGGTTTTGGCACATCCGGCGGAAACCTTTCAAAAACGACCAGTTGTGGGTATTCAGAATGGAACCTAGGTTCATCGACCAACACCCTACCGGGGTATGTTTGGTTGAGGTAAAGGGAAATGCAAACCCATAAAAGCAACATTGCCGCCCGCGGGCGGGATTGAACCGGTAGCCCGCAAGGGGCGAAGTGCCAGGTTCCGCGTGCCGCGGAGGCGACTTCAGGAGCCACCGCAAGGCCGCTGGACCTGCCACTGAGCACCGCGGACTACCGGAGAAAGCCCGGTATCCCGCCCCAAAAAAAGGGAATTAGAGCTTGCGCTTGATTTCAACCTCATCGAAGGCTTCGATGATATCGCCCACTTTGATGTCGTTGAAGCGGTCGATGGTAAGGCCGCACTCGTAGCTGGTTGCGACTTCTTTGACGTCGTCTTTGAAGCGTTTTAGGCTGCTGAGTTTGCCGGTATGCATAACGATTCCGTCGCGAATAATTCGGACTTTGTGGTTTCTGCTGATTTTACCATCGGTCACGTAACAGCCGGCAACGGTGCCTACTTTGGTGATGCTGAAGACATCGCGTACTTCGACGGTGGCCATTACTTTTTCTTCAAACTCGGGCGCAAGCATGCCTTCCATGGCGGCTTTAACCTCGTCAATTGCCTGATAGATAATGGAGTATGTTCGAATGTCGATTTCTTCGGCTTCGGCTAGACGTCGAACCGCAGGGCTTGGGCGTACTTGGAATCCAAGAATAATGGCGTCAGAGGCAGAGGCAAGCATCACATCGCTTTCGCTGATTGCACCCACTGATTTATGGATGATATTAACCTGAATGCTGTCGGTGCTGAGTTTGAGCAGCGAATCGGTGAGGGCCTCGGCAGAACCGTCGGTATCGGCTTTGATGATGATGTTGAGTTGTTGGAAATCACCGATGGCAATGCGTCGTCCAATTTCGTCAAGGGTAATGTGTTTGCGGGTTCTAAGGCCTTGTTCGCGTTGCAATTGCTGGCGTTTTGTAGCAATTTCACGGGCTTCGCGTTCGTCGTCCATGACCTTAAATTTATCGCCGGCTTGTGGCGCACCGTTCAAGCCCAAGACCCGCACGGGCATGGCAGGGCCAGCCTTTTTGATGGGTACACCGCGCTCGTTGAACATGGCTTTAACGCGCCCGCTGTATTGACCAGCCAGCACCACATCGCCCATAGACAAACTACCAGACTGCACCAGCAGGGTGGCCACGTATCCTCGACCTTTATCAAGTTGAGCTTCAATAACTACCCCTTGGGCGTTTTTATCGGGATTGGACTTCAGTTCTAGGATTTCGGCCTCCAGCAGTACTTTATCTAACAACGCGTCGATGTTCATGCCTTGTTTGGCCGAAATTTCTTGGCACTGGTATTTCCCCCCCCAATCTTCGACCAACAGGTTCATGTTGGCCAGGGCTTCTCGAATTTTTTCGGGATTTGCTCCGGGTTTGTCCATTTTATTGATGGCAAAAACCATGGGCACGTTGGCGGCCTTGGCATGGTTAATGGCTTCGATAGTTTGGGGCATCACCGAGTCGTCGGCAGCAATCACAATAATGGCTACATCGGTCAATTGGGCACCTCGGGCACGCATAGCGGTAAAAGCTTCGTGTCCGGGGGTATCAATAAAAGTAATTTGTTTTCCGCTTTCTAAGGTAACGCCGTAAGCTCCGATGTGCTGTGTAATGCCACCGGCTTCTCCGGCAATAACATTGGCTTTTCGAATGTAATCGAGCAGCGAGGTTTTACCGTGGTCAACGTGTCCCATCACCGTAATAATGGGGGGGCGGTCGCTCAGGGATTCTGGGCTATCTACTTCTTCTTCCTCCGCGTCTTCGGTATCGGCCGAAACGAATTTGATTTCATGTCCGAATTCTTCGGCAATAATTTGAATGGTTTCGGCGTCCAACCGTTGGTTAATGGAAACAAAGAGACCTAGGCTCATGCAGGCCGAAATAATTTCGGTTACTGGAACGTCCATCATTTGGGAGAGTTCGTTTGCTGAAACGAATTCGGTTACCTTCAGGATTTTGCTTTCGCGTTCGGTGGCTTCGGCTTGGTTTTGAATTTTTTCGCGGATGCCGTCCCTCTTTTGGCGTCGCATTTTTACCGATTTGGACTTTCCTCGTTCGCTGAGGCGAGCCAAGGTCTCCTTAATTTGCTTTTGGATTTCCTCTTCGGTAAGTTCAACCTTAATATCGGGACGAATGTCTTTTCGGGGTCCGCGTTGTGCGCCAGAAGGGCCGCGTTGGCCGGGCTGTCCGGGTTGGCCGGGACCGCGTTGAAATTGACCGGGACCGCGTTGTCCGGGACCGCCTTGTCCGGGGCCGCCTTGCCCTGGGCTGGATTGTCCTTGACCTGGGGTTTGCCCGCCCAAAAGAGTAGGCCTTTTAATGCCTTCTTTGGTAATTCGTTTCCGTTTGGTTTTGTCGTCTGAACGGCGGTCTCCGGCCGCAGGAAGCTGAATTTTCCCGATAATGGTCGGGCCATCTAACTTGCTGGCAGCGGCACGGTACACTTCGGGGGCAGCATCGGGCTGCGGAACGGTAGGGACTTCCGCGGCGGGGGCTAGGACGGCGGGTGTTTCTGGATCTTCAGGAGCAGATTGGTCCAGTGGTTTTGCTTGTTCGGCAACCTTAGGTTCTTCTTTTTGAACGGGGGCCGGCGTGGGTACAAGGGGCTGTGGTTCGGCCTTTTTAGCCGGCTTTTTGGGAGCCAAATCAATTTTTCCTAACACCTTAAATCCGGCTACCTGGGGTTTCTCCTCGGGAGCGGGCGCAGGCACCTCGATTGCAGCAGGGGCAGCGGGTTCTGTAGAACCAACAACCTCAAGGGGAACAACCGGGGCTGCGGAAACAGAAGGTGCCGCGGGGACCTCAGGAGCAGGCGGAGGAGTAGGAACAACGGCGGTTTTTTCCTTGGCCGGTTCGGGCTCAGGAATCATCGGCGTTGAAAGGCTAATGTCTTTAATCAGCATTTCCTGCTGAGGCTCATCGTACACATGCTGAGGCTCTGTCCTTTTGACATCCTCGATGGTAACGGTTTCCCTAGGAGCTGGACTTCCGCTCATTTGGCGAGACTTCTCCTTTGCTTGAACATCCGATTGGTGTTCTTTGCACAGAATTAAATAAAGTTCTTCCGAAATTTTTGTGTTGGGATTGGACTCAATAGAGTGTCCAAGTTTGTTGAGGGTTTCCACCAAAGTGGCGACTCCAACATTCAAATCTTTGGCAACTTTACTTAATCTCGGTGTTTTGACTTCAGACATAGATAGAATTAAACATCAAACGACCCTTGGGTGGAAGACCACAAAGGTAGGGAATTCGGACAAATGGTTACTTTTCAAATTCAGCCTTAAAAATTCGAAGCACATCATCGATGGTTTCTTCTTCTAAGTCGGTGCGGCTCAGCAAATCTTCTTTGGTTAATTCCAATACAGACTTAGCGGTATCACAGCCTATGGACTTCAAGGTATCGATGACCCAGTCTTGGATTTCGTCGCGGAAATCATCCAGAGCGACGTCTTCCATATCGGGTTCATCGTCGCGGTACACATCGATTTCGTAGCCGGTCAAGCGGCTGGCCAGTTTGATGTTCATACCGCCTTTGCCAATGGCTAGACTTACTTGGTCTGGTTTTAAAAAGACCCGGGCCCGGCGATCTGCATCGTTCAGTTCCATGGTTACAACTTTAGCCGGACTTAAGGCCCGCTGAATGTACAGCGAGGTATTGTTGGTAAAGTTAATCACGTCAATATTTTCGTTGCGCAATTCACGCACAATACCGTGAATGCGGCTGCCCTTCATTCCTACGCAGGCTCCAACAGGGTCAATCCGGTCGTCAAAACTTTCAACCGCCACTTTGGCACGCTCGCCCGGAATGCGCACAATCTTTTTGATGGTAATCAAGCCATCAAACACTTCGGGCACTTCTTGCTCAAACAGTTTTTCGAGGAATTCGGGTGCGGTGCGAGACAAAATAATTAGGGGAGAATTGTTTCTTAAGTCCACCTTTAAAACAACGGCCCGAATGGTTTCTCCTTTTTTGAAGAAATCGCTGGGAATCATTTCCGACTTGGGTAAAATCAATTCATTTCCCTCGTCGTCCAGCACCAGCAGTTCTTTTCTCCACACCTGATATACTTCGCCGGCCAGAATTTCGCCCACCCGGTCTTTGTATTTTTTATACACCGCGTCTTTTTCTAAATCCTGAATGCGGGCATGCAGATTTTGACGCATAGAAGTAATGGCTCGGCGTCCAAAGTTTGAAAAGGGAACGGCCACCGACACTTCTTCGCCAACCTCGAAATCAGGTTCTATTTTTAGGGCATCCGACAACGCTATTTCGGTAACGGGGTCGGCCACCTGTCCGTCTTCAACGATCGACAGGTTTTGAAAAATTTCAAGGTCGCCTTTGTCTACGTTAACAATCAGGTCAAAGTTTTCTACTTCGCCATATTTACGCACAATCATACCCTGGATGACTTCTTCCAAGATGTGCATCATGGTTACTCTGTCAATGTTTTTTTGCTCTTTAAAATCGGCAAAAGAATCTATCAAAGAGATGGTATTCATGGGATGTAAAAGATTAACTAAGGTTAGGAGAAAAAGATGAGTTTTGTTGTTTTTTTTATGTCGGCCAGCGGCAATTCAAGAACAATTTCGCTGAGGGGTGGTTTGGCTCCAGATTTGGTTTTCGTGTTGCGAAACAGGTTCAATTTTAAAAAATCTGTATGGTGCTCTGTCAAAATGCCCAAATGTTTTTCGCCGCTGTTCATTAACACTTCGATTGATTTATTCAGGGCTTTTTTAAATTGCAGAGGGTGCCTAAGGGGTTTATCTAAACCTGGGGAAGAGATAATGATGTGAAAGGGGTCTAAGGCTTCGGCGGTACGTCCGCGCAGTTGACGCATGATGGCTGCACATTGCTCAATGCTCACGTTGTTTTCCCCGTCCACATAGATTTCAATGCGGTGCTCGGCCGGTATATTCAGCTCAATCAACTCCAAACTGTGTTCGTTCAGCAGTTCGGGCAAAATTTCGTCTAAAATAGTTCGTACACTCATGGTCTTAATAATGACGAAAGGGCCTGTAGGCCCTTCCATCAATTTTCTCTTACGTCAGGCAAAGATAATAAATGCCTTGGATTAATCCAAATCTGTTTACAGATTGAATTAATATCCGCCGCGGTATCCACCGCCGCCGCCGCCACCGCCGCCGTAATTAGAACGCGGACGTTCTTCTTTTGGGCGTGCTTCTTTGACAACGATTCGACGGCTGTCGTATTCAGCTTGGTCCAATTCTTTGATGGCTTTTTTGGCCTCATCGTCATTGGGCATTTCGACAAATCCAAAACGCTTAGATTGACCGGTTTCGCGGTCCATAATTACCTTGGCCGACGTTACTTCGCCGTACTCAGCGAAAAGTTGGTTTAGGTCTTCGCTGGTGGTTTGGTCACTCAACTTTGCTACAAAAATGTTCATGGAAAAAAATAAGAAGTGATTTCAGTAAGGCAAACGGTGCTGCGTAATAAAATTTAAGGACTACTGGATCAGAACCTTTACACCTTATTGAATTGAGACAAAGGTAAACCTAATTTTCGGTTTTGCAAATAGCAAGGAATTTGGGCGCCAATTCCCGCTTTCACCTGTATTGGCTTTCGGTCAAGCTGCCGGCCTGTTTGCCTGCGGTGGCTCCCCCTGGTCGCCTCCTCGGCAAAGGCCGGCTGGCTTTCCCGTTCAGCCAATGCCGGTTCAATCGGGGGCGCAGCCCCGCAATAGCGAAGGCTTGCCTTTCTTTAAGAGGCCGACTCCAGTTGCTTTTTCAAACTGGCAACGGCCTGCACAAAGTAATCGGCCCGCTGCAGTTCCTGATTTAGTCCGGAATCGCGAACACGCACGCGCCGCAGGTAGGTTTGTTCTTCACTAAACTTGGCTTCCAATTCGGTGGCCAACTTCAACGCCTTTTCTTTTTGACCCATTTGCCTGTACAAATCCGCCATCAATACGTTAAAGTAATCGTAGGCCATTTTATGGTCGGGCATCAATTCTTGGGCACGGTCCAACACTTTTTCTGCCCGAACCTTGTCGCCTTTGTTCAACAAGGCGGTGGCCAAGCGCACAAAATTGCTCCTAAAATTCATGGTCATGCGTAGATTCGTCTCATCTAAATACACCCCTTCCCCATTCATGTTGCCCCATTTAAAGGTTTCCATGAAGCTCTTGTAGGTGGTTTCAATGCCGACTCCCCCCGTTTGCCCTTTCACCTCTGGGTTCATTTCTTTGGGCATCAAGCGGTAGGCCAAGCCATCAAGACGGAAGAATTTATCCAAACCTAGGTAGTTCTCCGTTCCTACGGTTACCGAGAAGGACATGGGGCGGTCCCATTTAAAGGAGGCCAACAAGTCCAACAGCATTACTTCGCTTTTCAAAACGTAGGATTTGGGAATCTCCCAGCGCAGTTCCTTAGGCAATCCCGCCATTTCTTCGGCAGTAACCAATCCAGCCTGAACTACTTTGGCCGAATCAATGGGCAAAATAAATTTGTTTGAACGCAAATAGTACAGCAATTCACCCCCTTGAATCGAGGTCATGTTTTTGCCATCCGAGCGGCGAAGCCAATCCAAATGTTCTTGAACGGTGTAGTATTTGTCGTTGGATTTGTCCATCAATACCTGGTCCCGCGTACTGCCCCTGTATTCCGGTTCGGTCAAAGAAAACTGCACAGGAACCCCGTCGTAGGCTTTGCGTTTCATTTGATTGATGTACCAATCGGTATTCAACAAACTTAAATTCACTACGCGTACGTCCCTCCGCTCTCCTTCTACCTCTTGCAAATACCAAAGCGGGAAGGTATCGTTGTCGCCATTGGTAAACAACACCGCATCTTTCTCACAGCTGTTCAGGTAGTTGTATGCAAAATCCCTGGCGGTGTAGCGGTTTGACCGGTCGTGGTCGTCCCAGTTTTGCAAACCAAACAGCACAGGCGCCATACCTAAGGCAACCAGCGTCGAAGCCAAAGCCACCGGCACTCCTGTTTTATTCAAGTACTTTTGAGCTCCATGCACCAAGGCCAAAACGCCCATTCCCACCCAAATGCAAAAGGCATAGAAAGAGCCAGCATAGGCATAATCCCGCTCCCGGGGTTGATACGGAGTTTGGTTTAAATAAATAACAATGGCCAAGCCGGTTAAGAAAAACAACATCCCCACCACTGCCGAACCGCGGGGATCTTTGTAAATCTGAAAGGCTAAGCCCAGCAAGCCCAAAATCAGGGGCAAAAAGTAATACGTATTTCTGCCGGGGTTCTTGGCCCATTTGTCCGGCTGATTGTCCTGGGGTATGCCTGTAATCATTTCATCGATGAATGAAATTCCTGAAATCCAATGCCCACTGCCCTGCTCACCATGCCCTTGGCTGTCGTTTTCTCGGCCAACAAAGTTCCAGAAGAAATAACGGAAGTACATCCAACGCATTTGATAGTTGAAGAAAAACGATAAGTTTTCTTTGCCTCCTGCCTTTTGGCCCTCTGCCAAGCCTGTCCAATCTTTGTATGCATTCACATGCGAGCCTTGGGCACTGTACATGCGCGGAAACACCGTTTGCCGGCTTTTCTCGTAACTGTACTTGGGCTTGTATTCAATGATTTGATATTCGTGGTCAATCTTCATTGAAGCACTGCCTTTTTGAGCGGCAAGAAAGGATTCCGCATCGTGCTTCAACCCAAAACTGCCAACCTCTTTGCCCGATTCGTCTTTAACTACATACAACTTCATTCGAACGGGATTGCCATCCGAAATCCCAATCAACCTGGCATCGAAATACTGCCCATAAAACAGGGGCCGGTCTCCATATTGATCTCGATTCAAATACGAAATCATAGAATATACATCCTCAGGGTTGTTTTCATCCATTGGTGTATTGGCCATGGAACGAATAAAGATAACCCCGTAAGAGGAATACCCCACAATGATAACCGCAACAACCCATAGACCTAAATTGGCTAAGGTTTTTCCTTTAATTTGGGTATAATAAATGCTGGCCGCCAGCCCCAAAACTAGAACCAAAAGGGAGAACAAAAAACCGGTGCCGAAGCTAAGCTGAAGGGAGTTGGTAAAGAACCGTTCAAAGGTAGCTGTGTATTTTATGGTACCGGGTATGATTCCGTACTGTACAAAGACCAACACGGCCACCGAAATACCTAAGGCATACACCAAACCTTGCTGGCTAACTTTGTACTTTTTGTAGTAATACAAAAGTCCGATGGCCGGAATGGTCAATAAGTTCAACAAGTGGACCCCAATCGACAAACCCATCAAATAGGCAATCAAAATAATCCACCGATCTGCCGAAGCTTCACCTCGATCTACTTCTGCATCCCATTTCAACATGGCCCAAAATACCGCAGCGGTAAACAAGCTAGAGGTGGCATATACTTCGCCCTCTACGGCCGAAAACCAAAACGTGTCGCTAAATGTATAAGCCAATGCGCCCACCAAGCCGGCACCCATGGTTTCAACCACCCGTACCATTGTCCAGTTCAGCTCCTTGCTTTTGTCTTGTACTTTATAAATCTTTTGAACCAAACCAGTAATGGTCCAAAATAAGAATCCGATGGTCAATGCACTTGCAGCAACCGAAAGCCAGTTGACCATAAGGGCTGCCGTCTCCGGATTGTCTCCGCCCAATACAATGAACAGGCGGCCCAACAAGGCGAACAAAGGGGCCCCGGGGGGGTGCCCCACCTGCAATTTTTGGGCCGAGGCAATAAACTCGCCGCAATCCCAAAAACTAACGGTGTCTTCCATGGTTAAACCATATACCACCAACGCGATTAAGGTGACCAACCAACCTAATCCATGATTTAAAAGGGCAAACTGTTTATTGAGGGACATACCTGTTGATTATATTCAACAAATGTAATAAAATGTCCGGCTTACTTAAGTTCTATTCTACTGGAAGCTCTGATTTCAAGGGCTTAAAATCCAACGAAATCGAATTGATGCAATACCGCAATCCGGTGGGTGCAGGTCCGTCTGGAAATACGTGCCCTAGGTGGCTTCCGCAATTGCTGCACATCACCTCAGTGCGCAGCATTCCATGGCTGTAATCGGATTCTTCCGCTATCGCTTCATTCTTTACTGGGGCGTAAAAACTGGGCCAACCACAATGCGCATCGAATTTGGTATCGGCTTCGAACAGCGGATTTCCGCAGCCGCCACACCGGTAAATACCTGGCTCATTTAAGGTGTACAATGCACCCGAATACGGACGCTCCGTGCCCTTTAGCCGAAGTACTTTGTATTGCTCGGGGCTGAGTTGTTTTTTCCAATCCTCATCGGTCTTCTGCAGGGGGAATTTCATGGCTTGGGGGTTTGATTGAGCACAGGAGCACAGCGGAATCACTAAAAACGTGATGAGAAAAAGCAATGCATTTGAATTCACGCTTATTAAACATCAAAAGCCGCCAAATGGTTTAATTCAAGTGAAACGACAAACCCAAAATCAGGCCCAGCAAAATGAACAACAACCGCCTCCATTTGTAATGGTGTTCATGGCCCGACTCCAACAAAATTGTAGTAGCCATGTTTAAAAAGACACCCGCTGCAAGAGCCGGAAAAAGCAAGGCCCAAACGGATTGATTGCTGGCAGAAAGGACTCCGCCCAGCAACATCCCTAAAATAGGCATGACCGAAAACAGAACAATCAGCATAAACCGTTGCCGTATGCCCAATCCGTGCCCCCTTAACAAATTAGCAAAAACCGCCACCACAGGCACACTGTGAAAGGCAATGGCAAGAACGAGTGGGTGGTTAAACTGCTGTATATAAAACAAGGGAATACCCTCAATCAAACCGTGCAAGAAAACGGCCGGCAAAACTCCCCAAAGCGACAAAGTAGTCTTCCCGCCATGGGTATGACCTTGGTGCTGATGTGCCATTTCTTCATGCCCATGATCTACCCCACCCGAAAACACATCAAAAACAATCTGCACAAAAAATCCAGCCAACACCACGGCTCCCAACCAATGCTGATGCCCATGAAAAACCTCAGGCAACAAATGGGTAATGGTGATGCTCAATAAAAAAGAACCCGAAAAGGCGAGCATAAAGCCTAGGGAAGGTTTTTTCAGCGGACGCTTTAAGACAAAGATACCTACCAAAAATGCCGGAAAAAAAAGCAAAGCAGAAATCAACAGAAATGAGCTCATAATTGGGGTTTCATCAACAAAATAGTACGCTCCGAATGGTTGGGGTCAAAATCATCTAGGGTATAACTGCCCCAAATTTGAATGGGCTCTAGCCCTGCTGCTGTGCACAATAAAATCAATTCTTGTTTGGAATAGGCCCGAACGCGTTCGGTAAACTCCCATTCTTTGTCGGCCGATTTCACCTGAATGTCTTTTACAATACTGCCTTTATCTGCCCGTTTTTGGGTAAAAAAAGTGTAGCCCCCAATTTGCTGTTGCTGTTGCTCCACCTGCCCCAATCCTGCGAGTACTTTTTGGCTGTTAAAAAAATCAAGCAGCACAAAACCGCCCGGGTGTATGGCCGTTCTTAGGGCCTTTAAAACCTTCCCGTTTTCTTCATCGCTGTCGAAATAGCCAAAACTGGTAAATAGGCTTAGCGCCAAATCAAAGGTAGGATTAGGCCAGGGCATGCGCATGTCCCTTATTTCGAAACTTAGCCCCTGGGTAGCCAGTAAATTGGCATCGGAAATGCTGCTGGGCGACAGGTCAACTCCATGCACCTGCATGCCCCTGGAATGCAAAAATCGGGAATGCCGGCCCCGACCACAAGCCAGGTCAAGGATGCGGCTTTTTTGAGGCAATTTTAGTTTTTGCAGCAAAAGGTCTAAAAAATCGGCCGCCTCTTGTTCATCTCTATGCTTGTACAGCAACGGATAGAATGGAGAATCGAACCAAGAAGCATACCAAGGGTTCATCTGTTTTTTGCAACTAAGGTGCAAAGATAGGTCTTTCAGGGAATTCTGTGCCCTAAAGGCGGCAAATAGGTTTATTGAACTTGCTCCGCCTGTTTAATTCGAGATTGAATTGTCAAATCTCCAGGGTAAACCCGCTTTAGGGTATTCAAAAGCAGTAAGGCCGGCCCCCAATTTCGTGTTTCGATGTAGTGGTTGGCAAGGCGGTCGTAGGCCTTCCACAGGGCGGCTGTTTCATGGGGTTCAGAAAAAAAAGCCTGAGCCTGGGTGGTTCGTCTAAAATCCATCAAGGTTTTGCCCGCACCCCGCTCCAAAAAGGTTTGCAATTCATGCTGCAAAGTCAAAACCTCTGTTGCATTGGTATGGGTATGAAGCAAAGCCACCGAATCCATTTCACTCAACAGGGCCATTAAGGCGGGCATGGCCAAGCGGCGGCAAACAGAATCTTGGGCTGCGCATGGCAGAGATTGCAGAAACGACCTGGTATCGGATTCCGAGTTGAACCCTGCAGGTCTTAGTAAAATGGAGGGACGTGCATCTCGACTCATAGAATACGCCCATTTTCCTGTTTCAAGGTCAAAACACTCGGTTTTAAACTGCCAATCGGCCAAGGACTCTAGGCAAATAAAAGCATCGGACTGGGTTGTTTCTGAATGGGTTTGATATACCCGAACTAAATTTCGGACGTCCACCCAAGTCAAGGCCAAAAAGCGGTTGTGCGAAAAGGGCAAGGGGAGTGCCCCTGAAGCAAAAGGAATGAAACCTTCGCTGGGGCTATTTCCCAGCCAGGCTTCAGAGTGATTTGGGCCAGCTTGCACCATCAAGGTTCCTTCCTGTCCTTCAATGGGCCAAAGCTTTTGAGCGGGCAATCCAACGGAAAACACCAGGGCAAGACCCAAGATCAAAAACAGAAAAGGCTGTTTCATTTTCCTCCTTCAGGCCGCATTTGTGGAAAAAACAAGACTTCCTGTATAGAGGTTTGGTTGGTCATCATCATCACAAGCCGGTCAATGCCAATCCCCAAACCCGAGGCGGGTGGCATAGCAAATTCCATGCTTTTCAAAAAATCCTCGTCCAATGCCATAGCATCTGCATCGCCCCGATTGGCTAAGGCCAATTGCTCTTCAAAACGCTGCCGCTGATCAATGGGATCGTTCAATTCCGAGTAGGCATTGGCTACTTCTTTGCCGCAAATGAACAATTCAAAACGTTCAACCAAACCTTCCTTGCTGCGGTGCTTTTTGGCTAAGGGGGTCATTTCAATTGGATAATCGGTAATGTAGGTGGGTTGAATCAAGGACTTTTCCACCTTTTCCCCAAAAATTTGATCAATCAACTTTCCTTTGCCCATTTCGGGACTGGTTGAGATGTTCCACTGCCGGCATTGTTCCCGCAATTCCTGTTCGTTCATGCCCGACACATCGACCCCTGTTTGTTGCATAATGGCGTCAAACAAAGGAATACGGGCATACGGCCCCTGAAAATTGATGCGGTGCGCACCATATTCAGCCTGAGTGCTGCCAAAAACGCTCACAGAAATGTATGCCAGGCATTCCTCCACCATATTCATCATCCATTCGTAATCTTTGTACGCCACGTAAATTTCCATCGAGGTAAATTCCGGGTTGTGGGTTTTATCCATACCCTCGTTGCGGAACATTTTGCCGATTTCATATACTCCGTCTAACCCACCAACCAACAAGCGCTTCAAGTACAATTCGTTCGCAATGCGCAAAAACAGAGGGACGTCTAAGGCCTGGTGGTGCGATTTAAAAGGCCGGGCGGCCGCTCCACCATGTACCGATTGCAATATGGGGGTTTCTACTTCAAGCCAACCTTTGGCATCAAAAAAAGACCGCATGGCCGAAACAATGCGGCTGCGTGCAATAAAAGTAGCTCGAATCTCCGGATTCACAATTAAATCCACATACCGCATGCGGTGCCTTAACTCTGGATCGGAGAACGCGTCGTACACGTTTCCTTCGGCATCGGTTTTTACTATGGGTAAAGGCCTTAGGCATTTGCTCAGCAAAGTTAACTCCTGAACATGCAGGGTTATTTCGCCCACCATGGTTCTAAATACATACCCTTTCACCCCGATAATGTCGCCAATATCCAACCATTTTTTAAACAATTGGTTGTACCCCTCTTTGTTTTCGCCTGGGCAAATTTCATCGCGGTTTACATAGAGCTGAATGCGTACGCCGTCTTGCATTAAAACAGCGAAACTGGCTTTCCCCTGAATGCGTTTGCTCATCAAACGTCCGGCCAGGCAAATTTCGGTCCAAATCCCAGCCGATTCATCTGTGAATTGCGCTAAAATGTCTTTGGCCGCTGCATTAACCGGATACAAATCGGCCGGATACGGGTCTATTCCAGCGGCTCGAATCTGTTCTAAAGACTGCCTGCGAATTGCTTCCTGCTCACTTAAGGGTAATTCTGTACTCATAAAAAAACGGTGTTCTTCAAACCAAATTTCAGGAAAAGGGCGCTTCTTCATTGTCGCCTTCAAACAGACCAAGGCCAGAAGGCTTTCCTTCTAACGTTGGGGTAGTTTCAATTTGAAAAACCGATTCAGAGGGCGTCGCCGCAAAAGCAGGCAGGCTGTTTATGGTGGCTTCCTGAACGGAAATAGAATTGGAAGCAACCTGAATCGGATCGGATTTCGTTTGAATATCAACCGGCTGTTCTGCCTTTTTTTCGTTTCGCTTGGGCTTGGTTTTTTGAATTGGGGCTGAACTGGGCGTTCCAAAGCCAAGCAATTCCAGTTTATGTTCCCTTAAAAACATACCCAAAGCCACAGCTTGAAGGTGATTGTCAGGAAAAAGCTCCAACTCCCATTCATCTCCAGTGCCTCTAGGCAAAGCACGAATCGCCATTCGTTGGTCCAAACAATATTCCAATACCTCCTGCATGTTTTTGCGCTTTACAACCACACAGGGATTGGTACTCATAAGGCCGTTCATGGGGCAGTAGTTTCTTCTATGGTTACGGAAATCATTTGATCTCCTCCCTTAATTTGGCTCAAAATTTCATCGCCTTCCGTCATTTTACCAAAACAGGTATGCACTCCATCTAAATGGGCTGTGGTGTTTCGGCTATGCACAATAAAAAACTGAGAGCCTCCGGTGTCTTTTCCGGCATGGGCCATGCTTAAAACACCCCGATCGTGCAGCTGCCGTGGCGCCGATGTTTCACATTTAATCCGGTAACCTGGACCTCCCGTTCCGTCGCCCCTAGGGCATCCGCCTTGGACTACAAAGCCCGGAATAACCCGATGAAAGGTGAGTCCATCGTAAAATCCTTCTTTAATCAATTTGATAAAGTTCTGGGCAGTTCCTGGAGCCTCCTCCACAAACAATTCAAACTTCATTACTCCATACTTGGTTTCAATGTTGGCGTTCATAAAAATGAGTTAAAATGACCACTTGTTTACAGGCACTGCCTATCTTTGGGCAAAACTAATAAATTTGGGCCGTTCATTAGGGATTTTATTGATGATTCTTGCAATAAGTGGGTGCAGTACCCGCATGGAATATTGCAGCAAAGACCCTGAGGTAAACTGGGGGATCATGACTTTATACAATTGGGCTGGGAATCCATTGGATGAATTTGAGTTTTATGCACCCACCGAAAAAGTCCAGTTTCGGCCTGATTCTATTCGTTTTATGGAATCCATTAGCCATGAAATGGCATTGCAGGGCCGAAGCCTGATTGATGAGGGGCGGGGACATATTCTGGAATTAAAACTGCTGCGGTCGGATGGGCCTGAACCCGATTATTTAGAAAAATTTAGCGGAGCTATTCCATGGAATAAAATTCCTAAAAACACATGGGTGATGGATGTGCGCCTGAACATGGGGAATAGGTTGATTTTGCGCACTTGGGCTGAGCCCCTTGGAATCAAAGAGAACCCCGAGTCTGGCTTAAAACTTCGTGCCCGGCATCTTTGCACTTGTTTTCGTGATGTAGAACTCAAACCTTAAAAAATGAATAAAGCAATTTCAGTCTTAGGACTTTTTTTCCTCTTTTTCGGCTGTACTTCATATAAAAATGGCCAAAGGGCCATTGTTGCTGGAGAACCTGCCAAACCAATTTAAATGACAAATAAAAATCAATCCTTTAAATCGACTTCCTTTGCTTACAATGGAATTTCTCTGCTCTGTTTTCTACTCCTTTTAATCAATGCATCTGCCCAGTTCGACCAACATTTACCCCAAGGCGAATGGCCTGATTTCTTTGCCTCAACTACCCCTACCCCGCCCAATTATTCAAAGCTTTCGCACTGGGCTGCTCACCCCTTTAAAAAAGACCATTCAGATACCGTTCCAACCCCGAAAAGAAAAGGCAAAAACCTGTCGGTTCTTCCTGCCGACACCACCCAGGCCGATGTTTTTTTTATCTATCCAACCCTGTATAAAAAAGAGGGCAAAGCGCCCTATTTTTGGAATGCTGACATTGAAGACGACAGCTTAAATCAGGAAATTGGCGAAAGTACCCTGCGCTTTCAGGCCAGTATTTTTAACGCTGCCGGCAGAATATTTGCCCCCCGATACCGTCAAGCGCACTTAAAATCGTTTTTTACCACCGATGCCCTCAGTGCCAAACGCGCGTTCGATACCGCTTTTTACGATGTTTGCCAGGCCTTTGAATACTACCTCAAATACTTCAACCAAGGACGCCCATTTATCATCGCCGGCCATTCCCAAGGTTCTTTGCATGGAGCCTATTTGCTAAAAAAATACATCGACGGCAAAGAACTGCAACACCGTTTTGTGGCAGCCTATTTGCCGGGAATGGCCCTGCCCATTGATAGTTTTAAAACCCTGAGGCCATGCCAGCAGCCCACAGACCTAGAATGCATCGCCTCCTGGGCAACCTATGCCCCAGATACCGAACCCAACTGGAATTTCGATAAATGCATCATGGTTAATCCTTTGAGTTGGACCACCGCAAATGACCATGTAAAAGCCAAGTACAATCCCGGAGGCACCCTTTGGGACTTTCGCCTGCGCCCCCGACTCATCGATGCCCAAATCAAAGACCATGCTCTGCGTGTCCATAAACCCAGACACCCCTTGGCTTGGCTGATCCGAATGAAAAACTACCACGTGGCCGATTTAAATTTCTTTTACCTCAGTGTCCGCAACAACGCTAAACTTCGCGTTAAGAAATGGTGGGACACCCATCGGTAATCAATACCCAATTTCAGGAAAAAAATGCCCCTCTGGGCCCTCCGATTTTTTTGGAAATCAACATGGTTGCGCCCCATTCAAATGGGCCTTTTCTGATTTTTTTGTAAAAAAATCCAGCCCATTCATTTATTTATCGTAATATTGCAATAACAAAATAAGACATGGGAGCTTCAAAAGCAGATGCGTTTTCCGTTGAGCAGCAGGACTTGGCTTCCCTTTCAAAAGCCTTGGCCCACCCCGCCCGCATTGCCATTATTCAATATCTAATGAATGTAGACAGCTGCATTTGTGGCGATATTGTCAATGAACTTCCTCTAGCTCAACCCACCGTTTCTCAACACCTAAAAGAACTGAAGTTGGCCGGCATCGTTAAAGGAAACATCGAAGGCAACTCCATTTGCTATTGCATTGATACCGATAAAATTCAGGCCTTACTTGGCTTTATTCAATCTCTAGTTGCTTCCAAGCAAGCAAATCCAAACCCCTGTTGCTAAAACAAAATCCGATGACCTTAACCCAAATCAAAGCCCTTCTGCCAACCCTAGATTCCTTGGCATTTAAACTGGAAAACGGCATGCCCGTACCCGCGCATTTTCACTTGACAGAAATAGGCGTCGTTGACAAACGGTTTGTGGATTGTGGAGGTACCCTGCGTCAGGAAAAAACAATCAGTTTGCAGTTGTGGACCGCCGATGACACCGACCACCGATTCCACCCCTTAAAATGGATGCGAATCATCGAGCAATTCGAACAGGAATTGGGAATGCAAGATCAAGAACTGGAAGTAGAATACCAACAAGAAACCATTGGTAAATTTGGATTGGCATTTGATGGAACTTCGTTTATTTTGTTGAATAAAAAAACAGCCTGCCTAGCCGAAGACCAGTGCGGCATTCCTGCCAAACCAAGAATTCGATTGGCAGATTTTCAACGCAACGCAGACAATGCCTGCAATCCCGATTCTGGATGCTGTTAAACCCATGCTATGAAGTCTTTTGTTTTAAAATACAAAAAAGCCATTCTCATCACCAGCTCGGTGATTGTTCTTCAATTGATTTTTGGCTTTGATCCGAAATTTTTCATTATCAACCTGATTTGGTTGTTGGTTTGAATTTTTCTGAACATGTTTACCATTTTAGTTTTATGCACGGGTAACAGCTGCCGAAGCCAAATTGCCGAAGGCTACCTGAGGCATTTTTCTGGAAATAAAGCCCAAATTTTTAGTGCCGGAATTGAAACCCATGGCTTGAATCCTGGGGCCGTTCGTACCATGGCCCAAGACGGCATTGATATTTCTGCCCATACCTCAAACCACATAGACGAATACAGGCAGTTGGAGGTAGATTTGGTGTTGACGGTGTGCGACCATGCCCAAGAAAATTGCCCCTACTTCCCAAGCCAAGCCATCCGACTTCATTGCAATTTTCCTGATCCCGCCAAAGCAACAGGAAGTCCCGAAGAACTGGATGCAGAATTTAGGCGGGTGCGCGATTCAATAAAGTCCTATTGTGCGAACCTGATTAACACCTACTTGGCATCCTAGTTTTTTCTACACTTATATTTTTTTGTACTCAAGACCTATATAGCCCGACTGCCCAAATTCATTCACAAAACCCGTGAATCGAAGGTTAAAAAAGTTACCCAATCGGTTCCGAACAATGTAGCGATTTTGGGGCTCAATCAGGTACGAGGCCGTATTGAAATCATACCTTTTCCAACCGTAGCCAATCGCATCCCAGCGGTTGCTTAGCGGATAAAAAGGCAAATCAGAAATCCCCAAAGAATCATATTCTCCTCCATAAGCACGGACTGCTGCAACCCCTTGCGGATTCAAAAGGGTTCCATTTACCGAATAGGCCTCTAGAACGCCATTGTCGGGATTTGGCACCATGGTCGTGTACTGCGTAAACAACAAGTCCCAGGAATCGCTTGGGGGTGCCACCGAAACTACCGCTCCTAACCCTGCAATAGAGGCATACATAAAGGAATAATTCACATCGATGGGAATGCTTAATTCCTGTATTGGTCCGCTGGGATAACTCGAAAAGCGAATGCGATAGGCTCCATTTTGAAATCCCAAAAACTGCAGTTTCTTTCTGCCCAAGGCCTCACCCAAGGTCGAAAAGCCTAAATCCAATACATACACATGATTTTTCGAACTCAAATTGCCCGCTGTTCCCTCTGCCCAAATACCAATGCCGGTAGAATCAGGATCTCCACTGCTGGCATCGATAGTCCAAACCGGCTGTTGCGGCAAAAGAGCCGTTTCAAAATCAACCGACCCCAAATCGCAAACCTTCATAAGTTTGGAATGGTTCAAGTAAATAGCCCGATTTAAATTGCTGCTGCCAAAAGCCAAATCCCAGGAATTCCGGTTCACCACGGCGACCACCGAATCGGTTTCCAAATCGTAAAAATGCTGGGTTCCATAACTGGGTCCCATTTCAATCACCCGCGATACCACTCCCGGCGGGGAAACATAGGGAGGAACCGGCTCGTCTTCGGCAAAGCAGCCGGTCAACAATACAACCCATAATGCAAAAAAAGAATGCCTCGTTTTCATCGTTCGTTTCCAGCTGAAAATTGATAACTAAGCGAAATTCCCAGGGTTCTACCCCACAAGGTAGGCAAACTACCGCTGCCTTGGCTGTGGGCCGAACCACCTCCCCCACCCGATTGCAGCACATTGGCTACATCAAACAGGTTCTTTCCCAAAACAGCAATCATGCATTTGTTTTTCATGAAGCGCTGGGAATACGAAACGTCCAAAGAAGGGAAGCCCCCAATTTGCCCCTGCCTTACCGAGGCCTGACCGCTAATTGGGTCAATTTCAGAATACAAAAAAGGCTGTTCACCCGTATATTTTGCAAAAACCTGAAAACGTCCCTGCCATTCATGCAACACCACCATGGCTTGAGCTCTATACTCCTGAGCCCAAACAAAAGGTTGCTCTGCCTGGTAATTGTAATCCAAGGCCTGCTGTATGCCCGTCAAGCTAAATCCTACATCCAGCACAAACCGATTCCACTGAAAACCTGCCTCTACCCGACCGCCCAAGGTATTTACCGTCGAAATATTTTCAGACCTATACAGCATGCCTTCCGAACTGTTGGATTGCAAAACCTGCCGAATTTGGTTGTTTACCCGGTTGTAAAATCCATTCATGCCAAATCGAATTTGGGTTTTCTTGCTGGGGCAAATGCCTTCTGCCGATTCGGGCAATTCGGTCCATTGCCTGGGTTTGGATTTTGACAACGCCACCCAAGAACGCTGCCACTGAACCCCCCATTGTACTTGCTGCGATTGTTCAGGCAGCAAATCCGGGTTTCCCAACAAATTGTGGTTGACGTCCACAAATTCAAAATACAATTCCTTGAGCGAAGGGGCCCGAAAACCTTGGGCGTACGATGCCCGAATGCGCAATCCCCGGTCATTTTTCCACAGGGCATGAAAAGATGGAATGGGCAGCATGTTAAAGGCCGAATGGTAGCCATACCGAATCCCGGGAGTAAAGGCCCATTGCTTTCCTGGTCTATATTCCACGCTGCTAAATCCCGAGGCTTCAGCAAAATATTGGCTGCCCTCGGCAATGCGGGGGCCTTCCCCATAATCCCAAGAAACATCGTATCCCATTTGCCATTTTAGGCGGGTGCTATCGGCCCCGGGCGACCAATGAAAAACGCCCCGGCTCATGGCCCGATTAAACACATCTACATTGCTGTCTATCGGAAATTGCTCCAAGCTAACTAAATCCTTTCGATAGGATTGCCGTTGCCGTTCGTAGTAATTAAACGCAGCCGTAACATTTAGGTGCCAAGATTTTCCAGTAAATCCACTCAATTGGAAGGTCTGGTCTAGCCGTCGTGTATAAAAATACTGGTCCACAGCCGCCACAAAGAATGGGGCTTCTGGGGCTCCTTTAAACTGCAGGATTTCATGAAAAACCTGGCTGTTGCTGCTCAGGTGCAAACGCTTTAGGGAATACCCATACATCAAATTTCCAAAATACTGCTCACGGGGTTTCCAGGCCTGCCAACGCGGCAGGGAATCGGTAGAGCTAAAACCATCAAAAAAATACCGCCCGCCCGATACCGCCAATCTATGTCGGTTCCGCTGAATCCCAAACCGAAAATCGGCATTGTACTGCCCAACACTTTCACCATACAAGGTAAACCCGCCTGTATATGGATGCGTTTGTTCCTTTTTCGAGATTAAGTTGATTATACCCCCAATGGCCGATGACCCAAATTGCACCGACATCGGACCCTCTATTATTTCAATCTTTTCCACGTTTTGCAGGGGCAATTGGCTTAAATCAATGTTCCCATCTAAACGGCCAATCACCGGTACCCCATCAATCATTATTTGCACATTCTCGCCCCCCAATCCCTGCATGGATATGCCACTACCCAAAACCGCATCCTGCCCAATGCGGATGTTTAAATCGTTGCTCAACACGTCCCGCAGGTTTTGAGCCCCTTGGCCCTCAATCCGCTCTCGGCCAATGGCTCGGGCCTGATACACCGATTCCCGAATCCGGGTTGACCCGCTTAAAGCCGATACCACATACTCGGGAGCAGAAAACGTCGAAGGATACAAAACCACTTGCGCCGGAACACTTCCCGACCATAGCGATACCCACCGCGTCTGCATGCCCATGTACCGAACCTGAGCAAAACAGCCCAAACAGCTTGAAATATCGGAAGAAATCGGCCAGTTTCCTTTAAAATCCGTTGTACCTCCCCCCATCAATACGGCCGCCGAATTGGTGTCGGAATACACCCGAACATGCGCCCCATATAGCGGATCAAACTTGGAATCAACTACTTTCAAAACCAAAGCGCCTTGCCCCGAAACCATCGGAGCAAGGACTAAGGCCATGCAAAAATTGATTCCCAAACGCATCTGCCTGAGTTTACCGAACCACCATGCGTTCTGTACGCGAATGCAGTCCAGCTTCTAAACTCACTAAATAAATGCCCGACGTTAATCCAAGGGCTTCGGGGCTAAATGCAAGGTCTTGCCAGCCTTGACCACTTAAGGCCACCTGATGCACCGTTTGCCCTTGTAGGTTTCGAACATACAAACAAGCTTGCTGAACGCCCGCAGGCAATCGAACCAACCAATGGCCAATCTGTGCAACAGGATTCGGTTGTACGCTTAATCCCGATTGATTTTGCTGCGCCCCATCAACAGATGCCGTTCCGATTTTGCGTTTGTTGAAGACAAATTTTCCGGCCGAGCTGCCCACAAATCCAGTAAACCAAAGTTGCCACAAATCCCCCTGTTGGTCTTCAACAAAAAACGACATAGAGTCTGCCAATACAAAGGCCGTTCCTGCAAACGTTTTCCAATCGTGGCCCACAGCAACAAGATCGCCGCCCAAGGTCAATCCCGAGGCATCCACATCGTCCACATGGGTATTGACCACACGCACAGCCTGTACATTTCGGTTCAAACGCACACCGGTAACAGGGTAATATACGCCCGGCGAAGCCAATCCCAAATATTTTTCAAAAGTCAAATCGTACGCGGCGCCCAAAGGCTCCGGATCACTTACACTTGCATTGTCTAAATCAATATAAATCCATGATTTGGCCACCAAACCCGCCCTGGAGGCAGAAAAATTGCTTTCAGCACTTCCATTCAAATTGGCAATCCGCAGTTCCAATTCTTGGGTTCCTGCCCGCAAGGCTTTAATAAAGAGCTTTTTGTATGCACCAGAACGGGTTTGCACCACAAACAATTTGCTGCCCACAATGTCGTGCGAAATCTGATTGTAAGTACCCCAACCGTAGTTCGGAAATCCGGTAGCGGTCATTTCAAATGCCCCAGGGTCAAAGGAATTCATGGCATCATAAATGGGTAGCCATCCGTTCGAGGTTCCAAGTCCGGCGGTATCCAATTGGGCCCATTGGCTTGAATCGCCAGCGGTATATTCCCATGCACGAACATTAAATCCACCGTTCAGCCGCAAAGTCGACGACATAGAAGAATGGGAGGCAAACTGCAAATCCCAATTGGTATTTGGCATTTGCCCAACGTTGCCATTGCTCAACGAATAAAAACCCTTATTGGGGTAGGCTGGGCCAATTATGACCGAATCGGCCACCTGAGCCAGGGCATTCAGACTAAGCATCAAACCAAAAAAAAGTACAGTTGTTTTCATGTTGAAATTATTTCGGTACAAAGGTAGGGCTGCAAACAGGTTCGGCAATCCCACGTCAGGGGTAATTTTATACCTAATTGTAGGTAAAATGCGGGGTTTGTGAAGGTGTATTGGGGCGCCATTTCCCGCCATCGGCTCTAGCATGCCCGCGCCGCCCTGGTTGTACCTGCGGTTTGCGGTGGCTCCTAAAGTCGCCTCCTCAACCGGGTACAACCGGGCGCCTGCGTGCATACTGCCGCCTCTGTCGGGGGCGCAAGGCCGCGTTTAAAAAACAAGCCCGGTAAAGAAAACAAACCGGATTTCCTTCTCACTTCCATGCTCAATGATGTCCCTTCTTTACCCATCATCGCCTAAAAACAAGGCGAAAAAGCGTTCAGAACACCAAAACCAGATGTAGAAATAAATAAAAAACCGCTTTTCACTTGACAAATAAAAATGCCGTTCGTAATTTCGTGGTTCATCGGTGAAACGTTTTTTATTTGCTTCCCCACACGTTGGGGCTGCGAAGAACACTTAGGGTTTTTTTTGGTCGTGAAGTATGTTTGTGCGTCGTAGAAAAGCTTAAAAGCATTTCAATGGCTCGCAAGGGGGTCTCAGAAATGCTTTCTAGTTCAATAAAGGCGACTTTGTTGAGTTGGGAAGCCGGAGTTTCGGGAATGAGACTGGGTGAAGTGGCAGGTCATCCATGGTCGAAGTGGGATTTTGAAAAGGTATTTGGAAAGGCATGAGGAAAGGAGGCAGCAAGGAAAGCAATCCAAATACGTTTTTAAAGAAACCTAATTTTAGGGAAAGAAGGCGCCTCCGCCCAGGAGGAAACATCTTGCCGATGCGGCCCAGATGCATCTGCATTGGCTTTCGGCAAGGGAAGGCAAGCCAAATCCGTTTTTAAAGAAACCTAATTTTAGGGAAAGAAGGCGCCTCCGCCCAGGA
>CAILUT010000008.1 GCA_903837495.1 uncultured Flavobacteriales bacterium | reverse complement strand
TTGAAACCTAAATTGCTTCGCGGCTTCAAAATATTTTTAGCGGGATACCTACTAAATATCATTAGGGGTGTTGTACCATTTACCCTTTCAGTTTACTTTAAAATGGATATAATTAAAACACTTCCACTAGAAAAACTGAATGGTTGTACTTTTTTAACCATAATTGATATTTTGCAATTGGCAGGACTAGCGTTAATGATAATGGCTCTTATTCAGGAATTCAAAATCAACAAGTATGTTGTATTGTTTTCTGCATTTTTAATTAGTTTTCTTTCGCCTTTTCTTTGGGGGCTTACCCTAAACATTCCAGCAGCAGACCAAATTTTTGAACTGTTATGGGGCGACCAGCCAATAGGATTTAGTTTTATCGCAAATAAAATTGCTTTTCCTATATTTCCTTGGCTATCGTTTCCTCTTCTAGGCATGTTTCTGGGCGACACCATGAAAAAAACAAACAACCCAAATAGAACATTTATGTACTTTGGTATAGGTGGCCTTGTGGTTTTACTCATTGGAGTTGCCATTTCATACAACAACATTGAATATCATTTTAACGACTACTATCACAGTCGGCAAGGCGCAATGCTTTTTATGGGGGGCTTTGTTGTTTTTTGGATGTATATATCCAAACTTGCCACCGACACGTTGCCTGCCAACAAACTTTTCGACTTGCTTTTTAAGTGGAGTAAAGGTGTTACAAACATTTACGTTACTCAATGGATCATTATTATTTGGAGCATTGCTTTTTTCGGCATTAACCAAAGCTCTTACGAAACCATTATTTTACTAATTTTCACGTTCACGTTTGCATCGCATTTTATAAATGAATTTATAAGGTTCAGGCAAAATAAGTGCAGAATTCAACAGGAAGATTGAGAACATACAAGGCGATAGGGCCAACCAATACCTATAATACGGGTTTGGCAAAAGTTGCGGGTACTAGCTCCTACAACACATTTGTGGTCCATCAAAGTTTAGTTCTCCGCATCAATCCCGCAAATGCGGAATGGGGAAATTCGCCACTTTCGCCAAGTCCCCAACCGGCAGCCCCTCCACCCCCCCATCTAACCGTTTCAATCCTCAACAAATTTCAAGCTGTTTATTGCCCATTTCTCATCCAAAATCGCTGTTTTTATGCATAAATTTTATCCAAGGAATACCCCGAACCCCGTGGGTGGTGTTATGCTTGGATGCGCCTGTCGATGCCGGCAATGACGCATTAAGCTTTCGCTTTTTGGCCCTTTGCAGTCCCTGTTAAGGCCAATTTCGGGCCTGTTTTTAGCGGCGGTTTGGTGCAGCGCGTTTTGTTGCCTTTTTACTTGGTTTGCTGTATTGCGATTAAAACGGAGGCCTTAGAATGGGAAATGGCGTTGAAATGGAGTTGTTCGACGAACGGCCGCTTGGGGAAGGTGTATAGCACATTGCCTGTTGGACTGTCTTTAAAAACAAGTAACTTTACAATCATGAACTTGATAGAAATTCATTTAGATAGAATTAGAAACCTTTGTGCGAAGCATAAAGTCAATAAGCTCTTTGTATTTGGTTCTGTTCTTAAAGATACCTTCAATAAAGAAAGCGATATAGATTTAGTTGTCGACTTTGCAGGAGTTGACCTATATGAATATGCAGATAATTATTTCGACTTTAAGGATCAGCTTGAGGCTATATTCAATCGCCCAGTCGATTTACTTGAACAAAAAGCGATCAAGAATCCGTATTTAAAAAAGCAGATTGATAGCGAAAAGCAGCTTATTTATGGTCAATAGAATAAATGCGTCTCTCTTTGATATCCTAAATTCCATTGAAGAAATTGAATCCTTTTTTGAAGGTAAGCCAATGATGTTTTCTGAATATCAAAATGACCTTAAAACAAAGAGAGCCGTAGAAAGAAATATAGAAATAATTGGTGAAGCTGTAAATCGAATTCTAAAAGAGGACCCTAATTACCAAATTGAAAATGCAAGAAATATTATTGGTACAAGAAATAGGATTATACATAGCTACGACAATATCGCGGATGATATGATTTGGTCGATTGTAATTAAGAATCTACCTAAACTAAAGGTTGAAATTAAGAGCAAACTTAAATAAGGTACAGTGCATATAAAACCATACAACCGCCATTAAAACGGCGGCTGTAAGCAAACCGCCAGCCCCACCACCCCCTCCCATCTAACCGTTTCAATTCTTAACAAATTTCAAGCTGTTTATTGCCCATTTCTCCCCGAAATCGGTGTTTTTATGCATAAATTTTATCCAAGGAATACCCCGAACCCCGTGGACGGCCGTTTTTAGAAAAACACCTGCACAAAAGTTTAAACGCAAATCAAAACTCGATTTCAATTATCAAAACTTGCAAATAGCGCATCTTTCGATATTTTAATCGCTATCTTTAACCTATGTCGAACCTCAAAAATCGCAAAGAATATATAGACAAGTTGTTAGCGGGCCAGGCTTCGGCACCCTTGCGGGGTAGCCGCGTCAATCCCTGCCGCGCCTCCTGTCCGTTTATCGCATCGGATTTGAAATTGAGAATGCGGCGTTGGTAGCGACGCCATATTTTAATTCTCCACGGCAACGCCACGGTTTGATTTCCCGTTGGTTATACAACGGCAACGACACCACCCCCAATCAACAAGCATTTAAAACGCGGTATAAAAGCCCCACAACCGACCTCAAATCCAACACAACCGCCCAGAACCACCGCACTAGTATTCCCCAAAGCGTGTTATCTTACAAGTGTAATTGACCCATACGCTTGTTTAGTCTGATGCCTTGGGAATTCATATACGATCAAATAAACGTAAACATCAGACGGACAGTCCACACCTTTGTATTTCCCATCCCATTTTTCTGTTGGGTTTGATGTTTTAAAAACCTCACCGCCCCATCTATTAAATATCATAAATTCATAATATTGAAATGCGCAGAACGTAAATGGATAAAACGCATCGTTGGTGCCGTTGTTGTTGGGAGTAAATGCGTTTGGAACATACAATGGACAATCTTCTATATTGCTGTCGCAATTTGCTATGGTGAGGGTTTTAAATATCGTATCAACACTACACGAAAAATTTACGATTGAACGTATAGTGTATGTGCCTGGTTCTGAAAATAAATGGCTTGGTGTTAAGGAGGTTGAAGTGTTGTTTGCCCCGCTTAATGAATCGCCAAAATTCCAGACAACACTTGATATTGGTGCCCCTGTTAAGATTGAAAATGGAATACTGTTTTCAAGGCAAGTGTCATTTGCAGCGATTGAAACACCGGTTGAGGAACCGTTTAAAACAGTTACTTGCGTTGAGGAGGCACAGCCGTTTTGGTCGGTTGCAGTAACCACATAGTTGCCAGGCAAAAGGCCAGTTGCAAAGCTACCTGTGGCGCCGTTTGACCAACTGTAGCTGTAATTGCCAGCACCGCCGGTGGCAGCAGCGGTGGCAGTGCCGTCTGCCAAGCCGCAGGTGGCTGAAACGGAACTTGCTGATACAGTCGGCAAACCGGCAATGTTTAGATTCACGCTGACGACGCTGTCGCAGCCGTTCAGGGAGGCGAGCGTATCGGTATAGGTTCCGCTTTGGGTGTACACAGTTCCCCACGGAGCGGTATAGGTGCTGCAAGCGTTTGCCACAATTGTAGATGCGGCGTAGTCATTAACTAAAATAGTACCCGTAATGGTTTGTACATTCCCACAATTTCCAGGTATTGATAAAGTATAATTAAATGAACCCGCTGTTGTTGGTGTTCCACTTATTGTTACCACCCCGTTATTTATAGTATAATTTACTCCATTGGGCAACCCCGACAGCGTGGGTATGGCATTGTTATAGCTATACGTTATACCGCCAATAGGATTGTTAATGCAAACAGTTTGATTGTCCGTACCAAGGGCAGATGTCAAGGTTATGGTATTAATTATGCTGTTGCAACAACTTCCAGCCAATTGGGAAACTTGATATGTGTATGAGTCCAACCAACAACAATATTGCGCATTCAAAGAATACAAGGTGCCACCTAATTGCGTGATAAAATAGTCCTCAATTTGGTCAATGGTATTGCAACCTCCTTGATTTGTATTGACATCACAACTATAGCCGCAAACCATCCCAAAATTAGAACCACTGGGATTGTTCAATGTTACAGGGGGCACTGTTAATATTGATTGATTGGACAATGGCACCCCAATAATTGAAGTAGGAAAATTCCCAATATTGCAGTTGTTGTTGTTTTGAACAGAATTGAATCCAGCATACAACACTTGCGAAACATTACTGGCAAAAGGGCCGCTAATTGTTATGCGCACGGGTTCATAGGTGCAAACACCAATTTTCAAATTTGGGATATTCTGATCTATGTTAATGTTAAGTTCTCCTCCATCATAATTTGAAAAAATCAAAAGATTGCCCGTTGGGGAACATGCTGGATTTTGGGCAAAAGAACGGTTGCTTGCTACTAAAAAGCAGAATAAAACCAGGTATTTCAGTATTTTAAGCATGCAATTCCCTTGCTTTTAAGCACAAACATGGAACTAAACAGAGATTGTTGCCTATTGTTTAAAAGGGGCCTAAATCCTCCGTTCGTCTAATGTCTTTATTTTAACCCCATTTCCCGTTCCAAATTGCCTTTATCCTCAGCGCTTGGCCTAAACCGAAAAACACCTCCCCCTATCTTCAGGCCAATCTGCGTGCAATTTCCAGCAATTCCTCGTCGCTGCCTCTGTCGCTCATCAATTGAACCGAGGCGAACAGTGGGCTTCCTTCAATAGCAATGGGCAGGCTAATTGCCGGATTCCCCGCTAGGTTGGCCTGAACCGTAAAGGCGTCTTCCATGTACATGGCTACTGGGTCGGCATCGTTCTCGCCAAAAACAAAGGGCAGGTTTGGACTGGTTGGCAGAACAAGGGCATCTGCACCTTGAAGCAAGCTGTCGGTGGCTTCCCTTATTTTTCGGCGTACCCGTTGTGCTTGCAAATAGTAGGCATCAAAATAGGTCGAACTCAACACAAAGGTTCCGGTCATGATGCGCCGTTTCACCTCGGCTCCAAAGCCTTGGCTCCGGCTTAAACGGTAGGTGCTTTCCAAATCGTGGGCATCGGGACTTCTAAAGCCGTAGTGAATGCCGTCGTAGCGACCTAAGTTGCTGGAGGCTTCGGCGGTTGAGAGTACATAATAGGTTGGAACCAAGCTGTTTAAAAGCGGGAAAGACCGAACTTCAACCGTATGGCCTTGGGATTTCCAATGGGCTAGACGCGATTCGAAGGCGGCTTTCACTTTTGGGTTCATTCCCTGAAATTCCATGGCTTCTTTTAGCACCACCAATTTCAAGGGTCGGGAAAGGGATTTCGGCTCAATCCAGTTCACATCTAAGCTGCTGCTGTCTTGAGGGTCGTTCCCGGCCATAACCTGTAAAATGCGTGCTGCATCTTCCACGTTTCGAGACAGCGGCCCAATTTGATCAAAGGAAGAACCATAAGCCAAAAGGCCGTAGCGAGAAACCCGGCCATAGGTTGGCTTCATGCCTACTACTCCGCAAAATGCGGCGGGTTGCCGAATGCTGCCCCCCGTATCGGTTCCAAGTGCCGCAACGCAAAGCCCGGCAGCCACAGCAGCGGCCGAACCTCCAGAACTGCCCCCAGGCACCCGCTCGGGGTCCAAGGGATTTTTAACGGGGCCGTAGTAGGATTTTTCGTTTGAGCTGCCCATGGCGAACTCGTCGCAATTTACTCGGCCTATCACCAAGGCTCCGGCATCCATCAGCCGCTGCAACGCGGTAGCCGTATATACGCTGCGAAAGTTTTCCAGCATTCGGCTGCCGGCCGACATGATATGCCCCTTGTAGGCAATGTTGTCTTTTATCGCCAAAACCAAACCCAGCAAAGGCAGTTTGGCCTTCTGCTCATCCCTTAATTTGTCTTGAGCCTCAGCCTGAGTCCGCACCTCTGCATCAAAGGTTTCTAAAAAAATATTTAAATGGGATGTTGCTTGGATTCGTTCCAAAAAGGCATCCACGACATCCACCATTTGGCCACCGGCCTTTAGGTGGGCCTGCACTTCGCCCAAGGAGGAAAATCGCATGGAATTAATTGTTTTTGGAGGGCGTACTTTCTTGGTTGTCTTCTCCTTTGACCCCTGATTTAAATTCGCGGATTCCTTTGCCCAATCCTTTCATGAGCTCCGGAATTTTACGTCCGCCAAACAGCAGTAAAATGGCCAAAACAATAAGCAGTATTTCCCATCCGCCAAATTTGTTCATAGTGCAATCAATTAGCAGGTAAAGGTAGGTATAAATTTGCGAGAAATTAGAAGGCCTACCCGTTCTCGTTTTGAAATCTAAGGTCTGCGGCTTACCTTTAAGCAATGTCTAAGTGCCGAATATGGATTTGCTGCGTTGTTTTTGCCTTTCCCATTTTACGTGGACAGGTAAGCAGCCGGGTGGGAATTCATGGGGGGCCAATGATTTCAGAGTTGCAGGCCGATCCGGTTGACAACGTTCGGTACTCGGTGCGGCCTCGATTGTATGTAGGTGTGTTTCACGAAACTGTTTTTTCCGACCACATTGGCCTAATAACCGAGTTGGCCTATTCAGGTTTGGGCGGATTGCGTCGGCAGGATTTATTGGCAAATGGAGTGGTGGTAGGCCAAAGCGACTATCAGGTCAACTTAAACTACCTGCAGCTTCCGCTGGTGGTTCGCTTTAAGACTGGGGGAGAGCGGGTGCGGCTTTTTGCTGATTTGGGAGGCTATCTGGGCTTATTGGTAACGGCCAAAGGTTTTTTTGTGGGGAATACGGTGGTGGGAGGCCAAACTCAAACCGAAGCTCAAAATCTGTATTCCAAATACAGGCCCTTAGATGGGGGGCTGCGGGCTGTCTTGGGATTGGAATTGCATGCAGCTCCAGGCCACTTGCTGACCTTGGGCCTGCAGTTCCAGCAAGGTCTGGCCGACATTTATGCGGGCAGCAATCCCCAAAGCAACCGGCAATACGCCTTAACCGCCGGTTATTTTTTTGATTTTAATCCGTAACAGGCCGGCTTTCTGTCCGTTTGGCATGTGGGATTTGAGCTTGGCGTGGCTTTAAGGTTATTTTAAACGTATTTTAAGCAATAGAAGGTTGTTGAACCCTGCTTTACCTGTACCTTTAAGCACATTGAATTCACCTCTTACCCCTTGCTTTATGAACCGTTTCGTTTTTCTTATACTGGCATTCGCCCTTGGTTCCTCCATTTCCGCACAAGGTTTAAAAGATTTGCAGAAAAAAGCATCTGGCGTTATAAAAGGGTCGGGAGCGGCATCTGGATTTACGGAAGAGGAAGCGGCTCGTGCCTTGAAAGAGGCCTTTTCAAAAGGGACAGAGTTGGGGGTGGCCATGGTTTCAAAAAAGGATGGATATTTGGGGAATCTCAAGATAAAAATCCCCTTTCCTTCTGACGCGAAGCAAGTAGAAACAAGGCTGCGGTCAATGGGTATGGATGCGTTATGCAATGACGTGGTTTTGTCGGTGAACCGAGCGGCCGAAGATGCGGGGGCAGAGGCAAAGGCTATTTTTTTAAAGGCCATAGAATCCATGACTTTAACCGATGCCCTGCAATTGGTAAAAGGGGGGGAGCAATCGGGCACGGACTACTTAAAAAAAACCAGCCGGTCTGATTTGGTGGTTGCTTTCAAGCCCATTGTTCAAACCTCGTTAGAGCGGGTAGGGGCCACCCGATTTTGGACACAGGCAATTGGCTCGTACAATAAAATCCCTATGATTCAAAAAGTGAATCCAGATTTGGTTGACTTCGCTACGCAGAAAGCCGTGGATGGTTTGTTTGTTTTGGTGGCAGAGGAAGAACGGAAAATCCGTCGAGACCCCCTTGCCCGCAGTTCAGAACTGCTCAAAAAGGTGTTCGGCGGCAATTAAAAGCATAGGGATGTTTCTTGCGCAAAACACCAAGCGCCATTTTAAACAGCATCAATCTGGGCGGAGCTTCAGCTCAATGATTGTATTGATGCACATTTTGTTACAAAGATTAATAAGAGTTACGTATAAAAACGAATAATTCCTGGAATCGTTGAAAACAAAGGGCGGAAAGCGGACAAAAAAAATCAACAGTATCTTGGAACGAAAAATGGGAATGACGTATTCGGCCCCAAAACCGCGCTACCGATTCGGGGCCCCTTGGGGGAAAACGGCCCCCCAAATACAAAGGTACGAAAGCTGTATCCGATTATCCGTTTGGTAAACGTTTGAAAACGGATAATTAAAGGATAATCGGTCAAGGCCGATTTGTTGTGAGACCTGTATTTTAGATTCGCCCCACATGCAAGTTTCGGCATTCTAGGTCTAGTGCTCCATCCGCAACCGCCCCTCTCACAAACTTAATTTGGAAGCGAGTAACTTATAAGTTACATTTGTAAGATGAATCATAAAGTTCGCGAAGTTGTTGAATTTGAGAATCACTTTAGTGAATTCCTTAAGAGGCAACCCGCTAAGGTTCAAAACAAAATATTTAAGATAATTGAAGCCATAGAAACGCTCGAAAGGGTTCCGAGCAATTATCTAAAATTACTTGTTGGAACCAAAGGACTTTATGAAGCAAGGATTCAATTGGGATCTGATATTTGGAGGGTATTTTGCTTTTTCGATTATGGAAAACTCGTCATTTTATTAAATGGCTTTACGAAGAAAGCTCAAAAGACCCCCAAAAATGAAATAGAAAAGGCTCTGCAACTCATGCAGAAGTATTATGAGACCAAAAAAGAAAAAAAATGAGCACGAGAAATTGGAAAGAAATTAAAGATGAGGTTTACGGCAAAAAAGGCAGTCCTCGCCGTGATGAGCGGGAGCGTGATTTTGAGTCATTTAAAATAGGTTTGCTTCTTAAAAAGGCACGTGAAGAGAAGCACTTAACCCAGGAACAGCTCGCGGAATTGGTGGATAAGAAAAGAACGTATATTTCAAGAGTTGAAAATGATGGGAGCAATATTACGCTCAAAACCTTATTCGATATAGTTGAAAAGGGATTGGGCGGCAAAGTGAAAATCTCAATTCAAATTTAAAATAGACGCACCCTGACAGCCAATTAGCGGCAACTCCCGCCGAAAGCTTTTTGGTTGGAATTTAGATTGTATTGATAGAACCCAACGGTTTTGAAATAGCTCATTCGGCCCAAAAACCGCGCTACCGATTCGGGGCCCCTAGGGGGAAAACGGCCCCCCACTACAAAGGTACGAAGGCCCTATCCAATTATCCGTTCGGTAAACGTTTAAAAACGGATAAATTCTGTAAGCCCCGCTATGAAAGGGCGGGAAGCGAGCTTGAAAATCGGTTTTTTTAGGCAAAGAAGATTCGTTTGGGGCGCTGTTGTAGCCCTTGGCGTAAATGCCTACCCCGGTGTCTGCTCTTTCGTGGCGGATTTGGCCACCTGGTTTAGATGGTTGGTTGCGGCAGCGGCCTAGGCTGTTCTCCCTTGGCCACGCGGGCAATGGCAGCAATGTGGTCGGGAGTGCTGCCACAGCAACCGCCAATCAGATTTATCCATCGGTTTTTCATGAATTCCGACACCAGGTCGGCCATGGCCTCGGGCGATTGATCGTAGGCACCAAAGGCGTTGGGCAATCCGGCGTTTGGATATGCGGTAACCATTACGGGCGATTTTAAAGCCAGCTCGTGGATATAAGGGGCCATGTCTTTGGCGCCCAAGGCACAATTCAAGCCAATGCTCAACAAATCGGCATGCAGCACCGACACCATAAAGGCCTCGACGGTTTGACCGCTCAAGGTTCTACCCGAGGCGTCGGTAATGGTGCCGCTAACCATGATGGGAATGGCCTCTCCGGCTTCGTCGCGCAGCTGTTGAATGGCATACAGGGCGGCCTTGGCATTCAAGGTGTCAAAAATGGTTTCAACCAGCATCACATCGGCGCCGGCTTTCCACAAGGCGCGGGCTTGCTCCAAATAGGCATCCACCAATTCATCAAAGGTAATGGCGCGGTAACCGGGGTCGTTCACATCGGGCGACAAAGAGGCGGTTTTGTTGGTGGGGCCAATGGCTCCGGCCACCCAACAAATGCGGCCCGGTTCTTTGCTCATGCAGGCATCGGCCGCAGCGCGGGCACAGGCCACCGAGGCAAAATTCATTTCTTCCGACAGCGGCTCCATGTGGTAATCGGCCTGCGAAATGCGGTTGGCCCCAAAAGTGTTGGTCTCGGCAATGTCGGCCCCGGCCTCAAAATACGCCCGATGAATTTCTGTAATGATGTCGGGCCGAGTTAAACTCAACAATTCGTTGTTTCCTTTTACCGGATGTTCCCAATCGGCGAATCGTTCACCCCGGTAATCTTCTTCTTGCAAGCTGTAACGCTGTATCATGGTTCCCATGGCGCCGTCCAATACCACAATGCGGTTGGCCATAGCCTGCTTTAGCTTTTCTATTCGTTCGTTTCTATGCATCTTGTTTTTTGCTAATTCGAATGGATCTTCCTTGAATTTCTACCCCCGCCAAGGCAGATATGGCCTCCAATTCCTGGTCCTCATTGCTCAAAGCAACAAAAGCGAATCCTCGGCTTCGGCCTGAAATTCGATCCCGAACCAAGTTGATTTCCGCGATGTCTCCATAGGGCGACAACCAAGCTGTAAGGTCAGGCTCTGCAAACGAGTAGGGCAAGTTTCCAATGAAAATCACCCTCAAAGATAGGCCATAGGCCGAAGATTTCCCTCGAATCTGCTTCAATAAAATTTGCCGGCACAAAGGACTTATGCCCACAATGCATCCTTTTCAAAACCGAATCGAAAAGGCAGAAACAGAGGTCTGCCCCGACACAAACGGACAGGAGCCGCGGCAGGGATTGACGCAACTACCCCGCAAAGGTGCCGAAGCCTGGCCCGCCAGGTGCGGAGGCGACGTTAGGAGCCCCCGCAAACCGGCTGGGCCAGCCTTTCGGCACCTGCGGAGTAGTGCGGAAAGCCCGGCTGCCGCCCCGAATCAAAAAACCCATTTGAATTTCAGCAAAAATTAAAAGTGAGCATTTAAAAAAGGGAATTGAAATTCTTGCCGACAAATTAAAAAAGTTCTACCTTAGACACTGAAAACCAACCACATTCCTATGAGCACAAAGCGTATAACCCTAAGCTTGATTTCTGCCTTTTTTTTGGTGGTATTAACCGCGGCTACCATAGATTTGAACAACCTGTTTAACTACTATGGCCTGCCCATTCCCAATTACATCAATAAGAACAATGCCCCGGCCCCACATCCGGACGATAATATGCGGGCCACCTTGGGCAGGGTGCTTTTTTACGACGCTCGACTGTCGTCAAACAATGCCGTTTCTTGCGCTTCCTGCCACAAACAAGCATTTGCGTTTGGCGATACCGCTTTGCGTTCGGTAGGCCATACGGGCGGTCTCACCGGGCGGCATTCCATGCGTCTAATAAACACTCGTTTTGCTACCGAAACCCGCTTTTTCTGGAACGAACGGGCCAGTACGCTCGACGACCAAACCACTCAGCCCATTCAAGACGCCATTGAAATGGGCTTTTCTGGGCAAAACGGCCAACCGGGCATCGACTCCCTTATTCGCAAACTGGAATCCATTCCTGAATACCCCGCCTTGTTTCAGTTGGCTTTTGGCAGCGAGGACATTTCAGAGCTGTACATCCAACGCGCCCTTTCTACCTTTTTAAGAAGCATCAGTTCCTTCGACTCAAAGTTTGATCAAGGCATGGCTCAGGCGCCCAGCATCAATGCGCCTTTCCCAAATTTTAGCACCCAAGAAAACAATGGGAAAGCCCTGTTTTTAAATCCGCCGCCGGCCGGTGCGGGCTGCCAGGGCTGCCACCGCGGACCTGAATTCGACATTGACCCCAACAGCCGAAACAACAACGTGATTGGGGTTGCAGGCGGGCAACCCGGCCAATTGGACCTAGGCAATACGCGGTCTCCTTCGTTGCGCGACTTGGTAAACCCATCAGGCCAGCTAAATGGCCTCATGATGCACGACGGAAGCAAAACCAGTTTGATGCAGGTGGTTGACCACTACAACTTGATTGTTCCCATTCCAGGCAACACAAATTTAGATCCCCGCCTTGCCGGCCCTCAAAACCAAGGTCAAAACCTGAATTTGCAGGTCAACGACAAAACCGCATTGATTGCCTTTTTGCACACCTTGACCGGATCGGCGGTTTACACGGCCGAGCAATGGTCAAACCCCTTTGATGCCAATGGGGATATTGATTTTATCGGGCTACCCCTGTCAACAAATACCAGCAATGCGTTGCAATGGTCGGTGTATCCAAACCCAGGAACGCATTGGATTAAGGTAGAATTGCCTCAGGGGCTAACCGCATCGCTCTCATTAACCGACGCTGCGGGGCGCACCCTTCGTTCCATAGGCAGCAGTTCTGCCTTTTTACTGAATGTTCAAGATTTGCCTGCGGCCACCTATGTGCTGCGCGTTCAAGACGAACAAGGCAAAAGCTGGGTTAAAAAGTGGATAAAGCAATAATCGCCTTCCTTATCTAATTCCATCGGGTTTGGTTACTTTTGAAGCCAAACCAAGCCAGACTGGGAATGAAACATGCTAAAAAAGTAGCCGAGCTTCAGGCAAAGCAAGCCGAAGCCCTATTGGGTGGGGGAATTGCTCGGCAAGAAACCCAACATAAAAAAGGCAAACTCACCGCACGCGAGCGCATCGATTTGCTCTTAGACCCCAATTCGTTCGAAGAATTAGGCATGTTGGTTACCCACCGTTCCCGACATTTTGGCCTAGACAAACAGGAGTTTTTGGGCGATGGAGTGGTTACTGGATACGGAACCATTCACGGCCGCCGAGTGTATGTGTTTTCTCAAGACTTTACCGTTTTGGGCGGCTCGCTGGCCGAGGCCCACGCCGAAAAAATCTGCCGGATTATGGATCTGGCTCTAAAGAACGGAGCTCCCGTTATTGGACTGAACGATTCTGGCGGAGCCCGAATTCAAGAAGGCGTGGTTTCTTTGGGCGGTTATGCCGATATTTTTTACCGCAACACCAGGGCCTCTGGAGTTATTCCCCAAATTTCGGCCATTATGGGCCCTTGTGCGGGCGGGGCCGTTTACTCCCCTGCCATAACCGACTTCATTCTAATGGTTGAAGACACCTCCTATATGTTCGTTACCGGCCCCAACGTGGTAAAAACCGTAACGCACGAAGAGGTAAGCAGCGAGGAATTGGGCGGTGCCTCTACCCATGCCACCAAAAGCGGGGTAACCCATTTTTCCTGTACCACCGAAACCGATGCCATTCGGCACATCCGTAGGCTGCTGTCGTACATGCCCCAAAACTGCGAAGAAAAGGCGCCTCATTTGCCCTACCAAGCGGCCGAGGAAAAGCGTCCCGCGCTGAACACCCTTTTGCCCGAAAACCCCAATCAACCGTACGACATGAAAGAGGTGATTCGGGAAATCATAGACGCCGATTCTTTTTTAGAAGTGCACAAGGATTTTGCCGAAAACATGGTGGTTGGATTTGGCCGTCTGGGCGGCCGAAGCTTAGGCATTGTTGCCAATCAACCCGCCTTTTTGGCTGGAGTACTCGACATAAAATCAAGCACCAAAGCCGCCCGTTTCGTTCGCTTTTGCGATGCCTTCAATATTCCTTTGTTGGTTTTAGAAGACGTGCCTGGCTTTTTGCCCGGTACCGACCAAGAATGG
>CAILUT010000007.1 GCA_903837495.1 uncultured Flavobacteriales bacterium | reverse complement strand
GCCGCCTACGCACCCTTTAAACCCAATAAATCCGGATAACGCTTGGATCCTCCGTATTACCGCGGCTGCTGGCACGGAGTTAGCCGATCCTTATTCACATGGTACCGTCAGCTCCGGACACGTCCGGAGGTTTCTTCCCATATAAAAGCAGTTTACAACCATAATGGCAGTCTTCCTGCACGCGGCATGGCTGGTTCAGGCTTGCGCCCATTGACCAATATTCCTTACTGCTGCCTCCCGTAGGAGTCTGGACCGTGTCTCAGTTCCAGTGTGGGGGATCACCCTCTCAGGCCCCCTACCCCTCGTAGCCTTGGTGAGCCGTTACCTCACCAACTAGCTAATGGGGCGCATGCCCATCCTGTACCGCCGGAGCTTTCAATAAAAATCGATGCCGATTCTTATCGTATGGGGTATTAATCCGAATTTCTTCGGGCTATCCCCCTGTACAGGGTAGGTTGCATACGTGTTACGCACCCGTCCGCCGGTCGCCACCAGGTATTGCTACCAGTGCTGCCCCTCGACTTGCATGTATTAAGCCTGCCGCTAGCGTTCATCCTGAGCCAGGATCAAACTCTTCATTGTATAAAATTTGAATCTCACTTGGAGTGAGCATCTCGCTTATGTTTCTCAACATATTCGATGCTGCGCTTGCTAAATGTCAATTAATTCAAAGAACTTTTAAAAAACCTATCTTCTGTCTTTCAACTTAACTTTCGGCTTTCGAGAGGGCAAAGGTAAGAAGAATTTTCATTCTACCAAATCAAACCCTCTTTTTTTTCCACAATCAAAGAACGTGTCGATTGGGACTGCAAACATACAACCCTTTCCGGAATTCCCAAATATTTAGCCCATCTTTTTCTTCATTATTTGATAATACTCTGATATACACTCCTTTTAATTTTTAACACATCAACCAATCCCCTCCTTACTGCCCTTCCGTTAAATCAAAACAGCCCGTTTTTTTCTCGACTTTCGCTTTATACCCCCACCCTTTTTTCTCAAATCCCCACCTCCTTGCACCCCTCTTTGCTGTCTCCATTTCCATTGCACCCCTTCTGAACAGCCTAAACCAAGCATTCTCCCTCTCTTCTTTTCTTGATTTGCCTTCCTCTTTTATTTACACCCTTGGATTTTGCCTGCTCAATATCCCTCCCCTCCCGAATGCACCTTACCGTTGGCCGGCAGAACGCTCCCGCTCGTCTAAGGCGCGCCGAAAAGCTCCCGCATTCCGTACATGCTCTTCATACCCCACACTAAAACTATGCCGTCCCGAAAAATCCGACTTAGCACACATATATATATAGGAGTGCTCAGGGGCATTCAATACACTGTCCACAACGGCCGGATCAACCAATGATATAGGCCCTGGAGGCAAGCCCTTATTCCGATAGGTGTTGTATGGATGATCAACCTTCAGGTGATGAAAGCGAATTCGCCTCAATGAAGGCTCTCCTACCGCAAATTTAACCGTAGGGTCGGCCTGAAGCAGCATTCCCTTTTTAAGGCGATTCAAGTACAACCTTCCTATGGTTCCCCATTCTTCGGCGAGCCGCGCTTGCTCGCCTTGAACCACCGAAGCCAATGTAACCACCTCTGATTCAGATAAGCCCAAAACCCTAGCCTTCTCTTTTCGTTCTGGATTCCAATACGCCTTGTATTCTTTTACCATCCGTTCTACGAAGGCCCTTTCCCCTGTATTCCAATAAAACTCGTAGCTGTTGGGAATGTACACCACCGCCGCCTCTTCAAGCCGTATTTGTACTCCCTGTTCCCTTAGCAAGGCCGTGTCCAACATCGCCTCGGCATAATCTGAAGAATCCCCCTCCAAGGTTTTGCCAATCAATCCTGCAAGTTCGGCCACGCTTGCCATTCGATTAAACCGCAGCACAACAGGCTCCTGTTTCCCCGATCGAATTAAAAGCAATACATCTAAGTGGGTCATGTCCCCATCGATTCGATACCGCCCAGGGCGAATTTCCGAATTCCAATCCATCAATCGAATAAACTCCTCAGGCCTTTCTAGGCAATCGCAGGCCCAAACCGCTTGCATTGCTTGTGGGAGCCCTCCAGGACTACGAACCAATAAATACGCATTTTCTACATCCGAACGCAACGCCCGATCGGTAACATGCCGAACCCATTGACAAGAGAAAAGCATGAGGCCCAGCAACAGAATTCTCCCTACATCCCAAAACCCTGCCATACGCCTTGAAATGTGAAATGAACGGTGCCGCGCAGCCACACCTGATTTTCTTTGTCCCAAAACACGGTGAGCGTGCCCCCGCGAGTTTGAATGGAAACCCGATTCCCTACCGAACCACTTTTGTGCTCTTTCCACCAAACTGCGGCGGCCACAGCAGCCGTACCGCACGATAAGGTTTCTCGCTCAACCCCACGCTCATAGGTCCTAAGCCGTATTTCTTCTCCTGCATTCAACACCCAATTTACATTGACCCCTTGCGCTCGAAATTCGGCTGAATACCTAAGCTGAGCTGCCTGCCGTTCAAAATCCGGACTCGCAAAATCCAACTCCCCCACTTCAATCAATACATGTGGGCTCCCTGTCTGTATCAGAATGCCCTCCGAAAGTAACTGGGCTTTCCCGATGGTTTGCATACGGGTTTCAACAAGCCAACGATTTTCCTCTTCGTGAACCAAACGTGAGGTGTGGATGCCATCAGAGGCCATATACATAAGATCTTCGCCAACCCCAACCAAACCCAGCAGGCGCGTAAAAGCCAAAAAACAACGGCTTCCGTTGCCGCAAAAACTTGAGACCTTCCCGTCGGAGTTGTGGTAACGCATGCGGTATAGCCCCCCATCGTCTTCAAGCACAATACAGCCATCGGCCCCAATGCCTGTATGGAATCGACACAATTCCTCGATTTGGGCATTGCTCAACTCTATGTTGGACATTCGGTTGTCTAAAACAACAAAATCATTTCCTGTTCCATGGAATTTCCAAAAAGGAAGCACCTTTGAATTCATTAACATCCTTTAACGGTTTGAACGCAGCCCAAAGGTACATTCTTTCGTTATGCTTTTAGAATTTTTAGCCTTATCGCTTATGAAACGTTTTTTAGCCGTTGTTTTTGTTAGTGCTTCAACCAGTGCGGCCGTAGTTTACTGCCTTCGTTCCCAAACAAACCCCGTTCCAACGGCGGGTGTTGATCGAGTGGAAGACATTCCCACGATGTACACTGGATTGGCAAACCAACCAAGTCCGCAGTATATCCCAGACTTTACTTCGGCGGCAGCAAAAACCCTGGATGCCGTTGTTCACATTAAAACCATGGCCCAGGTACGCCCAGTTGCACACCAACCTTTTCAAGATTTCTTTTTTGGTCATCCGCAGGGGCAACAGCGTTCGCCAATTCAATCAGGAAGCGGCAGTGGAGTTATTATTCGGGACGACGGTTACATTATTACCAACAACCATGTGGTGGCAAATGCCGACCAAATTGAGGTGGTTTTAAACGACAAGCGAAGTTATGTTGCTAAACTTATTGGAGCAGATCCCAAAACAGATTTAGCCGTTTTAAAAATAACCGGCGACCAGTGGACCCCCATGTCATTTTCAAACTCAGATGAGGCCCAGGTTGGACAATGGGTATTGGCCATAGGGAATCCGTTTAATTTGGCCTCGACGGTTACCGCCGGCATTGTCAGTGCAAAAGGAAGGAATATAGATATCATCCAAGAGAATTTCAAAATTGAATCCTTTATCCAGACAGATGCCGCGGTGAATCCCGGAAACAGCGGAGGAGCATTGGTCAATCTGAACGGGGAACTGGTTGGAATCAATACCGCTATTGCATCCAACACCGGCAGCTATGCAGGGTATTCCTTCGCTATACCCGCCAACCTTGCTCGAAAAGTGGCTAAAGATTTGATTGAATTTGGAAATGTGCAACGGGCATTTATGGGCGTAAATATTCGAGATGTTGACCAAGCACTGGCCCAATCGCAAAATCTATCGCGCCTTAAAGGCGTGTATGTGGATGGGGTAATGAATGGAAGTTCGGCTGAAGCTGGGGGGCTGGAACCTGGCGATTTGATAATTGCTGTTGACAGCTTTAACATAGAGAGTACAGCAGCCTTGCAGGAAAGGCTGGGTTTGCACCGGCCGGGTGATGCAATATCGTTGGGCATTTTAAGGGGCTCAAGGCACATGCGCCTTAGCATTGTACTGAAAAACAAATTAGGAACAACTGAACTTTTAACCACCGAGCACGAAATTGATTTGAAATTTGGAGGGCAATTGCGGAAGGGGACGCTGGAGCGGTTAAGGGGACTTGGAATCAGTCATGGCGTAGAGGTAAAAAATGTGGCAGGCGGCTTGTTGTCTCACATGGGTCTGCAGCCAGGCTTTGTTATCACTGAAATGAATGGAACTGCCATAAGCCAACCACAGGATATGGATGCCCTGTTGGATCAAAGCCCTAACAGATTCTATATCGGAGGATTTTATAGAAAAGGAGAAAAGCGTTTTTATTCGTATCCCTAAGCTCTTACTATGCTCGTGAAAACCAAAAGACAGGGTAAAACAGAAGCCATATATTCTGAACAGGGATTGGATTTAGCGCTGAGAGCGCGTCTATGTGCAGATTTTTGGAATTGCCTTTAGATTGTCCTTGATAATTCTTCAAAGAAGCCGTACCTTCGCCCTCTATACTAAAAAGTACTTTAAATCGTTTTTTTCTCCTAACCCTTAAAATTGTAATGCTGTGGGAATGCGTCAGCTAAAAATCACTAAGTCCATCACGAACCGCGAAAGCCGTTCGTTGGATAAGTATCTGCAAGAAATTGGCAAAGAAGAATTAATAAATGCAGAAGAAGAAGTAGAATTGGCTCGCCGCATCAAGCAGGGAGATCAATTGGCACTGGAAAAGTTAACCCGGGCTAATTTGCGCTTCGTAGTTTCCGTGGCCAAACAATATCAAAACCAAGGTCTTTCCCTTCCCGATTTGATCAATGAAGGAAATTTGGGTCTCATTAAGGCTGCTCAACGCTTTGACGAAACCCGAGGTTTTAAATTTATCTCCTACGCCGTATGGTGGATTCGGCAGTCTATATTGCAAGCAATCGCAGAACACTCTCGAATTGTTCGTCTACCTTTGAACCAGGTCGGTTCATTAAATAAATTGAATAAAGCATTTTCGAAGCTGGAGCAACAGTTTGAACGCGAACCTACCGAAGAGGAATTGGCACAGCAATTAGATTTGGCCGAAGACAAAGTAAAAGACAGCATTCAAATTAGTGGGCGGCATATTTCGATGGATGCACCTTTGGTTTCAGGCGAAGAAAGTACCCTGTATGATGTCATGGTGAACTCCGACTCGCCAAAAGCCGACCGCGATTTGCTTAAGGAATCGCTGCAAATGGAAATTGAACGCACCTTAGACACCCTAAGTGAGCGTGAAAAAGAAATCATCAAGCTGTATTTTGGAATCGGAATGAACCACGGGCTTACCATCGATGAAATCGGAGAGAAATTCGATTTAACCCGGGAGCGTGTCCGTCAAATTAAAGAGAAAGCCTTAAAGCGTCTTCGCCAAAGTACCAGAAGCCGCTTGCTTCGAAGCTATTTGGGTTAATTAAGGCATCGCTTGCTCGACTTTTTACTTGGATTTCAACCAAAGTAAAGCCAAAGCACCGTTCTATCTGCCCCAACCCTCGGCCCATGTTTTCCCTGTTTAAATTAGGGAAAACGCAATCCAATTACCAATCATTTGGCCTTTAACCCAGCCTAGCCGCCCAGGTTGCTGGGGAAGAATAGGGTCAAAACCCAGGCGGAGCAACACCACATTGAAAATCTGATTGCAAATACGTTAAGTTCATTCTTAGCTCCGGCGGATTGCTTTCCCTGTTTTTAGGTATGGGAAGGGAGCAAAAATTAGAACTTTCCGATTGTCTGCCTAATCGAGGAAAACCAAACATTCGGGCATTCCTGGCTTTTTAGTGGGTAGTTATTAGTGGGTAGTTATTAGTGGGTAGTGGGTAGTGGGTAGTGGGTAGTTCTTTGGTGCCATTCTCCTAAGCTACCCGCGGCT
>CAILUT010000006.1 GCA_903837495.1 uncultured Flavobacteriales bacterium | reverse complement strand
TTTTAGGGAAAGAAGGCGCCTCCGCCCAGGATGAACCATCTTGCCGATGCGGCCCAGATGCATCTGCATTGGCTTTCGGCAAGGAAAGCAATCCAAATACGTTTTTAAAGAAACCTGACTTTTAGGGAAAGAAGGCGCCTCCGCTCAGGAGGAAACATCTTGCCGTTTCGGCCCAGATGCATCTGCATTGGCTTTCGGCAAGGGAAGGCAAGCCAAATACGTTTTTAAAGCAAGCTGATTTTTAGGGAAAGAAGGCGCCTCCGCCCAGGATGAACCATCTTGCCGATGCGGCCCAGATGCATCTGCATTGGCTTTCGGCAAGGGAAGAAGTTTTAAAAAGTCAATAAATTATAAACCCATTTTCGGTGCAAGCGGCCCTTTAAGGCATCAAACTTGATTTCCCGTTGAGCCCTTGGTCAAGAACCGCCTTGGTCAAGAACCGCCTTGGTACGCCAATGAAATCCAAATCCGCTTAGGTTGGGAGCGGCCCGCGGGAGGGATTGAAACAGGTAGCACGCAAAGCCCTTGGCAGGTGGCTTGCGCGTGCTGCGGAGGCGACCTTGGGAGCCCCCGCAAAGCCGCAGCAAGCCCTGCCAAGGGATGCGGACTACCGTTGAAAGCCCGTCCCCGCCCAAATCCATCTTACAGAAGTTTTGAAATCATTTTATCGGCC
Source organism: uncultured Flavobacteriales bacterium (assembly GCA_903837495.1). Classification (GTDB taxonomy): domain Bacteria; phylum Bacteroidota; class Bacteroidia; order CAIKAF01; family CAIKAF01; genus CAIKAF01. The sequence goes on along the minus strand of CAILUT010000006.1, from coordinate 64,510 downwards.
AAAACCGCCGAAATGCCATACCAACTTTCTTGAGACCAGCCCGCCACGTGGGGCGTCAGCACTGCCTTTGGATGACCTGCCAAACGCTGCAGAGCGGGGCTGTGAAAACCCAAGGCCTCAAAGCCCAAGGCCTCCTCTTCAAAGGTATCTAGGCAGAGTCCTTCCAAAAGGCCCTGTTCAAGGGCCGCGGCCAAGTCTGAACTGCGTGCAAGTCCGCCGCGAGCCGCATTCACAAGTATAGGCTTTTGCACCAAGTTCTGCAGCCATTCTAGGGAAATCATTCCACGGGTTTCATCGGTTAGCGGCACATGAAAACTCAGAATATCAGCCTGCTGCTGCAAATCGGATAGGCTTGCCTGCTGCACATAATCGGGCCAAGCCTCTGTACGGTAGGGATCTACGGCCAATATCCGAACATTCCAGCTTTGCAACCGGCTTGCCAAAGCCGAACCCGTGTGCCCCAGCCCTACAATCCCGATGGTTTTTCCCCCTAATTCTCGACCCCAATTGCCGGCCCGGTCAAAAATCCCTTGTTGCATTTCTGCATCCGATTTGCGTATTTGATGCATTAACGTGAGAAGCATGCCAATCACATGCTCGGCAACCGAGGCGCAGTTGCCTTCGGGCGAGTTAAAGCACCTTATTCCTTTTTGGGTTGCATAGTCTAAATCAATCAACTCTAAACCAGAACCAGCTCGGCCAATTGCCTGAAGTTCAAGCCCTGCATCAATCGCTTCCTTATCCATCTTAAAGCGACTTCTCAATGCTACGCCCTGAACTCCTTTTAGGGCATTCAGCACCTCTTTTCGTTCCGAATTCGGAGGAAGTTGAAGGGCTTGAATTCCGTTTTGCTGCAGTTTTTCAGTGAAAATGGCATGCAAGGGCTCGGTGATGAGTACCCGTTTCATTCTTTGGTTCCCAAGTTAACTAGGGCATCGCCCAAATGCACAACGGGATTGCAGTTTAAGCCAACAATAAAACCTTCTTTTTTGGCGACAATGAGCTGCCGGGTCATACCATGAATATCGGTAACCACTCCAAGGGTTTGCTTTTTGTGTATCCATTGTCCGGCTTCTACAAACGACTGAAACAACCCCGACATGGGGCTACGGATCCAGGACATGGATTTTAGAATGTGCAGATTTTTTTGTTGGATGGGGGGATTGTTGGCCATGCCTAAGTGGCTTAAAAACCGGTGAATACCTTGGTATCCTTCGCTGATGGACGTTTCATCGAAGCGCTGAGATTCGCCGCCTTCGTACACCAAAATGGATTTTTTCAATTGTTTGGCGGCCTGCCGTAGGCTTCCAGGACGGAGGGGAGCCTGAATGCTAAAGGGGGCTGCGAACGCCATGGCAAGTTCTAGGTTGTTCCATCGGTTCAGTTCAGCCCGAATTTGCGGATAATTGTAGCGGCTGGCTCCGCCGGTATGCAAATCAATACCTACATCGATCAGGGGCAAAATGCTGCGGTTGATTAAGTGAGCCATGCGCGAGGCCATGCTGCCGTTGGCATTGCCGGGAAAGGAGCGGTTTACATCTTTGCTTTGAACGGCGTCGCGGGTAGAGTGAATGAATCCAAAGGCATTGAGCAAAGGAATGGTGATGGTGCTACCGATGTTCGGAACATTGATGCCGGATTCCAGTACCCGCCGTAGAATTTCGACACCGTTGATTTCATCGCCATGCAGGCCAGCCATCAGTAAAACGGTGGGACCAGAAAATTGGGAACGGCTCACATGAATGGGAACTTCGACCAGGGCTCCAGAGGGAAAGCTACCCAGGGGCATTTGGACCACACGGTTTTCGCCGGGACCAATGGCGGCCTGTCCAATAAAAATAGGTTCAAGCATTGATTCGGTCTTTCTGAATGCCATTTCGGAACTGATTGCGTTCCATGTATTGGATGATTTTTCCGGCGATGTCTTTGCCTGTGGCCTTTTCAATTCCTTCTAAGCCAGGCGAAGAATTCACCTCCATAACCAAGGGGCCTCGCTTAGATTGAAGCATATCTACTCCTGCCACTCCCAATCCCATGGCTTTTGCAGCCCGAAGGGCCGTTTCTTTTTCTTCGGCATTTAACCGAACTACACTGGCGCTGCCCCCTTGATGCAGGTTGGACCGAAATTCTCCTTCTTTGGCCTGCCTTTTCATGGCACCCACCACTTTTCCGTCCACCACAAAAGCACGGATATCGGCACCTTTGGCTTCGGCAATAAATTCCTGCATAATAATGCGCACTTTCAGACTGTGAAATGCCTCGATCACCGATTTTGCAGCATTGCGGTTTTCGGCCAATACAACACCAAGGCCTTGGGTACCTTCCAATATTTTGATAACAACGGGAGTACCTAAGGTTTCTAAGATGGGGTCAACGTTTCGGGCAAAATTGGTAAAAACGGTTTTGGGCAAACCCAGTCCTGCCCGGCTTAAAATTTGAAGGGAGCGGAGTTTGTCGCGGGAACGCACCAAGGCTTGACTTTCAACGGCCGAAAACACCTTTTTCATTTCAAATTGCCGAACCACAGCAGTGCCGTAAAAGGTTACCGAGGCGCCGATTCGGGGTATGACCCCATCTACATCGGTTACATATCCGTTTTGGTAATAAATACCGGGATTTCGCTTTTCCATCAATAGGTTGCACTTTAGCACGTCTATGACAGTTACACGATGTCCCCGCTGCTCGGCAGCTTGTACGAGTCGCTTTGTAGAATACAAATTTGCGTTTCTGGACAAAATAGCTAAATGCATACCTTTTAAATAAGTCGGAAAGTTAAGAATTCAGCTTGGGATTCTGTTGGTGCCTTAGCTGGTCGCGGCTTGTTTTTTTCTCGATGTTGGTTTGAAGGGCTTGGGTTAGGTCAACCCCTGTTTGATTGGCAAGGCAAATAAGCACCCAAAGCACATCGGCAAGTTCATCGGCCATGGACTCTTTTTCTTCGCCGGGCTTGAAGGATTGTTCTCCGTAGGTTCTTGAAACAATGCGGGCCAATTCACCGACTTCTTCGGTTAGAATGGCCATGTTGGTGAGTTCGTTAAAATATCGAACACCATGGGTTTTAATCCACAGGTCAACGGTTTCTTGGGCTTGGGTTAAGGTCATAGGTCTTTGATAAAGGAATCGAGAATCAAGGTAACGGGGCCATCGTTGATTAGGCTTACTTGCATATCGGCGCCAAATTGCCCTTGTTCCACTCGGGTGTTGGTTTCTTTTTCAAGCGCAAGCGCGAACATTTCTACCATCATTCTGGCAAATTCGGGGGGGGCTGCCCGTTCAAAAGAAGGACGCTGCCCACGTTTAAGGGAAGCAAAAAGGGTAAATTGCGATACCACCAAGCACCGTGCCTGCAGAAGATCTTGCAGACTCAGGTTCATTTTTCCTTGTTTATCGGAAAAAATGCGCATTCGGGCAATTTTGTGCACCAGGTATTGAATGTCTTCTTGAGAATCGCCCACTTCGATTCCCAGCAAAATGAGCAAGCCTTTATCGATGCTGCCGATTTGTTTTCCGCCTACGTGGACGGCAGCGGACTTTACGCGTTGAACAACCACTCTCATGGCCTCAATAGTAACAATTAGTTGGGTAAAAAATAAAGAGTCTATGCATTTGGATGTTATTTGCCTTCATTATTTAAAGGAACCAGGCAAATGCAGCAAAAAGAAGAAACAGAGATTCAAGGAATCGGCAGAAGGAGGTAGAGATTGAAGCGCCAAAGGCAATTGCTGCAAACAAAAGCCAGCCATTAAAAGCAAATCAAAATTTTCGAATCGCCCGAACCCCGACTGTCCCAGTTTTAGCTTGAGCCAAGCTTCGTCCTTCGGCCATCCAAAAATACCACGCATCGCTGCCGCCCCATTTCTCGGTGCTGCTCCACAGGGCCGATTCGCCAACGATGAGCGCGTTTTGAATTCCCGAAATGGTTTGATTTACATTAAATCGATTGATATAGAGCAATTTGAGCTCATCGATGGAGGGCAAATACCAATCGGAGAAGCCAGCGCTGACCAGATTCAGGCAAAAGGCTGCTGCGCCCGTGCTGCCCCCAAAGTGGTTCGCGATGGCGGTACTGTTTGAATTTCCATCCCAGGTGCTTCGGGCAGTATTGCCTATTTGGTGAGACGAACTGGCCAAATGATTGCTGGGTTGATTGTCGATTTCAACCACCAAATCATGTTCAATGCCTTGAGCATCTTTCCACACATGAAACACCACTCCGCCGCCGTAGGCTTCGCCGATGTAGTGGGAGAAGCCACTGCCACCGCTCGAGCTTATTACATAGGGATTTTGGGTGGTTCCGCTGCCGCTGATGCTAATTTGGGTTCCCGCCGAAAGAATGGTTTCGCTGCCATCCACCATAGCCGGCACCAGCAATCGAAACCAATCTGGGTTTTGTGGAGTACCGGCATTGTAGTAGAAACCGGGGCTCACGGCGGCAGCGCCGGTTCCTGAGGTGGCCGTATTAAAAACCAACAAGCCGTTGGCGGGTTGCAAGATGGTTGCGGTGTCGTTGGTTGCGGTCAGGGAAATCCGCGGGGGCAAAAACCCTTTGTCGGCAAAATCCAAATCCAATCCGGCTGAGGCGTTGGGGGCTGTGCCGTTGGGGTTGATGCCGACGTTTTGGGCGGTTAAAGCCTGGAATACGATATATAAAGTTAAAATTAGGCGGAATTTAAGCATCGTTCCTATTGCGTATTGAGGACTAGATTAGAAAGTGAATTTAATTCAAATACGATAAACCAGCCCTTATTTAATTAAAAATAAAATGAAGTTAATTTTCAATGAAAACCCCTCCTAAAAAAATCAAACGACATCCACTTAAAAAGAGTCTACGATTTCTGAGTGATACATACGGAAATTAGGACAAAATGGCTGAAAGGTTTCGCATTTGAGAACATCGACCATAGCGTTTAATTGCTTTTAATTGCCCTACCTACCTGGCGTCTGGGTATCTACCACAACTCCCTTTTGAAAGATTACGCGTTTAATCCATTTTCCGTCGGAATTGAAGTATTCCCAGGTTCCCGACTTTCCGCCTTTCGAATAGCTGCCCTTCAATTGAATTTTCCCGTTCACGTGGTAGCGCTCGTAGGCTCCTTCGAACTGCCCATTCTTTTTGCGGTAGGTTCCGGCTTTAGCTCCGTGGGGATAGTAAAAATACCAGGTTCCTTCTTCTTGGTCGTTGGCGTAGCTTCCGGTTTGTTCCAACCTTCCGTCAGAGGTGTAGGCCTGTTCTTTTCCATGGCGCATGCCTCGTTTAAATTCTGTTTTGCGTTTTGGATGCCCAGTTTCATGGTTCCAAATCCAAAGACCTTCCCGTAAACCGTCTGAATAGCTGCCTTGATAGAGCAAAGCTCCTTTCTCTGTTTTTCCTATCCAAAGGCTGTCCATGCTTCCATACCGAAACCGACCTGCGTCTTTTAGAAGTCCATTGGGATGGTAGGACTCAAAATACCCATGTTCACGGCCTTTCCAAAATCGGCCTTTGTGCTCCACCCTTCCCGATTCGTAAAAGTAGGTCCAATCGCCGTCCTTTTGATCTTGATTAAAAAGCCCCTCTTTCCATTTGACTCCCGATTCATAGGTGTACACCCAAGCTCCATTTCGTTTTCCGTTTGCATAGTTGCCCCGGTAATGCTCCACTTTATCTGAATACCGGGCTATCCACAAGCTGTCTTGCAGGTTGTTTGAAAAATATCCTTGCAATTCCACAAACCCGCTGGGGTGGAACCATTGCCAGAATCCGGTTTTAATGCCTTGGTTGTAGTTAAAAAGCCCGGTTAAACGCCCTTCGGCGTCGTAGGTTTTCCATTCTCCATGCATAGAATCAAGCAAGTAGTTGCCTTCTTCCATGGTTTTTCCGTTGGGGTGAAATTGAATCCAGGGGCCGGTGCGTTTGCCTTGTTCATAATATCCGTGCATTTTAGGTTGTCCGGAATCGAAAAAATAGCTGCTTTGGGTTTTTCCTGAAAAATCCACGTTTGCTTGCAGGCGTTTGTTGGGGTAAAAATACCGAGCTCGACCCACCTTTGTACCATGGGCATACTGTTCATGAGCGGCGGTATCTCCGACAGCAAAAAACACCGAACGAAATCCGTGTAATTCTCCGTTTTGGTAATCGGTTTTTTCTTCTAAGCCGCCTTCCGAATTAAAGCTGAGCATGGTACCGTTGGGGTTTCCATTTACAAAACGAACTTGCTTGGCTATTTTCCCATTGGTATGCCAAAAGGTCCAATCTCCTTCAGGCAGGGTATCGGTTCCGCCTCCTTTGGCTTCTAGTTGCCCGTTTGGGTAGTAGTTTTCGACCCGATTTGAATCGACTAACCAGCGCTTTCGAATTCCATGCGGTTCTGAGTAGTACCATTTCCATTCGCCTATGGGCATGCCCACTGCGTTAAATTGAACCACAGAATCCAGCTTCCCGTTATCGAACCAGCTTGTCCATTCGCCGATTAAAATTCCATCGGCATACTGCCCTTTGTAGCGCTGTTGCTTTTTCAGGTCCCAATGCCCTGTCCATAGCCCCTCCTTTTGACCTTTGTCGTTGTATTTTCCTTTTTCTAAGGGCCGGCCGTTGGGATAAAACCAAGCCCATTTTCCGGTAGGTTGATTGGGGCTTCCGTTTCCTTCCACCTGAACGGTGCCGTCTTGATACCAGCCTTTGGTGAACCCTTTTTCATAATCAATGGTCATTTTAGGTTCGCCTCCGTCCCAGAAATAAATCCAAATTCCGATGGGCTTATCTTCATTAAAACTGCCTTTAAAAGTAGTTGTTCCGGTTCGGGAATAATTCATCCAGGTTCCAACCCGCTTTCCTTTTGAAAAAGCTTGAACGGCCGCTGTTTTTCCGTTAATATACCAGGACTTCCAGATTCCGTGTGGCATTCCGGAAAGGTATTTTTTTTGTTGTTCTGGCTTTCCATTGTCGTGGAAGGTTTTCCAAGTTCCTGAGCCGCCCGCATCCGACAAAGCTCCTTTGGCAATAATGTTGCCCATTTCGTTAAAATGAACAGCGGTTTTCTTTTGGTAATCAATTTTGGATTTTACGGAACCATTGGGGTGGTAATACGTCCATTTTCCTTGGGGTTTTCCTTCCAATTCAACTCCTTCGGCCTTTTTTCCGCCCCCCGGATACCATTCGATTTGTTGGGTTTGTCCGGTTAATTCACTTTGAAATATTGGCACAAGGGCTTGCAGGGTAAAAAAGAGCAGTAGAAAAAAAAGAGCTTTGACAGGATTCATGGTTTGACCAATATTTGTACTTTTCCCAAAGTTAACATCTATAAAGAAACCCGTGCCACCTTTACGCATAAAGCCAGGATTAATGTTGTACGCAGATCCGCGCATGGAAGATTCGTATTTTAAGAGAACGGCGGTTTTAATATGTTCGTATTCAAAAAGCGAGGGTGCTTTAGGTTTTATTGTAAACCGCCCAATCGCCTTGCGGGTGAACGAGGTATTGCCAACGGAATCCCATATTGCCCGAACCTTAAATTTTGGCGGTCCTGTGGCCGATGACCAATTGTTTTTTTTGCACACTTTAACGGCTATGCAGCCCGACACCCTTCGGGTTCAGGGGCCTGTTCATTGGGGTGGAGATTTTGATGTTTTGAGCGGTTTAATCAAGCAAGGTCGTGCCCCTGAGTCGGCGGTTTCGTTTTTTGTGGGGTACAGCGGTTGGTCTCCGGGGCAATTGGAAGAAGAATTGACGAGTGGGGCCTGGCTGAGCGACTATCCGAATGCAGATGTCTTTTGGCCTAGGGTAGGCCGCGAACGGTTGTGGAAAAACAAAATGAATGCCCAAGGCGGGAACTACGCGGTGTGGGCAAATTTTCCTGAGTTTAGCAGTCAGAATTAAGGACAGGATTGGTTCGTAAGAACAATGGCGGGTTAATTCTATTTTGAATAAACCAGCCTAAATCCGGCCACTGGGAATCCCAAACTGGGGTGCACATGTTTGGTCAATTTATCAAGTCCAAGCAGGGCATAGCCATAATTCCAGGCTCCGCCCCTCCATTCTACATCTAGGCTATCGATGGGCTGCCAGGCCTGCTCAGGCAGAGGTACAACCCATTCCCATACATTTCCAGTCATATCGAACAAGCCTAGTTCGTTGGGTTTTTTTTTGCCGACCGGTTGGGTTTGGCCTTGGCTGTTTTCGCGGTACCAAGCCAGCGCATCGATAAAATTGCCCCCACTAAAGCGGTAACTTCGGCTAAATTTCCCTCCACGTGCCGCATATTCCCACTCGCCCGAATCGGGAAGGCGGTAGGTCTTCCCTGTTTTGGCATTGAGCGCATGAATGAAGGCGTAAATTTGAAGCAAGCTAATGTTTTCGACCGGACAATCGGGGCATTTCCCTCGGGCTGAAGGCCAGGTTCCCATAATCTCTGCCCATTGTTCCTGACTTACCTCATACTTGCTTATCCAATACGCCTTTTTAGGGCTTTTGGCATTTACAGGAATTTCAGGAACATCCACAAGAACGAAATCAAATTGAGTTGTTGGCGATTTAGGAATGGAAATATCCAGAGATACTTGGGCCAGCAATCCGCTTGCAATGGAATAAAGGAAGAGAATAAAACGGAGCTTCATTCTTATGAAACAGCTGATTTGGGGGGTTGCTTAATACGAAATGACAACCGTTCCATTTCCTGTTCGCAGCCCAGGTGTTGTTGATGTGTTGGAATTTCCGGGATGCGCCACATAGCTACTGCCGCCTCCACCGGCGGTTGCTTGCCCCCCACCACCACCATACCAACCGCCGCCACCGCCGCCGCCGCCGGAACAACTGCCTTTGCCTCGCCCTCCAATCCCAAAGGTTCCAGGTTGGCCGTTGGGCTCTCCGCTGCGTTGCCCCCCAGCCCCACCAGCCGATTGCGTTCCTCCCTTTCCATTGCAGGTTGGAGTGCACCAACTGGCTGTGCCCCCATCGGCCCCAGTCAAACCGCCTCCACTGCCTCCCGTATTGGTAGGATACTGTTGTGGCTGATATCCAGCACCTCCGCCACCGCCAGCAACAATCAAACGGTCTTGCAAGGTATAAGGCGAGCGCCGAACATCGGAGGCTCCGCCGCCGCCGCCAATCAAATCGCCAGAGCAAGACAAATCGGTGCCCCCGCCCCCATTCCATCCGCCGGTTAAAAGGCTAGAGCCAGAAGGTCCAAATTGCCCCACAAAAACCTGTAAGGTTTCTCCCGGAGTTACGGAAATGGTGGCTTGAGCCAATCCCCCGTCGCCCCCCGTGCCTGCCACCCCGTTGCTGGTCCCACCTTCGGCACCATAGGCAGCTACCACAATGCTGTTGATGCAATTGGGAACCACAAAATTTTGAGGAGCTCCGGTGTACGAAAAGGTCAAGGTGGTTGAGGGGCAATTAACCACAGTTACCGATTGGGTATCGATTCCCACACAGCCATTGGCATCGGTTATTTGATGAATTACCTGATAGGCGCCGGTTGAGCTCCACGTTACCGAAGGATTGGCAGAACTGCTTGTGGCAGGGCTTCCATTTTGAAAAGTCCAGGCATGGGTACCCGTTTGGGTGCTGGCTGTAAATATAGCCGCAATATTGATGTTGGGGCTTGCCGGATTGGCGGTAAAACCGGCGTTGGGAGGAGAAATGTTCAGAGTCAAACTGAATGGGGCTGAGCTTCCGCAGGCGTTTACCGCGGTTACCGTGGCATTTCCAACAACGGCTCCATTGGAATTAAAAATCAAGGTGTCGGAAGTAGTAATACCAGTGGCCTGAGCCGGGGAAGGAAGGGTCCACTGATAAGAAGTCGCTCCAGAAACAGGCGCCACCACCAACATCAAAGCGGTGTCGCCGGGGCAACCGGAAACCGCTAAGGTCAAGAGGTTTGGACTTGGCGGGGCCACCGAACAATCGCAGGCCATGGCTTTCCAGCCGGTGGGGGTTTTAACCTCGGCGCATTGCGAGGTGGTGTTGTAAATCATTAATCCAAGGGCAGGAGCTACAATGGCGTTGCGTTGCACTTGGGTCATGCGCGGAGGCAAAAAACCCTTTTGCTGGCTGCTCAAATCCAATACCGCCGAGGCATCGGGATTTATGGTATTTATTCCGACCTGGGCTTGGATGCTTGAAGCGCCTGCAAGCAAGAAAAACAGAGATATAACGGAAAAAACGCCAAACGCATTTCGGCACCATGTCGATAAAAACGAAAAAATCCAAAACATAGCAGGTCAATAATGTGTGTTGGGATTACTATCTGATATAAAAGTACAACATTGATGGGAATGGACTGTGGTATTTCATGCGGGGGGGCCCTGCGGGCCGGATTGAGCAAAATAGCCCGTAGGGTGCCGAAGCCTGGCCCGCTAGGTGCGGAGGCGACTTTAGGAGCCCCCGCAAACCAGCTGGGCCAGCCTTTCGGCAACCGCGGACTATTTGCGAAAGCCGGAATTCCCGCCCCCAAAAAAAAATGAAAAAAGAAACTGTTTACCTCAAGCACTTGAAGTAGTCGAAGGGCTCGTGGCAGTCGCTGCAGCGGTACAGCGCCTTGCAGGCAGTGCTGCCGAACTGACTGATTAGCTGCGTGTTGCGGCTTTTGCATTGAGGACAAGGCACGGTAACCGCTTCTGAAAAAAGGGCTGTTTTGTCGGGACTTCCTGTTTGAGGCGGAGCAATGCCGAAGGCCTCTAATTTTGCATGTGCCTGGGGGCTTAAGCAATCGGTTGTCCAGGGTGGTTGCAAAGATTCCAGAACCTCAACCTTTGGAATGCCCTTTGATTTGAGCAATCGGCGCACATCGTTGGCGATGGTATTCATGGCCGGGCAACCGCTGTACGTGGGGGTGATGGTGATGCGAACTGTTTCAGCATCAAGCATTTCGATGCTGCGTAGAACGCCCAAATCGTGGATATTTAAAACGGGAATTTCCGGATCTTTAACGGCGGCAAGCCAAGAATGAATCAATTCAACAGACCACTCACCACTGTGCATCGGGATAGGCTCTGGGCAAGAATTGCATTTCGGCTAAAATAAAGCCTAAGCGTTCGGTATGAATGCCTTCGCGGCCTTTTTGAGGGGCCCAATTTGCTTCGGGGACGTCTAAATTTGCCTGATTAAAAACCTCGTTCACGCTGGACCACCAGGCTTTGTTTACCGCCTGTACATTGTAAGGCGGGCAGGTTTCTGTTAGTTCCAAATCAAAGGCGTTGGGTTGGATGGCTTCGCCGGCAAAGGGCCAAACATCGAGCAGAGCCTGCTGCATTTTTTCATGGCTTTCGTCGGTGCCTGCGCCAAGGCGCACCACCCATTCGCTGCTCCAGCGCAAATGATAGCGCACTTCTTTAACGCTTTTTTGGGCAATGCTGGCCACTTGCTGGTCTTCCACCTTACATAACTGTTCCAGCAGAGGCAGGTGAAACGCATCGAACAGGAACTGCCGCATCAGGGTGGTTCCCCAGTGTCCGTTGGGCTGTTCACACAGGTTTAAATGCCGGAATTCATTTGAATCGCGGAAGAAGGCTAGTTTGTCTTCGTCTCGGCCTTGCCCTTCGATTTGCCCGGCCAAACTAAGCCAGAGGCGCGATTGACCGATTAAATCGAGTGAAATGTTGGTAAGAGCGATGTCTTGTTCCAAAATAGGACCATGTCCGCACCATTCGGCGAGGCGTTGACCCAAGATGAGCGCATTGTCGCCCATGCGCAGGCAGAGTTCAAAAGACTGGTTGGGGCTCATCACATGTGACCAATTTCGTCGGGGATGGTGTAAAACGTTGGGTGCCGGTAAATTTTATCGCGGGCGGGTTCATAGAGTTCTTCGGCATCGCCGGGGTCGGAGGCGGTAATGTGGTCGCTGGGCACCACCCAAATGGAGACGCCCTCGTTTCGGCGGCAATACACATCGCGGGCATTTTCGAGGGCCATGGCGGGGTCGGCGGCATGCAAACTGCCTACATGCTTGTGGCTGAGACCGTTTTTGCTTCGAATAAACACCTCAAACAGAGGCCAGTTTTTGCTGTTCATAGGGGTTGGTTAAGCAACATTTGTTTGGCGCTTTTCGGCAAAAGCCATGGCGGCTTCGCGCACCCAGGCTCCATCGTTGTGGGCTTTGTTCCGGGCCTCGAGCCGATCTTTGTTGCAGGGGCCGTTCCCAGAAATCACACGGTAAAACTCCTCCCAATCGATGGGACCAAAGTCGTAGTGCCCGCGCTCTTCGTTCCATTTTAAGTCGGGGTCGGGCAAAGTGAGGCCAAGGTACTCCACTTGAGGGATGCTTTTATCGATAAATTCTTGGCGCAGGTCGTCGTTGGAAACGCGCTTAATTTTCCAATTTAGCGATTGCTGGCTGTGTGGGCTTTCGCTGTCGTTTGGACCGAACATCATAAGGGCCGGCCACCACCAGCGGTTCAAGGCGTCTTGCGCCATTTGCTTTTGTTCGGGGGTTCCAAAAGCCATAGACATCATAATTTCGTAGCCTTGGCGTTGGTGGAAACTTTCTTCCTTGCAAACGCGCACCATGGCACGGGCGTATGGCCCATAGGAAGTGCGGCATAAGGCCACCTGATTGGTGATGGCGGCGCCGTCAACCAACCAACCAACGGCACCAATGTCTGCCCAATTTAGGGTTGGATAATTGAAAATGGAAGAGTATTTGGCTTTTCCCGAATTGAGGTCTTCAAGCATTTCATCGCGTGAAGTTCCAAGGGTTTCTGCGGCGCTGTATAGGTAAAGACCATGCCCGGCTTCGTCTTGAACCTTAGCCAAAAGGGCTACCTTGCGGCGAAGGCTTGGAGCTCGGGAAATCCAATTGGCCTCTGGAAGCATGCCTACAATTTCAGAATGGGCATGCTGGCTAATTTGCCGCAGATTGTTTTTTCTGTATGCCTCTGGCATCCAATCTTTGGGTTCAATGCGAATTTCTTGTTCAATTTTTGAATCAAAAAGGCGTTGCAAATCGGCTTGTTCCATTGCACTAAGTTTAGGCTGTAAATTTACGAAAAAACAACGGGGAATGGGGAATTGTTGAGCGGGCTTAAAGAAAAGGGGGTTGAGGGGTTGCTGAGCTGTTTTTTTTTGCGCCCATTCCAGCCAATCTTTGCAAGAAGAGTTCAAGGACTTGAATTTCGGCGGGGCTGAATTCAAGGCCGTGGGCCTGCATGGCCTCGTGCAGGTTTTTGGCCTGTCCATCGTGCAAGAAAGGGGGCGACAGCCAAGAGGTTGGCAAAGCTGGGGTAATAAATGCAAAGGAATCTTGAGGCATTCCCGTAATGCGGTACCGCCCCAAATCGGTGCTGGTTTTAACTCCTTTTAAACGGTGAAATTGCCCATCGCTAAAGGTAGGCCCAGCATGGCAATTTTGGCAGTTTTTATTCTTAAACCATACTAAACCAGCACGGTAATCCTTGTCAATGAGGGGTTCGGGGAGTTGCAGCGATTCCTGAAATCGAGCCAAAGCCGTAACTGCCGTTTTCAAGTTTAAGTTGGGCTTGCATTTGCTTAGGTAGTCTTTGCCCTGAAGGCGTTTTAAGGATTCGGCCGGCGGAAGTCCGAAATCGCCTTCGGCATGCAACGGAATCAAGGCCTGCTCCTCCAAAGACCGTACACCCCCATCCCAATTCAAGGTTGATTTTAACGAAACGCCCAACAACGAAGGAATATTGCGGGCAGGAACGCCAAAGGCATTTCCGCCGGCCATGGATAGGGTGTCGGAATAAGCAAACTCGGGCCGGTGGCAATGGGCACAGGAAACGGCTCCATTTTTTGACCAGGCCGTTTCGAAGAATAGGGATTTTCCGAGTTCAACATAGGCGGCCGAGTCCAAATCGGAAGCAACAGGGGTATTGGAACCCAAGGTGCAGCCCGACATGGCCAGAAATGAACCGGCAAATTTAAGGAAGCGGTTCCAGTGCATAAAAAGCATACGGAAGCCTGTTGCTGATGTATTCTGCCCGTGCAAAATCGGCATCTTGGGTACTCATGGCATGCACATTCAATCCAGCACCCTGCAAATCATAGCCATCAAACAACCTAGCAAGGTCTATTTTCAAGGCATATTTAGCAGCCAACGGGCTGCTGGGATTTGCCAGGGCAAGGGTGCGCAACAACGAATTTAAGCCGGTGTGAATCGAAAAGGTTTCGCCCGCCGAAACGTATTGCCCATCGCCGTCCAGGTCAATTCTTCCTTCCAATTTCATGAAAACATAGCCGGGTTTCCAAGACCAATACATGTTTTGAGCCGCCGACAAAGGGTGTTCATCGCCGTACTGCCAAGCGGGAATGGCTAAGGAACCGGTGGAGTCGTTTAGGCTGCCGGGGACCCCCAAACTAAAATAAAAGGTATCTGGATTGATGGCCTGGGGTACCGCCACCCAAAAACTTCCGAGTCCGTTCTTAAACAAACCGATGCCTTGAGGATTGGATTTCGAATTTCCTTGCAGAACGTGGGCATCCGACAGGTAAAATGAAATTTCGGTAAAGCGCAGGGATTGCCCGTTTCGCAGTGCATCTTGGTTCAGGGAAAGAGCCTGGCCTTCCCATTCCAAAACAGGAATAACCTCAACATCTGCATCTCCGGTAGAGCAGCCTAGAACCGGCAGAAGCAAAAAAAACAGAAGGCGGAAAGAATTCATAAGGTAAATGTAGTAAATACCTACTTTTACGGAGTGAAAATAACATTTTATGGGGCCGCCAAAACGGTAACGGGGAGCAAACACCTCATAAAAACCCAAGAGGGTTTTGGTCTTTTGTTGGATTGCGGTTTGTTTCAGGGCTATGACCCCCGATTTAAGGTATTAAACCGGCATTTTGGATTCAACCCCATGGAAGTAAATGCCGTGGTTTTATCGCATGCCCACATTGACCATTCTGGGCTACTTCCCATGTTGGTGAAGCAAGGCTTTTCGGGCCCTATTTATTGCACCGAGGCAACGGGCGATTTGCTTGAAATCATGCTGTTGGATTCGGCCCACATTCAAGAAGCAGACGCCGCCTTTCACAACAAGCGCCACCCCAAAGACGAACCCAGGAAGCCCCTTTACACCATAAAAGATGTTGAAAAATGTCTAAAATTGGTTCGTCCGGTGCCCAGCCAAATTCCGTTTGAGCTGTCGGCCCAAATTAAATGCACATTGGTTGACAACGGGCATTTGTTGGGCAGTGTTGCCGTGGTTTTAGAGGTAAAGGAGCAGGGCAAAACCCTTCGTGTCGGATTTACGGGCGACATCGGCCGTCCCGACCCAGGCATGCTAAAGCCGCCCATTCCGCTGCCTGAGGTGGACTACCTAATTTGCGAAAGCACCTATGGAGACCGTTTGCACAAAGAAGAAAATTTTGGGCCTTTTGACCTGCGGGATTTAATTCAATCGGTTTGCATTCGAAAAAAGGGGAAATTATTGATTCCTGCCTTTTCCATTGGCCGTACCCAAGAGCTTATTTTTGCGATGGATTACCTGCACAATTTTGAATCGCTGCCCGAAATCCCCATTTTTGTAGATAGTCCTTTGGCCACAAAAGGAACAGAGATATTTAAAAACCACCTATCCGCTTTCAACGAACGGTTTCAGCGGTATCTATCTTTTGATGCGTCCCCGTTTTCATTTCCAAATCTACATTTCCCAAAAACCGTAGATGAAAGCAAGGCCATCCATCAAATCCGAGACGGAGCTGTGGTGGTTTCGGCTAGTGGAATGATGGATGCGGGCCGCATTCGGCATCACCTATTCAACCATTTGTCGAACCCCAAAAATGCGGTTTTGGTGGTTGGATATGCCGAGCCCTCTACTTTAGGCGGTCAACTAATTTCTGGCGCCGCAAGCGTTCGCTTGTTTGGAGAAGACATTCCTGTTCGGGCCAAAATTGTGAGGGCCGGCAGCTTTAGTGGACATGCCGACTGGGAAGAAATGCTGGAGTATTTGTGCCTACAAAAACCAGAAAAGCTGAAAACCGTGTTTTTGGTTCATGGAGAAGAGCATGTGCAAAAGAACTGGGCCAACCGCTTGCAGGAAAATGGATTTTCAAAGGTGCTGATACCCGACCTTCAACAGGAATTTGAAATTGGATGAACAGCCTATCCTCTATTTGGACCTGGATGCGCCACGAATGGCAGTTGGAATTAAGGCAAAAAGCCGGGATTCAAGGAGCCATATTGTATGTTTTGGTGAGCCTGGTGGTGGCATACCAGGCAGTAGGTGAAATACAAGAATCTGAAGTTTGGGTTGGATTGCTGTGGATTGTTCTTCTGTTCTCCATCGTCAATTCGAGTTCTCGTTCCTTTGCGTCCGACAGTCCTGGCCGCAAAATCCTTTTGTACTTCTGGCTGCAACCGGGGCAGTTGATTTTGGCCCGAATGCTGTACCAAATGGCATTTAATTTGGTGTCGGGTTGCTTGGGCTTTGCTGTTTTTTGCTTGCTGATGGGTCTGCCGGGCGGCCACCTACCCGTATTGCTGGTGTTGGTGGCGGTGGGCAGTTCGGCCGCGGCCGCTTTGGGTACCTTTATGGCAGCGGTGGCCTCGGTTTCTGGGAATGGCCCTGGACTTTCAGCCATTTTAGGTCTGCCCCTAATGGTTCCAACCTTAATGGCGGCGGCCAAAGGCAGTCTATTTGCCTTGCAGGGCGGATTGGCGCAGGCATGGATGTATGCGGGCATGCTGCTGCTGCTAAACTTGCTGGCGGTGGCCTTGGGTTACCTCCTATTTCCTTACCTTTGGCGCGAATAACCGCATGAAAACCTACCTGAAAATCACCGCCGTTGCCGCTATGTTTTGGGTTATTCCCATGGCTTTTTTGGGTGAAGTTTCGGTTCAGCCCATCTTGCACGAAACCATTCGGAACCTATACTGGCATGTAACCATGTGGTTTTCTATGTTCATCTTGCTCTTGGCCTCGGTGGTGCATGGCATTGCATACCTTCGCCACAACAACCCCATCCGCGACGAAAAATCCTTGGCCCTAACCCAAGTGGCTCTGTTGTATGGATGCATCGGCATTGTTACCGGCATGATTTGGGCCCGCTTTACTTGGGATACGTTTTGGACCAAAGACCCTCAGTTAAACGGAGCCGCCATCACCATTTTGGCCTATTTGGCTTACATGGTTTTAAGGGCCTCTATTCCCGATGCCCGAAAACGCGCCGAGATCTCGGCCGTGTATGGCATATTCGCCTTTGTTTTAATGGTGGTATTGATTGTTATTCTGCCCCGCATGCAAGATGTAGATTCCCTGCACCCCGGCAAAGGCGGCAACCCCGGTTTCGGAAATTACAAAGACCTGAAAAACGACATGCGTTTGGTTTTTTATCCGGCCATTTTGGCTTGGACCTTGCTTGGTTTTTGGCTGGCCAATTTGAGCTTCCGCATCCAACATTTAACCCGAATTTCTCATGCCCAATCTTAATGTGATTCGCCTGCTGTTCCTCTTGGCATGCCTGCCCATGCCGCTGTTCGCCAGCTTGCCTGCCGATACCTTGGTTGATTTGAATCGGCTGAACGGGGGCATCCGCTCCTTTCAGGTTGGCAACTGCGATACCACCCTGTTTGAAGTTAGCAGCAAGGGAGTGGTTCTGTGCAAAGGAAACATACCCGCCTCTGCCCGCCCCTACCGAATCGACATAAAAAGCCAAACCGCCGAAGGCGTGTATGTGGACAACCGCATCGAACTGTGGCAAAACGAACAACATCGAACCGTGTATGTAGAGGCCAACGTAATTGAAATGGCCACCGGAATGCGCAAAGACGGGAAAATTTGGGTAGTAATTGCCGTAGTGTTTGTGTTGTTTGCTGCGGTGTTGGGCTACCTGCTGTTCTTGCAGAAAAAAATCGCGGCCCTAGAAAATAAATCCGGGCAATAAGCTATATGCGATGGACTCCGGAAGCCGGATGGAAAAGCCAGGGGCTTTTGCACCTTACCGTTTTTATTTTTGGTTTTACCGGCATATTAGGCAAATGGATAAGCCTGGATGGAGTTACCTTGGTTTGGTGGAGGGTCTTGTTTGCCGCCCTATGCCTAGCCCCCTTTTTATTTAAAAAAGGCGTTATTCCCGCCCGCTTTTGGAAAATGTTGGGCTTATCCATGGCCACGGGTTTGGTGGTGGGAGCCCACTGGGCCACGTTTTTCCATGCCATAAAAATTTCGAACGTATCGGTAACCTTGGCCAGCATGAGCGCCACCTCCTTGTTTGTGGCCTTTTTAGAGCCCCTGTTTTTTCGGACCAAGATTGGTTGGATGGAGCCTATGGTTGGACTCATTATTGGCTTGGGATTGTGGATGATTTTGGGGGTTGTGCCCCAGTTTGGAGCTGGAATAACCGTAGGCTTGATTTCGGCCAGCCTATCGGGGATTTTCACCATATTAAACCGAAAGCTGGCCCTAACCGGAACATCGGGCTTGTTTATAGCCTGGGCAGAAATGATCGGAGCTTGGCTGGGCTTGGGCCTATGTTTGATTTGGTGGGCTCCGGAATCGTTGCACACCTTGCCCGGCGGCATGGATTTGTTTTTAACTTTTTTGCTGGGTTCCATTTGCACAGCCTTCACCTTTGCGGTTACCCTTAAATTGTTGACCCAGATTTCGGCCTACAGCGTAGTGCTGGCCATTAATTTGGAGCCCATTTATGGGTTCGTACTGGCGGCTTGGATTTTCCACGAAAACCAAGAATTAAATTGGGCCTTTTATATGGGGAGCTTGATTATTCTTGGGGGGATTTTGGGCTATGGCTTGTTGAAGAAGAAGGAGAACTAAGGTTTGGAGGAGCTATTCTTTGGTCTCAAGCGGACATCTGCTAGGAAGGTGAGCCGCGGGTAGCTTAGCCACGAATGCACGAATGTTGCGTTTTTGGGCGACATTGGCGTAAAGAAGGTAAGCCGCAGATTGCTTAGCCACGAATGCACGAATGTTGCGTTTTCGGGGCTACCCACACAGCCACAACCATTCGTGCATTCGTGGCTAAAAACCTAGCCGCAAAAAGCATAGCCCCATATATTTCATCAGGGGTGGCTAAAGCCACAGCCACACCCATTCGTGCATTCGTGGCTAAAAACCTAGACACAAAATCTTTGCAATGAATGGAAACCTGAAAATCACCATGTGTAGGCCATATCCAATTCATTCCCTACCCTATTTTAAAAAAACCATTCCTTACTTTTGAGCATGTCAACCCTGAAAATACTACTAGGCCCAACACTCGGTTGGCTGCTTGCTTTTTTGATGTCGCAGGCCCTAGGCAAACCCGACCTTTTTCCCATTGTGCTTTCGGCCGTTTGGATGCTGGTTTGGTGGATTACCCAGGCCGTTCCCATGCCCGTTACCGCCCTTTTGCCCCTTATTTTGTTTCCCAGCTTTGGAGTTCTTGATTTAAAAACCACCGCCGCAGCGTATGGCCACGAGGTTGTTTTCCTTTTTTTTGGCGGATTTCTGCTGGCCTTAGCCCTTGAAAAACACCAGCTTCACACCGCTATCGCCCATTGGATTTTGAGCCGAACCGGCAGGCAGCCCAAACGATTGCTGCTGGGCTTTTCGTTGGCCACGGCTTTTTTAAGCATGTGGATCAGCAACACCGCCACCACCATGATGATGCTGCCCATGGCCCTTTCGGTTTTCCCACACGTTCGCGGCAGCTGGGCCCCCCAATTTCGCAAACGCCTGTTGCTTGCCTTGGCCTATGCCAGCAGCATCGGGGGCATTGCAACCCTAATTGGCACTCCCCCAAACGCGGTGTTGCGCGGCCTAAGCGAACAAAATGCCGGAATCCAACTGGGCTTTTTTAATTGGATGTCCCTGGGCCTTCCTTTGTCGGCGGTTTTACTCCTAGCCATGTACCTGCTGCTCCAATTCCGCTGGAAATCTCAGGAGCTTGATGTTGAACTGCCGGGCTCCCATTTCTTCGGCGGCCAATCTAGGCTTTCCAAAACCCAAGTTCGGGTTGTGGGTATTTTTAGCCTGACCATTTTGGGCTGGATGCTCGGCCCTTGGCTGGGCAGCTGGCTGGGAATACCCATGTCTGACAGCACAGTAGCCATTTGCGGCGCCATGCTCTTGTTCCTGATTCCCGCCCAAGAACACGGCAAATCCCCAAGTTCAATTTTGGAATGGAAAGACACCCACAACCTGGCATGGGGAGTAATTTTGCTGTTCGGCGGAGGCTTTGCTTTGGCCAAAGGACTTGAATCATCGGGCTTCATTCTGCTGCTCAGCGACATGCTGCTTCAATTGGGCATCGGAAATCCCTGGATTTTAATGGGCATTTTTACGGTTGCAGCCCTGTTTTTAACCGAATTCATGAGCAATGTGGCCTTGGTAACGCTGCTGCTACCCATCGTCATTGCGGCGGCCAAAGGCCTGGAATTGCATCCGCTGTTCTTCGCCATTCCGGTTACCCTGGCCAGCAGCATGGCCTTTATGTTCCCCATGGCAACTCCGCCAAATGCCATCGTTTTTAGCGGCAGTGAATTGACAATCAAAGACATGGCAACGGCGGGTTTTTGGTTAAATGCACTGGCCTGTTGCATCATCCTTCTGGCTTGCGGACTGGTTTTTTATTTTTTTCCCGGACTGTTTTCTTGATTTTTTTGGGGGCTGCCATTTCCGGCTGTCATAGGTAGTAAAGCGGTGCAGGCCAAGGCCCACAGCGCCCTGCGGTGGCTCCCAAGGTCGCCTCCTCGGTCGGTGGGCCTATGGCCTGCACCGCTTTAGCTACCTTATTCCATCCGGGGCAGGGCCGCATCGCCCAAAAGGCCTTTAAAATGAAGAACTGCGTTTAGGAAGCGGCGCTCCGGATGGATGCGGAAAGCCCACAGCCCCGGCAGGGCAAAGCGGCCGCCGTGAGGAGGCGACCTTGGGAGC
This sequence comes from uncultured Flavobacteriales bacterium, assembly GCA_903837495.1. Lineage (GTDB taxonomy): Bacteria > Bacteroidota > Bacteroidia > CAIKAF01 > CAIKAF01 > CAIKAF01. The sequence continues at coordinate 43,708 of CAILUT010000006.1, read as the reverse complement.
CACCGCAACGCGCTGCCGCTTGCCCTGCGGGGGCGAGGACTTGCAGCGACAGCCGGAAAAAGCGCCCCAATCCAACGTTCAATTCAAAAAAATATGGACCCGGTCCATGTACCGGCTTGCAAGCACTTGCTTTGATTTTACCTGAGTAAGTATGCGCTGTACCGCCCGCAAATACGCAGGATGACGGGTCCAAGAGGGGTCGGACGAATCGGAATAAGAGGAGGAGGAAAACTGGGTCATAGGCTTTTTTTTAAGCTACAACGCAGTTTACCTTCCTTTATTGCATGCCTACCCCATCAGCTCCAAGCGCTGCTGCTCAACCATTCTCCGCATGTTGATAAGGGCATAGCGCATGCGGCCCAGCCCGGTGTTGATGCTTACCCCAGTTTGGTCGGCAATTTCTTGAAAACTCAGGCCCGCATACATGCGCAGCCACACCACTTCTTTTTGCTCTTTGGGAAGCCTGCCCACCAGGGCTTCCAATTGCGCCCGCAATTCAGCATCGAACAGCAGCTCTTCAACGTTTCCATCTTCCAAATCCAGCAATTCAAAAACATCCATCAACTCCCCTTCTTTTTTGTTTTCCAATTCCATTTTCGGCATCTTTTTTCCGTGCCGAAATACGTTGATGCACTCGTTGTGAGCTATGCGGTAAACCAAGGCCAAAAAATGGCCTTTTTCTTGGTACCGATTGCCTTGCAGGTACTCAACCGCTTTGAGCATGGTTTCCTGAAAAACATCGGCGGCCACTTCCACATCGCGGACAGTATTCACAATTTTTCCCATAATTTTGGAGCCGTGTCGCTCTAAAATCACTTCGAATGCTTTGGGCTGGCCTTTTTGATACAATTCAACAAGCTCACGATCAGATAAATTACGCATAACTACAAGGATTGAAGGTTAAGTATGCGTACGATCGATAGGCTTTTACGAATTGGTTATGTTGTATTTTACGATAAATTTTAAAAAAGGTTGCACTTGGGGCAAGAAAAAAAAATAGTTTGGCGTGTAATGCCCAAGTTAATGGCCGATCCCGACCCGGAAGTTTGGCAGATGCTGCTTCAGCAAATCACCGATGTGGGAGTTGAAGCCCTTGCAAACCTGGAAAAGATATGGGAAAATACCATGCAGGAACAGGTTCAAAGGCGGGCCGAGGAAGCCATAAATGCCATTCGGCGGCAAAACACCTTGAGGCTGCTTAGAACATGGCTGGCTCAGCCCGATGAACTTCGGCTGGGCTTAGAATTGGTGCATCTGCATTTTTTTCCGCATTTAGATTGGGAAAAACTGATGCAGCGGCTAAAAACCTGGGTTTCGTATTTGCCCACAGAAAACCGAAACGCAGCAAAGGCAGACGAGAAAATCAAGCTTCTAAACCATCTTTTTTACGAAGTTAAGATGCTAAAGCCCGGCGACAATTCTACGTTCAGGCATTGTTTTATGCACACCTTATTGGAGCATCGGATTGGCAGCAGCTGTGTTCATGCCGGATTGTATATGCTGGCGGCCCAAGAAATAAATCTGCAATTGACTCCCGCAAAAATTCCGGGCACCTGTTTGCTGCGTTGGGAAAGGCAGGTCGATGCTGTGTGGTCGGCCAACGAACTGAAAAATTTTGTGAGTCCTTACGGCCTTGGGGCTCGCTTTTCGGAGCGGGAATTAGACCATTATTTTAAGCAGTTAAAGCAGGAGTGGTGGCTTCAGGAGCCGGTAGATCAGCATCCGAATGTGTTTTGGATGCAGACCTGGCTCGAGGAAATAAAGGCGAGTTTAGAGCGAAACAAATCTGGACTCTTTTACGAGGATATCCAGGTTTTTCATTTGGGGCTTCAGGGATTGTAGCTTATCTGGCTACGGCCACCGAGCGTTTTTCGCGGATTACCGTAACTCGAACCTGCCCGGGGTAGCTCATTTCGTTTTGAATTTTCTGGGAAATTTCAAAAGCCAATTTATCGGATTGCTCGTCGGTAACTTTATCGCTTTCAACCATTACACGCAGCTCGCGGCCGGCTTGAATGGCGAAGCATTTTAAAACGCCCGAGTATTCCATGCCTAGGTTTTCCAAATCTTTGATGCGTTGGATGTACGATTCGGTCATCTCGCGGCGGGCTCCGGGCCGGGCTCCAGAAATGGCGTCGCAAACCTGAACAATGGGGGCCAGCATGCTGGTCATTTCTACCTCGTCGTGGTGGGCACCAATGGCGTTGCATACTTCGGGTTTTTCCCGGTATTTTTCGGCCAGTTTCATGCCATAAATGGCGTGCGGCAATTCGGTTTCGCCATCTGGAACTTTTCCAATGTCGTGAAGCAGGCCGGCGCGTTTGGCCAGTTTGGGATTCAATCCGAGTTCTGAGGCCATAACGGCGCACAAATTGGCAACTTCGCGGCTGTGCTGCAATAAGTTTTGACCATACGAAGAGCGGTAGCGCATTTTACCGATGTGCCGCATCAAATCGGTATGCAAGCCGTTCACGCCCAAATCGATGCAGGTACGCTTCCCGATTTCCAAAATTTCTTCTTCCAATTGGCGCTGCACCTTGATGACCACCTCTTCAACCCGAGCTGGATGAATGCGTCCATCGCTTACCAATTGGTGCAAAGCCAAGCGGGCCACCTCGCGCCGAACCGGGTCAAAACACGACAATACAATGGCCTCTGGGGTATCGTCAATAATGATTTCAACACCAGTTGCAGCCTCAAGAGCTCGAATGTTTCGGCCTTCCCGACCAATAATCCGGCCTTTTATGTCATCGCTTTCAATGTTAAATACAGTAATGGCGTTTTCAACGGCGGTTTCGGTGCCCAAGCGTTGAATGGATTGTATAATGATGCGCTTGGCTTCTTTGCTGGCGTTGAGTTTGGCTTCTTCAACCATATCTTGAACCAAAGCCATGGCTTCCGATTTGGCATCTTGTTGCAAGGCTTCTACAAGCTGTGCTTTGGCGTTTTCGGCAGAAAGGCCCGCAATGGTTTCCAACTGCTGAAGTTGCCGTTGGTGCATTTTATCTAGGTCTTGTTTCTTTTTCTCGACCATTTCCAAACGCTGGGCAAGTTCATCTTGCAACCGCTGTGTATTGCTTTCTACCCTTTTTAGTTCTTCTTGTTTCTGATTGAGTTGTTGCTCTTTTTGCTTGTTCCGAGATTCATGCTCTTGAATTTTAGATCGCTGCTCTTGAAAATTCTGGCTGTTTTCCGCTTTTAATTGTAGGAATTTCTCCTTGGCTTGCAGAATTTTCTCTTTCTTAATAACCTCGCCATCGGCCTCGGCTTTGGCTAAAACAGCGGCTCCCCGTTTTTGCAATACAATGTGGTAAATGCCGTAACCGGCTCCCAATCCAACTGCCAATGCAATCAGCGGCAAAATAAAGGATTGAAGGAATAATATATGAGTCATGTATGTTCAATTTAAGTAATGTTGCCTCAAATTTAGTGCTTGTTTAGGCAAAGAAAAAATATAAAATTCAACCTATCTGTCTTCCAGAAACTTACCAATAAAACGTTCCAATTCCGACAGCTCTTGCTGCAGCGATTCTTCCCCCGAAGCAGCAGAAAAATTGCCTTCTTGGCCAGAACTGACCTTAAGAACATATTCCAGCAAGGTCATTGCCAGCAAGTCTTGCATGTCTTTTACCGCATATTTACTTTGGTATTCCGCAATGCGTTGGTTTATGGCTTCCGCAGACTCTTGAATGGACTGCTGCCGATCTTCAGGCACACTTAAAGGATAGGTTCGGTTGCCGACCTGTATTTTTACTGAAATCATTCCTCCGAATTTTGGGGTTGAATTTCCTGCCGAAGGGCCTCAATTTCCGTCCGCAGGCGCTGAGCGATGGATTGAATAGCGTCTATATCTGGACTGTGGCTAATCTGAGACAAAGGCTCACCAACCACCAAACCCGCTTGCCGCTTTAAATCTTCGTTTTCTTGGTTTAAACGAAACATTTCCTCCTCTAAAGCCTTGTACATCAACATCAATTTCTCGATTTTCGACCGAAGGCTGGATAAAGTAGGATTAAACTTAGTCACTGTAAATCAGTTTTTTAGTAATTTATAACTGAACATCAAAATTAAGTAGTTTTTCAGTGCTGTCCTACTTATGTTCATAACTTTATTTGGGGCTTGCCAAGGCCGAAGAAAAGTTGGAATTCAAGACAGAAGCACTTATCTTGCTTGCATGGAAGGCTGGAAAATATCCGAGGTTTTAGCAGGAACCTTAAAGTTAGATGGAGGTGCCATGTTTGGAGTGGTTCCAAAACCCATTTGGAATGCCATGTTGGAATGCGACTCCCAAAACCGATGCACTTGGGCCATGCGTTGCCTTTTGCTGCAACGCGGAAACCAGCGTGTTTTGGTAGATACCGGCATGGGCAACAAGCAATCGGAGCGGTTTTTTAGCCATTACGAGCCTACAGGAAACACCATTGTACCTGCACTGAATTCCATCGGAATTTCAGCCGATTCCATTACAGATGTGCTTTTTACCCACCTTCATTTTGACCATTGTGGGGGCGCCGTTTTAAGGCAGGCGGGTACAGAAGCGGATTATGAACTCGCATTTCCCAATGCCAAACATTGGGTAAGCAAGGCCCACTGGAACCACGCCCTAAATCCAAACCCACGCGAAAAAGCGTCTTTTTTGAAAGAAAACCTACTGCCCATCGAGGCTGCAGGGGTTTTGAATTGGGTAGAAAATGGATTCCCCTTTGAAGGCATCCAACTGCAAACCGTTTATGGCCATACCGAATCCCAAATTTTACCCATTGTTCTAGACCAACAAGGTCAGGAATGGATGTACATGGCCGATTTAATCCCTTCGGCCCACCACATTCGCTTGCCCTTTGTTATGGGGTACGACATTCGGCCCCTTGAAACCTTGAAAGAAAAAGAGCGGATTTTAAGGGATTGCTTTGAATCGGGAAGGAACATCATTTTTGAACACGATGCCAGCACCCAAGCCTGTAAACTGGCTTTTGACGGACAGCATTATTCGATGGCTGAGCCCAGATTCCTGTAAGAATTCTACTTATAAATCTTTGTTTTTAAGCTGAGTAAGGCATTTGATATGCCTGTGCAGCACCTCAATTCGAATGGGCAATTGCCCTCTTGATTCCCCATCGGCTTCAACCAAAACCTTTTGGTTGGATTCAATTTGTATGGATTGGCCTCGGAAAAAACGAACAAATTCCAAATCAAAAAAATCTCCGGAGTACAAGCGACCTGATTTGGTTAACACATCCCATTTGCTGGGATTGGTAAAAACAGTTACATCAAAATAACCGTCGTCGGGCACGGCATCGGGGCATGGAGTCATTCCATTTCCATTGTATTTTCCTATGCCTACGGCCAAAGAAAAGGCCGGCCCTTGATACACTTCTTGCCCATCAACGCTTAAGCGAATGTCGGGAGTTTGAAAGCCAGATAGGTTACGTAAAATCTGCCAACGGTAATGAATCCGCTGCCCAGGCTTGCGGCGGGCATTGGTCCTTTGAGCTACCTGTGCGTCAAACCCAACACCCAATACATTCGCAAAATAAAAAGGGGCTGCCGAATCGGCCCCATAAACCATGCCTATGTCGTGCCGAAAATAATTTCCGGTTTTAATGGCCTTTACCGCCTGCAAGGGGTCCTCTGAAATTCCAAGGGTTCTAGCCCAATCGTTGGCACTGCCACTGGGAATATAAGCCAAGGATACATCGGCGGCAGGACGTACGGTTTGGTCTAATATGCCATTGACCACCTCGTGTACGGTTCCGTCTCCCCCGCAAGCCAATATCTTTGTATTCCCCTTTGCAATCGCGTTTTGCACCAAATGAAAGGCATCGCCAGCCTGAGATGTGGTATGCTCTTCAAAGGGAATCCGCATTTGATTCAAGGCTTCCAACACGGCCTTTCGCTTGTGTTTGAATTTCCCTGAAACCGGGTTTAGTATCAACTGCCAATTTGCTGCCTGCATTAAATCCATAGGTCTTTCCTCAATCGTTCTTTCTAAATGTAAGGGCTGTTTTAACCTTCCCCTTTGCCCCCCCATATTTCAACAGGTAAACACCCGACTCCAATTGGGTTCCCGAAATTGTATTTCCTAGGCCCTTTGCCACGGTTTCTCCCCGCATATTGATCAACTCCCAAAACCCTTGTTCCGATTCGACGGGAATATGCAATACTTCAACAAAAGGATTTGGGTAAGGCAGCAGATTCGAATTCAAATCCGGTTCATGAATGGACGTGGGCAAAAGGGTGTTGACCGACAGCCCCCCAAAATGACCAACCCAAACCGATTGGAGTGAATCCAGCAGCAGGGCTTTGATGGGCGAGGCGATAAATCCGGACGCAAACTCTGAGATTCCAATAAAACCCTGCCCGTCAAAATACGCCAAGGGAAAATCGCTCAAATGGCTGCCAATCCATATTCTACCTGCACTGTCTTCGGCAAAAGCATACACCTGTCGGAAAGCCGGAAAGCCCGTGGCCGGTGAAAATATGTCTATGGTTTTTTGCTGCGTATGGTACCTAGAAAGGTGGTTGTTTGACTGCGTTCCAGAATGCCCAATCCAAACATAGGGATCTTGCCAATGCAAGGATTGTACGTGGTTTGCCGGCAAGCCTGAATCTACGCTCAAATACGTAAATCCCCCTTGGTCCAACAAGCGGTATAGACCGTTGGTTTGGGTAGCCACCCACAGTCCTGAGCCCGCCGAAAGCAAGGCATTTACCGAAGAGAAAGGCAATTGGCCCGCGGTGGTCAAGGCGTTGAACTGCTGCCAAGCAGAACCATCTCGCTTAAAAAGCCCTTTTTCAGCACCCCCTACCCACAAGCTTCCTTGATGCAAGGCCAAGCTTTGAATCCGACTCTCAGGCGGCCCAACCTGACTTTGAGGAAAAACCTGAGTCCACACATTCCCCGCCTTGGAAAACAATCCCCCTCCATCTGTTCCAACCCACAAAGTGGCATTCAACGAATCCCAAAGCATGCAGCGAATGTATTGCCCAGCCAAACTTGGAACCACCGCGAATTGCTGATTTGAGTATAAAACAAGCCCCGCGTCGGTGCCTATCCATATTTCTTCACTTTGGGCCCTGCACAGCGATGTAAGTCCCTGTGCATTCAAAGCTATTTGATTGGCAGGCACCGTGCTCCAACTCCAGCTCTGTGCCAAAGCAGAATTCAGGCTAAGAAGTAAAAATAAAACGAAGGGAATCCCATTGGATTTCATGTTGCAAAAATAGGGAAAGAAATGGCCTAATACAAAACCAAATCGGTGCTATCGGCAAGACTTTTCCAGCCTGAGGGTGGGAAGGCTTGCAAACTGTACTTTGGAGGGGCTTCGGGCAATGCATGCACCCAATCCCATGGTGGGCGTTTGCGGTCCAGCCAAAATACCGCATCGGCATTCTGAACAACATCCAAGGTTAAGGGGCTCTGCGTTATTGTATAGGTTTTGCCCTTGAAAATCACGTTCAGGGGCATTTTATCGACAGGGATTTCCAAGGAAGCTCCCAAGCGGTACCCATTCCACAAAAACAAGGTGGGCGGCCCTTGTTTTGCCTGAAAATAAAGGTGTTGAGCTAAACCCTGCTGCTGTTTTTGCCAGGTCCAGCCCGCAAAAATCAGAAGGGAAATCCAATAATATGGCCAAAGGGACTTCGAAGCCAGTTTCCATAACAGGGAAATCAGCAAGCCGTACGCAAAAACCAGCTCCATCGTGTCGGGCTTGGGCACAAGGAGCTCCGATGCCGGCCAGGTCCCCATCCATTCGATGGCTTTTAGGTAATGCGTACCACACCAGGAAAAAACCACGTCGATTTGTGGATGAGAATCAAACACCAAAACCCCGATAAACCAAACCACCGATAAATACATATACAAGGTGGTTAGAGGAATGGCCAGCAGATTGGTCAGCAAAAACCAGGTGGGAAATTGACCATTCCAGCTTAACATAAGCGGTGCGGTTGATATTTGGGCCGATAGGCTTACCGCAAGTCCTGACCACAACCAAGGGGGTACCTGCTTGGGTTTGTATTTGCTCAACATGGGTTCTATAATCAATATGCCGGCTACCGCTAAAACAGACAGTTGAAAACCGGCATTGAATGCCATTTTGGGGTCTAAAGCCAGCAAAAAAAACACAGCCAAGCCTAGGTTTTGAATGCCATTGGGCTTCCGCCTTAAAACGAGAAACCATTGGGCAAACCCAAGCATCAAAGAAGCCCTGAGGACCGAAGGCGAAAAGCCTGTTAAATAGGAATACCCCAACAAAGCCAAGGAAAGAAAAACCGCTTTAACCCCAGTAAGCCAGGTCAGCTTCCCCGGAAATACCAGCAGAATTAAATTTAACCCTGCAAACAATATGGCGACATGCAAGCCAGAAACCGCCAACAAATGGCTTAGACCGGTGCGGCGAAACCAACTTTTCATGGATTGGGTTAACCCCGATTTGTCGCCCAACAACAAGGCACGCACCAAAAATCCGCTGGGGGCCGAAGGGCTGTGTTGCTGTATTTTTTGGGCCCAAACCTGTGCCAGCGATTTGGGGACTGCACGCTCTGCACTGACCTGCTGAAAACAAAACAGCCCGCTGCTGCCTACTTGAATAACTGCATCCAAGCCTTTTGACTTTAGGTACCGGGCTTCAGAAAACCGGGTCGGATTTCGGGGCTCCCCTGGCAATTCTGCCAGTCCCCTAACCCACCATTGCTCCCCCTCTTGAAGCTGTTGCCCTCCCTTTTTTGGCAGTTTTAACAGTACATGCATCCCCGGGCTTAGATTTCCCTGTAAAACGAGGGCCGAACACCTGTTGTTGGACGATTTACCCGAAGCTTCTGTAATTTCTACCCGCACTTGGCAAGAGGTTTTCCATGGCCTTGTCGGGATTTCTGTTTGGGTTGAAAGGGCCGAAAACACCCACAAACAGAGCCCGCCCAGCACCGATGCAGGGCTGGCATAGGTGCTGGCAACGCCCATAAAAAGCACCGGAATCCAACCCGATTCCGGAAGCAGCATGCCTAAAATTAAGGGGGTGAGGAACTTCCATATTCTGGGGAAGTTCATGTACGTTGCTTGTTTTAATTCGGCTTTGGCAGTTTGGCCCTAAAATGCATCTTAGGTTTTGCCCTACCAAACCCGTTTCCGAACACAAGGTATCAATTTCCTTGGTTGTTGTCAATAAAAAAGGGGAGGTTTTTGGCCTCCCCTTTTGCACTTTTTTGAACTTCGATTATTGCTGAATCAAGAACCGAACCGATTCATTTTTATTCGCCGAACGCAGGGTTAGCATATAAATTCCTGAATTGAAATTCTGGGCATTTAAAATCAAGCTGCTTCCAGTTACTTCACCCAAATCAAGTACCATCTGACCTAGATTGTTGAATACTTGAGCCGAAACGGGTTGCCCGTTAAAGGAGCTCAAATCAACCGTGGCCGTTTGAACTACAGGGTTGGGGTATAAATTCACATCCAGTTGACCTTCTTCTTCATTTTCGATGGAGCTAGAGGGCTCGCACACATCCCATTGCCAGTTGTAGCAAATGCCATCAAAGCTGTAGCGGTAATCGATTCCCAGGTTGGGGTCAACAAAGTCTTCGTTGCACAAACGCGCCACATTGCCCAAGTAATGGAACTCTACCGGGTTGTCGGAGTCCGAAATCAACCGAGCCGATACAATAGGCAAGGTATGCCGGGTGTTGTTGTTGTCGCTGATGACGTAAGGCGCCATCGAAGGAGCCAACACCAAATCGTCGTTGATGACGCCCTCAATCCGGCGGAAGCATGTTTTAAAGCGGTCGCTGATGCGCAGGCCGGCCACGCGCAAGTTGGGCGAAGTGTTGTCGATGGTTGAACCCACCAACAAGGTGTCGGTATCCGTCCAAGAGAAAAAAACCAAGCTGCCATCTGCGTTCCGTGAGGTTTGCGGATAGGCATCAATCGATACATTCACAGGAATATCGGTGCGGAACGTCAACAGCGGCGAAATGTACTCGGCCGTCCAGGTATTTCCTCCGTCCAAGGAGGTAATGTCAATCATCATAGGGGTATAAAACGGATAAACCGAATATACTTTTCCGTTGCCTTGAGCAACACCTTGCAGGGAACGCACTTCACCCGCACCTACGGTGCAGAAAAAGTGTGGGTTTCCACCGTTGTCCACGGTAATATCAAAATCAAAGGTGGCGGTAGGAGCAGAAACATAAGCCGTATCACCGTTTTGGGTCAGATACAACAGAGATTGCAGCGAATCCATAATAATGGGAAGGGAAGTCAACTGCACCTCGACAGCAGCGCCCCAGGTTTGACCTCCGTCGGTGCTTTTGTACAGAATTGGGCTGTACACCGAGTCGTTCCCTCCAACCAAATCGCCCAAGGCTCCAATCCAAGCGGTTTGCCCATCGGGCGAAAAAGCCAAGTTGGGCTGCATTTGCCGTCCAACACCATCGTAGGTTTTGTTGGTGTTGGCGGTCAGAACATGGGTTCTAGACCAAGCAATATCGGTAGCACTTGGATCAAAAATGCCTTTGTACACATAAATCGAGTCGGCCTGAAGGGTATCGTTTTTCAGCGGAGTCTCCACCATAAAGTACTCGGTAGTTCCAGGCCGCTGGCTCAAACCTCCGGGCAGCCCTGAATTTTGGTTTTGGAAACCGTAATTCTCGGTTGAGTTGGGGTTGTTGGTAACCGAGGCCAAGGCGCCGCCAACGTGCCCGTCCCAGCCTGCATTGCCTGGCTTTAGGGTTGGGGCCGACCAAATGGTCGAGGTATTGTTGAAAGAAACTCCGTCGTTGCCGTTGTACAGCGCAATTTGCGGATAGCGAGCGGCGCGGGTATAGGCAGGATTCAACCGGCTAACGTTTTGAGTAAAGCTGCTTCCAAAGTTATCGGAAACGCTGTACAGCAGCACTCCGCTGTTGGTAGCGGGTTCACCGCTTTGCGAAACATCCTGACGGTGAATAAAAATAATGGACTTGGAAGCCTGATCTGCATAAACCTGATTCTGAGATGGGCGCAATATCGTGTAGATATTGGTTGCACGTCCGCAGGGCACAGAAGTTTGAGCCAAGCCAACACCACTGCACATTAAGCCAGCAGCCAAAATGGTAAAACGTAGATTCATGTGAATTAACTTTTGGTTTAGGATGCTTCAAATATAGGAATACTTTAAAAAAAGTTAATGTGTTTCTTACATAAATTTCATTTTGAAATGCTGTACGTTTTAGAATGGCCAAAAAATAGAAATTGGCTTGCTTTGGAATTTCCAGCCTATTCATTTATAAAGGAAGAAGGAGGGCGGCAGCCGAAAGGGCAATCCCTGCCGCAGATCGTGGCCGTTTGCGCCGTTGGGGCAGGCCTTGCGCCTGCCCTTGCAGGCCTTGCGCCTGCCCGTTAAGGCCTTGCGCCTGCCCGTTAAGCCCTTTGCGCCTGCCCTCCCTTCTCGTCCCTCGGGGCATGTAGCCCTTGCCACAACCTCCGGTGCTTAAAGGTCCGGATGGTTCCCGCTGTTAACTCGGGACGACCAACCGAAAGCCAATGCCGTTGCCGCGGTAGGAAGGCCCGTAGTCGTTGCGGTAGGCCGAGCGGCAATTCCTGCCGAGGCGGTCCCAGCTGCCCCCACGCAGAACCCGACTCGACCCCGATGAAGGGCCCTTAGGATTGGTTTGGGCGCCGCTGGAATAATCTCCAAACCAGTCGCTGCACCATTCCCAAACATTACCATGCATGTCGTACAAGCCCCAGGCATTCGGAGCATAGGAGCCCACGGGCATTGTTTTTTGAAGGTATGTTCCCTTGCCGCAGGTGGAATAGGGATAATTTCCATCGTAATTGGCTTGGCTGCTGCCCAAACAGCTCCCCGTATTGAAGGGGCTTGTGGTTCCTGCCCGGCAGGCATACTCCCATTCCGCTTCGGTTGGCAGCCGGCATCCCATCCATTGGGCAAAGGCCGTGGCGTCGCTCCAATCTATATTAATTACTGGCCTATTGCCACGCCCCCAGCCATTATCGTCGGGTTTTTGCCGGCCCGTAGCAGCGCAAAAGGCGTCGTACTGAGCAAAGGTTACCTCGTACTTACTCATTTTAAACCCGCTTAAACTTACCGAATGCTGAGGGCCTTCGTCGCTTCCCCGGTCGGTTTCATAACTCGGGCTGCCCATCGTAAAGGTACCAGCGGGAATTGAAACCCATTCCACTGCGGGGCGGCCGGGCAATTGGCTGGCTTGTGTGCCACCGGGCGTGGCGGAAGAACCGCCCGGCAAGACCTTGAACTGGGCAATTATGCTTAACCGCCAGCCACTGGAGTGCTCCTCGGTGAAAACCCAAATTTTGGAAATTTCGCGGATTAAACGGCCGCCCTGTTTGATGCGTTGGCTAAATAAATCCAAATTTTCACCTTGCACGATTTCATTTAGTTTGTCAAAACCTTCTGCTTCTTCGTAGGTTTTTTTCAATTGCTGAACCAACTGAAGCCCCTGAGCTCCAATTTCCTGAGGTAGGCTACGCTCGTTGGGCAATACAATATCATAGCGGGACAACAATTCACCTGACCTTATTTCCAAAAGCTCACCATACAAGGCGTCCAACTGCTGACTTAGCTTGACTCTGATTTTTTTTATGTCGCCAGAAATACTGCCCGTGGTACTTAAGCCAAACGCTTGCATCCGCTGAACCAATTCGTTGCGCTTTTTGCTTAATTTAATTTTCAAATCCCCCAGTTCTTGCTCAATTGTGAAAACATCTGCTCCTGTTTTTTCTAAAAGTTGTTGCCGCTGCTTATCTGCATTTTGATTGGCCATTTTTACCAAATCCCCATTGCTTTGAATCAATTGTTCCAGTTCCTGAATCCAACTGGGATCGTAGGTATTCAAGTCCTGCAAGCCGGCCGTATTTCGGCCCAACAAATCCAAGACAATGGCAGAGCTTTGAGACTTGTTGTCTCCTTTATACAGTGTTGATTTTTGCAAGGGATACACATCTACCAAGGCAAAATAAACAAAATGGGTCCGCTTAACAGATGGCTTTGAAAACAACATTTTTGAGACTCTCAACTCCCCTGCCACCCGATCTTGAATGTATTTTACAAAGGTTTGTGTCTGCTCGGTTCGAAAAGTTTCGGTCAGGGATTGAATAAAATGCCCATTGATGTTTTCTACAGCTACAGGTGTTAGGGTTGATTTGGCTTTTTCTTGCAAACTGGCGTTGTCGTAAGCAAAAGGGTCTAAATCTTTAAGAACGCACAAATACATGCCCTGGGTGGGGATGTTTCGAAGGTCATCGGCCAATTTTTCCTTTTTTTCCTTGATTTTATACTTATGGGCCTCCACCTGCTTTTCAAGGGCTTCGATGTCGGTCAAGTCAATGAGCTCGTTCCAAGCCAAACTCCACGCTCCGTACTTGTTTTTCCATTTTAAAAATTCGGTATCAATGGAATTGTTGTGCCCCTGGATGCACCGCTTTAATTGATCTAATTCAGCAGAACTAAAGGTTTTTTTATGGGCAAAAACCAATTCGGCAAGTTTGGCCTCAGAAATTTGCCCGGCTTCCAGCATTTGAGGGTTGGTTTCCAAGCAGGAACTTTGGCTAAAAAGTGCGGAGCTGAAAATCAGAAGAATAGAAATAACAAAGGCAAAGCGAATCATGCGTTGATAAATAAGAAACCAAAGATAGAAAAATCGTTGGGGCAGGCCTTGCGCCTGCCCTTTCAGGCCTTGCGCCTGCCCGTTCAGGCCTTGCGCCTGCCCGTTAAGGCCTTGCGCCTGCCCGTTAAGCCCTTTGCGCCTGCCCTCCCTCCTCGTCCCTCGGGGCATGTAGCCCTTGCCACAACCTCCGGAGCTTAAAGGTCCGGATGGTTCCCGCTGTTAACTCGGGACGACCAACCGAAAGCCAATGAAGCCGTGGCGGTTGGAAGGTACGTTGCCGGTGCGGTACGCCGAGCGGCAATTCCTGCGGTGGTTGAGCCAGCTGCCCCCACGCAGAACCCGAAACGACCCCGATGAGGGGCCTTTGGGGTTGGTTTGGGCGCTGCCGGAATAATCAGCATACCAATCGCTGCACCACTCATATACATTCCCGTGCATATCGTCCAAACCCCAGGCATTGGGAGCATAGGAGCCCACTGGCTTCGTTTCTCCAACATTTCTATTAAAATTAGCCTGTCTGGAATTCAAAGAACTGCCCGTATGGTAGGGTTTGGTTGTTCCTGCCCGGCAAGCGTATTCCCATTCCGCTTCGGTTGGCAGCCGGCAACCCATCCATTGGGCAAAGGCCGTGGCGTCGCTCCAATCTATATTAATTACTGGCCTATTGCCACGCCCCCAGCCATTATCGTCGGGTTTTTGCCGGCCCGTGGCACCGCAAAACGCATCGTACTGGGCAAAAGTAACCTCGTACTTGCTCATTTTAAACCCGCTTAAACTTACCGAATGCTGAGGGCCTTCGTCGCTTCCCCGGTCGGTTTCATAACTCGGGCTGCCCATCGTAAAGGTACCAGCGGGAATTGAAACCCATTCCACTGCGGGGCGGCCGTTTTTGGCCTCCCAAATCAAGCCCTCGGCAATTTCAACCATAAACACCACATTGTCGCCCACCAACTCCGGCAGTTCCTCCAGTACATTCCACACCATGCGCTTGTTGCCCGGCACTATGCCTTTTCCTACGTCTCCGCTGACTTTTTCCAGGGGCTTTGAAAAGGTTTTTCCTCCGTCATGGCTTAAATACAATAGAATTTCTTGGGGTTCGCTTGCCTCCAAAACGTATTCCACCACCAAGGTTTTGCCTTCTTGGCTCATTTCAACCCGGCTCACGCTTTGGGCTTTGGCCCAGGTTAGGGGCAAAAAAAGGAGTATAAATATCAAATGTTTCATTGCTATTTCAAAGGAACGAATTTTTGGGAAAATGTGAATTTATTTACGTCGTCGCGGCAGGCGCTACAGCCCCAAAAAACAAAAAAGGGCTGCATTGCTGCAGCCCTTTCCATGTTTTGTGACCCCGAAGAGAGTCGAACTCCTAACCTTCTGATCCGTAGTCAGATGCTCTATCCAATTAAGCTACGGGGCCAAATTGACTGGGGCAAATATACGGCTGCAGATGAGTTTTACAAAAAACACGTAGATATTATTTGAGAAACAAAAAGGAATTCTCTACATTTGTCCTCCATTAAAAAGAGTTCACATGTTGATTATCCCGATTAAAGAAGGCGAAAACATCGACCGCGCATTAAAGAAATTCAAACGTAAGTTTGAAAAAACAGGCGGTTTAAAACAGCTGCGCAAACGGCAAGCCTTTATTAAGCCATCGGTTGAACGCCGCGACGAAATCACCAAAGCAGCTTACATCGAGCAATTGCGCCGTACAGAAACCAATATCTAAATGCAAAAATGCTGTTTCCGACCATGAGTGGCGGTTTGAATGGCATTTCGGCGTTTGTATTGCACCTTAAAACGGAACGGCGGTTTTCAGCACACACCTTACGAGCTTACAGCAACGACCTGGAACATTTCCGGGTTTTTTTGTTTGGTTTAGAAGGAGCAGAAACCTGGAATGAGGTTGATTCCGACGAACTCCGTGCTTACCTGATTCATTTGCGGCATAGGCATTTGGCCAAGACTTCCATCAACCGAACCTTATCGACCTTGAGGTCTTTTTTTAAATTTTTGAAGCGGCACAAACTCATTGGCATCGACCCTTCAAAAGACCTTAAGAATTTGAAAACCCCAAAAAGGCAACCCCATTTTCTAACCACCTCTCAGGCCAATTCTTTGCTTACCGATTTTAAACTGGAATCCGATTTCGATGGCCTCCGAGACAAATCCATGCTGGGTTGCTTTTTGTTTACCGGAATGCGGCGGGCCGAATTGGTTTCCATTAAAATTACCGATCTTTCTTTGGAATCTGGAAGCCTTAGGGTTATGGGAAAACGTCAAAAGGAGCGCATGCTTCCACTCCACCCTATGCTTATCGACTGGCTTAAGGTCTATCTTGAGGCTAGAGCTTCCTTTTTGTTCAAGCATTCGGGAGCGGCACATGAAAACCACCTGTTTATTACCGACAAGGGCAAACCGTGTACGGGCGAATGGGTGTATCGGCAAACCAAAAAACACCTGAGCCGAATTACCCAAACCGATTACCGGGGGCCGCATTTGCTCAGGCATACTTTTGCCACCTGGCTGCTAAGCCAAGGAGCGGATATTTTGGCGGTGAAAGAAATGCTGGGGCATGCAGGACTTGCTGCCACCCAAGTGTACACCCACGTTAGCATAGAACGCTTAAAAGCCGCCTATAAGCTGGCTCACCCCCAAGGAAAACAAGGTTGAATTTTCAGAAACCCCTTTCATCTATCCCAACTTTTGGATAACTTGAAACCGCGGCTCAAACTCCGCTCTTTTCGTTCCCACATAACCCTAAAATACCAGCCCTATGGACATCCGAATTCTTGCTCCCGGTTTAAACCTAAAAGAATCGCTCAAAGAAAGGACCCTGACCAAAATGTCGAAATTCTCAGAGCGCATTCCTGATTTAGTGGCGGTCGAGGTTACCTTTAAGCGCACTCAAGACGTAGAAGCAGCCAAAAGTGCTGAAGTTCGGCTTCGCATTCCGGGCAACGATTTATTCGCTCAAAAAAAAGGGGACCGCTTTGAAACAGCGCTCGATGGCTGCATGGATGCCCTACGAAAACAATGGGAAAAACAAAAAGGAAGGTAGTCTTTAGCCCCGCTCTTAGTTGGAATACTTGGCGGCAATGCTCACTTTATAAACCAGGTTGTCAAAGGCACCCAAACCATAGGATTTCCAGCTTTCTGGCGGTTCGGCGGTGCAATGGGTAAAGGGCAACAGAATCATGCCTTGCTCGCCCGCTTTCATTTGCATCAATCCTTCAAAAAAAGCCACCGGAAACTGAGCAGAAGGGCCAATGCGCAATCCTTTTATTCCAGCGTCCGACCAATCGCCCTCCAAAGGCCGTCCTTCTAAAGTAAGCAAGAGGTACTTAAACCGAATGGAATCGCCGAATTGCAGCTCGCTTGCGGTCTCGTTGAAATGTTCTTTGAGTACGAATGGGGCCAATGGAATGCCCTCTAAATCAGGCCGGTAAAGCTGTATATAGGCTTTGAATTCATCTACCGCATATGCGGCTGCCCGTTGTTGCTTTTGTCGGTTTAGCTCGGCCAGCCCCTCGGCATTCCGAACCTCTAAAACCCGAAACCGCAACCGAACCAAACTGTCATTCAGAATTCCCCCCAATCCCAAGTTCTGAAACTCAGGAATGCTGTGAAAAGCCCTTGCCGTCCATTGAATGGCTCCTGTATCGCCGGCACTCAATTTAGGCAACACCGACATTAAATCGTTTGGATTGTTGGATTCCACCTGATGAACTTCCAAGGTAAATCCCGTTTTGGGTTCCAGAATTGAATCGGCAGAATTGGCTATCCAAACCGACATGCGGAGCCAGGCGACCGAATCGCCAGTAGGTCCCCCATCTAAATCGCTGTCAAAATGAATACCCACTTCGGGGCCCATTTTTTCAAAATCGGTGCCCCAAAAACACCCGTTGGAAATCAACAGTAAAAAAGCTGCACAAAGACGCATGGTCATGGTTGAATCTGGATTAATTTAACACGATACCCCACCGGGGTATAAGGCGGTATTTTTTCTAAATCGCCCAACAAGCCAAAGGCCAAATGCGAAGGAATCATCAACAGGCAGTCTTCTCCCAGCGCCATACTCAATAAGCCATCTTGCAGGCCCGATTCAATGGGGTCGTAGGCCAATCTAAAAACCTCGGCACTGTCTTTAGAAGAAAAACAGGGCGTTCCATCAAGCAAGAAGGCTTGATATTGAACCGCTACCCAATCGCCGGGCTTGGGTTTTTCCTTTGAATTCCCCTTTGAAATCCGAACCAGATGCAAGCCTGTTCCTTTGGTTTCATAAGGTAGGTTTCGGCGTTCCAAGTACTTTTTAATGAGCCACTGCTCCTCTTGTATTTGCCGCTGATTAACCTGTACAAGCTCTTCCTGCAGTTTTTCCTTAGAAACCACCGGTAAAACAGCCTCTTCTACGGCCGGTTCGGCGCAGCCCAAAAACAACAGAAGCAAAGCAACAGCTATTTTGAATTTCATTTCGGAAAAATCTCGGCAACTCGGTCCATCAAAAAACGCAGCGCCTCCTTGCTTTCAGCATCAAAGCGGCCGCCGGCAGCATATCGATGCCCACCGCCCTGAAAGTACTTTTCAGCAAAGGCATTTACCGCTATGTCTCGTTTAGAACGGAACGAAATGCGGGTTACGCCTGCTTCTTTTTCATGAAATAAAAATGCGGCCTTGTTGCCCTGAATGGCCAAGCCAAAATTCACCCAGCCTTCTGTTGCTCCTGGCTTAAGCCCCAAAGCCTGGCTCTCTTCAAAGGTGATTTCAATCCAGGCCAAAGGCAAAGTAGGATGCTGAACCAACTTGTCTTTTAAAACGAAGCCCCTCAATTTTAAAGCCGCCAACGATTCCTGTTCAAACAACCTGTCGGTTAAACTCCGGTAATCCAGGTTTGATTTCAACAACCTACCCGCCAATTCAAACGTATTCGGTGTGGTGGCATACTGAAAACGACCGGTATCGGTAAGTATTCCCGTCATCAAACAAAGGGCGGCATCGGAAGGGAAATCACCCTGCACCAAACCGGCAAGCAGCTCACAGGTTGAACTGGCCAAGGTGGTATGGAACAAGGCATCAAAGCCCTCCGGTTCCGGGTGGTGGTCTATGCACCAAATGGGACAGCTAAGCCCCTCTAAGGCCCGGCTTAAATCTTCTCCACACCGGCTGCGCCTTGAAAAATCGAGCAACACAACCAGGTCGGCACCGTGTAAAGGGCTATTGATTCCCTGCAATTCTGAACTTGTTGGAACCACAATGGACTTGCTGCCGGGCAAAAAATGCAGAAAATCAGGCAGGGGGTCGGGACTTATGGGCACAGAGGAAATGCCGTAATTCAGGCACAGCGCATGCCAGCCCAACAAACTTCCAATGGCATCTCCATCCGGTCGGCTGTGGCAAATGGCCACAACTTTTTCTTTGGCTGTTAAGGATTTCCAATCCAAGAGGGGCAATTCAGGTTTCAAATCAACAGGTTTATGTACTTTCGCACAAAATTAACAAAACCAAACGCAATGAGCGGAAACAGAACTTTTACCATGGTTAAACCCGATGCCGTAGCAAACGGACACATGGGCAACATTATTGCTGACATTACCGCTGCCGGATTTAAAGTGGTTGCAATGCGGTACTTGAAATTGAGTTCAGAACAGGCCGGGGCATTTTATGCCGTTCACAACGCACGTCCTTTTTATGGGGAATTGGTTTCCTACATGTCATCCGGTCCTATTGTGGCTGCTGTTCTTGAAAAAGAAAATGCGGTTGCTGACTTCCGGACCCTGATTGGCGCTACCGACCCCAGCAAGGCAGAAGCAGGTACCCTTCGAGCTAAATACGCCCAAAGCATCGCCGCCAATGCCGTTCATGGAAGCGATAGCGATGAAAATGCAGGGATTGAGGCCTCCTTCTTCTTCTCAAACCTAGAGGTGATTGCCTAATGGACATTCCAGTAGATCGGCTACCGAGCTATCTGGATTTTCTGTTGGAGCACCTAACTCCCCACAAGGCAGCCCTTTTCGCCGAAAAAGCCGCCCAACGAACCCGTAAAGCCACCGTGGTGCTTGAAAATTTGTTTCAAGCCCACAACGCCAGTGCCATTCTTCGAACCTGCGATTGTTTTGGTGTGCAAGACGTGTACATCATTGAAAAAAACAATCCGTTTAGCACTACCCACCAAATTTCGTTGGGAAGTAGCCGCTGGCTAACGCTGCATCGATTTGACGGAGATCATGCGGTTGCAAACTGCTACGCGGCCTTACGAAAAGCTGGCTATTCTATTGTTGCAGCTACTCCCCACAAAATGGATGTAAACATTGAAGACTTGGAATGCGCTCAACCCATTGCGCTGGTTTTTGGAACAGAACTGCAGGGCCTAAGCCAAGAAGCCTTGCTGGGTGCCGATGCATACGTGAAAATACCTATGGTTGGTTTTACCGAAAGCCTAAATGTAAGCGTCTCGGCGGCTGTATGCCTGCATCATTTAACATGGAAACTTAGGCAAAATTCCAATCAGCCCATGGGCCTATCCGCCCAAGAACAATTGGAATTAAAAATTACCTGGGCCGAAAATTCTTCCCGCCGAAGTACGGAACTGCGGGAAGCATTCCTGCGCAAGGTAGTATGAGGTTCCTGGGAGGCAAACTCCCCTTTATCCAATACAAAAACTTTGGGAATGCGAGATTCAACCGCGTTCAGGTTTACCAAAAACAGGGGGCTTAAAAACCAACATCCAACCAATATCCGCTGTGGGAGCGCAAATTCACCACCAAATCGCCTTCCAACAGCAAATACTGCCCCCGAATGCCCAATAAGGTGCCCGACCAAGAAAATGGGCGGTCCAACTTTAGGGTTTGAGGTTTTGTAGGATAGGCCAAAACAGGGTATTCAAACCGATGCAGCTCCCAATCCTCCTCGGGTATTAAATACGATTGAAGAGATGGCGGCAGAGCCTTCAAAACCGTAGGCAAATGCGCATTGAATTGAATGCGGGCATCGTCTTCGCCTTTGAGCATTTTATCGCGGGGCGTTTTGTCGCTAAAAACAGATTTCAAAGCTACTTCAATGCGGCCCGCCAAAGCCCGGTATGGAGTGGCAGCAATAGCCACGGCACTCAGAGCGCCCTGATCAATCCACCGGGTAGGCCGCTGTAGCGTCCGAGTAACGCCAACCTTCACATTCGAGGTGGCAGCCAAATACACAAAATGCGGTTGAGCATGCTGTTCAAATTCAAACCGAGCATCGCGGCCTATGCCCAAATGGCCGCGGCACAATTCTGGCCGCAAAATGCAGTCGGAAGACTCTGGGCTGGTTTGATGGCATAAATAGCAAAAGCCCTGAGAAAAAATACGGTCGGTACGGCCGCAATTCAAACATTCTGTATCGCCATGGTATTGCAAGTGAATCCGTTTGCCCAACATAGCGGTTAAATCGATTCGGGCATCGCCCTGAGCCGAAACCAATGAATAGGAAATCGGGGAAGCCTCTTTAACCTCCATTTTTTGAAGAAGAAATCGGGAATTTTGCATGGTTTAAAGGTAAGTAATGCCCTTTGGATTCGGCGAAGCTAAAACTGAATTTGGAACAACCAAGGCCCCACACCCGAAGCACAGCCATAAAACCCAAACCCCAGAACACGGTAAATTATAGCGCAAAGCCCTACCTTTAAGCCATGATTCGAGTTGTCGTTACCTTAACCCTTTTAATTCTTGGCATGGCATTGCAAGGACAATACACCGCTTATCCGGTGGGCCGGGTGGCCAACCACATGTTCTTTAGTAAACAGCATGGGCCGGTGTTTGAACCCGGTTTTAAAGCCTATAACCCCGATAAGGAAAGCATAGAATTTTTGAAAAAACACAAAAAACAACTCAGCTTTAAATGCGTATTGGGTTTTTGGTGCAGCGATTCGAAAGAACATGTCCCTGCATTTTTAAAAATCATGAAAGAGATGGGCATGGACGAAGAAGGATACCGAATGTATGGGGTGGACGAGAACAAGCAGGCAGCCTTTGAAGGGTTTAATGCTTTGCGGATTGAATTTGTTCCAACGGTTATTGTGTACTACAACAAACAGGAAATTGGACGTTGGGTGGAATCGCCCAAAGAAACCCTTGAACAAGATTTACTGCGGATTCTTCAAACCTTTTTGGATAAATGAAAGGCATTAACCCAGATTTTCAAAGGCCCGGAGGCCCAGCTACTCCCGATTCGGTGGAAGCTTGGATGGACTCCATTCAAAATCAGGGAATCTCTGGACTTTCTAGGGCAATAAGTCTGCTTGAAAACAAAAAACCAGAAGCCCGAAATACGGCCATGCAGGTGTTGCAAGCCAGCATGCCCTTTGCAGGGAACAGCAAGCGCATCGCCATTACCGGAATTCCCGGGGCAGGTAAATCAACCTTCATTGAGGCCATTGGCACATACTATGCCTCAAAAAACGTACGCATCGCCATTCTAACCGTAGATCCTAGTTCCCAAAGAACGGGAGGCAGCATTTTAGGCGATAAAACCCGAATGGAAAACCTATCTAGGCTCCCCAATGTTTTTATTCGCCCATCGGCCTCAGAAGGGACCTTAGGCGGGGTGGCCGCCCATACCCGCGAGGCCATTTATCTGTGCGAGGCGGCAGGCTACGATTTAATCCTGATTGAAACGGTTGGAGTTGGCCAATCGGAAGTGGCCGTACATTCCATGGCCGATGCGTTGATCCTGATAACCATACCCGGAGCCGGAGACGAACTTCAAGGAATAAAACGGGGCATTATGGAAATGGCCGACTGCATTGTTGTGAACAAAGCAGAACCTCCCAACCAAGAAAAAGCAAATCATGCCGCAAACGAACTAAGAAACGCCCTGCACGTTTTCCCTCCGCACCCATATGGAATGCAAGTCCAAGTCAGGTTGGCATCCGCTAAAACGGGAATGGGCATTGAAGAAACCGCAGATTGCATTCTTGAACTCATTGCAAAGGCCCAAAGCCAAGGAACCTTTGAAAAACGCAGAACCGAGCAAACCGCATATTGGTTGACGGAAGCCTTGCACCAACGTGTAATGCAAGGAATAATGGAAAGCAAATCTGCCTCCGAACAATGGAACACCCTTAAATTAAAAGCAGAAAAAGGCGAAATCAATCCCTTTGTTGCAGCCCAAACATTCTGGGACTTATTCCGCAGGAACATACAGTAAAAAAAAAGGGCCCGAAGGCCCTTCAACATAAAATCATTCCTTTATTGTTCCCACATATCGTGCTCGAACAAAAAGATTTGTTCTTTGATCTCTTCACCCACCAACAGCGCATCCAAACCCGTGGTGTAATCGGCGATGTACCGGTCGTGTACGTTATCTACCTTTAAAATACGCGAAGAGAACATCCGCTTCATGAACAAATCGTCGAAGGTTATGCGCTGTGCATAGTTCTTGGTGTTGTACACTTCTTCGCGGGACATCACATGACGGGCCTGAGGAAAATAAATCCAAGCCATACCCACCATGCCTTCGAAATCGCCTGTAGAAGCGTTAAACTGCTGCATCATAGGAAGCATTCCAATAATCCGGCATTCCATAACCGAACGTTGACGGTCAAAAAACCAATCTTCTTTCAAACGCACGGCTTTCACCGCATCGGGTTTAAAAGGTTCATCGATGATTTTCTGAACAGGTTCGTATGGGGGTTCGGGAGAAGGCACCCATTGGGTATCGCGGCGCGTTCCAATTTTAGCGAAATCCGAGGTAGTCAATTGGACTTTAAAATCGTCGTTCTCCGAATTAAAAGGAGTAACGATTAAATCCGTTAAAATACCGGTACGTAAAATCTCAATGTAGTTTTTACGTCCATTGGTAGGCGTTAAGGGATAGAAAAAAACCTGATTCACCTTTTCCCGAAAATCAATTTCACGCCAAACTCTCCAGGCTTCTGTTACATCCGATTCCCGCATGTGGGGATAGGGAACAACCCGACGGTTGTTTCCATGAATTTTATCGTAAAATCCATCGCGGGGTTCCAGAGTAACACCTCCTGTGCCGTCGTTTTGAGCAAAGGCATTGAGGCTAAGGAGACCTAAAGAAAGAAGTAAAACCAATGTTCTCATGGGAGTAAATTATTGGATTTTGAATACACCGTCCACTTTACGGCGCTCGCCAGAAGGCAATTGTATAACAACATCAGAAAAGAAAACCTTTTCTCCCCGACGCATAGAACGAATTTTGCCTTGCAAATCGCCGGGGATTTGATTTCCAGAAACTTCCCGTTTCTGAAGCAAACCACCTTGGCCTGTGTACGACATTTCAAAGCTTAAAATGCGGGAATACACTTCAAAGTCAAAGTTTTCCATTTCAGGGATAAGAGGCGACGCGGCACCTAAACCTGCAGCCACCAGTTCTCCAGAGCGTTTACCGCCCCATTTAAGAATGGGAGTAGGAATTTGTTTCACTCGGAATTCTTGGGCCCCCATAGAAATGGTGCGTCCATCTTCGGTTTTCACAGAAACATTGATTTTTGCAGCACCAATGTTGTTCGCCTTAACAACATAATTGCCGTTTGCTCCAGAAACAGAAATAGGTCCAGAACCCGAAACAATCAATTGAGAGGGCGGATACCCCGGTACTGAAACAGAAACCGGATTGTCTAATCCTTTATAGAAAACGTTCATTTTAGTGGCAGCAACCGAAGCCATGGGAGGGGCAACGGTGTATTTGGTTTGAAAGGGATAAGGTATTTTTTTACCGGTGGCCTTTTCAATCAAATTAATAACTCCAGCGAAGGTACGCTCGCCGGTACCGGATGCGGGAATTTGAATCCGACCCACTCCATTCACAATTTTAGAGGTATCTAAAACAGTTCCGCCAGGCACATTTCCCGTGGTCGTATCAACAGAACCACCCGTAATGATTTCGGGTTTCATGGCTGTATTGTAGGCAGCCAAAAACACATCGGCTTCAAAATTAGAACCCGAAACAACAAACGTTGATTTGGGAACTACCTGAGCCCGAACCGCATCAAACTTAACCGCATCGGCCGAAATTTGATCCCAAATAAACTTAAGAACCTCGGCTTCAGAGCTGCGTACAATGTTCTCCCACTTACTGATTTCAAGCAAGGCAGCCGCTAAAGGAAGGTGGTAGAAATACTTCATCTCCCAGGTAGTCAACCGATGTTTGGTTACCGTCTCGCTTTTGGGGTCTGGATCGTTCAAATCAATGATCTCCAAAGATTTTACAATGGTCCCATTGTTCTTGGTCATTTCCAACAGCTCCTTTTTAAAAGCAGCCAAATCTTTTTTCAATTGACCTGCTTTTCCCTGATTTCCAGGTGCTTCTCCAGTACCAAAGAAATTGGTTGGCATGTCGTAATCGTCCTTTTTATCTACATCAAAGGGATTCTCTGCTAATTTCTTCGCACCGGCTTCATCTACTCCTTCCACATTCATTAGAAGGTCTAGTTTGAGTCGGTTCAATTTGCTTAACATAGCTACAGTTGACTTACCCAATTCCGTAGCCTGAGCGTCTGCACGCTTGTACTTTTCATCCTTGGGGTTCAACAAAACTTGATTCGCAAGCTCATTGTAGGTTCCTTTGTTTTTGGAAGCCATAATTTGCTCTTGTTGCATAAGAGATATGTTGGCCTTAACAAAGGCATCCAACACTTCTTTAGATACGTTCAAGGCCAAAAGGGCTGTTAACACGAGGTACATCATGTTAATCATCTTCTGCCTTGGACTCGCGTTACCACCTCCCATTGTAAATAGTCTTAAAGATTAATGTTTAATTTGGAAATTAAGCCCGGTTCATGTTCATCGCAGCCAACATGTTGCCATAAACGGTGTTCAGGTTGCTTAGATTGTTGCTCAAGGTGTGGATTTCAGTCTTGTAGCGTTTGGTGTCTTCAAGCGAAGAATCCAAGTTGCTCAGCAATTCAGCGATGTTGGAATAGGCTTTTGCCGAAGATTCAACATACTCGCGGCTGCCTTGGATTTGCAATTCGTACACGCTGTTAAGCACTTCCAAGTTTTTGCTTACGCGTTGCAGTTGCTCGCCATAAGAAGAACCATCGGCGGATGACAAACCGGTGAGTGCATCGGCGGCTTTGATGTAGCTGTCGGACAATTCACTAACGGTGGTAGAAGCACGCTTCACATTGTTCACATAGTCGGAAGTAGCGGCACCGGCATCGCCCATATCGGCCAATTTAGAGGTTGACTCACTTAAGCGGCGCATTCCGCTGCCCAAGCTTTCAATCAATTCAGGACCAATTTTGGCCTCTTCCAACATCTTATCAAGTTCTTGGCTAAGACCATCTCCGCCCTTTTTCGACTTGTGGTCTCCAGATCCTGAGTGGTCGTCTCCTTCGCCGGCATGCATTGCCAACTCGGGATAAACCAAGGTCCAATCCAATTCGTGGTGGGGTGGTTCAAAAGCTGAAATCGCAAAAATGATGGCCTCGGTGGTGAGACCTCCTACAATCATGACGCTTGCTCCGGGCCAGTGCATAATTTTAAACATGGCACCCAGAATTACAATAGCGGCACCGAACCCGTATACGAAGTTCATTACTACTTTTCCCTTTTCGGATTGAAGGAACTTATTCATTTTGTTTGGTTTTTGGTTTTAGGTGAATGAAAGGTTAAAGATTAGAGTTAAATGTTATTCAGAATCTGCTTTATCGCGACCCATAAAGGTTTGAACGCAACGGAAACCAATGTAGCTTTTGGCGGTGTCTTCATATTCGAAGGAACGTGTAGAAACTTGAAGGTAGAAACCTACATCTTTCCAGCTTCCGCCGCGCACCACTTTTCGTTTGAGTGCTGGGGGGTCGTTGTCTTGAGTGTTGTACATCAAATCGGGGTTCAGATCGTGCGACCAGTTGTACCCTGCCTCTTCAAAAGCACCGGAAGTCCATTCAGCCACGTTGCCGGCCATGCAATACAATCCAAAATCGTTGGGGTTGTACGAATCAACAGGCACGGTATGAAAACCACCATCGTCGATGTAACTGCCGCGCATGGGTTTAAAGTTGCCTAAGAAACAACCGCGGCTGTTCCGAATGTAGTTGGAGCCCCAAGGGTAGGCGGCCAAATCGCGACCGCCGCGTGCTGCATATTCCCATTCTGCCTCGGTAGGCAAGCGGAAATCGTGCACGGGGAAATCGCCCGAGGCAACCAAGAAATTGTTCATGTATTCGGTTCTCCAATTGCAGAAAGCCATGGCTTGCTTCCAATCTACTCCCACAACCGGATAGTTGTCGTACGCGGGGTGCCAAAAGTACATTTTAGACAAAGGCTCATTGTAGCTGTAAGAGAAGTCGGCAACCCAAACCAAGGTATCTGGGTAAATGCGTACTTTTTCTTGGTGCAAAAATTGCTTGCGGTCGGCCATTGGGGTCGTAACATCGTCAGAATTTCTGCGGTACTTGTACTTTGCCGCCTCCTGAAGGTCAATCCACCAATATGTATAAACGAGTTTATCTACATTGATTTCACGTTTGCGGAAATACCGTTGGTCTTCTACGTAATACAATTCTTCAAGAACTTGACGGAACTCTGGATCGTCCCAATAAATTTTGTCTTTCCAAACCAAGATGGGGGGATCTAGAGCTTCTTCGAATCCATTTTCCATGATGTGGTAATCCTCATCAACCCCTTCAGCAATCAGACGACGTGCCAATGAATCGCGTACATAATACACAAATTGGCGGTATTCGTTGTTGCTGATTTCGGTTTGGTCCATGTACATGGCTTGTACAGAAACCGTTTTGGCTGGAGCGTAAAAGGAACGCGGCACATCTTGGTCGCTGGAACCCATGTTGTAACTTCCCATGGGCATGTAAATCATACCGAAGGGGTCGGCTTGGTACCATTTAGGTCTGCCTTGCACTCCGATCAACTGTCCGTTGTCGGAATTGGCACACCCGAATAGGAGCATACCAATAAAAGCGATTAGCAAAGAGTATCTCATGGGCGGGAGTATTTTAGGGGGAAGTACTTTCATCCGGAAACGGAAACGCGTTGAAATTTAGTATGCGAAGGTATAAGGATTTATTTAAATACAGGCTTAACTGGGTCGCGGGTATCGGTAAAACGCACAGAATAACCTGGAATTATATCTTTAACCGGCTTTAAGTCAATGCAATAGCGTATTGAAATTTCATGCGAGCCGCTGTTGTACGAACTTAGTCGAGAGGTATTTATATCGTAAGAATACCCAATTTGCAGGGAGCGCAGGGAAGGGCGAATGATGCCAAGGTCGGCACCGATGTTGATGGCAATGGCATCTTCTAAGCGGTAGGTTAAGCCCCCCCAAACGAATTTGCGCCAAATGGCGTTTACGTTTACGTCGAAGGTGGCAGTAGCAAAATCTGTTTTAATCAATACATTAGGATTGAAATCCCAATCGGGGTGGAAAGGTTCTTCAAATGTGTACCCCCCCATGGCAAACAAATGCCGAGCTTGAGCAATGTTAATGTTGGCAAAACGCATACCTGCCAAATGCAAGGCAGAAACACCGGCATAGAAATTTGAACCGTAGTAATACACCCCTACTCCGGCTTCCATAACCATATTGGTGTTGTTGTTCAAGCTTTGGATGCTGGGTTCAGGAATTCCTGTGGGGTAAATCCAGGTGTTGTTTTTGATTCCTTTGCTGGTAACGCCCAAATCCAAACCGGCCCGCAGATAACCGGGGCCAATCATTTGAGGCGAGCGCCAGTTGCCGGCAAGGCGAAAGGAATAATTTTCTTCGTAGCCAATAAAATCACCGAGGGCGGTCAGGCCGATTCCAAAATTCTGTCCGCCCAACCGAATGGGGGCATCGCCTGAAAACAGAAAACTGCTTGGGGCACCTTCAAGTCCTACCCATTGGCTGCGAAACAAGCCTGTAAAGCAGAGCAAGTCTTTGCTTCCTGCATAGGCTGGATTCATGACCAATTTATTGTAAAAAAACTGAGTAAACTGAGGGTCTTGTTGTGCTTGCATGCGCGACATGAGGCCAACAAGAAACAGGAATACAACCGCAATTTTTTTCATAGGCTGGTTAAAATATGTCAAATTTGACAAAACGTTCAAGTTGTAAAGGTATAGAATTTTTTTTGTTAAAAATGCAAATTTGAGTGTTATGCATTTGAAGATGCCTCAAATTTCGGGCATTTAAAGGTGTTTTAATCGTTTAATTTTTGAAAGCGGCGCAACCAGCGTTGGGGTAGTTCTTCGGTGGTTGCTTGAATGTAGTCTTCTTGTCCACAGGGCACTAAATACTCTTCGTCTTTAAAATGCTGGCTCCACTGCCCCTTAATGGGCACGCCCATCCACCAGGCGTCGGTCAGGGTATTTTTATAAAAGTGCAGGCCCATGCCAACGTCGTCTCGTTCTACGGTAAACCGAATGTAGGGGGGCTTATCTACTTGCAAGGTTTCGGGTTTTCGGATGTGTACACCTTCAATCAAATGCCACAACACCTGTGCCGCCAATTGAATTTCGAGTCCATCGGGCTTTGGGTTTGGGGCCAATCCCGACAAGCAAAATCCGCGCAATTTGTGGCTTAGTCCGGCATACCGGGCCAAACGGCATACCTCATCTGCAGAAAAACCGTTGGGAGATGCCAGCAGGGTGTTGGGTGCATCGGCTGCCTTTACGGCGCCCATATTCAGGTTTACCAGATGGGCATCGCGCAGCAGGGGTTCGCTCAGCCGCATATTTTCACGTGCTTCGCCCAACCGGAGTAAATCGAAATGAAAATCGTTAAACAGGTGTAGGTAATCGGGTGCATTGAAATAGGTTTGATATCCCAAAATGCAGTAGTGAAATAGCAGTTGGTTTTTTTCGCCTAGGATGCGTCCCAGCACGTTATCGGGCTCCAAATTTTCGGCCGTCAGGGATTGAAAAGGCAAACGGGGCGTAATGTCTAGAAAATTCGCGTATTGACCGGCTAGGGTAAAAGAACGGTACAGGGCAAAGCCGAGTTCGGCTCCCCCGCCCAACAATACGGGCAAAGCACCCCGTTCAAGAATGCTGCGAAACAGGCGTCCCAAAGAAAGGCAGGTTTCTTCTACGTTGCTTCGGATTCCAAAATTGCCCAAATCGGCAATGTGCAGCGCATGGTCGCCCCGGTGTAGGTCAAAGAGTTGTTCGCGTACTGCATCGGGTACGGTGGTCATGGATGCCGACAAATCGGCGGCATCGTAGCCGCAACCCACCAGAACAAGGCTGTATTTGTGTTGGTCTAAATCAGGGAAATCCGATTTGCCGGTAAAACAGCGAATGTGGTTTCCCAATTGGCTTGGCAAATATTCGGTGGCCTGAATCTGGGTTGATACGGGGCCAAAAAATTCCTCCCAACTGCTCCAATCTGCAGGAATCTGACTCATAGGTGCTTATTTTTTGGCAGTTCGGCCTTTCTTTTTGCTGCCTCCTTGGGCTTTGTGCAAGTCTAGGCAGTCCTGCAGGCTGAGCTGCTCGGGTGTTTTTCCTTTTGGAATCTTGACATTGTCTTTTCCAACCACAATATAGGGTCCCCAGCGGCCGTTTAGAATTTGGACTTCGGTATTTTCTTCAAATACCTTAATCCGTTTGTT
Source organism: uncultured Flavobacteriales bacterium (assembly GCA_903837495.1). Lineage (GTDB taxonomy): Bacteria > Bacteroidota > Bacteroidia > CAIKAF01 > CAIKAF01 > CAIKAF01. The sequence continues at coordinate 13,533 of CAILUT010000006.1, read as the reverse complement.
TGCATCGGCTTCGCGTTTGGTGTGAATCAAGGCAATGGCATCCTCTAAATTGAGTGCTAGGGGGTCTTGTTCTTTGGGAATTGAAACGAATTGGCTGTTGTGGCGTACATAAGGGCCAAAACGGCCTTGTCCTACCACCACTGTTTTTTCTTCAAAGTCGCCCAAAGTTCGGGGCAATTTAAACAAACTTAGGGCCTCATCCAGGCTTATGGTTTGAATGCTCTGTTCTTTTTGCAGGGAAGAAAAGCGGGGTTTATCTTCGTCTTCGGCTTCTCCAATTTGAATCATAGGTCCATACCGGCCTACCAAGGCAAAAACGGGTTTTCCGCTTTGAGTGTCTATGCCGAGTTGCCGTTTTCCGGAGGCTTTTCCTACAATGGATTCTGTGTTTTTTACGGCCTGGTGAAAAGGGCCATAAAAATCTTCTATCATTTTACTCCACTGGCTGTGGCCTTCGGCTATTTCATCGAATTGTTTTTCAATTTTAGCGGTAAAGTGAAAATCTAGAATTCCTGCAAAATGCGCAACCAAAAAATCGTTGGTTACCATTCCAATATCGGTAGGAAACAGCTTGCCTTTATCGGCTCCGGTCCGTTCGGTGGCGGTTGTTTTTTTCAATTCTTTCCCTTGCAATTTCAACAAAGTGTATTTCCGTTCCACGCCTTCCCGTTCGGCTTTTTCCACATAACCGCGGCCTTGAATCACCGAAATGGTTGGAGCATAAGTTGAAGGCCGCCCAATGCCCAATTCTTCCATTTTTTTTACCAGAGCGGCTTCAGAAAAGCGCGAAGGGGGCTGGGTAAACCGTTCGGTGGCTAAAATTTCTTTGATGGTAACGGGTTCGCCGGTTTTCATGGCGGGCAAGAGCTGTTCGGCCTGATCGAGTTCTTCGTCCTCCTCGTCTTCGTCTTTGCTTTCCATGTATAAGGTCAAAAACCCTTTAAAGGTGATAACCTCTCCTCTGGCCACAAAATGCTGAGGATGTATTTCGTTGGATTCTAATTTTACGGTGGTTTTTTCGAGCTTGGCATCGGCCATTTGCGAGGCCAATGCGCGTTTTCGGATCAACTCGTAGAGTTTTTTTTCAGAGGCATCTTCGCCCGCAGATTCCAAGGTAAAATCGGTTGGACGTATGCTTTCGTGGGCTTCTTGGGCTCCTTTGGCCTTGTTTGAAAAGTTGCGTTCCTTGTGGTATTCTGCGCCAAAGATTTGTTCTACGGCTTGGCGTGCGGCATCGCGGGCAAAATCCGATAGGTTTACCGAATCGGTACGCATGTAGGTTATTTTTCCATTTTCGTACAGTTTTTGAGCCACCGACATGGTTCGAGCCACCGAAAAGCCAAGTGTTCGGGCTGCTTCTTGTTGCAAGGTCGAGGTGGTAAACGGGGCCGATGGTGTGCGTTTCAAGGGCTTCACCTCGACTGCACCAACGGTTAACTGGGCTGATTTTAATTTTTCGAGCAAGGCCTGGGCTTCCAATTCGGTTGAAAGTCGGTTGGGCAGTTCGGCTTTAAAGGACTTGCCCCGGGCATCGGCAAATTTGCCTTGCACCTTAAAAAAGGCCGACACCTCAAACTGTTCCCGTTCGCGTTCCCGGTCGGCAATCAAACGTACGGCCACCGATTGAACTCGGCCGGCAGACAAGCTGGGCTTTACTTTTTTCCACAGCACGGGACTCAGTTCGTAGCCCACCAATCGGTCAAGCACCCGGCGGGCAACTTGGGCATCCACCAGCCTGTAATCAATGCCTCTAGGCGATTCAATGGCCTTTAAAATAGCAGATTTGGTGATTTCATTAAACACAATCCGGTGGGTTTTTGCCTCGTCCAGTTCCAGTGTTTTCAACAAATGCCAAGCAATGGCTTCTCCTTCTCGGTCTTCGTCCGAGGCCAGCCAGACGCGTTCAGCGGCAGCAGCCAATTTTTTAAGCTCGGCAATCAAAGGCTTTTTCTTGGCATCGACCTCGTATTTTGGCTCAAATCCATGTTCAATATCCACAGCAAGCCCCTTAGAGGGCAAGTCGCGAATATGACCCATTGAGGACTTTACCACAAAGTCTTTACCCAGATAATTTTCGATGGTTTTCGCTTTTGCGGGAGACTCAACAATGACCAGGTTTTTTGCCATACTTAATTATTACTCATGAACGCTATGGGCACAAAGAAAAGAAAATTAAAGTTCAAGAGGCAGGAAAACATTGGATTTAACGGAAAGTCAATTTAGAAAGTGCGTGTAAAAAGGGAGATAAAACGGGGAGTTTTGATGGGAGATTATGGGTGCGGCTGCCGGGCTTTCACCGGTAGTCCGCAGTCCATGCTGGGCCGGACAAGGGGCAAAAGTAGCTCCTCGCGTCGCTCTTTTGCTCCCAGCCCGGCAGCCAGCATGGCCTTTGCGTGCTACCCGGTTCAATCCCTGCCGCAGTCGCCAATCGGCCGTTAAATTTCGATTAAATTGAGTTGCAGCTTAGGCTGGCATGCAGCAGGCCAACGGATGCGGATGCGGCCCGGATAGAGCAAGGTAGCGCGCAAGGGGGCAAAAGCGGGCTGCGTGCGCGTGCATGGCGACCTTGGGAGCCCATGCAAAGCCACTGCAGCCGGCTTTTGCCAACGCGTACTACCTGCGATAGCCGGAAGGCCGCCCTAAAAAAAAATTATAAAAAACCCAGTTCCAATTGGGCCTCTTCGCTCATCATGTCTTTGTCCCAAGGCGGTTCGAAGGTCAATTTAACCCGTACGGTTTCTACGCCCTCGATGGTTTTGACTTTTTGCTCAATTTCAACCGGTATTTCTTCGGCCGAGGGGCAGTTGGGCGATGTCAAGGTCATTAAAATGCAGACCTCTTTGTGGTCGGGGCTAACATCGATTTGGTAAATTAGGCCCAATTCGTACACATCGACCGGTATTTCAGGGTCAAATACGGTTTTGATTTTTTCGATTACCCTATCTTCCATATTCCTGATTTTAAGCGTTTTGGTAGGCAATAGCCGTACTTTTCAGGGTATTAAGCATAGAAAAAAGTCCATTGCTTCGGGTGGGCGACAGGTGCTGGCTAAGACCGATTCGACCAATAAAATCGGGTTGAAAAGCCAGAATATCGGCGGCACTCTGCCCCGAATACACCTTTAACAACATGGCTATAAGGCCTTTAACGATGAGGGCCTCAGAGGCTGCAAAAAATTCAATTTTGCCGTTCTGAAAGGCGTGGTCAAGCCAAACCCGAGATTGACAACCGGGAATCAGCATGCTGTCGGCTTGCAACCGGCCTTCGGGCCATTTCAAGTCGCGCCCTAAATCCATGAGGTACTCGTATTTTTCTTCCCAAGAGTCAAACAGGGCGAAGTCGGCCTCTAATAAATGCGCCGTGTTGTGCATGGTCGAGTTCATCGCAGCAGGTGAATGGTTTTTCGCAAAGCAAGTAAAAAGCGTTGAATTTCCTCTTCGGTGTTGTAAAATGCGAGCGAGGCACGGACGGTTCCGGGGATTCCGAATCGGTCCATAAGGGGTTGGCAGCAGTGGTGCCCCGTTCGAACAGCCACCTTTTGATTGTCGAGCAAAACGCCTACATCGAGCGGGTGATGCCCTTTGAGCAAGAAAGAGACGACCGACACGCTATCGGGGGCGGTACCAATGAGTTGAATTTGGGGGAAATCGGCTTTTAGTTGGCTGCGCAGGCTGTGAGAAAGCTGCCGTTCCCGTTCTTCGATGTGGCCCAATCCGATGTTGGAGAGGTAATCGAGCACAGCGGCAAAAGCAATGGCGCCCAAGATGTGGGGGGTTCCGGCTTCAAACCGAAAAGGCAAGCCTTGAAAGGTTGTTTTTTCGAACGAAACGCGGTCAATCATATCGCCTCCCCCTCGGTAAGGCGGGAGGTTTTCGAACAAAGCACGCTTGCCGTACAAAACGCCCAATCCCGTTGGGCCGCACATTTTATGTGCCGAAAAAACCATAAAATCGCAATCTATGGCTTGCACGTCCAGGGGCATGTGGGGGGCGGCTTGCGCGGCATCGACCAAAACTGGAATGCCGTAGGCATGCGCTTTTTGAACGATGTAGGGAATTGGATTTACCGTTCCTAAGCTGTTGGATACCCAAACCAAGCTCAGCAGTTTTGTTTTTGGACCCATTAGGGCATCTAAGCTTTCCAGATTTAGGCTGCCGTTGTCGAGCACGGGAATTGCTTTGATGACGGCGCCTTTTCGCTGGGCCATGAGTTGCCAAGGCACAATGTTGGCATGGTGCTCCATGCCCGACAACAGGATTTCATCGCCGGGCTGAATGTGGGCTTCGCCAAAGGAAAAAGCGATGGTATTGATGGAGTCGGTGGCACCGCTGGTAAAAACCACTTCGGCCTCGTCGGCGGCATTGATGAAACGAGCCACGGTTTTTCGGGCCGCTTCGTATTGATCGGTGGCTTTTTGGCTTAGGGAATGCACCCCTCGATGCACGTTTGCATAGCTATGGCTCAGCATTTCTTCCATGGCTTGCAGCATAACCTTGGGTTTTTGGCTGCTGGCGGCGTTGTCAAAATAAATCAAATCCTGGCCGGCAATCAAGGGGAAATCGGCTCGAATGCCCGCCCAATCTATGAGGGGCGGGGGGCTAAATCGAGGAGCAAGGGGGGCACTCATGTTACTGAAGAGATTTGGCAATTTCGCTGCGAAGGGCGGCTTGTAGGTCCGGATGAAAGGCCTGAAGGCAGTCCTCAATAAAGGCATCAATAAGCAATCGTTTTGCGGCGGGTTTTGGAATGCCCCGGGCTTGCAAATAAAACAAGGCTTGTTCATCAAGACTTCCGGTGGTAGCACCGTGGGTGCATTTTACATCGTCGGCATAAATTTCGAGCACAGGTCGGTGGTAGGTACGTCCGCCCTCTTCTAAAACCATGGCAGCAGAGTGTTGATAGGCTTGGGTTTTTTGAGCGTCCAGGGCCACATGAATTTTACCGGTAAACGAAGACATGCCTGAATTCAAAGCGAGTTGTCGGATGTTTTGATGGCTTTCGGCATGTGGACTTTGGTGAACCATATTTACCCAGCTGTGCAATTGGTCGCCCGGCTTGGCAAATTGCAAAGAGGCCATGCTTGCCACCGATTGGGGGCCGCACAAATGCGCCTGCACCGCGTGCCGTTGGGCGGAACCGCCTTGCAGGTATTGTGCCAACTTAAATTGGGCAGCATTGGCCAGGAGTACTTCAAGGTGGCTCATAACAAACGCCGCATCAGAACCTGAAAGGTCGCGGTGTAGAGACACATTGGCCGAGTCTTCCAATCCAACATAGATAAAAGAGAAACCGGAGGATTGAGCCTCCTTGGGCAAAATGAGGTTTATATGGGCCCCAGCCTGCACCAGCACCAGCAAGGCATCGGCGGTTTGGTTTGGCTGCTTTATTGAAGGCAAAAGAGCGATGTCGGGGTGGGGCACGTCAGATGCGGGAATCCACAGCACCGTTGCTTCGGAGTTGATTGCCGGCAGAAACAGAGTTGCCATTCCGTCAAAATGGGCCACCTGAAGGTGGTTTAGAGCTTTAAGAATACCGGGAATCTTTTCAGCCAACGCTTCTGAAACGGAAAGATACCGAATACCTTGGGGTAGATTTTCTGGACGGGGGCGCTGATTCAGCGGCAAGAGCGAATCCGACTGGGGGTATACATGGGCAAGCAGCGCATCAATGGGCACATACTTCCATTCCTCTTGCTTTAGGTTAGGCAGGCCTTGGGCTAGTCCTGTCCAGCGTCGGGTGCGGTCGGCGGGGCCCTGGAATTCCAACATAGGACTTGGTTTTTCCATTAGGCTTGGGTGGTTTCAAGAATCCAATCGTATCCTTTGGCCTCCAATTCAAGGGCTAGGTCTTTGTTGCCTGTTTTGATGATTTTTCCGTTGGCCAGGACATGAACCACATCGGGCACAATGTAATCGAGCAACCGTTGGTAGTGGGTAATCACCAAAAAGGCATTGTTTGGATTTCGTAGGGCGTTCACCCCTTGAGCTACAATGCGAAGGGCGTCAATATCAAGGCCGGAGTCGGTTTCATCAAGCACAGCGAGGGTGGGATTTAACATGGCCATTTGAAAGACCTCGTTGCGTTTTTTTTCACCGCCCGAAAATCCTTGATTGACGCTGCGGTTGGCCAATTTGGCGTCCAGTTCGACCAGGGCTTGCTTTTCGCGCACCAATTTCAGGAAGGCTGCAGCTTCCATGGGTTGCAGTCCATTTTGCGCTCGGATTTCATTGATGGCCGTTTTCATAAAATTCATCATAGAAACCCCAGGAATTTCAACGGGATATTGGAAGGCCAAAAAAACACCTGCCGCGGCCCGTTGGTGGGGTTGCAAATCAAACAAAGAGTTGCCCTCAAATAAAATATCGCCTTGGGTAATTTCGTAGGCTTCGTTTCCGGCGATGATAGAAGCGAGGGTGCTTTTACCCGAGCCATTTGGGCCCATAATGGCATGGACTTCGCCGGCATTTATACGTAGATTAACGCCTTTTAGAATGGGCTTCCCATCGATTGAGGCATGAAGATTTTTAATTTCCAACATAGATTTAATGATTATCCAACAGAACCTTCTAGCGATATTTCGAGCAATTTGCGGGCTTCCACAGCGAATTCCATGGGCAGCTGATCAAGCACTTCGCGGCAATATCCATTCACGATTAAGGCTACGGCCTTTTCGGTTGGGATTCCGCGTTGATTGAGGTAAAAAATTTGATCTTCAGCGATTTTAGAGGTAGTGGCTTCGTGCTCGACTTTTCCGGTGGCGTTGTCAACTTCGATGCTGGGGAAGGTATGCGCACCGCAGGTGCTTCCTAAGAGCAGCGAATCGCACTGGCTAAAATTCCGGGCTCCGGTAGCCGAGGGGGCTATTTTTACCAGACCGCGGTAGCTGTTGTTCGAGTTTCCGGCACTAATTCCTTTTGAAATAATGGTAGAGCTGGTATTTTTACCTAGGTGCACCATTTTTGTACCGGTATCGGCTTGTTGGGCGTTTGCGGTAACGGCGACCGAGAAAAATTCGCCTTTAGACCCATCGCCTTTGAGCAAAACGGAGGGGTATTTCCAGGTGATGGCAGAGCCGGTTTCGACTTGAGTCCAAGAGATCAGGCTGTTTTCGCCCAAGCAATTGCCTCTTTTGGTCACAAAATTATAAATACCGCCTTTCCCGTTTTTATCGCCGGGATACCAGTTTTGGACGGTGCTGTATTTAATGTGAGCCCGGTTTAGGGCCACGAGTTCGACCACGGCGGCATGCAGTTGATTTTCGTCGCGCATGGGAGCGGTACAGCCTTCAAGGTAGCTCACATAGCTGTCGTCGTCGGCAATAATGAGCGTACGTTCAAACTGCCCGGTGTTCATGGCATTGATTCGAAAATAGGTACTTAGCTCCATGGGGCAGCGTACTCCTTTGGGGATGTACACAAAACTACCGTCAGAAAACACGGCCGAATTCAAAGCGGCAAAGAAATTGTCTTTGATAGGAACCACGGAACCGAGGTAGGCTTTCACCAAATCGGGGTGTTCTTGAACTGCCTCAGAAAAGGAACAGAAGATGACTCCTTTTTCGGCTAGATTTTCTTTGAAGGTGGTTTTAACCGAGACGCTGTCAATGACGGCATCGACGGCAACACCGGCGAGCATTTTTTGTTCTTGAAGGGAAATGCCAAGCCGATTGAAGGTGTTGAGCAATTCGGGGTCAACTTCGTCTAGGCTAGCCAATTCGGGTTTCTTTTTGGGCGCCGAGTAGTAACTTAGGGATTGATACAGGATGGGGGGATAATGCAAAAGCCCCCAATGCGGCTCGGTCATTTGCTGCCAATGCCGAAAGGCTTTTAATCGCCATTCTAAGAGCCAATCCGGCTCGTTTTTCTTGGCCGAAATAAAGCGCACCGTTTCTTCGGTTAAACCTGGATCCAAGGTCTCGGAATCCAAATCGACCGACCAGCCGTGTTCATATTCCCGGTTGGTGATTTCGTGCAGCAGTTCATCCTGATTATCAGCCATAACGTTGTATTAAACTGAAAAACTTTCTCCGCAACCGCAGGTACGCGTTGCATTGGGATTATTAAAAACAAAGCCTTTTCCGTTTAAACCGTCGGAAAATTCTAGGCAGGTGCCGGCCAGGTAAAGCATGCTTTTTTTCTCAACAACAATGCGAATGCCGTTGTCTTCAAACATCTGGTCGTTTTCGTGGCGAGACTGGTCAAACTTCAATTCATAGCTAAGCCCTGAACAACCGCCCCCCTTCACTCCTACCCGAACAAAATGCTCGACATGATTTAAGGATTCTTTGGCCATAAGCTCGATGAGCCTAGATTTAGCCGTTTCTGTAACTGTTACCATTGTATATGCTGATAAATGAACGTGCAAAAAAGAAAAATGTTTAATTATTTAGAACGATTCTAAATAATTGAATTTTGCTCAAAAATACAGGAAGGAATTGGTTTACGCAAACGATATTTGCAGAGAAATGACAAAAGAAAGCGAAAACAAGACGCCTTTGCATGCATTGGGCGAGGCAGGCATCCACCAACGGATTCGAGAATGTAGGATTCCGAGTCGCTCCGAGACCTTTTTAGGGCCGGGCGACGATGCGGCGATTTTACGCCCAAAGCAAGGTCAAGAACTGGTGGTTACCAAAGACATGTTGGTAGAAGGGGTGCATTTTGATTTAATGTATTGCCCCCTTCACCATTTAGGGTACAAAGCGGTTTCGGCCAATGTGAGCGATGTGGTTGGCATGGGTGCGGAGCCTGCCCATATTGTGTTGGGTTTAGGCCTGCCGCCTAAGTTTACCGTAGAGGCATTGGACGCCTTCATGGAAGGCGTACGGCATGCCTGTGCCCGGTATGGGATTGACCTGATTGGGGGGGATACCGTTTCAACCCTCAGCGATTTTTTCATTTCAATAACCGCAATCGGCTATGTTGAAACGGGCAGAAGCATCGTACAATCGGGAGCCCGAAAAAACGACTTGCTTTGTGTAAGCGGCAACTTAGGGGCGGCCTATGCAGGATTTTTGATGCTGGATCGGGAGCGGCGTATTTTCTTGGAAAACCCAGAAGTCCAACCGGATTTAACCGACCACACCTATGTTTTGGAACGGCAATTGAGGCCGGAGGCTCGAACGGACATTTGGGAACAGCTCAAGCAAGCGGGGATACGTCCCACCGCCATGACCGATGTATCGGATGGATTGTCAAAAAGTTGTTTTATGATTGGCAGGGCCTCGGGGCTGGGCGTACGCATCGACTTGGAACGGCTTCCAATACACCCTGGAACCTTAAAGGTAGCCGAAGAATTAAACATGGACCCCTACCACTTGGCATTGCATGGAGGCGAAGAGTATGAATTGCTTTTTACCGTTCCAATGGATGCCTATGCTGAGTTGCAAAAAATAGAAAACATCACGGTTGTTGGTTTCATGGAAGAAGATCCTGAGGCCTTTCGAATGATAGACAGTTCTGGCAAGGCATTTCCGATGCAAGAACGGGGATGGGATGGGTTTGAAAATTAAGGGTAAGATTCCATTTTGGGGTAATTCGCGCTAGGAAAGAACGCTTTTAAAAATTCGAGCTTGCCATTTAATTGGGCGAATTAGCCCAAAGGAAGGCAGCGCTTGATTGAAAGACGCGTGGGGGGCCTTATGTATTTGATGCGCAACTAAGTGAAGGGCGCCCACGGCAGGGATTGAACAAGGTAGCACGCAAAGCTGCCCTGGCCTGGCCCGCGCGGCGCGGAGGCGACTTTAGGAGCCCCCGCAAGCCCGCTGGGGCAGCCAAGGGCAGCTGCGGACTACCTGAGAAAGCCCGGCTGCCGCCCCCAAAAAACAGCCCATTGAAAACGTAGTTAAGCAAAAAAAAGGGGGCCAAAAACGTGGCCCCCTTTCGGAAAATGAGTGAAATGTGAACCTTTATTTGGTGCGAACCAAACGTGAGGTGTAGGCCATTCCGTCCACGTAAACTGTCATTAGGTAAACACCTTGGGCCAAATCCATGGTTTGAGAAGCCATGTTGAAGCTGTGCTTTCCTGAGGTCAGAAGTCCTTTGTCGCTGCTGAGCAATTTCTTGCCGCTGAGGTCGAACAAAGCCAATTGCACCTGTGCTGCACCGGTCAACTGCACCTCAACCATCAACTCCTCGTTGAACGGGTTGGGATATGCTGAAACCGAGTGTTGAGCTCCGTCAGGACCATGGAATGAAGTGATGTCGCGCACTTCAAAGTTTTGGCAGGTCTTGCTTTCGCAGCCGTTTGAAGAAATGGTTAGGCATACCTGATACACCCCGGTTAGGGTATATTGTTTCAATGGGCTGATGGAATTGTCGGTAGTACCGTCGCCAAAATCCCATAGGTAGCTGGCTGGATTCACGGGAGCTGCAGGAGCAAACTGAACCAAATTAACTCCTTGGTTTGCTGCAATGAAAGCCGCATTGGGAGTAGGATTCACGGTAACCAAGGTAGAATAGCTATCGGTACAACCGCCCGTGGTTGACACGGTCAAGGTTACAGGATAGGTACCTGCTTGGGTGTAAGTGTAGGCGGGGTTTTGCCCTGTTGCCGTACCGGTGCTAAAGTTCCAGTTCCAGTTGGTAATGGCCCCTGTAGAGGTATTTACCAAGGTTAATGGCTGGTTGGTGCAACCGTTGCTGGTTAGGAACAGCGCATTGGGTTGGTTTTCGACCAGCACCGTACCGTTTTGCAACGTTGAACAGCCTTGGGTAGAATTTACCAGCAATTGGTAATAATAGGTACCTGGAGCCGCATAGGTATGCGTAACGTTGGCGCCGTTGCCTTGGGCATTGTTGCCAAAGTTCCACTGGTAGCTGCCAACGGTTACCCCCGACACAAAAGCTTGGTAATTGGTTGGGTTGGGGAAGCAAGCGTTGGTTACCAAAACGGAGTCGAGCACGGGGTTAGCGTTGACTGCAACGTTCTGGGTCAAGGTATCGCTGCAACCGGCCGAACTAACGACAATCAATTGAGCGGTGTAAGACCCTGGCGTTGCATAGACGTGGTTGGCTGAGAAACCCGTTCCGACGTTGCCGTCGCCGTAATTCCAGTTGTAATTGGTAATCAAACCACCTTGGCCTATGGCCGAAGTTTGAGTAAAGGCGGTAGCGGTGCCCTGGCACACTGTTGGGGCATTTACTTGCAGAACAACAGGGATAGGAGCAACGTTTACTTGAGTGCCTGCGGAAGTAGAAGAGCAACCGTTGGCATCGACACCCACTACACTGTAAGAACCGGCTGTTGCGGGCGCATAGGTGGCCGTGTTGGCTCCACTGATTGGGCTGCCGTTGTTAAGCCATTGGTAGCTGTTCGCACCCGTAGCTGTTAAAGGCAAAGTAGAACCAGCGCAAACCTGTTGAATGGTGTTTGGGGAAACCGAAACAGAAGGCAGGGCATTCACCACAATGTTTACTGTATCGCTGTTGCTGCAGTTAGCATTGGAGATCAAATAAATGACTTGCGCCGTTCCTGTGCCCGACAGTTGAGGGTTAAACACACCGCTGTTGGGGTTAGCCATACCGCCGCCGTACCAAGAGCCGCCTTGTTGAGCGGGGATTAGTTGAATCAAACCCGCGTTGGCGCACAACTGCTGAGGGGCATTGTTGATGTTGGCGTTGGGAGAAACAAACACCGTTAAGAGCGTGCTGTCGTTGTTTACGCAGCCGTTGGCTGTAACGTTGTAATACACCATGGTGCTGCCAAGCAGGTTGGCATTGGGAGTAAATACACCTGTTATGGTATCGGTTATACCAGCACCGGTAAACACTCCGCCGGGGGTACCTGGAGAAAGGTTAAAGGGGGCATCGGCCGAGCAAATCACGTTTGGACCAGAAACCGTAGCAATTGGAGTAGGATTAACCACAATTTGAACGCTGTCGGTGCTTAAGCAACCGGTAGCGGCATCAAAAATGCTGTGATAGGCCTGATAGGTACCGGCGGGAACCGAACCTGGGTCGAAGCTCACGTTTACACCTTGGCTGTTCACCCCGTTTCCATTCCAAGAACCGCCGCTGTTCAACGCACTCAAGCTGATGCTGTTGTCGTAATCGCACAATTGGGTAGAGGCAGTTGTGATAGAGGCATCGGGGCCTTGAACCACGTTAATAACCAGTGAATCTTGGAAAGTACAACCGTTGTTGGTAACGGTGTAAACCACCGTATTGTTGCCTAAGATACCCAGTTGAGGGTTAAATGTTCCGAGCAGGGTATCGGTGATGGTAACACCAGACCAAACGCCGTTGGTATCGGAGGGTTGAGGGATGCCGTAAAAGACACGAACCCAACCGTCGCCGGCGTTGCCACCGTTTTGGTTTACTTGGTTGCTGCCGCCATTAAAAGAGCCGCCGCCGCCACCAGACCATGCACTTCCATGGTTGGGAGCGCCGCCACCTGAGTAGCCGCCGCCGGCACCACCACCGGTATTGTTGGTGTGGGTACCTGCACCTCCACCAAATCCGCCATCGGCACCGCCGGAGGAAGAAACTCCACCTGCACCGCCGTTCGCGAAACCGAATCCACGTTGAGAACCCCAAGAGCTGTTGGACTGACCGTCGGTAAGTAAGCCACCAGCACCGCCGGCACCGCTTCCGCAGTTTCCAGCCGCACCACCGCCGTTGCCGTTTTGGCCGCCGTTTCCGGCACAACCATCACCATCGCCACCGTTGGTCGTAATTTCGCCGTTGTTTCCTGTAATTCCACTGGCTGCACCTGAACCACCGCCGGCAACCACCAAGGGGTTGTTGTTGGCGTCAACCACAAAGGTTCCACCACCACCACCGCTGGCACCGTTGAGGTCCGCTGCCTTTTGGCCAACCAACATACGAATTACCTGACCGGCAGTTACCTGGAATTGACCAGAAATGATAGCACCTTGGCCACCGGTTTGGCCGTTGGCTGTTCCGCCTGCACCACCTGCAGCTGTAATGGTGTAGGTTCCTGCGAAAGGAGCTACCCATTCTTGTATTCCGTTGGTCACGTTTACAACACCAGCACCATAGGTCGCATCTGCGGCAGCTTGATCAGGACCAGTACGTCCTGTAACACCGCATGAAGTAAACATCAATGAGTCAGTCAAGAGCGGGGGATCAAAACCTAGATCCACCAAACCATTGCCTACACACACCGTTCCGGGGTCGCTCAAAAGTGCAACCGGAATAGGAGTAACTTGAACCAAAGCGGTATCGAACTTAGAAGGACAACCGTTTACCTTGTAGTTTACGTGGTAGTTGATGGTTTGAGTGTTGGTTGGAGTGGTCCAGTTTTGACCGATGTTTACCAAGTTTCCTCCCCAGTTGTCGTACCAAGAATAGTTGCCGTTGGGGCCGGTTACCGAAAGGCTGGCCGAACCGCTTCCGCAGAAGGCGGTATCGCCGCTGGCGATGGGAGCTGGAAGGGAATCAAGCCAAATAATGGCAGGGACGCGTGGGCTAGCGCAGATCAAAGTAATGTTGTAAGAGAGCGCGATTTGACCATTTCCAGAGCGGAAGCCTTGGGAATGGGTGGTTGAAGAAGCGCGGGTTGGGCTAGCAA
>CAILUT010000005.1 GCA_903837495.1 uncultured Flavobacteriales bacterium | reverse complement strand
TACTATCCTTATAAAAACCGACAAACAAAGTAGTAAAATTCTTTCAGAACTTGCCAAAAGGCTTGGTGGGAATGTTATTGACATGAAAGATGATCAGTTTGAAGACTTAATGCTTGGTAACTTAATGGATAAAGTAAAAACGGGTAAGACAGTTTCTAAAGATTCAATTTTAAAGAAACTTAGATCTTAATGATTGTCGAATTTGATAAATCTTTTGATAAGTCCCTTGTAATACTCCCTATTTGTTGGACCAAAAGTTGGCACTGCTAAGTTAATATTTCTACAAGCGGCTGTGGGTTTAAACGCTTACCGAAAGGATAATCGGATACAGCCTTCTTACCTTTGTATTGGGGGCCGTTTTCCCCCTAGGGGGCCCGAATCGGTAGCGCGGTTTTTGGGCTGAGGGGGTATTTAAAACCACCGGTTCTTCCTTGATCTGCCCTTTGCGGCCTCATATTCAACAACCGTTCAAAACCGCCGTTCATCCGCGAGGGGCAAAAATTTGTGCATTCGTAGTATAATTATCCGCACAATGCATCAAGCCGCCCAGCCCTGAAGGGGCGAAATACCCCAGCACAGGGTGCAGCCCTGTGTATTCGTTCGTTGGTTCATTCGTTCGTTGGTTCGCCGATTCGTTCGTTTGCGCATTTGTTCGTTTACGCATTTGTTCATTTACCCTTCCGTTCTTTTGAAATATATTCATTCGCCTTTCCGTTCATTTGCACATCTGTTCATCCGCGCATTCGTTCGTTCGCCGATTCGTTCTTTTGGAATATGTTCATTCGCCTTTCCGTTCATTTGCACATTCGTTCATCCGCGCATTCGTTCATCCCACCTTCGTGTATTCGTTCATTCGCCGATTCGTTCGTTGGTTCATCCGTTCATTCATTCCTCCGCCCATCCGTTCAATCGCCCTTCCGTTCTTTTGGAATATGTTCATTCGCCTTTCCGTTCATTTGCACATCCGTTTATCCGCCTATTCGTTCATCCCACCTTCGTGTATTCGTTCATTCGCCGATTCGTTCGTTGGTTCATCCGTTCATTCATTCCTCCGCCCTTCCGTTCATTCGCCCATTCGTTCGTTGGTTCATCCGTTCATTCATTCCTCCGCCGATCCGTTCATTCGTTTGTACATTCATCCGCCCATCCATTCATCCCCGAATCCGTTTATTCGTTCCTCCGCACATCCGCTAATCCATTTATTTGCGTATCCGTTCATCCGTTCATTCGCGTCGTTGAATTTGCACGGCAGGGAGACAGCACATGTGCTGTCTCTACGCCGCCCGCCGTCCGCCCGCCCGCCACCGCCCGTCCGCCACCGCCCGTCCGCCCGCCACCGCCCGTCCGCCGTCCGCCGTCCGTCCGCCGCCGCCGCCCGCCGCCATCCGCCGCCCCGATCACGAAAACCGCCCCGACAGGTACGGATTCAACTTCCGTTCCCGACCCAGGGTGGTTGATGGCCCATGCCCCGGATATACCTGCATGGAATCGGGATAGGCATTGAGCAGGTGCCCAATGGATTCCATCAGTTGTTCCTGGTTTCCCCCGGGCAGGTCGCTGCGTCCAATGCTGTCGCGAAACAGCACATCGCCCGAAAACGCAAACCCTTGGTCCGGATGAATCAGCGCCACATGGTCGGGCGAATGACCGGGCAGGTGGGGCAAATCAAAATGTTCTCCTTGCCAGTCGAAGCCGGCCTCCGGATTCAGCCAATGGCTGGGCATCGGACACTGCGCGGGCGGCAGACCGTACATTTGGCAAATCTGGGGCAGCCGTTCAATCATTCCTTTCGACAGCGGATGCGCGTAAATCGGCAGCTTAAATTGCCGGTGCAGAAATTGCACGCCAAACACATGGTCCAGGTGCGCGTGGGTCAGCAGCACCGCATCGGGTTGCAGGTTGCGTTCGGCAAAAAAATCCAGCAGCGCTTGCTCTTCTTGGGCCGACTGGCAGCCGGGGTCCAGCAGCAGGCAGGCACCGTTGGGGTGGCTCAGCACGTAGGTATTCTCGGCGAAAGGATTAAACGTAAAATGGTCAATTTTCAGCATGCGCAGGGAATTTAGGCAAAGATACACGCTGCCGCCCAGTTGCGGGTGCAGCCCGAGCAAAAGGCGCATACTTCGGGCAAAAACAAAGGCGGGGAGGGGGCAAAGCATCGGGGCCATGCCGTTCATTTTCAGGATGTTTTGGGCGGCAGCCGGGCTTTCACAGGTTGTCCGCGGTTGCCGGTGCCGGGCCCAGCGGCCGTGCGCGGGCTCCTAAAGTCGCCTGCGCGGCACGCGGGCCCCGCCCCGCCACCCTTGCGGGCAACCTTGTTCAATCCCTGCCGCGGGCGGGGTTGGGTGAAGAACCTATATCAAGAAACCCCCGCCCGCTTCCAGCCAACACCCACTTAAAACCAAACCTTTTTCAACTAAACTGCAAATAAATTGCAGTGTAAAAACTTGCTTGTCAATTTATTGCTTAGGGGAATTCTTATGCCCCCACCCCCCAAAAACCAACCTTAGGTCATCACAATAACCCAATATCGCTTCTTTAGGTCATTACAATAACCCAATATCGCAACCTTTGGTCATTTGGGCACCGGTTATCGCTGCTTTTTACCCCAGCAAAAGGCGTTTCAAATCGGTTTCCATTGCATAAACACAACCGCAAAACGTCCAACCCCCCGCCGCCCCCAAAAATCCCCTCCCACCTCCCAAGCCCCCCCGCCGCCCAAACACCCATCACTCACAAACCCTCGGGTAAGATTTTGAAGGTTTTTGGAAAAGGATTAAAGATGTTGAAAATCAGCAACTTGAACCTTTCTCGCCCTTCCCTTACCCCCGCACTGCTCCCAAATGCCGCTGCGATTCTGTTCTTTTGTAATAACTTGTCCTTCTTTAACCTTTTAACCGCGGCCCTGCGTCGCCCAATTTGAACTGATTCTATGCCCATTGCTGAATTGACCTTGCCCCAAGCCCGACACCTGATTGCCGGAAAAACGCTGGAACTGAACGGAAAAACCCTTGAAGTGATTAGCCCCCTTGACGGGCAACTGCTTTCGTTGGTGCCCATGGGCGGAATGGCCGAGGTGGACCTGGCCGTGGCCGCCGCCAAAACCGCATTCATAAGCTGGTCGGCCAAAACCCTGAAAGAACGGGTGCAAATTTTCTTCCGATACCGGCAGCTGCTCGAAACCCACATGGAAGAACTGACCCGCCTGGTGCACATCGAAAACGGGAAAACCATGGACGAAGCCCGGGCCGAAATTGAAAAAAGCATGGAACTCTGCGAATTTGCCGTTTCTATGCCCCAAATTATTGTGAACGAAGTGCAGGAGGTGAGCCGGGGCGTGGAAGCACGCATCGAGAAAAAACCCCTGGGCGTGGTGGCCTGCATCAGCCCCTTTAATTTTCCGAACATGGTGCCCCATTGGACCGTGCCCAACGCCCTGGTGCTGGGAAATTGCGTGGTGTTAAAGCCCTCGGAAGTGGTGCCCCTAAGCGCCATGCGCATGGCTGAACTGCTCGCCGAAGCCGGCCTGCCCCAAGGCGTGTTCCAAGTGGTGCACGGCGGCAAAGAAGTGGTGGAAGCCCTGTGCGACCACCCCGGAATTCAGGCCGTGTCGTTTGTGGGCAGCACCGCCGTTGCTAAGCTGGTATACATTCGTTCCACATCGAACCTGAAACGCTGCGTGGCCCTGGGCGGAGCAAAAAACCACCTGTTGGTGCTGCCCGATGCCCATTTGGAAATGACCGCCAGCAATGTGGTGGCTTCCATGAGCGGCTGCGCCGGGCAACGCTGCATGGCCGCATCGGTGATGGTGGCCGTTGACCAAGTGCAGCACATTATTGACCGCATGGTGGACGAAGCCAAAGCCATTGTGCCCGGGCAAAACCTGGGCTCGGTGATCAGCGCCGCCGCCAAAGAACGCATTGAACGCTACATTACCGAAGCCGAACAGGCCGGCGCGAAAATCTTGATCGATGGCCGCGGAGCCACCGTGCCCGGAAAAGAAGGCGGATTTTACGTGGGCCCCACCATTATTGATTATGTAACTCCCGATATGGCCGTGGCCAAAGAAGAAATATTTGGTCCGGTTATTTCCATTGTTCGCACCAAAACCCTGGACGAAGCCCTGGAGGTGGAAAACAGCTCGAACTATGGAAATGCCGCCGCCGTATTTACCCAAAGCGGGTCTTTGGCTAAAGTAGTGATGGAGCGCGCCAGCGCCGGCATGATTGGAGTGAACATTGGGGTGCCCGTGCCCCGCGAACCCTTCTCGTTTGGAGGTTGGAACGATTCAAAATTTGGAATGGGCGACATTACCGGAAAATCTTCGATTGAATTTTGGACCCAGAACAAAAAAACCTCGACCAAATGGAATCCGGAGGCCCGCACAAATTGGATGAGCTAATAGAACGAAACAGAATATGATGTCATCAACCGTACAAGACAGCCTAGATTACACGCTGTTTTCTTGGTCCAAGCAATCGGGCCTGAATCCCATTGAAATTGACCGCGCCGAAGGCGTTTACCTGTGGGATGCCCAAGGCAAACGCATCATTGACTTTTCGTCGCAGCTGATGAACGTGAACATTGGGCACGGGAATCAGCGCGTTACCCAGGCGGTGGCTCGGCAAATGGAAAAAGTCAGCTATGTGTATCCGGGCATGATTACCGAGGTGCGCGCTCAGCTGGGCAAAAAGATGGCCGAGATTACTCCGGGCGATCTAAGCAAGGCCTTTTTTACCTTAGGCGGAGCCGAGGCGATTGAAAACGCCATAAAAATTGCGCGGATGTACACCGGCAAGCATAAAATCATTGCCCAGTACCGTTCCTACCACGGAGCCACTTACGGAGCCGGTTCGGTGAGTGGAGACCCGCGCCGCCACCCCATGGACAGCCAAGCCATGCCCAACGTGATGCACGTGGAAAATCCCTACTTCTACCGTTGCCCCTGGGGAACCCGTTCCGCCGAGGAATGCGGAGAAATGGCCGCCCGAAACCTGGAACAGGTGGTGCTGTACGAAAACCCCGGCAACATTGCCGCCATATTGATGGAAGGAGAAAGCGGATCGTCGGGCTGCATAAAATACCCGGCAGGCTATTGGAAAAAAGTGCGGGCCATTGCCGACAAGTACAACATTCTGCTGATTTGCGACGAGGTGATGAGCGGTTTTGGCCGCACCGGAAAATGGTTTGGCATTGACCACCACGAGGTGGTTCCCGACATTATGTGCATGGCCAAAGGCATTACCTCGGGCTACGTCCCCTTGGGTTGCACCATGGTAAATGCCGCCATTGCCGCTTACTTTGAAGACCGCCCCCTGGCGGCAGGATTAACCTACTCGGCCCACCCCGTTGCCTGTGCCGCCGCCATTGAAAACCTAAAGGTGATGGAAGAGGGCAACATGATTCAAAACGCGGCCAACATGGGGCGCTACCTGGAGCAACGCGTAGCGGAACTGGCTCAGGAACATCCCAGCATTGGCGATTTTAGAAATACCGGATTGCTGGGCTGCATAGAATTGGTGAAAAACCGAGAAACCAAAGAGCCCACCGTGCCTTGGAATGCGGCGCCGGCCCTTATGGAGCCCACCAACCGCATGGCCGCCAAATTGAAGGAGCTGGGCATGTTTACCTTTGTGCGCTGGAACTGGATTTTTGTGGCTCCGCCGCTGTGCATCAGCAAAGAACAAATTGACGAAGGCCTGGACATTGTTCGCGAGGCCATACGCATTGCCGACGAATACTGCCATTGATGGTATGGAAACCCCGCCGCTGAACCCAGACACCTTGCGCAACTCCTCGCTGTACAGCGAAGAACTGGCTCCTGTGCCGGCCTCGGCCCGCACCTGGAACCACTGGCATCTGGCGGCGTTGTGGGTGGGCATGGCGGTGTGCATTCCTACTTGGTTGCTGGCTTCGTACATGCTGAAAGCCGGATTAAACTGGATAGAAGCTTTGTTGATTATTGGCTTGGCCAATTTGGTGATAACGGTGCCCATGGTGTTAAACGGCTATGCCGGAGTAAAGTACGGTTTGTCGTTTCCTGTCATTGGCCGGGCGGCCTTTGGGCTGCATGGCATTCATGTGGCTTCCATGCTTCGGGCTTTTGTGGCCTGCGGCTGGTTCGGAGTTCAAACCTGGGTGGGCGGTTTGGCCATTGGGGCCATTTTAAGCCTGTTGATGGGCGAGCCCTATCAAGAGGGAACCACCCTGTTGAATTTTATTGGCTTTGGCCTTTTTTGGCTGATTTCCATGTTTTTTGTGGTAAAAGGGTTTGAGGGCATAAAGTGGCTGGAAGAGTACTCGGCCCCAGTGCTCATTGCCGTAGGAATTGCTTTAATTGCCTGGGGCGTTGCGGCGGGCGGCGGGTTTGGAACGGTGCTGGACCAAAGCCAACAGCTTCAAACGGCCTCGGCCCACCGGGAGCTGCAAAACGAACAGGATTTGGTCTTTTTTCATCCGCTGACCCATGCAGATGGAGAATGGAAGCCCGATGTGGTGAAGGTGCGCTCCAGTTCGGGCGGAGAGGCGGCCGAGGTGTTTGAACTGCCCCGGTCGTACGGAAACAAGCCTTTTTTTACCTCGGCCTTGGGTGCCGACCATTCCAAAGACACCTTAGAGGTTTGGTATGAAACCCGCGATGCCCAGGGCAAGCTGCTTCATGCATCCAAGCCTCAGCGTTTGAATCCGGCTCAGGCCGGAGCGCCTGCAGGTACGGGTTGGTGGGATTACCTGCTTTGGTTTACCGCCATGGTTGGGTTTTGGGCCACCATGGCCATCAGCATTTCCGACATAACCCGCTACGCCAAAAACCAGCGGGCTCAGGTTTCGGGGCAGTTTTTAGGCTTGCCGGCCACCATGATGTTGTTTTCGTTTGTGGGCCTTTTTGTAACCAGCGCTGCCGCCTTTGCCTTTGCCGATGTATTGACGCAAGAAGATGCCCCCTGGGATCCTGCCAGTTTGCTCTCGCATTTCAACCAACCTTTGGTGGTGATTGGCACCCAATTGGTGCTGTTGGTGGCAACCTTAAGCACGAATTTGGCGGCCAACGTGATTGCTCCGGCCACGGCGTTCTCGAACATGTGGCCCAGGCGCATCTCCTTCCGAACCGGGGGGCTGCTGACCGGAATTGTAGGGATAGCGATTTGTCCTTGGTGGTTGTTGAACGAAATATCGTCCATCTTGCTGTTGGTCAGCGCCTTTTTAGGGCCAGTATTGGGCATCTTGTTGGCCGATTACTTTTGGGTTCGGAAGCAGCAACTGGACGTACCCGGTTTGTTCTCGGAATCCGGCCCCTACCGATACAACCCCATGGGAATCAATCCGGTTGCCTTGATTGCCTTGCTGCTGGGCATTGGATTGGCCTTGGTGGGCGCATGGATCGAGGCCCTTTCCTTTTTGTATCAAATTGCCTGGTTCACCGGATTCATCGTGGCCTTTTTGGCCTATGGATTCGGCATGAAAAAGGCCTCAACATCAAAAACCACGGAAGCATGAAAACCCTGATTCAAAATGGAACCTTGGTTACGGCAGAAGCCACCTTTGCCGCCGACCTGTTGGTAGAGAACGACAAAATTGCGGGCATAGGCCATGCCTTGCCAACCCAAGGCGTAGATCGGGTGATTGATGCTTCGGGCAAGCTGGTAATTCCCGGGGGAATTGACCCTCATGTGCATTTGGACATGCCCTTTATGGGAACCCATTCCAGCGACGATTACACCACCGGCACCCGGGCCGCCTTGTTTGGCGGAACCACCATGGTGATTGACTTTATATTGCAAACCCAAGGCGACACCCTGTACAACGCCCTGCGCACCTGGCAGAAAAAATCGGAAGGAAAGGCTGTGGGCGATTATTCCTACCACATGGCGGTAACCGATTTCAATCCCGAAGTGGGCAAAGAAGTGGTGGCCATGATTGAAAAAGAGGGCATCAGCTCCTTCAAGACCTTTATGGCTTACAAAGGCGCCCTGATGATTGACGACGGACAAATGATGAACCTGATGCGGGTGGTGCGCGACCACGGCGGATTGGTTACGGTGCATGCCACCAACGGCGACATGATTGATGCCCTGATTGCCCGGCACAAGCGGGAAGGAAAACTAAGCCCCCTCTACCATTATTTGTCTCAACCCGAAATTACCGAAGCCGAGGCCTCAGGTCGGTTTGCCGATTTGCTGTACTACACCGGATGCCCGGGCTACATTGTGCACATGACCTGCGAGGGGGCTTTAAATGCGGTGCGCCGCGCCACCCTACGCAACCAGCGGGTTTTGGTTGAAACCTGCACCCAGTATTTGGTGTTGGACGCATCGCTGTACGAAAAAGGCTTTGAGGGCGCAAAATGGGTAATGAGTCCGCCCTTGCGCCAACCCAAAGACCAAGAGGCCTTGTGGGCCGGATTAAACCAAGGATTGGTTCAGGTGGTGGGCACCGACCACTGTCCGTTTATGTGGGAGCAAAAGAAAATGGGCGAGACCGATTTCAGTAAAATCCCCAACGGCCACCCGGCCATAGAACATCGGGTAGAGCTGTTGTTCTCGGAAGGAGTAGCGAAAAAACGCATCACCCTGAACAAATTTGTAGAGGCCAGCTCGACGCGGGCCGCCCAAATTTTTGGAATGCATCCCTGCAAGGGAACCCTTTCTGTGGGGGCCGATGCCGATGTTGTGGTGTTTAATCCCGAAACCAAGCATAAAATTTCGGCTTCGACCCACCACATGCGCTGCGATTATTCCGCCTACGAAGGCATGGAGCTGACTGGCAAAACCGAAACCGTATTGCTGCGGGGCGAACTGGCCATTCACAACAACGAATGCCTGATTCAACCAGGATTTGGGCAATTTATTCACCGAGGAAAAACACAACATTTAGGATAAACAACAAACACAAACCAAGTATGCCACGTAACGTAAAAAGCGGACTTATACAGTTGTCATTGCCCATGACCGAGGGCGAAGGCAGCATTCAAGACATTTGCGAAGCCATGTACCAAAAGCACATCCCCTACATTGAAGAGGCGGGGCGGCAGGGCGTTCAAATTTTGTGCTTCCAAGAAATTTTCAACACCCCGTATTTTTGTCCGGGCCAAGACAAAAAATGGTACAATTCGGCCGAGCCGGTTCCGGGACCTACTGTGGCCCGCCTGCAAGAATACGCCAAGAAATACCAAATGGTCATTATTGCCCCTTTGTACGAAATGGAAATGCCCGGAGTGTACTACAACACCGCGGCGGTAATCGATGCCGACGGAACCTACCTTGGGAAATACCGCAAAAACCACATTCCACACACTTCCGGCTTTTGGGAAAAATTCTTCTTTAAGCCAGGGAATCTAGGATATCCGGTGTTTCAAACCAAGTACGCCAAAGTGGGCGTGTACATTTGCTACGACCGGCACTTCCCTGACGGAGCGCGGATTTTAGGACTGAATGGCGCCGAGATTGTGTACAACCCCAGCGCCACGGTGGCTGGACTTTCTCAGTACCTATGGAAATTGGAACAACCGGCCCATGCCGCGGCCAACGGCTATTTTATGGGATGCATAAACCGGGTGGGAACCGAAAAGCCTTGGAATTTGGGTAAATTCTACGGAACCTCGTATTTTGTGGATCCACGCGGGCAAATTTTTGCTCAGGCTTCGGAAGACAACGACGAATTGCTGGTGGCCGATTTCGATTTAGACCTGATTGACGAGGTGCGTTCTACCTGGCAGTTCTTCCGCGACCGCCGCCCCGAAACCTATGGCAAACTAACTGAACTTTAAGGCAGATGGCTGAATTCAATCGACCCGAAACTCCCCAGGATTTTATACGAAATTTTGCGCCCAAAAAGCCCCTGATGAACAGCTCAGAGGCCTACTACGAAAGCGCCCGTTGCCTTTATTGCTACGATGCTCCTTGCATGGATGCTTGCCCCACCCACATTGACATTCCACTGTTTATTAAGCAAATAAATACCGGAAACATCAAAGGGGCCGCCGCCACCATTTACGACTCCAACTGGTTGGGCAACGCCTGCGGCAAGGTGTGTCCCACCGAACAGCTGTGCGAAGGCAGCTGCGTATATACCCACCAAGACATGAAACCCCTGCAAATTGGTCGGCTGCAAAACTTTGCTACCGAGGCCGTAATGCAAGCGGGCAGTCCCTTGTTTAGCCCCGGAAAAGACAACGGCCGCAAGGTGGCCATTGTAGGTGCCGGCCCGGCGGGCATTGCCTGTGCTTGCGAGCTGAGGGTGTTGGGTTACAGCGTCGAGATTTTCGAGGCCAAGGCCTTGCCTACAGGCCTTACCGTATATGGAACGGCACCGTATAAAATCACCAACGAAGAGGCCCTGCGCGAAAACGAGTACCTGCAAAACCAGCTGGGCTACACCATACATTACAACCATCCCATTCAGAACGCGGCCCAGTTTGCCGAACTGGAACAGGGTTTTGATGCCGTATTTTTGGGCTTGGGCTTGGGTGCCACGGCTCGGCTGGGCATTCCCGGTGAAGATATGCCCGGCGTAGTGGGTGCGGTCGAGTTTGTAGAAGAACTGCGGATGAAGCAATCGGCCTATTCCATTCCCGACACCGTAGTGGTGATTGGGGGCGGCAACACCGCGGTGGACGCCGCCAGCGAATCGGCCCGAATGGGTGCCAGTTCGGTGCATTTGGTGTACCGACGCACCAAGGCCGACATGGGAGCCTATGATTTTGAATATGCCACCGCCTTGGGCGCGGGAGTCAAAGGCGTATTTGAAGCCAGTCCGGTCCGCATAGAAGGCGAAGGCCGGGCCACCGGAGTAACCTTTGCGCGTCCCGACGGCACCGAATTTCATTTGCCTGCCGACCTCGTGATTAAGGGAACCGGACAGGCCAAGCAAGGCGAACTGTTGAAGCATTTGCCCAACATTTCGACCGACAGCAAAGGCCGCATTGTGGTAGATGAGGCATTTCAAACCACCCGCCCCGGATATTTTGCCGCAGGCGATGCCGTAAACGGCGGAGCCGAGGTGGTGAATGCCGCCTACGAAGGAAAGTGCGCCGCCCAAGGCATGCATCAATGGATTCAAACAAACAAAGCATGAGCAACATCGATCTATCCATAAATTTTGCCGGCATAAAAGCCCCCAATCCGTTTTGGTTGGCTTCGGCACCCCCAACCAACACGGGCTATCAAATCATGAAAGCCTTTGAGGCCGGTTGGGGCGGAGCCGTATGGAAAACCCTGGGCATACCCGTACAAAACGTATCGAGCCGCTACGGCTCCATCAACTACCGCGACACCCGCATGGCGGGGCTGAGCAACATCGAGTTGATTACCGACAGGCCTTTGGCCGACAACCTACGGGAAATCGAAGAGGTCAAAAAACACTTCCCCAACCATGCCGTGATTGCCTCCTTAATGGTGGAATCAAAAAAGGAATGGTTTCAAATTGTGAAGGACGTAGAAAACGCCGGTGCCGATGGCATAGAACTTAATTTTGGTTGTCCGCATGGCATGTGCGAGCGCGGAATGGGTTCGGCGGTGGGGCAGGAGCCCGAGGTCTTGAACACCATCGTGCAGTGGGTCATGGAGGCGTCCAGCATTCCGGTCATCACCAAATTGACTCCCAACATATCCGACATCACCGATCCGGCCCTGGCGGCGGTGCGCGGCGGCACCAGCGCCTTGTCGCTCATCAACACCATTAAAAGCATTGTAGGCATTGATTTAGACACCTATGCGCCCTATCCCGTAGTGGACGGAAAAGGCACCAACGGAGGCTATTGCGGTCCGGCGGTCAAGCCCATTGCCTTGCACATGTTAAAAGAACTGGCGGGCCATCCAGAGATTCGCAACACGCCCATCAGCGGCATTGGCGGCATTGAAACCTGGCGCGATGTGGTGGAATTCATCTTGCTGGGCGCTACTTCGGTGCAAGTATGCACCGCGGTGATGCACTACGGGTTTGGTATTGTGCGCGAAATGGAAGCCGGTTTGCGGCAGTTTATGAGCGACAAAGGCTACAGCACCATCTACGATTTCGCCGGCAAGGCCGTGCCCAACGTGGTGGAATGGAAGCACTTAAATTTGCATTACAAAGTGGTGGCCAGCATCAACGCCGACAAGTGCATAGGCTGTCAGCTGTGCCACATTGCCTGCGACGACGGCGCCCACCAGGCCATTGCATTGCCAATCAACGGCAGTCGGGTGCCTGAAATCATCGACGAAAACTGCGTAGGCTGCAATTTATGTTCACTGGTTTGCCCGGTCGAGGACTGCATAACGATGGAGCGCCGCGACGACGGCAGCAAGACAGAAACCTGGGCCGAGCGCACGGTGTTGGGCAAAATCCCCGAGCATTTCAACGATCCGCGCGGGGGTGGGGTAGGGCATTTTGTGCCAGAGCCTTCGGCCGCGCTGCAATACAAACGCAAGGACAGGTCGGGCAGGAAGTGATTTTTTTGGGGGGCGGCAGCCGGGCTTTCCGCACTACTCCGCAGGTGCCGAAAGGCTGGCCCAGCTGGTTTGCGGGGGCTCCTCACGTCGCCTCCGCACCTAGCGGGCCAGCCGTCGGCACCTTTGCGGGGTAGTTGCGTCAATCCCTGCCGCGCATCGTGGCCGTTTATCGCCTGTAGAGACGCAATATTTTGCGTCTCCACCTTTGATGATCAAGGAACAGTAGAGACGCAATATTTTGCGTCTCCACCGCAAATCAGACGCAACATTTTCCGTCTCCACCGCAAATCAGCCGCAACATTTTGCGGCTCTACTTGGCACGGGATATGTAATATCAGGGATTTGCATTAAAACTCCTGATATTTACATCGGCACGCGACAAGTTGGCGCTTGAAGCTCCGTACATTTACCACGAAACGGACAATATGACATATCATTTGATTGGCGAAGACACAGATTTTATTCCCTTAATGACCACCGAAGAGGAAGGGCATTTGGAGGTGTCGGAAATCCCAAAAGAACTGCCGATTCTTCCCCTGCGCAATACGGTGTTGTTTCCCGGAGTGGTTATTCCCATTACAGTGGGCCGAGACAAAAGCATTAAGTTGATCCGCGATGCCTACAAAGGAAAGCGCATTATTGGTGTGGTGGCCCAGCGCGATGCCGAGGTAGAAGACCCTAGCCAATCTGACCTGTTTGAAATTGGTACGGTGGCCAGCATCTTGAAAATGCTGCGCATGCCCGACGGCAGCACCACAGCCATTATTCAAGGCAAACGCCGCTGCCAAATTGAAGCGATTTTAAGCGAGGAACCGTATTTGACCGCCCAGGCCAGCATTTTTGAGGAAGGAACGCCCGAAGAGGCCGATTCGGAATTCAACGCCATGGTTTCCTCGATCAAAGACCTGGCTTTAGACATCATTCAAGCCAGTCCCAACCTGCCCAGCGAAGCGGCTTTCGCCATTCGAAACATTGAGAGTCCCTCGTTCTTAATTCACTTTGTTTCTTCCAACCTAAGCAACTCCATGGAAGAAAAGCAAGCCATGCTTGAGGTGCGGGACTTAAAAGAAAGAGCCACCGTGTTGCTTCAGGCCTTGCACAAAGAATCTCAGCTGCTTGAGTTGAAAAACCAAATTCAAAGCAAGGTGCGGGTGGACATGGACAAACAGCAACGGGAGTATTTTTTGCACCAACAAATGCGGCAAATTCAAGAGGAACTGGGCAATGGAGAAACGATTGACATCAAAGAACTGCGTAAAAAGGCAAGCAAGCTAAAATGGAGCAAAGCCGTACAAAAAACCTTTGAGAAAGAGTTGGCCAAGCTGGAACGCATGAACAGCATGGCGCCCGATTATTCGGTTCAAATGAACTACCTGGAGTTTATGACCGATCTGCCTTGGTCGGTTTATTCTAACGATCAATTTGACCTTCAACGGGCGCGGAAAATTCTGGACAGGGATCATTTTGGTTTGGAAAAGGTCAAAGAGCGGATTTTAGAACACTTGGCGGTGTTGAAGCTTCGCGGCGACATGCGGGCTCCCATTTTATGCTTGGCGGGACCTCCGGGAGTCGGCAAAACCTCCTTGGGCCGTTCGGTGGCCGAGGCGATAGGCCGCAAGTACACCCGAATGTCTTTGGGCGGTTTGCGGGACGAAAGCGAAATTCGAGGACATCGCCGCACCTATATTGGTGCCATGCCGGGCAGAATCTTGCAAAGCCTTAAAAAATCGGCTACGGCGAATCCCGTTTTTATTTTAGATGAAATCGACAAGCTGAGCCGAGATGTGCATGGAGACCCTTCCAGCGCCATGCTTGAAGTGTTGGATCCGGAACAAAACAACAGCTTTCACGACAATTTCTTGGATTTGGATTTTGACCTTAGTCGGGTTCTGTTCATTGCCACCGCCAACAACCTGTCATCCATTCAACCTGCGCTGCGCGACCGCATGGAAATCATCCACATCAGCGGCTATTCGGTAGAAGAAAAAGTAGAAATTGCCAAAAAACACCTGTTGCACCGGCAATTGAAAGAACATGGCTTGGAAAAAAACGCCATTCAGCTTAGCAAATCGGTTTTGGAATTCCTTATTGAATCGTACACCCGCGAAAGCGGAGTTCGAAACCTGGAGCGTAAAATTGCTGCTTTGGTTCGAAAAGCGGCTGTGGCTGCCGCCTCTGAACAGTATTTCCATGCGAAATTGAGCAAAGAACAGGTCAGCAAAATTTTAGGGCCTCCTTTACCCAAAGAAAAATACGAGAACAACGAACAGGCCGGAGTGGTGGTGGGTTTGGCTTATACCGCCGTGGGGGGCGACATTCTCTTTATTGAAACCAGCTTAAGCCGAGGCAAGGGCCGGCTTACCTTAACCGGAAACCTGGGGGGCGTTATGAAAGAATCGGCCCATATTGCCCTTGAATACCTAAAAAGCAAAGCGGACCGACTAAAAATACCGCATGAGGTGTTCGACAATTGGAATGTGCATTTGCACGTGCCCGAAGGGGCCACACCCAAAGACGGTCCTTCGGCTGGTATAACCATGCTTACAGCCTTGGCTTCGGCGTTTACCCAACGCAAAGTGCGGCCAAAACTGGCCATGACCGGCGAAATTACCCTGCGCGGACAAGTGTTGCCCGTGGGCGGAATTAAAGAAAAAGTGCTGGCCGCCAAGCGGGCGAACATTCAAACCATTGTAATGGCCGAAGACAACCGCCGAGATGTTGAGGAAATTGAGCCCTCTTACCTTACCGGCATTCATTTTGAATACGTTAGCACCATGGAGCAGGTGCTGCAATATGCCTTGCTTGGCACCCAAGTGAAAGGAGCGATGCAACTAATGCCTCCTGCTTCAAGCAAGCCTATACCGAGTTGATTGAGCCTGTAAAGAAGGTGGTGTTTACACTGGAATTCAATACTTTTACTCAAAGCCCTTGAGTATGAAAATTGCCTTTTCCTTCCTTTTTATGCTTTTTTCCACGTTTGCCCTAGGCCAAAAGGTGTTCAGCGTAGATTATGAATACCGGGCCGATGTAAAAGTGTATGTGGTAGATGCCGAATACCGGGCCGACTTGCTTGTTTATCGGGTAAAATCGGAATACCAAGCAGGGCAAAACGACGGAAAATGGTTTTTTGTTTCTTCCGAATACCAAGCCAAGAAAAAAGTGTTTTTTACCGATGCGGAATACCGTGCCGACCTAAAAATTTACTTTGTAGATGCTGAGTACCGGGCTGGGTGGAAGAACAGCTCCAAAAAACACCTGTTGTATTGAGGCTTGAGGCTTCAAAAACCCTTTTTTGGGCTTGGGTCTTGCCCATTGTGGCGGTGCTGCTGCTGTACTGGCCCCTGCCCATTCACCTAAATCAGGTCCTTTTTTCGTATTGGAGCGATGCGGATCGGGCGTATCGGGTGTATGCCGAGTTTGCTTTGGGGCATGCCTCAGGATGTTGGTTGGATTCTTGGTTTTTCCCCTTTGCTGAGCATTTGTTTTACTTAGATGCCAATCCGTTGTTGTGTTGGTTTTCTGCGGGGTTCTTTTCTCTTTTTCCCAGCCTTCGGCCCTACATGGTGGGGGTGTTTAATGGCCTTGTTTTGGCTCAGTTGCTGTTTACCCATTTGGGTTGGTATCGGTTGGGCCGCTACAAAGGCATGCCTGCAATGGCTGCCGGCATTTTGGCCTTAGCTCTTTCGTTGTTGGCCCCCCAGTGGCTAAAAAACAACGGCAACTTTTCACTGGCCTACACCGCTCTTTTTCCGTATTTATGTTTGGCATTGCTAAAATCGACCGAGCAATCCAATACGCTTCGACCTATTTTTAGTGCCTCTTTTTGGGTCGCTTTATCGGTGTTAATTCATCCGTATTTAGGATTAGTAAACGGTTCCTTTGCTCTGTTGTGGGTTTTGTTGGCCAAGCCCTTTAAATTTCAAACCTGGTTTCGGGCCTTTCTGCTGGCCTTGCCCTTGTTGCTTTTTGTGGTGTTTTTAAAATGGAGCGATTTGGCCTCTAATTTCCGAACCCAAGAGCCTTGGGGCGCTACCGACAATCAAATGAGCTTGGCCCAGTGGTTGCTGCCGGGGGTAGGCCATGTAAATGAATGGCTGAACGTGTGGATTGGCGATGCAGGCAGTTCCCAGGCTTGGGAGTTTGCTTTTATTCCTTGGTCGGTATGGTGGACCCTGCTCTGGGTTTTCGTTTTGGGCTATGGTAAATCCCTGTTTAAGGCCCTTCCAAGGTCGGCTGTTTTTGCGGGATTGGGTTTGTTGCTTTTTGCAAGTGGTTTGTTTGGTTTGAGTCGGTTTTCGTGGTTGTTTGAAGTGGTGCCCTACTTAAAGCAGTTTCGGTTTGTGATGCGTTTTGCTTGGCCTATGTACGGAGTCCTTGGATTTTCGGTTGGGCTGGCTTTCTACTCTGCCCTTAAAAACACCGCCCCCCTTCGGCGCAGTTTTTTGTTGGCATTGGTCTTGATGCCGGCAGGGATCGAAGCCCATGGCCACATTCGGTTTTTAACCGACATCCACCTAAAAACCCCCAACCTGTATTCCGAATCCCATCAATCGGAAGAATTTAAAGCCGGTTTGGCGCTTTTGAGGTCCGAAAAACCGGCGGCCTTGCTGACCGAACCCTTTTTGTTTGAAGGGAGTTTGATGACCGCCGGCGAAAACCCGGTTGAGCTGCGGCGCTTGGCCTATGTTCTAAGTGTACTTGGGAATGTGCCAACCGTAGGCGGGATATTAATTCGACCAAACGAAGAACAGGCCTTAGCTACTGGTGGCTTTTCGAGCGAGCCTTGGTACACCCCGAGCCCCCATTTTCAGCGGGCATTGAAGGGCAAGATCTTGGCTCTGCTTTATCCAAAGGATTTGGATTGGAACCAAGCCCGGTGGTCGCATCGAAAGCCGTTTAAGGTCTTGGCGGTAGATTCCACCTACCGTTTAGGGCTTATTCGAGCTGAAGATTGGATGCGGGTTCTTCCTTTGGCAGAGGCGGCGGAGCGCGATTCCGTGCATTTCAACCTGCTTGCCGACCAAAGCTACCCGGGGGCGGCACCGTACGGAAATAAAGCGAAGCATTTTAATCGGCTTGCCGACCAAAGCTACGGGGAGGCTCCGCCGTACGGAAATAAAGCAAAACAGATTCCTAGAAGTGAATACCATGTTTTGCTGGACAGCCTTGGTTTGAATCCAGAGGCCTACGAAGCAAGCCTGTGGGTAGATGCCCGCCAAAGCAATTCAGTGAATGGGGTTTTGTTTGTTGAGGAAGTGAATGAGCAGGGCCAAGGACAATGGATAGCCCAGGCAAATCCTGCTCGAAGCCGATGTTTGGATGGAGGCTGGGCACGTTGCTCGCTTACCTTTGTTGCCCGGCCAAACATGCGGTACCGAATCGCATTAACCGCCTACGACTTTCAATCCAAGGCATTTGGAGTGAATCGGTTTATGTTAAGGCCCTTGGATATAGATGTGGGGGGTGTATTTGGAGCGTACCGCATGTGGAACAACCATTGGCAGGAAATACCATGAGTCAGCTACAGGTGGTTTGCGGATTGGTATGGAGGCAAGGCTTGTTTTTGGCGGCAAGGAAAAAGGCGGGGAAGACAAATGCGGGGCTGTGGGAATTGCCGGGGGGGAAAGTAGGTCAGGGTGAAACGGCGGGGCAAGCGCTTGTTCGAGAGTTCCAGGAAGAGTTGGGGATGGAATTGAAGGTTGGGCGGGTTTTGGGGAGTGTGGAGCAAGCGGGAGCAGCAAACCTAAGGTTGATTGCTTTAGAGGCGAGCTGTGCATTGGATTGGCCCAGCCACAGCAGCGACCATGATTCGGTGGTTTGGGTGGCTCCGGAATTTTGGAGGCTGCTTAACTGGTGTGGGAATGACGCTCGATTGCTGCAGCAAATTTTGGGGGCCTTTTCAAGGGGCTGATTTTTTGGGACTGCTTAAGTCGTTGAGTTCTGTCCAATAGCGGTGCATCCTAACTGCAACAGTAGAATGGACTCCCTTGGGCGAGCCTGCCTCAACCAGAAAAAAACGCTGCCTAAAAAAGTTGTTCCTTCCCTCTTCCTCTTGCCTTTCCTTCTCCAGCCTCTTCACTCAACGCCTCTTAAAAAAATGGTGAGTTGCCAAATCACCCGTCTCATGCCCATAATTCCCGCCCCTAGACTTTAACAAAGTTTCCTTTGCCTAGGCCCAGAGGCATTTCTGAGACCCCCGGATGAACCCCAAAATTGCCGTTCGGCTCTTCTGTGGTTCACCATCAAACTTCACGCTTAAAGAACCCGAAGTGTTCTTCGCCACCCCTTTACGTGACGAAGCAAAAATCAAAGCATCAAACGTTTTTTCACTAGTGATATGCAAAGGTACGGGGGCGGTTTTAACTTGTCAAGGGCAAAAGGCCTATTTTTTAAATTTTGAGTAGAAAGGGGTTGGGTGGCCTGCGGTAGGGATTGAACCGGGTTGCCCGCAAGGGTGGCGGGGCTTGCCCCGCGTGGCGCGGAGGCGACTTTAGGAGCCCCCGCAAGCCCGCTGGGGCAATGCCCGGCAACCGCGGACAACCTGTGAAAGCCCGCAACCGCCCCCCAAAAGAGAAAGAAAAAAAAGGGAATTAAGTCCGTGGATTGCGTGGGCTGAGCACGAAATTTTGGCCAAGGTAAACGCGGCGGACCTGCTCGTCTTCGGCCAATTCGCTGGCGCTGCCGGCTTTTAGGATTTTGCCTTCGAAGAGCAAGTATGCACGGTCGGTGATGGATAGTGTTTCTTGCACGTTGTGGTCGGTGATGAGAATGCCGATGTTGCGTTCTTTTAGGGCAAACACAATGGATTGGATGTCTTCGACCGCGATGGGGTCCACGCCGGCGAAGGGTTCGTCTAGGAGAATGAATCCGGGGTTTGTGGCGAGGGCCCTAGCGATTTCGGTGCGGCGCCGTTCGCCCCCCGAAAGCAAATTGCCTTTGGTTTTGCGTACGCGGTTCAGTCCAAATTCGTGCAGCAAGGTTTCGCAGCGCTCGCGTTGTTCGGCTTTGCTGAGCGGCAGGTGTTCTAAAACGGCCAAGATGTTGTCTTCGACGCTGAGTCCTCGAAAAACGGAAGCCTCTTGCGGCAGGTAGCCAATGCCGCGGCGGGCGCGCTGGTACATAGGCAAGCCGGTGATGTCTTGGTTGTTCAAAAAAATGCGGCCGGCATCGGGGGCAATCATGCCCGTAACCATATAGAAAGTGGTGGTTTTTCCTGCCCCGTTGGGGCCTAGCAGGCCTACAATTTCGCCTTGATTCAGATGAATGCTGACTTGGTTTACCACGGATCGGCCGCGGTAGGACTTTTCTAAATTTTCGGTTCTCAGCTCCATCGCTACAGCTTTACTGAAATTTGAGCGGTAATGCCCCAATTTGGAGCACCGGGGTACAGGTCTTTGCCTGGATTTAGGGGGTCTGGCCCATTTTGGTGGGTAAATCGGTAGTGGAAATCGAAGCGAAGGAGATTAAAAATGTTTTCGATGCCTACGTTCATTTCAACGTAAGGCATGATGTTGCCAGTGCGTTGATCCACCAGTTCGTAGGTGTTTGGGGGCAGGGCCATGTATTGTCGGTTTTCAGAGCTGATGCTGCCTAGGGCGGCACGAACTCCGATGGTTTCGCGCCACTTTAGTTTGCGCAGTCCGGGGATTTTATTGAAGAACAACCCATCAAAAAAGTGTTCAAATCGAACCGTAACCCATTGGTCGCTCACAAATTCAAAATAATTCATCAGGTTAAACCCAAAGCGGTCGAGCATATAGGTGTCGTTGCCCAGGTGGATTTCCATGAGTGGGTAGGGGATTTGCCCGAAGATTTTACCGGCTCTGATTTCCCAATCGGTATATCCCAATGGGCGAATGCGGAAGCGGTCGGCGATGGAGCAGCGTAAGGCGTGGTAGTTGTAATCGGAGCCAAGAACTCCGCTTACTCCCAAGGTATATTCCAGTTTTACGACGGGATATTCTCCGCGCAAGGGCCGGCGTTTTACTCGGCCGCGCAGCCATTGTTGGCCATAGGCGAATTCGGTTTCTAGGCGTATTTCGGCCCGGGCGAAATTGGGAAGGTAGGCGTTGATTTGATTTTGGGGGTCGAGCAAGCCGAAGCGCAGGGTTCCGGTGTCGTACACGCGCATCCAGTTGACGGTGATTTTGCTGTTTAGTCCGGTAAACCAATCGTGTTCATAGTAAACAAATCCTTCGTCGATGTACGAAAGGTCGGCCAGGCGGCGGCGGCGAAGGAAAGTGCCCAGCAGGTTGTCGGGGCGCCATTGGTTGGTGGACAGGCCCAATTGTTCGATGTCTTGCCGGAATTTCCAGCCAATCATCCGCCAGGGGTCTTTGTCTTTGTTTATGTGGTAAATGCCCGAGAAATCCCATTTGAACCGTTGGTCAAGGGTGCCGTAAATGATGTGGGATTCAAGGAAGAACCGCCGGGAAATGGAATCGGAGGTGCGTCCGCCGAATTTGATGCGGTGGCCTTCGATTTCGTTCATAGACCAGAGTTCATAAATGGGGCCAATGCCAACCCAACCGAAGTTCCAAAATCCAGAGGCCACCAAATCGCCGATTCGGTACAGGGAACGAAAAATGGTGTTTTTCTTCAGGTCTTCGGTAATGCTGTCGATTTTTCCTTCCGAGCCGCTCAGGGCAATGGGGCGTAGGGAATCCCACTCGGCTTTGCTTTTGTGCACATTGTTTAAGATGGTAACCTCGGCCCCTGGAGTAGGAAAAATGGAAGAGGGCGGTTGGTTGTAAATGTAGTTTTTAAAGTGCCGGGTTCGGTGCAGTACAATTTGGTAGTTGGTGTCTTTGTCGCCGATGTTCAGGGTAAAATCCACGAAATCTTTGGGGTTGATGTCGAGCGATGCGTTGTCTTGGCGTAGGATCCAGGTTTGGTTGGCGCTGTCGAGTTCAAATTCTTGGCTGATGCGGAAGCCGGCGATGAAATTCACATTGGCTTTTCGGTTCATTTTTAGTTCTACTTTGCGCACGCCCCAGGTTTTGTCGTGCACCCACATTTTACCGTCGTACACCATTTCGCGGGGAACGGCCTCGAGGGGGCGGAACGAAATTTCGTAGCAGCGCATGTTGCCAATCATCAACGAATCTTCCAAAACGTATTTGTAGTATGCCGAGCCGAAGGGCGACAGGGGGCCTACAAAGTTTTTTCCAAGAATCAGTTGGTTGTCGTCGTAAAAATTGAAGTTTTGGAAGGTGGCGCCCAGCATGGTGGCGAAGTTGTCGTTTTCAACTCCGGTAATTTCAAATTTGTGAATGACCTCTCGGATGGAGAATCCACGTTTTCGGTGGATGTTTGAAACCATTTCGATGAGCATAAAGGGGTAGTACACATTGGTGTCGCCGCGCAGGGTGTCTTGGTATCCGAGGTCGTAGAATGACTGGAAAATTTTACCCACCTTGGATTTTCGTATTTTTTCGGGCAGGTTGTAGGCGTCCAGTTTGTTTTTAACGTAAACCGTAGCTTCAACGCTTTCAAAGCGAAAGGGGTCGTTTTCGCGGCGGTATTTTTTTACCGAATCAATAACCACCAGCGCGGGGTTGCGGGTTCGTTTGTACTTAAAATTAAATTCCTTGATGGAAATGCCGGTCATTGGCAAGGTGATTTTGACATCGTTTACGGTTCCTGGCCGAATTTTAATCAGGGTGTCGGCGTAGTTCAGCATTTGAATGCGAACATAGCTGGGCTTTTGGTCGGTTTTTAGTTCAAACCGCCCTTCTAAATCGGTAATCGCACCTATTTGTGTTCCTTTAAGCAAAACATTGGCGCCGATTAAGGGCGTTTTTTTTGCGACCGAGGGGTCGCCATCGTACACCATTCCACGAACCACGGTGGTTTGGCTTTTAGCCAACCCGGGCAAGGCAAAGAGCAGAAGAAAAAGCAAACGAAAACTCATTCTATGCAGTTAAAGTGGCGAACAAAACACCGGTGCAAAGGACGCAATAAAGTTTTCAAAAATACGGGCATTGGCTTTGCAAAGGTACATAGGCAATTGGAATTATATTGAGGGGCAAAAACACGGAAAAATAGAAGTTACCCGAATTGGGAGGAGGGCAGATAATAAATTGAATGTCAAGGAATTAACACGATGTTGATAAAAAAAATAGGGTATTTTTAACAAAAAGCCTTGCGCCTTTTTTTAGGAGCATGTATCTTTCATTTGGGAAACATTAACATTTGGGGTGCCTATGAAGAAAAGCTACTGCAAGGTATGTAAAGAGCCCTTAGAGGGCCGAATTGACAAGAAATTTTGTACGGATGCGTGTCGGTGTTCCTTTTTCAATCGGGTTCAGTTGCGGGAGCGGAAGGAGTTTCGGAAGATTGATCGGATAATAAAGCAAAACCGAAAGATTTTGAAGCAATTGTTCGAGGCCGGTCGGGCTCAAGCCAGCAAGCAAGAACTTGAAACGATGGGGTTTGAGTTTGGATATGCCACTCAAGTGGTGGTGGCGAACGAGGGCGAGCTCCGGTATTTTTGCTACGATTTGGGGCTCACTTCGGCTCGGGGGCAGTTGCAGTTTTCCTTGGTTCACGACCGTCCCTAAATGCAGGGTCAAACAGTTCCTGAAAAACAGGCAAAGCGGCGACGTTTAAAAATAGGCTGCCTGCCCTCGGCTTATTTTTGAACCGATCCGTTCTGTTTTCAGGGCCATTGTTTGGTTTTAATGGGGGCGGCAGGCGGGCTTTCGCTGGTAGTCCGCGGTTGCTGACAGCGGGCCCAGCGGGCTTGCGGGGGCTCCTGCTGTCGCCTCCGCGCCGCGCGGGCCCCCTGTCAGCACCCTTGCGGGCAACCCTGCTCAATCCCTGCCGCTCACCGCACCGTTGTTTTGATGCAGTCCCATTTTAAAAAGGAAGTGCTGCTGCGGTTATTTGGATGCTCTACCTACCAAAAATAGGCCTATTTAAAACGGAAGTGCTGCTGCGGTTATTTGGATGCTCTACCTACCAAAAATAGGCCTATACATACCGCTGCGCAGGACCAAGCCAAGGTCCAAGAAAAGTCAAGTTTCCCGCCAAACGCTTGCAACATGCCCGCCACAACCGGCTGCAAATAAATAAATGCGCTTACCAAACTTGCATTTACCCGTTTTAATGCAAAAACATTCAGTAGGTAGGCTATAAAAGTAACGCCTATAACCACATAGGCAACGGCCCACCAAACCCCTGCAGGAAGTTCCAACAACGGGGTTGCCGCCAAATCGGGAATGCCCAACACCGCTGTCATGGGCATGCCAAAGGTGAATACCCAAGCCATAACCGTTATGGGACTGTATTTTTGCATTAAGGGTTTAACTAAAACCAAAAAAAGGGCGAATGAGGCGGCGTTGATGAAAATCAATAAATTCCCAAATCCACTGCTTTGCGAAAATACCAGGCCTTCTTGCCGATGAAGGATTAGGGCCGCAGCCCCGCCACCGCTCAGCAGAATTCCTGCCCAAGTTGTTTTTTGCATCTTCTCCAATCCGGCATGCGCTGAAAACAAAAACACCAACACAGGGCTGACGGTCATTACCAAGGCAGATTCAATGGGATTGCTTCGGTTAAGCCCTTCAAAAAACAAGGTTTGGTTCAGCATAACACCAAACAGAGCACATAGAAGCAGCCGGAGCCAATCGCCTTTTTGAATGCGTTCCATGGGGCGGCTTAGGGCAACAATCCAAAATAGGAGAAGGGCTCCGGCCGAGCGCATAAAAATGATTCCGGTAGGATGCAGGGGTTCGGGCATGATCGACTTGGCCACTCCATAGTTGATGCCGTACAATAAATTAACCACGAGCAGAGCCCAAACCGCAGCTTTCATCCCGCAAAGATGGGATGCTTAAGAATAATGAACAAACGCCCTTCGGGTGTGCTTGTGAACGCCCAACACTTCCATTTCTTCTAAGGCTAGCGCCACCCATTTATCGGAATGCCGAAATGGAATGCTGTTGGTGTAATGAAAGGATTTCTGGGATTCTCTGCCGGGAATGCAAACCCGCAAACTCATGCGGTTTCCTTTGGAATCGGGAATGAGTTGCACCCCTGAATACAACCGATGTTTTTTTTCGAGGTAACGGGCAATTTTCCGCTCCATTTTAAGCACCAACAAGGCTAAGGGATCGGAAATGGCAAGAAGGGGCCATTTTTTTTCAACCCGTTTTTTCAGGGTTAACAGAACCCACAATCCGGCCCCAGGGTGAGGTACCATCCAACGGAGCACGCGGTATTGGCTTTCAGAAACGCCGGTTAAATCCAATTCCGACTGGCTTAGCAATCGATGTGCTGACACGCCCGTTCCCGCTTTGGGGGCAGGGTTGTAGCCGCCCAAGCGAATGGCGGCAGGGTACGCATTTTGGTAGGCAATTGTGCCTGTTAAATCGCTGCAATAAAAGAAGTCGGGCTCGCAAGAACTCCCTGTAACGGCCATGTTCCGAGAGCTTCCAAACAGGGCCCCAGCAATGTTTAATCCGGCCGGCAAACGCAAAGGAAGGTGCCTGCCGCTGCAAGCCAACACATCAATGTCGCCCCGATGCAACGCTTCAACCCCCGCCAAAAAACCATCTGCCCCGGGCAAATCCATGCCAAGAGCGTGGTTTATGCAAATGGGCAATGCCAGTCCATCAAGGCGAACCTTGAGCATGCGCTCCAAACCGACCTTGTAAAAATAGTTCGGAACAAATAAGCGGATGGGTGCGTTCGGCATATTGGGATTGAAAACCGAGTGTTAAATTATTGTAATTTATTTGATTCCCAAAGTGGAATGCGTGTTTTTTTGTTCAATCGGATGGCATGCACAAGAAAAGCCGATGGGCAAAAGGCCCCCCAGGTATGTCCAGCGGCCCAAAGTGGGTGAAAGGCCTAAAATGTAGGCCGTCGAGCTGCTGCGGTTTGAGGCAAACAATGGAACAGAAAACACGTTTCAATGGAGGCCGCTGCGGCAGGGATTGAACCAGGTAGCCCACAGGGTGGCGGTGCCTGGCCCGCGTGGTGCGGAGGCGACGTTAGGAGCCCCCGCAAACCCGCTGGGCCAGCCACCGGCAACCGAGGACTACCGGTGAAAGCCCGCAGCCGCCCAAATTCCCTAATCTATGCGTTGAAACCGAAATTCAACCACCGTGGCGTCAATGCGTGCCCATTCCAACTGCGATTCGGTGGCTAAGCTCCAACGAAACCGGCGAAGCCGAAGTAAGCTGTTAAAATACAGCAACTTAGGTTTTGAGGCCTCATTCACAAAGGCCAGCTCATCGCCTTTAATCGTGTACTTTAGCGTGTCCACCGACAGGTATCCGCCCTGCCCTTGCTCGCGGATTTGCAGGGAACAGGTCGCCGTGTACGGCTGGGCGCAGGGAAAGAATACCAGCTCAATCCCGCATGTGTCGAACCGCTTTAGCCAAACAGAATCCGGATGCGACAAGCTTTGCGCCTGCCAGCGGCCTTGCAATTTCTCCAGGGCCATATCTTCTGGTGAACAAGCCGAAGCCAGCAGCACCGACAGCAGGAAAAGGGTGAGATTTTTCATGGCTTAAAACGTAGCGGTTACCGAGAACATCCAACGAAAACCTAGGCCGGCGTACACCGAAGCGGAAGCGGCGTTGAACGTGTCGGCATTGGTCATATTGTTGTCGGAAGCATCGCTGATGTACGACAAATCGGTCAGGTTAAGCAGGCTGCCGCGCAGGTCAATGCGGCGGTCTTTCAAGTAAAAATGATAGCCCGCATACAGGTTCAGCTGGTAGTAATCGGGCAGCCTCCAAGCCTGCCGGCCCAGGTTGGGACCGTAGCCAGTGGCCAAATCGGTAATTTGGTAGGTTGAAGGATCAAAATTGGCGTAGTTGTGGCTAAAGTATTGAAATTCAGGCATAACATACAGTCCTTTGGTTGGCATCCAGCGGGTGCTGATGGAGTAGCTGTGCTGGGCGGCGTCGCCCACCTTCACTCCGCGGGGGTCAAAGGCAATTTCTCCGGCCAACTCGTCGTTTTCGTCTAAAATTTGGGCTTGGGCCTGCCGGTTCCAAATCCAATCGCCCCAAGAGGCCATGCCATCTACGCTTAAAAACTTCCAGGGTTTCCAGTTAAAATCAATTTCAAGGCCCATGTGCCGGGCGCCCATGTTGCTGGCCAGGGCGCGCACCGATTCTCCGTCAACGGTGAACGAAACCGCCGTCGGCTTGTTGTTCCACAGCGTATAATAGGCGTTGGCTTGCAGGGCAAAGTGCTTGCTTCGGTAGCCGTAGCCCAATTCTCCGCTGTACAGCTCTTCGTTCAAGGTCTCTTTAACCAGGCGGTTGCCCGTGGTAATCAAAAACGTGAAATAGGGCACCCGGCTAAAATAGCCCAGGTTTCCGTAGATGTTGTGGTGCTTGTTTAGGTTGTGGTTTAGGCCTGCTTTGGCGGTGTAGCCAAAGGCCCAAACTTGGTCGGAAGCGTTGGAGCGCAGGCCTTGGCTGCCGCGGGTGTAGGTGTTGCCTTGGTAGTTCAGGGTGTCGTTGTAGCCTATGTTTAGAACGGTATCGCCCAGCTGCAGCTGTTTTTTTAGAAAATGGTTGTATTGTTTGTAGCCGCTCAGGGATCCACTCAGGTTTACGAAGGCCGTCCATTTTTCGCCGGTGTATTCCAGCATTGTAAAGGCCCCGCCCCACAAAATATCGCGTTCAATGTGCTGCCGAAGGGTGTCGCCCAAACCCAACAAGGCGTTTGCCTGTCTGTTTTGGTTGGGTTGACCTTGCTGCTTGTATTGATCGCCGCCCAGCAAATCCCAAACGGTGCTGTACACCCGGCCGTTGTAGTAGCGCCCGTCAATGCCGCCCGACAGCGTCATGCCCAAGGGCAATTTGCCTTCAAACGTGCTTAAAAAACCATACCAAGAATGGTCGTTGTGGTCTTTACGGATGATAGTACTGCTGGTTAAGGTGGTTTGGCCCTGGGCCAAGCCACTAATGTTCGCATCATACCGCGCTTGAAGGTTGATTCGACCTGTTAAGGAATCGGCCGAACCAAAAGAAACGGTTGAGCCGCCGCCGTCCACAGCGCTTGTCCCCCCGCCCGATCCGAAGCTGGCATAGGCTGTATTTTTCACATACCAGTTTTTAGCGGCCTTCCAGCTGTGTTGAAAGGTAACCACCGGTTTATGAAATCCATTCACCGTGGTGGTGTATTTTTCGCTGTTCAGGTTGTTTTGCGCCATGTGTTCGCTCAGGCTAATTTCGCCTTTGGCATACAACGAATCTGCGCTGCGGTTTCCGCTGCGGGTGCGCACCAGGTTGTTCCAGCCAAAATAAAAGCGGTTTCCGCGCGTGGCAACCAATCCGGTGTCGATGCCCAGCGAGCCCGCCAAATTTCGGTCAATCTGTTCTATACTTTGGGCATACAAAAAACTCCGTTGCCCACTTTCTTGGGGGGCGCCGAAAGCCGACAAGGAAAAGGCGTGGTTCTTAAACTCTTTGTTCAGTTTAAAAAAGTAGAAAAACATGCTTGAAGACAAACCTTCGACCCAACCTTGGTTTGAGCGGTACGAAAGGGCAGCTTGCATGCTCCAATCGCCTTTTAGCCTGCCGGTTGATCCCGACACCACGGTTCGGTAGTTGTGGTCGTTCCCTACTTCTTGTTTGATGCTCAGGCTTTTGTTCATTTGAATGCCCTTGGTCATCACGTTCATGGTGCCTCCAATGGCGGGAATGGCCAGTTTTGATGCTCCCAACCCCCGTTGCACCTGCACGGTTTGGGTCATTTGATCCAGTCCAAACCAGTTGGTCCAAAACACCCTGCCGTTGAACATGTCGTTCATGGGTACTCCGTCCACCATAACCAGCACGTTTTGGGAGTTGAATCCGCGGATGCTGATGCGGGCATCGCCGTCGCCGCCGCCTTGTTGGGTGGCATACACGCCGGGAGTTGCGTTCAGCAGCATGGGCAAATCTTGCCCGCCCAGTTTCTCGGTGATTTGTTGGGCCGATACATTGCTGTAGGCCACGGGGGTTTCACGCGGCTTGGCCTGATCAGAAACCAGTTGGAACTCTTCGAGGGAATGGCCTTTCGAGGCCGAGAGCCTTAGCAGCAGTTCCTCGTTTTTGCGGGGCAGGGTTAGGGAAAACCGCTTCGATTCGTAGCCCATGAACCGTACTTCAAGGTTGTAGTTTCCGGGGGCTAGGCTGATTCGAAAACGCCCTTCTAGGTCGGCCGTAACCCCCTTGCCTGGAGCGTAAATGACGGCGGCGCCCAGCAGGGGTTCGCCGGTAATGGAATCGAGCACCAAGCCAGAAACCACAGAGGACTGAGCCTTTAGTTGTTCAGAAATGCACAGCCAAGACAGGCTCAAAAAGAGCAGGGCAAGACGCCTGGGCATGGTTTACCGTTTAGAAAAACGCTGGCTGCGCACCAAACCGCTTTCGTACTGAATTTCAATCAAATACATAGCAGAGCTTAGGGCCTCCACGTTTAAGCTGGCCTGAAGGCCTGAAACGGCAAGCGGAGCCACAACGACCTGACCGGTCAAATTCCGAATCAAAATGCGGCGCATGTTGATTTCGGCCCGCACATGCAGCACCTTGTCGGTGGGGTTGGGCGAAATTTTGGTAAAGGCCTCGGGAGCCGTTTCCAGCGTCATAAAATTGCAATCGCACACGTGGGTTCCAAGGCTATCGAAAGAATCTTCGGGAATGGAATCCCATTGAACCGAAGGGTCGAACGACTGTGGGTTTGGGTTTACTGAAACGCCTTGAGTAACGTTTGGTTTGCGGATCAGGGTTTTGTTTTGAGTCCAATATTGCAGAAAATAAGGTCCTTGGGTATTGCTGTCGTAGTTGTTGGGCATAGAAGAGAAGGGGGGCAGGATGGTCCAACCGGCCGTGGGCGAAAA
This sequence comes from uncultured Flavobacteriales bacterium, assembly GCA_903837495.1. Classification (GTDB taxonomy): domain Bacteria; phylum Bacteroidota; class Bacteroidia; order CAIKAF01; family CAIKAF01; genus CAIKAF01. The sequence continues at coordinate 90,492 of CAILUT010000005.1, read as the reverse complement.
TCCGCCGGTGTTGTTGCTGGGGCGTTCGCCTACGCAGGCAAAAATATCCACATTGATGTAGGTTCCGCCTTCGCTCATTTGCTGCAGGGCCAAGGCATCGTCGCCGTTAAAGCACATGGTGCGGCAAGAATTGTTGCCGGGGGCGCAGCCGTCGCAGTACAGCGCGTCGGTTTTGCTCTGCAGGGCGGTATCGATGGGCTGGGTTTGGCCGGTTCCCAAAGGGTCTGTTTGGTTTAAAGCAAAAACATGCACGTCTTTGGGAGCCACCAGGGTGCCTGCCGGAAAATTCAAAATCATATCGGGAGTAATCAGTTCTTCCCCGAAATTCTTGCCATTGTCGTACCGAATAAGTCGATAGTTGCCCAAATCAACTGGGTTGTTGGTTGGGTTGTAAATTTCCAGCGCTTTGTTGTTGCCTGACCCTTCCACGTACTCCGAAATAAAAATATTGGAGCAATTTTGGGCAAAAGCGCTTAGGCTAAGTCCAAAGGCAAGTAAGGAAAGCACGTATTTTTTCATGGCATTGTATTTGAGGCAAAGGTACGGAATGCCAAGCAGTCGCAGCAGAATTGCTGCAAATAAATTGTTAATTGGGGGCCCTATCCGGCTTTCCGCTGTAGTGTGCGTGTGCTGCGGGCGGCAGGGCTGGCCGGTGCGTGGGCTCCTAAAGTCGCCTCCGCCCGGCGGCCCTGCCCTGCCCGCAGCACCCGCCCCCTGCCGCTGCAATCCGGGGGCCGGGGCGCCTCATTCCCAAACTCTCCTTACCTTTATACCATGCCTCGTTTTCTAAATACGCTTTTGTTTTGCCTGCTTCTTGTAAGCCTTTCCTTGTTTGAAATACAGGCCCAAACCGAAAACCGGATTTTTTCGTCCAGCATTTGGAGTCCTTCGGTTCACCCACCGGAGGAGCCCCTGCTGCCGCCTATTGTGGAGTTGTTTAGCGAGCAGCAGCTTGAAGTTTCCTTCGACGACCTGAACCACGACACCCGCGATTTAAGTTACCGGGTGCTGCACTGCTCGGCCATGTGGAAAAAAACCGACCTGCTTTTTATGCAATACATGCAGGGCTTCGAAATCCAACCTATATTGGATTATGCCTTTTCAAACAACGCTACCACTCCCTACACCAAATACTGGTTCCGGTTTCCAAACGAATCCATGCGGCCTACCTTGGCCGGCAATTACCTGATTCAGGTTTTTCCTACCGACAATCCCGACGAAATTCTTTTTCAGCAACGCTGCTTTGTGCTGCAACCTGTTCTTAAGCTGGCCGCCACCGTACGAAACGCCAGCTCGGCACGGATTCGCCTTAGCCACCAAGAGGTGGTTTTTAACCTGAACACCGGCAGCTTAAATCTACCCCTGCTCGACGAAGATCTAATCGTACACATCACCCAAAACCGCCGCTGGGACAACGCCAAAATGGACATTAAACCCCGGTTTATTGACAGTAAAACCTTGTATTTTGACCACGTAGGTGGCGAAAATGCCTTTGGTGGCGGCAACCAGTATCGGCTCCTTGACCTGAAATCCCTGATTGGAATTCGAGAGCCCGTTCTGGCTTTCGAAGAACAAAAAGGAAAATGGAAAGCCCTGTTGCGGCCTGAACTGCCTCGCGCCAGCAGCCCCTACCGAGACCTGCCCGACTTGAACGGAAAGTGCTTTTATTTCAGAGGCCAAAATTACACCCGCTCCATGGACGAAGATTACATCGAAACCCAATTCATCTATGCGCCCTCGGCCCCCCTTGGAAATGGAGATGTGTATTTGTTGGGCGGCATGAGCAACGGACATTTGGATGTACGCTACAAAATGGTCTATGACCCCGGAACCCAAGCATATATGCTGTCTGTTCCGCTAAAACAAGGACTCTACAATTACCTATATGGCTGGGTGCCCAAGGGGAAAAATCAGGCAGAACTTATGTCCACCGAAGGCGATTTTGCCCAAACCGAAAACGAGTATCAAATTTATGTGTATGCCCGAAACAACGGCGATATTGCACACCGATTGCTGGGCTATACCGAACTAAATTCCAGATAAATGCGCCGTTTTGTTTTGAACAAGGCCTGCCTTTTTTTGATGCCAATAGCTTGGACTGCCACCTTGAAAATCCAAGCCCAAAAACTGGGTTATTGGGCTGCGGCCGACGTGTATTGGAGCAAAGACCTAAGCCTAACCGACTCAACCACCCGTCCCGACTTTTTATTCAACCACCACCGCAACGGAGAAGTCGCCCTTAACTTGGCCGTTGCCGGACTGGTGTTGGACTACGATAAATTCCGAGGCCGATTCGCTTTGATGGCCGGCAGCTATGTAGAAACCAATCTCGCGGCCGAACCCGCGCCCCTTCAATCCATTTTTGAAGCCAATGCGGGAATAAAACTCGGGTCAAACCTGTGGCTGGATGCCGGTATTTTTCAAAGCTATTTGGGCGCCGAATCCTTGCTTCCTTTGTCCAACCCTTGCTTGGGCCGTTCTACCTCGTCCGAACAATCGCCGTACTACTTAACGGGAGCTCGGCTGGAATGGACTCCCAATACTCAATTAAAACTTCAGGCTTGGATCAACAACGGCTGGCAACGCATCCGCATGCCCGACGCCTACACTCATCCGGGCTTTGGTTGGCTTGTGGAGTGGAATCCTTCCGACTCGTTAACCCTAAGCCATGGGGGCTTTTATGGGCATGCCTTGCCCGATTCAGCCAACAGCCCGCGTTTGTTTCAAAACACCTGGATTCGATGGAAGGCGGGCCGCGGATTTGCCCTTTGGGGCATTGCCGATGTGGGGTTGGAAAACGCTGCAGGCTTGGGCTGGAAACCCTGGTTTTATATTGGAGGGGTGGTTCAAAAGAAATGGTCTGCCCGCTGGTCATCAGCCCTTCGTGCCGATTACTACCACGACCCCGAAGGGCGGCAAGCGCTGGGATATTGGGCCCCAAACTTAAGGCTGCTTTCAAGCAGCGCCAACCTGTGCTATTCGCCCAGCTCTTTTGTTCGATTGGGCTTAGAGGGCCGTTACATGCATGTGCTTTCGGCGGCAACCGCTACAATGGGCCCGCACAACTGGGCCTTGATGCTAAACCTGAGTTTTTTTTGGGAAAAGCAGCCGGGATAAATGCGGGCCAAATCGGGGTTCATTCCTACTTTTATGCAAAATAGTGGAACGCTGGGCAGGGCTTCTTATCTTTACGTCAAATTCAATGCATTGAGCACACCTTGGTTTGGGCTGCCTTCATTCGCCCTGTTCGCATCGGGCTTAGGAATTCTGGGGCTTTTATTGTTTGGAACGGGCAGTTCCGGTTGCACATCAAAACCCGACGGAGTCGAAGCGGTGGTGGATTCTGCCGCCGAGCTGCTTCGTTTGAATGCCCAAATTGAAGCTCAGCCACAAAATCCAGATGCCTGGTTTGCTCGTTCTCGGTATTTTGCCCGAAACCAACTTTTCGATAAAGCCAGCAACGATGCCAACCAAGCCTTAAGCATTGATTCCTTGCGGGCCGACATCTGGCTGCATTTGGCCGATTTGTCGTTTACCACCAAAAAGGTGGAAGATGCCGCCATGCAAATTGAAAAGGCCCTAGCCATAGAACCTGAAGGGGCTGACGCCAATTTGCGTATGGCCGAATTGCAGTATTATTTGGGGAAATACCCTGAAACCTTTAAGCATCTTGATGTGGTAATCCGCCAAAATCCCTACCAACCTCGGGCCTATTTTACCAAAGGAATGGCCTTTAAAGAAATGGGCGATACGGGATTGGCCATTTCCTCCTTTCAAACGGCTACCGAACAAGACCCCGGTTATTTTCATGCTTGGATTCAGCTGGGGCAGTTGCATGCCGCAAAACGGTCTGACCTAGCCATTCTGTATTTTAAAAATGCCATTGACGTAAACCCCTCGAAGCAAGAAAGCTATTACGCCTTGGCCTATTATTACCAGCAAACCGGCCGGGTAACGGAGGCCATGAGCACCTATTTGCAGCTGCTGGAATTGGACCCCCAGCATGTACCCTCCATGCACAACCTGGGGTTTTTATTGCTTTTTGAAAAAAACAAAGCCGATGAAGCCTTGGTCTGGTTCGACAAAGCCCTGAATTTAGACCCCGAATTTATTCAGGCCCAATACCATCGGGGATTTTGCTTGGAATTTCTAGGTCAAAAATCTGAGGCAAGGCAAGCCTATCAGGCGGCTTTGGCTCTTGACCCTCAAATGGCTTTGGCTCAGCAAGGTTTAACTAGGGTTCAGGGGAAATAGGGAGCAACTGCCGGCACTGAGGTGTTTTTCGGGCCTACCTTGCTTGGATGTCTTTAATCATCAACTGCAAAGAGCTCACCCCATTCCATGTGTTTTCAGACAAAGTAAAAGCCAATTCAAACCCGTTTCCGGCTCCCACCAGAGGAGCCAAGGCTGCCATTCCAAAACCAATGGCCGACAAGGCATTCCCTTCGGCATCGGGTTCCATTAAAACCAACTTCAGGTGTTCGTCTTTCAGTACTCGAACGGAATCAGGTATGGCCCGCACCCTTCCAGAGCGAAAAACCGGCGACAAATTGGAAGGGCCACAGGGGTCCATGCGTTCAAGCACCTGAAACAATCTTCGGTTAATAAGTTCTGGAGGCAGCGGAGCATCAATCCAGATTCCGGGGCGTTGGTCTTCAGGCAGAATCCGCTCTTCCACCACCCGTTCAAATTCGGCCTCGAAAGCCGACAGTTGTTCGGGCATCAGGCTCAAACCTGCGGCATGGGTGTGTCCCCCGAATTTTGTCAGCAAATCGGAACAGGCTAAGAGGGCTTCATACACATCAAAATTTCCAGAAGTCCGAGCCGATCCAGTCAACAAGCCTTGACTTTCGGTCAACACCACTGTGGGGCGGTAATAGCGTTCAATCAAGCGAGAGGCTACGATTCCCACCACCCCTTTATGCCAGGTAGGTCGAAAAACCACCGTTGATTTTTTCGCCCGCTGCACTTCGGTATCCAATTCCTCCAGCGCCTCGCGGGTAATTTGCTGGTCCAACACCCTTCGGGCCGCATTGTGTTCCTGAATGGCTTGCCACCAAGACTCCAACCGCTCATCTCCTTCTTGGGCCGTCAACAGTTCTATGGCACCGTGGGCATGCGAAATCCGTCCTGCCGCATTGATGCGGGGCCCCAAGATAAAAACCACATCTTCTACCTTAAACGCCTTTTCCTTCCCTGACCGCTCCTTCATAATTTTGAATCCAGGCAAAGGGTTGCTGTTTAAACCCTCCAGTCCTAAAGCCGTGATGCAGCGGTTCTCGCCTTTCATCTCTACAATGTCGCAACAGGTTGAAACCGCCGCAAACTGCAGGGCTTCATCCAAGCCGGTTTCGCCCATGCCCAGCGCTTCGTTTAGGGCCATCAACAACTTGAATCCAACTCCACAACCGCTTAACTCCTTATACGGATACGGGCAACCGGCTTGCTTGGGATTTAGAATGGCAAGGCTGGGGGGCAGTGTAGCCCCCGGCCGGTGGTGGTCGCATACAATAACCGGCAGCCCCTTCATTGCGGCTAAAGTCAATGCGGCTTTGTCTTTTATTCCACAATCCAGCGTTATCAGCAATTCAACACCAGAATCTAAGGCATGCAGCACCCCTATTTCAGAAACTCCATACCCCTCTTTATACCTGTCGGGAGTATAATAATCTACGGTATCGTACTTAAAATGCTGTCGAAAATGCCAATACATCATGGAGGCCGAGGTTGTGCCATCTACATCGTAATCCCCGTAAAACCGAATTAGGCCTCCGCCTTTCATGGTTTCAAGGACTTTCCCAACGGCCTTATCCATGTTTTTCATCAACAAGGGCGGCAAAAGCCCTTCTTTTCCCGGATTGAAATACAATTTCGCCTCTTCAAAAGTGGAAACACCGCGCTGCAAAAGCAAGCGAGCCACCGTCGGACTACTCCGTATGGCCAAAGCCAACTCTGTTGTGTCCTGTTCCAAGGGTGGGGGAACATCAATCCATGTTTTCTCTAAGCTCATAGCTGCAAATTAAAGAAATTGTAAGGACTGTTGAAAAAAAAGCGGATATAGGCAGTGGCACGCAAATAAAATAAATTTGTGCTATGAAAGATGAACGGTTGTATGGCCTTTTAGACATTACCGCTTTGGGTGATTTAGATACGCCCATCAGTATATTGAATTGGACCGGGGAGATTGCACGGGTGTGCAGAGCCACCGAGGGCCGGTTTATGCCTGCGGCCATTTGCGTCTATGCTCCTTTGCTGGGGGCCGCTCGAAAGGGCATTCAGGACCTTCCTATACCCCTTGCTGCTGTTGCGGGCAACTTTCCTTCGGGAAAGGCCGAGCCTAGCCTGAAGTCCATAGAAACCCGGCGGGCTATTGATGCCGGAGCCAACGAAATAGACTGGGTAATTGACAGAGGGGCTGCCCTTTTTAGCCAAGGGCAATCGGTGTTTGAAGAAGTATGTATAGCTCGAGAAGCCTGTGGACCAATCCCTTTAAAGGTGATTTTGGAAAGCGGACAAATTGAAGACGAAGCCTTGCTGTACAACATGGCTTGCTATGCGCTGGCTGCTGGAGCTGATTTTTTGAAAACATCGACCGGCAAAATTCCAAAGGGCGCTACCGAATTGGCGGCCCAAATTTTTTGCACCGCTATTGCCAAGACAAATCCCACAGCCGGATTAAAGGTCTCGGGCGGAATACGCGACCGGGAAACCGCAGTACGGTACATAGACATTTTTGAAAGCCAGACCGGAAAAACCGCCCATTCAGGTTCGTTTCGGATTGGAGCAAGTGGCCTGGCCAATGACCTTTTAAGGTCGGCAGGAATTGCACCTTAGGGCCGACAACACGCCCTTTTCCCTTGAATGGCGAAGTGGAATTTCAGGGTTCTTGTTTGAGTAGGCCGCCCCCCGCCGAGCCAAAGGCCATAACCCATAGCCACATCGGGGCCCTTTTTCCGCAAGCAATCTGCTGTCTTTTGTTGTTCCTGAAAAAACGGCCTGCATGGCGGTGGGCTCTAGGGTAAAAAACCATCAAAGGCGGTTTTCGTAGGATATTAACCGCAAAAGAGCTTGCGTTTTTTCAGCTAAAAAGGGTGTTTTTAAAATCTGCCCAGCCAAATGAATGTGCTTTCCTTCCGTTGCATTTGCCCTAAAACCAGCAAAATTCGTAGTACTTTTGGCCCATTAAGCAGACCCACGCCATGGAAATTTCAAAGCAGTTTGAATCGAATCAGCGGGAAGATTATTGGTATTCGTATTGGTTAAGCCAGGGGTACTTTAAATCGACCCCCGACCACAGGGAGCCCTACACCATTGTGATTCCCCCGCCCAATGTAACGGGGGTTCTGCACATGGGGCACATGCTCAACAATACCATACAAGATGTACTCGTTCGCCGTGCCCGCATGCAATCAAAAAACGCCTGCTGGGTTCCCGGTACCGACCATGCCTCCATTGCCACCGAAGCCAAAGTTGTGGCCTTGCTGCGGGAAAAAGGCATTAAAAAAAGAGAGATAGGTAGAGCGGCTTTTTTAGACCATGCCTGGGAATGGAAAGAAAAATACGGGGGCATTATTTTAGAGCAGTTGAAAAAGTTAGGGGCCTCTTGCGATTGGGACCGCACTCGATTTACCATGGAGCCCGATTTAAGCTTGGCAGTGCAAGAAGTGTTTGTTCGATTGCATGAGCAAGGATTAATTTACCGGGGCCTGCGCATGGTAAACTGGGATCCCGTAGGCCGTACTGCTTTGTCGGATGAGGAAGTGATTCACAAAGAAGTATCTGGGATTCTGTATTACTTAAAATATGAAGGGGAAACCCCAGGCAGCTATATTGTAGTAGCGACCAGCCGTCCTGAAACTATATTTGCGGACGTGGCCGTTTGCGTAAACCCCCAGGACGATCGCTACACAAATTGGATCGGTAAAAAGGTGCGGGTGCCCCTCACCGATGTATGGGTTCCCATCATTGCCGACGATTATGTAAGTGCCGATTTTGGAACGGGTTGCTTAAAAGTAACCCCCGCCCACGACCCCAACGATTATGCGCTGGGCCAACGGCATGGACTTACAGCCCCCGATGTGTTTACTGAAACGGGACTTCTAACCGAGCTGGCAGGCCGCTTTGCCGGCATGGATCGATTCGAGGCAAGGAAAGCGGTTGCCCAGACGGCCGATAGCCAGGGCTTGTTGGTCAAAACAGAAGAGTACGCTCAACAGCTTGGGCATTCTGAACGAACTCAAGCGGTTATTGAGCCTCGACTTTCTCTGCAATGGTTTGTCAACATGCAGGCCTTCATGCAAAAATACCCGCAGGTGTTGGATGCCGTTATGCAAGATGAAATCCAATTTCATCCCGCGAAGTTTAAAAACACCTACCGGCATTGGATAGAAAACATAAAAGATTGGTGCATCAGCCGCCAACTTTGGTGGGGACAGCGGATTCCGGCCTGGTACGATGAGCATGGAAATGCAGTGGTGGCCTTGACAGAGTCCGAGGCAAAAGAAAAAATGGCCGCCCTGAACCCCAGTTTTAGCCAGCTGAATCAAGATGAAGATGTGTTGGATACCTGGTTTAGCTCTTGGTTGTGGCCCATTTCTGTTTTTGATGGATTCAAATCGCCGGGCAATCCAGAGATTTCCTATTATTATCCGACCAACGATTTGGTTACCGCACCTGAGATTATGTTCTTTTGGGTGGCTCGAATGGTGATGGCCGGGTATGCTTTTCAAGGAAAGGCGCCGTTTAAAAACGTGTACTTTACAGGTATTGTTCGCGACGACCAGCGGCGAAAAATGTCAAAAAGCCTTGGAAATTCTCCCGACCCCCTTGCCCTTATTCGAGTACACGGTGCAGATGGAGTTCGAGTAGGCATGCTGTTGAGTGCCCCTGCGGGCAACGATTTGCTTTTTAATGAGAATTTGTGCCAACAAGGGCGGAATTTTACCCATAAACTTTGGAATGCCTACCGTTTGGTTGTGCACTGGAAGCAGCAACAACAGGATTCGGAATTATCCATAGACCCTTTAGAAACGGAACGCCTTAGCCTGGCTGAAGCTTGGATGAGCGAGCGCTTACAAGAGGTTTCTGCGAAGTTGAATCAGCAATTTGAACAATTTCGAATCAGCGAAGCCCTGATGACAGTCTACAAACTTACCTGGGATGATTTTTGCAGTTGGTACTTAGAAATGTTGAAGCCTGCATTTGGATTCCGACTTTCAGAAGCGGGACTTAAGGCTGCGACGGCACGGTTAGAGCAGCTCTGTGCCTTGTTGCACCCATTTATTCCCTTTATTACAGAAGAAATTTGGCAAGGATTACGCCATCGTGCCCATGGAAAAAGCCTGATGGTTGAACTCTTGCCACAAGCGGCACATTCCTTTAACCTTGAGTTCTTAGCGAAAATGGAATTGATGTTCGAGGTTATTACCCAAGTTAGGGCTGTTCGGCAGCAACAGGGCATACCCATGAAAGACCCATTAACCCTTTTTGTTTCGGGCACCGAACACATTCATTGGGATTCTAACCTAGAGTCAATACTTCGGCATTTGGCCCATGTGTCTTTTGTAAATACCCAAGACCCGGCCCCAAGAGAAGTGTTTTCCTTTCAGGTAAAGCAATGGACGTGTAGCATTCCTGCAGGGGGATATATGGATGCGGCGGCCGAAATTGAACGCATTGAAAAGGAAAAAACCTACTTAGAGGGTTTTGTTGAAAGTGTGCGCAAAAAACTAAGCAACGAACGTTTTGTGGCCAATGCAAAGCCAGAGGTGGTGGCTATTGAGCGGCAAAAAGAAGCCGATGCCTTGTTTAAAATAGAATCGCTTACCCGGCAGCTGTTAGAGTGGGCTAAGGGTTCAGCCGAAAAATCGTAACTTGCAGGAATGAAGCCCAGCACCCTTTTATTTGAGGAGTTTGATTCATTTTTAAACGACCCCCTGAACGGCTTGTTGGCCGGCTCTGCTTTTTTACTCTTTGTGCTTATTCGGGCCGCATTGTTGCAATGGGCCGAATATCAGCCTTTGTATAGGTCCTTTTGGACAGCATTGCTGGGGGGGATTTTTGCATGGTTGACCGTGGGCCTAATCCTGTGGCTGCAAATTACCCTAAATGGAATTATGGTTTTTCAGGCCCTAGCTTTGTTGGGATTGGCCCTAGGGATTGACCTTTTGTTTACTCTTTTGCTTACCGGAAAAACAGGCAATTTGATTGGAGGTGTGCTGGGTAGTTTGCTTGGTTATGTTTTGCTTGCCAGTGTTTGTCTATTCACCTACATTGCATTTGCCTATCCCAGCACAGCTTTATGGACGGGATTGTAACTCGTTCTACTGGAAACCACTATTCAATCTGGCTGCCACATGCCCAGTGCATGACAACCGCTCAATTGGCAGGAAAGTTGCGCTTGCAAGGCTTAAAGCATACCAATCCCGTTGCCGTTGGCGATTTAGTCCGATTGTCGGAACCCATACCCGGACAACCCCACACCATAGAGGAAATTCAAGCACGCAAAAATTACCTAATCCGAACGTCGACCCGGCTCGACAAGCAAACCCATATTCTGGCCAGCAATCTGGATGGACTTTGGGTGGTAGCCTCTGTTCTTCACCCACGGACCAGTACAGGCTTTGTCGATCGAATCTTGGTGACCGCCGAGGCCTATTCTATTCCGGCCTGCATTGTGGTTAACAAATGCGACCTTTGGCCAGAACACTTAGACGAGGCCGAACGCTTTTTATCTCATTTTCGAAAATTGCCTTACCCTGTTTTCTCAGTCTCGGCAGAAACAGGCCTAGGCATAGAAGACCTGAAAAAATGGTTGGAATCAAAAACCACATTGGTTTGTGGCCATTCTGGAGTAGGGAAATCCACCTTGATTAATGCCTTGTCTCCAAGCCTTGACCTAAGAACCGGAGGCTTGTCTGACAAACACAAAAAAGGGAAGCACACAACCACCTTCGCCGAAATGCTATTTCTGAACACAGAAACACGCATCATCGACACTCCAGGAATTAAAGAGTTTGGACTCTACGATATGGAAGATGGGCAGATTGGCGATTTCTTCCCCGATATATTTCAACTCAAAAACGAATGCAAGTATTCCAATTGCTTGCATACCAATGAGCCTGGTTGTGCCGTTATAGAAGGGGTTGAATCGGGTAAAATTCACCCCGACAGGTTTAAAAATTACCTTCAAATGTTGGACAGCAATCAACCCGAATACCGACGATGATGGTGTCCTTTTCTTGGATAAAAAGCTGCCGATACCTTTTCTTTTTTGGCATAGCCTCTGGCCTGCGAAGCCAAAATCTAGTGTATAACGGCGGGTTTGAGGTTTTTAAAGGCGAAATTCCCTGTGGATGGGTGGCCCGATTGAATGAATTTAACATCAATAATTGGACGCTGCCGACCTTCACTACCGCCGACGTGTTTACCTCTTTCCAAAACGAACAATGCCCCAACTATTGCGGCTCAGGAAGCAACATCGTGGGCGTTTCTGCCCACCGGGGGCAAAGCATGGTGGGCATTTTTACCTACGGAATAAGCCCGCCACATGGGGCCTGGAGGGAGTATATTCAAACCCATTTGGCGGCGGCTTTGGTGCCGGGAGAATCATACCTGCTAAAAGCCTGGATTAGGCTCCACAAAAACAGTCCGGTTGCTGCCGGAAATCTCGGCTTTTATTTTTCAGCACAACCGATAAAGCAAGATTCATACAAACGACTTAAGCTTATTCCTCAAATAGAATTTAAAGAGGTCTTGGAGCGGGCCGACCGGTGGGTGTTAATTCAAGATACCTTAGTTGCTCGAGAACCCCTGCAATACTTGACCATCGGGAATTTTAGGGATGACCGTGAAACACCTAAACTGGATAGAGGAACCACCGGAAGCAACATTTTGGACCTGTTGTACAACACTCGGCAGCGTGCGTATTATTTGTTGGATGATGTTTCGTTGGAGCCTTTGAGTAGGGCCTTGCAAGTTGATTTAAGAACCCAAGCCGAAGACCTAGACCTGATGACTCGGATTCATTTTGATCACGACCACTTTGATTTGTCTCCCGACATGGAAGCCCGATTAAAAAAATTGTTGCTGCACTTGAATCAAAATCCTCGATTAAGGATTATGCTTGGCGGCCATACCGACAGCGTTGGAGGGAACGATTACAACCTAAATTTGTCGGAATTGAGAACCCTGGAAGTCAAGAACTACCTGATTCGATGCGGCCTAACCCCTGCCCGAATATTAACACAATGGTTTGGCCCACATCGACCCGCAGCCGACAACAGCAGCCCAGAAGGCCGCTACCTGAATCGGCGGGTGGTCATTGAATTGATCAATTAACGTGTTTTTGTTTAAGGCTGTCCAAACAGGGACAGGATGCTAACCCGCTCGAAGGAGCCATCTGCAGCCCGTACAATGTACTGATATACGCCATCTTCCAGCTTAGCCCCGTCTTGGGTAAAGCCCCGGAAAATGCTGCCCCCAGAACTGCCCTCAAAAACCAGCCGGCCCCAGCGGTTAAATACCCAGACCAAATAGGGCGAACAATTTTCAATGTCCGAATCAAAAACGAGTTCATCGTTGAGGCCATCGCCATTGGAAGTCAGCACATTTGGAAACGAAATGTCTTCCCAGGTTTTGGTGTCGGGCACCTCGGCGGTGGTGTTGGCTTCGCCTCGGCATCCGTTTACATCAAACACAAAAGCTTGCACAGGATAGCTGCCAGGCCCCCCTTGATAGGTGTAGTTTATAGGATTCCCCGTTGTTTGAGTGTTCTCGCCCGTATTCCAGGTTACAGGATTTACCAAGGAGTCTCCATGGATTTGCTGCAAGCTAAATTCAACCAAGCCAAAACAACCGGGAACTACATTGGCGGCGACTTCGGGCCCCGGAGAAACATAGATGTTAGACTGGACCGTATCTAAGCAACCTTGATCCGATTCGGCGATCAGTTGAACCTGAAACCAACCGGTATCTGAATAGGTATAGCTTGGACTTTGTCCGCTGCCGCTGCCTCCGTCTCCAAAGCTCCATAAAAACGAACTAAGGTTCCCTGAAGATATGGTGCTGGAGTTTTGAGGCTGGAAAATTTGTCCATAACAAACCACAACCGGAACAAATGCGGAAAAGGGAAGTGGGTGAACCGCCACCGGCACATGAAGGGTGTCAATGCAGCCATTGTCGGCTACCACAATCAGCCGAACAATCGGGGACCCCGGCGCAGAAAACACATGGCCAATTGCAATTTGTTGGGCATCGTTTTGGTCATCTTCATTCAAATCCCAAAACCACTGTTGCAGTTGAGCTGGATTGCCCACTTGGCTGCCACTGGCATCGAGCCAAAGCGTATCGTTTACACAAGCTCCTTGCCATTGGACGTCGGCCTGAGGACGGGGCAATACCGAAACGGAAACCTGGGCGGTATCGGCACAAGGACCAACCGAGCCAATTACAGAGAAGGTCGTGTTTTGTTGCAGGCTGGTAAATACGCTGTCGCCACCCGTTCCGTTGATGCTGCCTCCTGCCCAAAGATAAGATTGACCACCCGTTGCCGTTAGCAAAAAGGGGATGCCTTGGCAAATCGGGTTGGGGCCCGCAGCCGTTACAACCACCGGGGGCGGAGAAATAAGGCTGGTGTCTAAAATAAGCGTGTCGCAGCCAAGGCCATCGGTCAGTACAATTTGGTAATTCCCCGCGGCCAAGCCCCCTTGACTAGCTTGAGAATAGCCGCTACCAATCCATTGGTAGTTAAATCCGCCGGGGCCACCGCTGGCCAAAAGTGAAAGGAAGCCGTTTGAATTCCCAAAGCACAGAGGCGGCAAAACAGAATCGAAAGCGGCGGTTAGCATGGGCGGTGCCGGCACCAAAACCGAATCTGTTCTTTGACAACCGTTGCTGTCGGTGGTGGTTAAAAAATACCAACCACCTGAAACAGGGGCTGGATTTTGAACCGTTGGGCCATGGCTCCATTGAAAGGAAAGGGGGCCGGTACCGCCTCCCGTTTGAGCTTGAAGGCTTCCATCGGCAGAACTGGGACAGGTAGCAGGGCTGGCATTTAAAGAAACGTTGATGGGGGCAGGGTTAGAAAGGGTTGTCGAAAAAGTTGCCGTGCAGCCGTTCGAATCGGTTACCAAAACGGTATAGGTGCCTGGAACCAAATTGGATTGTTGAGAAACCGGAGGTAAATTCCCGTTCCAAGCAAAGGTAAAAGGAGATATGCCGCTTTGTACATTCAATAGAATGCTGCCCGTACTCCCGTTGTTGCATACAGGCGAAACAACCTGGGGATTAAGGGCGACAGAATCAACCGAAACCCATACCTGATCGCTGCTGCCGGGGCACCCATTAATGACTGGAATCACAGTGTACCAACCAGATTGGGGAGACAGAATCCCAACAACTTGGGTTTGTTGACCTGTAGATTGAAAGTTGTTTGGCCCAGACCACTGATACGACGCACCCAATGGGCCAGTAGCCGAAAGAAATGCCGTGTCGCCAGCACAAACAGGCCCCAGGGGAGCGGCCACCGCAGGGGCAGGCGTTTGCTGAATAAACACCAATATACTATCGGAAATCACAGGGCAGGCTCCAACCGAACCCGTCAAATGATACAGTCCTGAAATCGACGGATTTACATTGAATAGCGTATCGATTTGGTTGGAACTTGAATAATTGTTTGGACCGGTCCACTGATAATTGGCCCCGCCCAAAGAATTGGCACTCAAAATGAGGTTACCTCCTTGGCAGATTGAATCGGTGGTAGAGCTGGCGTCAAATTGATAGGCTGAATAGTCGGAGAAATACCCGTACCGGCAACCGGAAGAAGCTCCGCCGTTGATCACCCCCATGTGGAACAAATGAGAAGAATTGGCAATGAGGCTTGCCTGGCCTTGGGGGATGTTGTTGGTGTTAAATTGAATTTGGGCATACATCCATGCGCCATTGGAGCCGGGAACAGGTGCAAAATTGCCTGAGGTAATGAGGGTGGGATTGCCGTTTAAGGTAAAATTGCCTTCACCCCCGGCTTTCACCATTAAATTTAAGGCAAAAAATTCGGTGGTACTTCGGGTAAAACCAATTTGCTGGCTGCCAGTGCAAATAATGGTCGGTAGAACGGCTCCCCCCACTTCGCAGCCAAAACCTGTGGTATGCAAGACGTACACCGGCAAGCTGGCCTGAATAAAGGCAGTGTTGGCCGATTGAACGTGGGTATAGCTTTGCCCAGCATTGATGGTTCCTACAACGGTTCCATCAATGGTTACTTGGGTGTTGTTTTGGGTTGCCATTACAAAAACCCGGTCGGGACCATTCAAATAGCCTTTGATGGTAATGTAGTCGGTGCCGAGCAATGGAATAGGAACCATTTGGTCGCCCATCAGGTCGGCACACCCGCCGTAAACACCTCCATTCATGGAGTCGTCTTTGATGGTAACTGCTATGGGCTTGTCTGAACTAATTGTTGTTCCGCTGGGCCGCTGAGTAAAACTCTGTGATGTGGATACTCCACTCCAAGTTTCGCCCATGTTTAGGTTGATGGTGAAGGGCACGCCCGCCGGATGGCCTACAATGGCGGCGGTGGGAGTTATGGTAATGCTGGTATTGGGCTGGGTTGCCACAATATCAAATCCGCTCCAGGCATTTCCTACTCCATTGTTCAGGAAGGTTTGAAAAGGAAGCATAAAAGAAGTGCCCAAGGCGTTTCGGCCTTTTAAGGTGAAAATGTCGGGATTGCAGTTGCAGGAAGTAACCACCTCATAATAGGCCGTAATCGGTGCGCTTGAAACAATGCGCAGGGCTTTGTCAAGGACCACGTCGGCGGGTTTGTTCTCCAGCAAATCCACCCAAGTGGTTAAATCGAAGGAATTGGTAGTATTGGGGGGAATTACTGCGTTGATCGGAGGAAATCCCGGATTGATGGGCATGGTAATTTGTACCGTGGCCGCTTGCTGCGAGGTGGACAAACGAACGGTGATGGGCCGGTCGCCATGGCTTTGCTGAACCTCGGGGGCCACAAACCAAAATTCCGTGTCGGTTTGGGCGAACAGACTGATGGGCAAAAGAAAGCTTAGAAATAGCAATCGAAGCATTGGAATTTTTATTTGGGTTGAAATTACAAAAAAAACCGAAGAGCCACCGGAACGCAGTCTGTTATGAATAGGTTAAGTGGCTGGGTGATGCCTCAACGCACGACATAAAAAAAGCGCCCCGAAGAGCGCTAATGTTGCCCGAGATGGATTCGAACCACCACAAACAGTACCAAAAACTGCTGTCCTACCGTTAGACGATCGGGCAATTGACGGGGCAAATATAATGCGATACGGACATAATGCCAAATGATAAGCGGCCATTTTTTCAGATAAGATTCTTTGACCTGATTTCGAGGTGGTGTTATTTGAATCGGAGGGGTTCCCTTTGTTCCTAAAAACCCAACCGCATCTAAAAACAGGTTCAATGTTTATCCACGATTTCCTCCGTTGCATTAGAGCGGCGGCTGTATTTTAGCCCCCTCGAAAAAACGGTTGCAGCCAATCCATAAAGCCTAAACGAATCCCCGTCCCTTTGTACGAATTGCAGGTTAGGGACTTTGAAATTTAAGGGTTTGAAAAAAAATGAAAAAGTTTAAAATCATGAAAAAAAAGGCTGGAATGGAAATCAAAAAGCTGTCCTTAAACTTGATGCGAACGATTAAGCCGCACAACATCAACACCCCAAGGCCCAAAGACGAAGCCATGAGCAGCGGATTGTATTTGAGGCCCACCAATAAACCCGTGGCGCCCAGCAATTCCAACCCTACCACCAGAACCCCTATTCGCTCCAGTTTGAATCTCCTAAATTCCGCTTTTATGTGCGGCGATAGAAAATAAGCGGCCCCGTAGAAATAAAAAGATACAGCTGATATTAAAACGCAAACAAACTGAATTGTCATTTCAAATATTGAAACGGATTCAGGGCAATAATTGCCGATAAAAACAAAAAGACCAGAGAAGGGATGCGTTTGGCGAGGGGGTTATTCACTTTAAAATGAAAATATTGTGCTGCCAACATAAAGCCCCCCATCAGTATTGCCGACAGGAAAACCAAGTCGGTTTTCCAAATCCCAACGATAAGCAAGGTTGACAATATGGTTTTTGACGCCCCCACCGCATTTCTCGTTATATCACTTAAACCAAATTGTTTGAACTCCAAAACGACATTGTCATATCGAAAAACCCAAACGTAAATAACCGACAATCCTACGGCAAGCTGAAGTATAGATGGAATATAGATGTTCATTTTGAAATTTAATTAAAGTGATTCGTTTTATTTTTTAACCCGTTATTTTTTTTTTAAATTAAGCTATACCATCAATCCACAATTTTCCAAGCAGGGCAATTATTCCTTTTTTTTTCTTTTGAAATTCCATCCGTCGGTAATCGAATAGCTAAAGGCAACTCCAAAAATTAGAGTAATAACTCCAGCAAAATAAGGGATGAATTCAGTCATTTTTATTTATTAATTTCAAATAAATTCCAAAGGCGAGGATGCTGGGAACCCATATTCCTACAAATATTGCTTCGTTGGTATTTCCATTAAAGAAAAGGATTTCAGAATATACCAAGGAAAGGCTGGCTGAAATGAACAGCAATTTGTCGGTGAGTGAAAATTTCTTAAACATAAGGAAGTACTGTTTGATGTTTGTCGAACTTTCTTTTCGCTCGGAAACCTCGAAAGCCGTGTTGCTAGGGAGAATGGAGTAAATGTACCATTATTTTTCAACAAAGGTCAGTGCCCCCCCTGTTTTGCAAAGGCATTTGGTTCAGCTAGCTGCTAGTTTGAGCCGAATATGCATGTTGTTGGAAGAGGCAAATCCCCAACGCACTGAAAAGCGGATAGGGCAAAAGTATCAGATGTGAATAGCTCTGTTGTCTGTGGCCGCCAAGCAAGCTTCTTTAAAGGCTTCAGTATAAGTAGGGTGGGCGTGGCTTATTCGAGCAATGTCTTCGGCGGTAGCTCGATATTCCATTGCAACTACAGCTTCTGCAATCATGTCTGCGGCACGGGGGCCGATAATGTGAACACCCAGTATTTCATCGTTGTTTTTGTCGGCAAGCACCTTTACCTGCCCATCTAAATCCATGCTGGCTCGTGCTCGACCGCTGGCCCGGAAGGGAAAACTACCCACTTTGTATGCACGGCCAGACGCCTTCAATTCCTCTTCTGTATGACCTACGGAGGCGACCTCCGGCCAGGTATATACTACATTTGGAATCAGCAAGTAATTGATGTGGGGTTGCTGTCCAGAAATCAATTCGGCGGCGAGCATGCCTTCTTCTTCGGCTTTGTGTGCAAGCATAGCACCGCGCACCACATCGCCAATAGCGTAAATATTTGGGTCGGCCGTTTGCAAGTGATCGTTGACAGGAATCCGCCCACGGTCGTCGGTACTCAGGCCAACAGAAGCCAGGTTCAATCCTTCGGTGTAAGGTTTTCGGCCTACGGAAACTAGGCAGTAGGACACCTTCCATTCAAGGGCTTCCCCTTTTTTGTTTTCGGCGGTAACCAGAACCTGTTTCCCGGTATTTTTTACAGAGGTTACGCGGGTTTCGGTGAATACTTCGGCACCCAATTTTTTCATTACCCGGGTTAAATCTTTGCTCATAGTGCCGTCAAAGCCCGGAATTAGCCGGTCTGCAAATTCAACAATGCTAACCTTTGCCCCCAATCGGGCATAAACAGAACCCATTTCTAATCCAATGGCTCCTCCTCCAATAACCAACAAATGGCTGGGAACTTCTTTTAGATTCAAGGCTTCGGTCGAGGTGATGATGCGTTTTTTGTCGGGTTCAATGCCCGGAAGGCCAGCGGGTTTGGATCCCGTAGCAATTATGGCTTTTTCGTAATTCAAATCGATTTGGCTGCCGTCGTTGGCGGTAAGCAGTATGGTGCCTTTGGCTTTAAAGGAGCCTGTTCCCTGAAAAACGGCAACTCCGTTTTTTTTCATGAGACCCGAAATCCCTCCACTGGTTTGGCTAACCACCTCATTTTTGCGCGCAATCATTTGTGCAAAATTGACTTTCAGGTTGCTCAGCTCAATGCCGTGCTCGGCGAAGGTGTGGCTGGCATTGTAATAATGTTCTGAACTGTCAAGCAAGGCTTTTGATGGAATACAGCCAACATTCAGGCAGGTGCCGCCTAGGGTAGCATATTTTTCGATCAACGCGGTTTTTAAACCCAACTGAGCACAACGGATGGCAGCGACATATCCGCCAGGTCCTGACCCGATTACAACAACCTGAAAGCTTTGCATAGCAAGACAATTTACTGCAAAGGTAGGGAATATTTTGGGGCGGTTTGTGTCTTGAACTGAACGCAATGCGGCCGGCAAAAAAACAGGTTATACCCGAATTTCAGATGCCGAATCAAGAACAGCCGCATGGCTGTTTGTGTTCATCTGGGTTCTCAATGCTGCTTTTATTCCCATCTGACGGATAGGTTCGGGCGCTTAGGCAGCGGAAATCGTAGGATTGAAACAGGCGATAAGGATATCCCACATTTTTTGGGGCTTGGGATTTGGGGTTGAGGGAAATCGGGTTTGGAAACATGCGGCGGGCTGTTGATTTGGAATTTCAAATCGGTGCTCTATCTTAGATAAATAGGTTTATAGGCGCCGGTCATGCCTTCGCCTTAAATTCCGCTCTAAAAAAATGCCCTGCCATTTACACGGACTGGGATTGCCCTGTGCTGCCGTGGAGTCCCCCAAAATGATTATTTTCGAATTCAATTCATGAACGGAAAGCAATGCAATGTCAGGATTTTTGAACCAGTTAGCCAAAACCGCTTTTATTTGTTTGTCCCTCCTTCCTCTTTTTTCAGAGTCAATGCCGCACGCTCAAAGTTTAAATGCCGAATTTTTAAGCCAGGCTAATTTTTATCCCAATGGTGGAGAATATATTTGGTCCAGTACGGGCTGCCCAGAAGCCCTTAAGCATGGGAACGACACCCTTTTAAAAAGAAGCAAGTCTGGCACCTTTTGTTCTGGATTTACTTTTACCGTGTTTTTTAAAGTAATGCAATCCTATGGCTGTTTCGACACACTAAGCTTGCAGGCTTTGCGAAGCATACAGCAAGATTGGTACGGGAATACAAACGCTGCCGCAGAAACCCAATGCCTTCATGTGCTTGAAAAATGGAAATGGGGACAAAAGGTAAATTTGGAAGATGCTCTGCCGGGTGATTTTTTGCAGTTTTGGCGAAACAACAACACAGGACATTCGGCCCTGTTTCTTGGCTGGGAGCGCGACAGTCAGGGAAATATTACAGGCATTCGCTACCGCAGTTCACAAAAAAGAACCAATGGAATAGGCGAGATGACGGAACCTGTTGGGGCTGGCAGTCGGGCATTAAACCCCAAACGAATTTATCTGTGCAGGGTAAGGCCCGAGGCCTAACCCCTCCTTTCCTTCCACCCCACAAATCTTTATTTGTACCTTCACCTTTGAAAACCTGCTTCCCAATTTTATGAATTTGCCCCTGCAAAGATTCCCTCTTTTGTTTTTGTTGTTCAGTTTTGGAGTCCTTGGGGCCCAGGGTTCCCTGCAATTTAATCAAGCTCTATTGCTCGACAACAGCAACAGCCCCTACACGGTACCTGCGGGAAGGGTTTGGAAAATTACCCAAAACAGCTACGGAACTCGGCATTTTTTATCCTCCACCTCTACCTTTACAGCAAACTGGTCCGGAACAACGCCAAATCCATGCTCAGGATCCACATCAGGCTCAACCTTGGCTACGGCTATAAACTTCTCTTCATGTGGGGGTGTGCTGGCCCCGACGGCAAACGGGCATCAACTGGGGCAGGGATCAGGCTTGATAACTTGGCTCCCAGCCGGAACTATTGTTGAAGTTCCTGCCAGTCCTTGTGTGCATACCGCCTCGGTTAATGTCGGTCAAAATGCAGTAACCCGCGACAACCGCACTTCTGCTTTTCTCTGCCAACCTATTCAAATCAGTGCAGGTTCAACCGTCCCGAATTCCAATATATTATCCATCATCGAATTTAATATCATACCTTAATGAAAACCGTGGCATTCATTTTCCTGGCTTTGTTGCCTTTCTCCCTTTCGGCTCAAGGAGTGCGCATCGGTCCGAATCCGGCACCGGCCGATTCCAGCGCTGGCTTAGATGTGGATTTTACCGACAGGGGCTTGTTGCCGCCCCGCATGACCACCCAACAGCGAAATGCCATTGTGAATCCGGCTGCAGGCCTTTTGGTTTTCAATACAAGTACACAATGCTTGGAATTGCATCTGCCTCAGGGGGGCTGGCAAGCGGTATTGTGCGATTGCCAAAATCCGCCCAACCCCAGCATTTCGGTCAACAACACTTCGGCTGGTACAAACGTTTCTGTTCCTTTTGCCGCGGCCCAGCCAGGAACCATTGCTTCTTATTCTTGGTCTTTTCAGGGTGGGACCCCAGCCACCTCAAGTTCTTCCAACCCCAGCGTTACTTGGTCGCAAGCAGGCACCTATTGGGTGTATTTAACCGCCTACAACAGCATAGGTTGCAGCGAAAAAGACTCCCTTCAAATGACCATCAGTGCCGGGGTTACCGTTAACACCTACAACTATTTTCAGTCGGGCCAGGAGTACTTAATTCGCACAAGTCAGTATGGGTGGCCAATGACCGACCAACAAACTGCCGATTGTTTTTGTCAGGCAATTGGATATTCTGGAGCCCAGAGTTTTCAAATTGCATATCCTTCAACGAACAATTGTTTTGGATATGAACCCAATTGCAATTACCATGCAACTTGGTGTGGCGGAACATCCAACCGCCACGTTATAACCACCGTTACTTGTCAGTAGATCTATTACTTTAAAGAATGAACATTCATTTTATTGCCATTGGCGGAGCCGCGATGCACAATTTGGCATTGGCCTTGCAACGCGAAGGCCACACCATAACAGGTTCTGATGACGAAATCTTTGAGCCTTCTAGGACACGGCTTCAGCTTGCTGGACTTTTGCCGACAACCGAGGGCTGGTTCCCCGACCGCATGCATGCAGGTTTAGATGCCGTGGTGTTGGGCATGCACGCTAAAGCCGACAATCCAGAGCTGCTTCGAGCTGAAGAGATAGGAATTCCCGTACATTCTTATCCCGCCTTTTTTACCCAATATACCTTGCAAAAGACACGCGTTGTTGTGGGTGGAAGCCACGGGAAAACCACCACCACATCCATGATTATACATGGACTTCAAGCCCAGAACATCCGGTTTGATTGTTTGGTTGGGGCTAGCGTTCCAGGACTCGAGTCCCCCGTTTTGTTTGACCCAGAATCCAAATTGGCCGTTATTGAGGGCGA
Organism: uncultured Flavobacteriales bacterium; assembly: GCA_903837495.1. Classification (GTDB taxonomy): domain Bacteria; phylum Bacteroidota; class Bacteroidia; order CAIKAF01; family CAIKAF01; genus CAIKAF01. The sequence continues at coordinate 68,151 of CAILUT010000005.1, read as the reverse complement.
TGAATATCTGTCCTCTGCCCGGCAACCCATCCCTAAGTTTCATGTTTATCAAGGCCACATTGGAGTTATTACAGGCATAGCCTGGGATCACGTGAATGTGTTTAAGACGCTAGACGATTACCGAAATCAGTTTTACCGGTTCATTGACACTCTGATGCCGAATGCCCATCTGGTTTACTGTCAAGAAGACACCGATTTAGAGACGTTGGTAAAAAACCACCCCCGAAACGACATCCAAAGGCATCCGTATAAAACCCTGCCTTACCGGTACCAAGGACATACGGCACTGATCCAACATGAGGGTCAGGAGTATCCTGTTGGCATTCAAGGCAGGCACAACATCCAAAATTTGGGCGCGGGCTTGTTGGTGAACCGAATTCTAGGCGGTTCAGACCATGCCATGTTAACCTCTATGCGCCATTTTACGGGTGCAGCAAAACGGATGGAAGAATGGAAGCGAATAGAGGAACAGGGCTTTTTAGCCATCAAAGACTTTGCTCACAGCCCCTCTAAAGTGAAGGCAACCGTTCAGGCGGTTAGAGAAGCCTATCCAGAACACCGGCTGATGGCTTTGCTAGAATTGCATACCTACAGCAGTTTAAGTAAGGTGTTTTTGCCAGAATACAAAGGCGCATTTTCGGGAGCCGATTCAATCGCGGTGCTGTATGATCCGCATGCTCTTGAAATAAAACGACTCCCAATCCTGAATCCATCCGAGGTAGCCGAGGCATTGGGAATTCAACCCGACCAGGTTTTTTCAGACCCCGCTAAATTTAAAGCCCGCATCGAAACAGAATCGAAGAACCATGCCGTTTTTTTATGCATGAGCAGTGGAAATTGGGCTGGAATTGATTTGTTGCAAATTTTTTAAAACTTGTTTAGTAAAACAAGGCAGGGGCGAAAGCGATTTTAGAAAGAAAACCGAAACAGTTGAGGCTTAAAGGGAAATTGATTCCGCAACCAAGGAATGCCCCTTAACTCTCCTTTTTTAATCCCAAAACACCCGTAAATATGAAGAGCAAGCAAAGGCTCCTAAGAACATCCAGGGGTTGAATTCCGAAAAAATGGTCGATTAAAACCATTGCAAACAGCGCAGATCCTGTCCATACACCAAAGGCAATGCTCGCGGGTATAGACTTGGCGGCTTTTAAAAAAAACAAGGCATTTGCTATTCCAAATCCTGCATAGCCAAGCAAACCCAACCAGCCTTCCATTGGACCTTCTATCCAAGGAAAGCGGCCGGGCCAGGACAATTTCTGCATCCATTGTATGCTGTAAAACCAGCAGGCTTCCATCAGGGCGGCTGCTATCAAATAAAACCAGGCCCGCTTACTTGTCTTCACCGTGTAAAAAATGAAGTCCAGCCGTACCTATAAAAATCAAAAACAAAAAAAAGACCTGTTTAGGCCTGAGCGCCTTGTTGTCAAACATCCATTCTCGAACCGCTGCCAGCACTATGACCAATCCCGTCCAAACTCCGTAGGTCAATGAAGCCGGCCATTCCCGCATCACTAGGGTTAGCATCCACACGTTGCTAATGCCTGCGGCCAAATAAACAAGCAAAGGTGAAAAGGCCTTCCAACGGGCAGATCTTGTTCCAAATCGGAGCCCGTCGCGGATGGCCTGCCCGCTCAATTTCGTGGTGGACCAAATCCATGCTGTTTGGCAAAGTGCAGCCAAACTCAGCCACAAAAGGGTCATGCTGTTCTGCTCGATATATCCGAAGGCAATCTGTCGTACAACTCGGGTTTAGGGCCGTATTTTTCGTAGCCATCCAAACGGATTGGCTTCCACGCCTTGGGTAAAAAAGGCCTTAGCCTGTTCAGCAGATTGATGCGCAGGTTTGTTATTGTTTTTCCGAATCCGGCGTCTTCCCATTTTCCAACATTAAACCGAAACACCGAAAATACATGCTGCTCTGCCCAACCCCTTGGATAGCGATACCAAACTCCAAACCGTCGGGGTTTAAAACCAGGCTTGTAAATGGTGCCAAATAGCCAGTCCCAAATTGCCAATTTCGTCGAAAAGTTCGCGTGGTAAACCTCGGCATGGTCGGCATGATGCCATTGGTGCAATTCCGGCCCATTTATCAAATACCCCAGTCTGCCTAATTTGATGTCCACATTGGCATGTATAAACTGCCCCCAAATGGCATCTATAAGAGCCTTAATTGGAACCACAATGGCCGCTGTTTCAATGTCGAGCAAAAAGAAGATGGGAAGGAATTCAATGGTTTGATTGATGATGATTTCTACAACATGGGAGCGGCTGCCCGCCAACCAATCTACATTTTCAACGGAGTGGTGTGCCTCGTGCGTGCGCCAAAACCAAGCGTTGCTGTGTTGAAACCGATGAAACCAATAAATATAGAAGTCGTGGGTAACCACAAAAAACAGAACGATAGCCCAGATGGGCCAGTGGCTGATGTACCCGTTTTTTTCAATGCCTAGCGAAATCTCTGCTGGGGCAATGATGAAATCGAAGATCAATATCTTTAAAAAGAAGCTTTGAATCAGGGTGTACCATACAAAGTCAATCCAAAACCCTTTTCGGAAAATGGAAAGACCTTTCTGATAAGGGAAATACCGTTCCAACAAAATGAACACGAAGGGAGTCATCAGCAGAATCGCACCGCTGATGGTCTCTACATTCCAAGTCCAATTTGAAAACAAATCGCCCATAAATTATCACCCTTTGTTTTTCAGATCTTCTAGGCTTACGCGGCGTAGGCGTTTGCGGGGCTCTAATTCAGAATCGTAAATGCGTTTTATCCCATCGCCCATGGCCAATTCAATATCCCGAATGTTGCGCACCAACCGGGCCATTCCAGCCGGTTCAACCGAGGCCGCATGGTCAGTGCCCCACATAGCCCGGTCAAGGGTAAAATGCCTTTCAACAAATGACGCACCTATGGCAACTGCGGCTTCGGTCGTGGCGAGGCCTGTTTCGTGCCCGCTGTATCCGATGGGTGCCGTACGATACATGTCCATCAAGGTGTGAATCATGCGTATGTTTAATTCTTCCGGAGGGCATGGATATGCAGAAGTGGAATGCGCAATCATCAAATCTTGGGAGCCTACATGCTGAACGGCAGTTTCAATTTCATGCATATTGCTCATGCCGGTGCTCAACATTAGGGGGCGACCTGTGGCGCGAACCTTAGTCAACAAAGGCAAATCGGTCAGCGAGGCCGAAGCCATCTTATACATTACAGGGTTAAACTGTTCCATAAAATCAACACTGGGCTCATCCCAGCAAGACGCAAACCAATGAATTCCTTTTTCTTTGCAATAGGCATCGATTTGACCAAATTCAGCGGCTTCAAATTCAATCCGTTTTTTGTAATCAATGTAGGTCATTCGGCCCCAAGGCGTGTCCCGCTCTTTATCCCATTGGTCTTTGGGTACGCAAATTTCTGGAGTACGTTTTTGGAATTTTACTGCATCGCAACCGGCATCGACCGCAGCATCAATCAACTTTTTTGCAATGCTGACTTCTCCATTGTGGTTTATTCCAATTTCAGCAATGATGAAGGCAGGAGCCCCATCACCTATAATTCGGCCATCGGCAAGGATTACTTTTCTCATGTTGTTTTTATTCGTTGGTAGATTGGTGGGCAAAAATGATTAGTTCAGCCAAATCGCGAAAAGCACCAAAACCACCTTTCTCAGAACAGATGTAATGGGCTTTTTGTTTGGCCATAGCCATGGCATCGGCAGGGCTGGCTGCTAAACCTGCCAACTCTAACGCTTCCAGGTCGTTGGTGTCGTCGCCAATGTAGGCTAGATTTTCCGGCAGAAGATTTTGATGGTTCAAAAAGTCGATGAGCAACGTGCGCTTGTCTTTTGCATTCAAAAACAGGTGCACAATAGAGAGCTTTTCGGCCCGGCGTACCACACTGCCAGAACCTTCTCCGGTCATAATGGCCGTTTCAATTCCACACTGGGTTCTTAGGCGCTCAACCCCCATTCCGTCGCGAATACTAAAGCGCTTCATCGCCTCACCCTGTTCGGAATAATACACCCCTGTATCGGTTAGAACCCCGTCGCAATCCGTAACTACAATTTTAACTTTCCGGGCGCGCTGCAATACATCTTCGGTGTATTTTTCCATTCCGTTTTTAACTTTAACCAAATCAAAGGTAGCTGTTTTTGTGGTTTACCACATGCTGCACCGCTTTCCTTGTTCTATAAATAACCCATCGCCTTTTTTTACCTGAAACACTTCGTAAAACGGTTCAAAATTCGAGAGAACTCCAGTTACACGATATTTAGCCGGCGAATGTACATCGGTGTACAGTTTTTGTTCTAAACTTTTTGGGGTGTCATGCCCCCGCCAAATTTGACCAAAATTTAGAAAAAAGCGCTGCTCTGGACTCAATCCAGAAACCGAACGCTGCGGGTTTTTAGCACTGGCAATTTTAAAGGCCTCCCAGGCAATCACCATCCCGCCAAGATCTGCAATGTTCTCGCCCAAGGTAAGTGTGCCATTGATGTTCACATTCGACAGGGGGGCGTAGCTGTTGTACAATTCCACAAACGCCTTGGTTTTCTCTTTAAATCCAGCTTCATCTTGAGCCGTCCACCAAGAACGCAAATTGCCATCGCCATCAAACAACCGGCCCTGGTCATCAAAACCATGTGTCAATTCATGCCCAATAACCATCCCAATTCCTCCATAATTTACCGCATCATCGCCCTCCCGGTAAAAGAAGGGGGGCTGCAATATAGCCGCAGGAAACACAATTTCATTTAACGTTGGATTGTAATACGCATTCACCGTTTGCGGTCCCATAAACCACTCAGCCCGATCCACAGGCTTGCCCAACTTTTTCGCCATTCTTGAAAACTCATAGCTTTCGGCCGCCCGAACATTTTCCAAAAAACCGGTTTTAGAAAATTTCAAGCCTTCATAGCTCCTCCATTGGTCTGGATATCCAACTTTCACCATGACTTTGTTCAGCTTGTCAAGGGCAGCTACCTTTGTCGAGTCGCCCATCCAATCCAGTTTTTGTATGCGAACAGCCAAAGCACTTTTTAGGTTTTCTACCAGCTCTAAGGCTCGGGCTTTCCCGCTCTCATCAAAATGCTTTTTTACATACTCTTTGCCCAACAAATCCCTTAAATAGGTCTCGGCCGATTCGGCCATTCGCTTCCAACGGGGTTCCATTTCTTTTTTGCCGTTCAAAAATGTCCCATAAAACGCAAAATGCAATTCCTCCGCCTCAGGATGCATTTCTGTGGCGAACGAATTCGCCAAATGGAATTGCTGGTAGGCGGTCCAGATTTCAGCTGAATTCACTCGGTACTCTTGGTTCAGCTGCCTGAAAAAATCAGGTTGCCCAAGAATCAATTCTGTAGGGGCCATGCCCATCTGCAAGAACAAGGTTTTCCAATCCAATTCTGGATAGGTTTTTTGCACCTTTTCTAAACTTAACAGATGGTAACTGGCATACGGGTCCCGTTGTTGTTCTAATGTCATAGATGCTTTGGCCAGCCGAACCTCGATCCCATATACCGCTGCCGATAAACGCTTGGCGTTAGAGGCATCGTACAAACCAATGCTTTCAAGCAACTTTCCAATATAGGATTGGTACTCGGCACGAATTTCATCGGCCCTTTCCCCTGTTCGAAAATAATAATCCCGGTCAGGCAATCCCAAACCGCCTTGATTTACATACAATACCTGGCGAGTGGCATCCTTCAAATCCTGATATATATAAACATCAAATGGGCCTTTCGCTCCGCGCTTTAGTTGCATAGCCAACAAAGTACTCCGCTTCGTTGGGTCGCTTTCGTGCTTCCACGCCTTTAAGTCGGGCATTAAAGGGGCCCAGCCTAAATCAGAAATCCGGGCCGAGTCCATGGCCGCAATCCAAAAGTCCCCAATAATTGACCTCGGGTCAGAAGCCGGGTACTCCTGTTCGGCCGATTCTTCTAAAATGCCCCGAAGCGCCGTCGAACTCTGTTCCCGAAGCTCATAAAAGGCGCCCCAAGAACTTTTGGATGCAGGAATAGGGTGGGAGTCAATCCACTTTTGGTTTACAAAAGCGAAAAAATCATCGGTCGGTTTATAAGCACTGTCTAACAACGCAACATCAATAGCCATATCTGTTTCTTTCTTTTGTATGCCGCTGCAGCCTGCCAATATTGCCAAAAACAACAAACCGGCACCGGCCGCGGGAAAGGGGTATGCAGAGGTCATTTTTTTCACACTGCAAAAGTACAGGAAAGAAAAACCCTTATTTAACCCATTCCAGTAAAAGATGTTAATTGTATTTAGACCTCGGCCTAAAAACCACTTTTCATTGATTGCGGTTTCGATTCTTGACCTTGCCTTGTTTAATACCCCATATTGCATCTTCGTTTTTAAATGCCATTGTTTTTATTCCCAATGCAAGTCAAAGTCCTTGCCACCCAAAGTTCGCTCGCCCGCTAAATGGCATTCACCTCGGGCTCTAAAACAACGCCAAATTGGGCCCGCACCTTTTCCTGAACCCGCAACGCCAAGTTCCAAATCTCTGCGCCGCTGGCTTGTCCATAATTCACCAAAACCAGTGCCTGTTTTGAATGAACTCCGGCATCGCCAAAGCGAATTCCTTTTAATCCAGCTTGCTCAATCAACCAGCCCGCAGCCAATTTTACCATGTCCTTGTTTTCGGATGGATATTGAGGCATTGTAGGATGGTCCTTCAGCAACGCCTGCGCAATGTGCATGGGTACAGATGGGTTTTTGAAGAAGGACCCTGCATTTCCGATTTCTTTGGGGTCTGGCAATTTGCTGCGACGAATCGACATTACCGCCTCAGCTACCTCTCTCGCCCCTGCCAATTCGGGCGTTGTTCCCATTTTTGTCAGCTCTTCCCTTATAGCTCCATACTCAGTCCTCAATGCATGCTTGCCCTTGCAAAGCTTGAAGCGCACCGAACAAATCAGATATTTGTTTTTCCACAAAGTCTTAAACGCAGAACTTCGGTAGGCAAATGAGCAATCTTTGTTCTCGATCCGGTGCATTTGAATCGTGGTTCGGTCTATCACCTCGACCGAATCTATGTATTCTCTAACCTCAACCCCATAAGCACCAATGTTTTGCATCGGTGAGGCACCCACATTCCCAGGAATCAAAGCTAAATTTTCAAGCCCATACCAGCCTTGTTCCAAACTTTGGATAACCCAGTCATGCCACGAAACTCCTGCTGCTACATCGATCCAAACATGTTGACTCGTTTCGGCAACGGGTGTCCATCCTTGCAAATTCACCTTTAATACCCGGCCAACTGTCGAATTCAAAAAAAGCAAGTTTGAGCCGCCCCCCAAAATTAAATACGGTTTGTTCTGCCAATATCGAAGAACTTCCTCTACTTGGCTCAGCTCAACAACCTCTATAAATTCCTGAGCAATGGCTGGAGTAGAAAAGGTGTGCTTGTCTTTTAAATCAACCTGATTTTGAATCAACATGTCGCGCTGCTATTCTGCGAGTTCTTTTTCTTTCGCAATTTTTGACGGAGACCCAAACAAATAATACAATTTTCTCCGAAATCCCGTTGCGGCCTTGACGTCTTTCCAAATGTCTATATATTCATGGAAATTTATAAAAAAAGGATTCCATTTGTTCTCTATCGGTTTGGTTAACCCATACTTGACGGGCTCCAACTCAGGTTCGTAGGTGCCGAACCAGCGGTCCCAAACTATAAAGGTGGCACCATAGTTTTTATCAATATAGCATTCCTGACTCCCATGATGCACCCTGTGGTTGCTCGGAGTCGCCAAAATGTACTCCAATATGGGATGTGTTTTCCGGATGTATTCCGTATGAACCCAAAACTGAAATAAAACGGCAATTTGGTTCGTTACAAAAAACACAATCGGGTGAAAACCCATCAGCAATACGGGCGCTAAAAACACAATTTTTATGTGCTGTACCCAACTTAAACGAAAAGACACCGCCAAATTATAGTGCTCGCCAGAATGATGCGCCACGTGGGTGGCCCACCAAAAACGTTGTTCATGCGAGATTCGGTGCGCCCAATACGAGCAGAAATCATAAACAACATAGCAAATAGGAAAGGTCCACCAGTTTAATTCCATTCGCCAAGGAAGCTGGTTGTAAACCCATACCACCAATAAAAGCAATGACACCTTTAGTGCCGCACTCACGAACAGGTTGCCAAGACCAACCAAAATGCTGCCCGCCAGTTCCTTCTTTTCATAAAACCCTTTTTGGTCTCGGTACGAAAAAAGGATTTCAATTAGGGTGAAAATTACCATGGCCGGAACCGCCCAAACAATTAAGTTGGGAGTTTGGGCCTCCAGTTGGGCCATTTTTGACAAGTCAATAATTGGAGCTCCGAACAACATGTTCAAAGGTAATGAAATGCGAGAGACCCTGCTAATTGAATCGGATTTCCTGGCTAAAGGCCATAATTAACCCCCAAAAACAGTCCGTATTCCCTTGCTTTTCAATTCTTTGGCAAAAGCCTCGGCGCGGCCCTCTAACTTTATATAATGAAGCAACCCTAGGCTTTTTCCCATGAGTTCGACCGAGGCAAACACCCCGCCCGTAAAGGCCCCAGCCACTCCCAATACCGCCGCATCGGTACCTGTCAAATACAAATTTTTAATGGGCGTTTTTACCTGATTCCAATCTTTTAGCAAACGATCGGGAGTCGTATGCATCCCATAGATTTCACCATTTCGGTGCAGGGTGAAGTGCTCTGTGGTCAAGGGAGTCGAAAGTTCATAAAAATCCACCATTTCTTTAAAACCAGGGTACTTACCCTCAATAAAATTAAGCATGCGCTCTGCGATTTCCTGCTTTACAGCCTCGTAATCTTCCCCTCTGTTTTTCCACCGTTCTGTACTCCATTTTTTGAAGTAATCATAGCTTACAAATGTGATAATTTCTCCCGTATGCGCTTTCGCCTCAGGATCCTTTAAAGAAGGGAACGACAAAAAGGCCATTTTCATCCTGTCCTCGGTTACTGCATCTAAGTCTGCAAACAACGCATCGTGGTCGTAGCCGTCAAAAATCCAGTGATTCTCTCCTTTAAATCCCATTTTTTCTGGACTTTCCTTAAAGCCGATGTACAAGCAAAGGTGAGAAAGCCCATTGGGGTGGTTGCTCAGGGATTCACGCCGGGATTTTATCCTAGGACTGGCCGGCAATAATTTACAGTAGGTATTGTAAGCCCCAGCATCCGATACCACAACAGGAGCATAATACTCAAATGGAAGAAAATCTTTGCCCTTTTTTTGCTGCCCCCGAACCCCTACAGCCGTATCGCCGTCAAGAATAATCTCCTCAACCCGATGGTTGATTTTTATAGCACCACCATATTGCTCAACAATCGGCTCTATAGATTGCAAAATTGTCTTTGAACTGCCAATCGGATAGTAGCCACCTTTAAAAAAATGCCGCACCACCATGGCATGGTTGGCAAAAGAAGACTGCCCAGGTACCGCTCCATAATTGCCCCACTGCGAGGTCAAAACCCCCTTTAACTTCTGATCGCTAAAATGAGCATCTAAGTAATCTTTGGTGCTGCCCGTTGAAAGCAGTGTGTCGGCCTTTGAAGGTTTAACAAAGGGCTTTAACAAACTCGGAATATGCTTGTACAATATGTACTTCCGATACCAAGCATCCGCCCGCACCACATCTTCGAAATACTGAATTAGTGCTTTTTCTTCGTGCGGGAATTGAACAATTAACTGACTTCGAAGGGAATCCAAATCGGCCGGCGCTTCAACAGTAAAGTCCGGAAACACGAATTTGTCGTAGATGTAGGGCATTTTTTGCCACCGAACACCTCCTCTTGTAACAAAATCAAACAAGCGCCGAAATTTATGCCCGTCTTCTAAATCTCCAACATAATGAATGCCCACATCCCACTTGTACCCCTTTTCCCGCTTAAACGTATGGGTGAAACCTCCAGCAATGTAATGCTGCTCTAAAATAAGCACTCGCTTTCCCTGAAGTTGGCCCAAGATCGACGCCACTGTCAATGCGCCCATACCTGAACCAATTATTATTACGTCGTACGAAGTTTTGTCGGAGAGGTTGGTCATGTAGGTTTAACTTAATGCCCCTTTTAAAGGGTTTTTAATAATTTGAGGACAAATTGCCGAGGCTAAAGGGCAGAATGCAGAACAGAGAGCAAGTTGCTGTTTCAATATCCAAATGGTACCTGTTCGTTATAAAGTCCATAACTATGCGAAGCGAAAATAAACAAAATAAAATCTCAAAGGCCGCAACTTGCTTTATTTAAAAACAACAAGTCGAGACAGGATAGGCCCTTTGTTGGTTTGAATTTTAATTACATATAACCCAGAATCCAGCCCATCGGTAGGAATTTCGTTCCCCTCTCCCTGCAACAAGTCCTGCCCTAGTATTGAAACCAGAGTCCAGGTTGCCTTCAACGGGCATTCCTTGCAATTAAGTTTGTCGCCTTGGCGAACCGGATTTGGATATACCGTTATTGTAGGTTGGGAATAATGCGCAGCACCTAGGTCGACTGCGACTCCTGTATAATAAAAAAGCCCACCAGCCGCTCCCCCTAAAACGACGTCAGGATAGACTTGGCCAGGAAGAACAATGGGGGCCGGAGCCGAACGCTGCCCCGCGTCGGCATAACCCAATCGGTCGGTAACCAAGGTGAAACTGCTGTTAAATTGGCCCGGGCTTGAAAAAAGAGTGCTGTAGTGGCTCAAAGTTCCTCGGTAGGAGCCTACCATTAGTTCTGGAACCCCTAGATTATAAAAAATCCGGGGAATGCTATATCCAGAGCTCCCGACGCTTGGATCCACGGTTTCGATTTGACCTAAAAAGGTCGTTTCTGCCGTTCCAAATTGGGCCTGAGAAGCATTCCCGACATTGCGATAAAAAGCAATCCGACCATCGCGTCCCCCTACAAGTAGATCCAAATCGCCGTCGGAATCGGCATCAAATAATTCGGGTGAGGCATAGGTTTGCCCTATGTCCGAAACCAAAACAAGCGCTGTACTCGAAAAAAGAGGCTGGGTATTGCTCCCTACATTTGGTATCAGCAAAATACTGCCAGGTTGGGTCCCCAAAATCAAATCGAGATCTCCATCGTTGTCTATGTCTCCAAGGCTTGGAATTAGATCGTAGTTGGTCAATGTGCTGCCGTCGTTTCCAGGTAGGGGTAGCAAGGACAAGCTGCTGTCGGGATTTGACAGCAATACATACAACCGCGCGGTTTGGCCATTTTGCGAAGACGATCCAACCACCAGGTCGGCAATTCCATCCCCATTTATATCTGCCGCTGCAGGGTATGCCCCTGTGCCAAGATCAATCATGTCGGATTGAAGAAAGGGCTGAGGGATACCATTGAACAAAGGCTGAGATTTGGTTCCAAAGTTCGGGTACATAAAAGAACTCATCACATCTGCAGGACTATCGGTGCCAGCCGTGGCCACCAACAAATCAGGAGTCCCGTCTGAATTGGCATCCGCATAATAGGCGGCAGGGAACGTATTAAGTAGCATGGCCGTCCCTGAAAAGGTAGAAGGGAAACTGGTGTTCAATTCGGCCATGCGGGCCTGTGCAAGGCTGCCTCCGTTTTTCAACCACGCCATGTTCGGACTTCCCCCCTCCGACACAACCAAATCAACAAGGCTGTCTGCATTAAAATCGGCCGCCAAAAGGGCCCTTCCGGCGCCGCTGTGCATAGGATTGGGCCAGCCACCCAGCCCAGAACAACTGTCGTTAAGTTGGATGTTGTTGATGTTTATGCCCTCCGTAAAATATCCCCAATGTTCGCTTTCCAAACGAAATACCGTTGAATCTGGAATTCCATATGTTTCCATGCTTAGATTTTTATGCCACTCCAGGCAGCCAAACAAAGGAAAGGTAAGTACGTCTATGTCTCCATCATGGTCAACATCGATAAGGGCAGGTATGTCGTCCTGCGGAACAAACAGGCCACTGAGGGCAACTCCATACTGAGAAATGCAACGCAAGGGTGGTTTAGAAAACAATGCAGCTTGCCCAGGGGGGGCTTGATTAATAAAAACCTGCAAACCATCCCACCGATATCCCACAACATCCATTTTTCCATCGCCATTCCAATCTACGCTGAGCGCAAAAAACCGAAGCCCCTGAACCGCATTCCGATAGCCTGCTTTATATACCCAGTTTCCTGTGGCTGTGTCCCGAATCATCGGTATTAGACGCTGCCCAATTTTCTCGAAAACCCACAAATCCAAAATCCCGTCCCCATCCCAATCGATGTTGCCGATTTGGGGGTTGTGCATACCGCCTGCCCATGCTAATTTTAGGGTGTCGCCCTGCCGAATGACCAAAGGACCCCCCGATTCCTTAAGGCCAAGCGTCGCCTGAGCCGAAATTGCCGGGGCTAAGAGCAGGTAAGCCAAGATGTAAAGGGCAATGCTTCGCATAATCTATTTAAAAGTATATCTTTGCATTCATTTTTTATAAGCCAATTCTGCACTTATCTTTTCAACTATGCAAAATAAAGCAGTCATCCGGATTTTTGCCATTCTGTTGGGGCTGGCCTGCCTTTTCCACTTAACCTTTACGGTTTTAACCAATTCTACCGAAGCTGAGGCTCTGGAATTGGCCGGTGGAGATGTGGTGAAACAACGCATTTACCTAGATTCTATTGCCAACGATGAAAACCATTCTGTCATTTGGGATTTCTTGCCTACCCTAACGTATGCCGAGGCAAAGAAACGGGAAATGAACCTAGGTTTGGACCTTCGCGGTGGAATTAACGTTACCATAGAAGCTTCTCTGCCCGATTTACTCCGCAAATTGGCCAACAATCCCCAAGACCCCGGTTTCGAAAAAGCCATTGCTCAAGCCATTGAACAGCAAAAATCCAGTCAGGAAAACTTCGTGGATCTGTTCGGAAAAGCCTACCAAAGCATCAATCCAGGTGTTCAACTTGCCGCCCCAGGTATTTTTGGACACGCCAATCAAAAGGCCATCAACGGCAAAATGTCCAACAAAGATGTTTTAGCCGTCCTGCAAGTCGAAGCCGACCTTGCCTTATCCAGAACCTTTGATGTTTTAGATGCCCGGATCAACAACTTCGGCATGACTCAAGCCAACATTCAAAAAGTGGGCGGTACCGGCCGCATTCGGGTAGAAATGCCCGGCGTTCAAAATGAAACCCAAGTCCGAAACCTTTTGGAAGCACCCGCTAAATTGGAATTTTGGCTAACATACGACGGAGCAGAAGTGCTCTCAAGCCCTGGTTTTCAACAAATTATCGAGGTGCTTAACAAAGAATCAAAACTGGCCAAAGGCATTGCCGAAACCGATACCAACACCACCGATTCTACCTTAGCCGATGCCGACTCAACCGAGCTGGCTTTTGGTGCCGGAGATACGTCAAAAAACAAGGAAACCGAAAAAATGGGCGATGACCAAGACCCCGGCCCATTGTTCAGTGCCTTCTTCCCAAACATCATGAGCAATGAAAAAGGTGAAAACTCCTACGGCATGGGCCCCATTATGGGATATACCCGCAACCAAGCCCGCGATACCATTGCCATAAATGCCCTGTTGGCGCGACCCGACCTTAAAAAACTCTTGCCCGCCGATTTGGTGCTGCGCTGGAGCAACAAACCCTTTGAAGGTGTTTCAGACGACGACCCACGCAAAGGGCAATTTGAATTGTATGCCCTACGCTCCGACGCCCGAGACCAAAGCCCAGCCCTAGAAGGCGATGTGGTTGTTGATGCCCGTTTTAATGCCGACGATAAATCCGGAGGATACGAGGTTTTAATGGAAATGAACGGCGAAGGCGCCTCCCGTTGGGCCAAAATTACCGACAAAAACAAGGGGAAGTCCATTGCCATCGTTCTCGATAATCGAGTGTATTCCGCTCCTACGGTTCAAGATAAAATCAGCGGCGGCAGTTCCAGCATCACCGGTAATTTTACCTTCGACGAAGCTAAATCCCTTGCATCTATCCTGAAATCAGGAAAACTCCCCACCCGAACTCAGGTTGTCGAACTGGCTATGGTTGGCCCTTCATTGGGTTCAAAAGCAAGAACCGCAGGTGTGGCTTCGCTCGTTATTGCCTTTTTCCTTGTTTTAGCTTACATGGTTTTTTACTACGGCAAATCCGGTTGGATTGCCGACCTTGCCTTGCTTGCCAACCTGTTCTTCTTAATGGGCACTTTAGCTGGCTTGGGTACAACCCTTACCTTGGCTGGAATCACCGGCATCGTTTTGACTATTGGAATGGCAGTCGATGCCAACGTTTTGATTTTTGAACGCATTCGCGAAGAAATTCGAGGCGGCAAAGGCGTTAAACTCGCTCTGGCCGATGGCTACGCTAGCGCCTATCGAGCCATTATCGACTCCAACATTACCACCGCACTTATTGCCATTGTTTTGATTGCCTTCGGCGCCGGACCCGTTCGTGGTTTTGCCATCACCCTCTTTATCGGTATCCTTACTTCCCTCTTCTCGGCCATTTTCCTAACCCGCTTGATCTTTGAATGGCAACTTGAAAAAGGAAAGTCCTTCGAATTCGCTTCCAAAGTCACCTCTAAGTGGTTTACAAACATGAACATCAATTTTGTGGGCCGCCGCAAACTGTTCTATGTTGTATCGGGAGTTTTGATGGCCGCTGGCTTTGTTTCCTTCGCCACCAAAGGCTTTAACCTTGGAGTCGATTTGAACGGTGGCCGCGCCTACGTTATCGCTTTCGACAATTCAAACTTTAACACCAGCCAAATTTCCGATGCGGTTTCAGCCAAATTCGATGGAACCACCGCTCAAGTTAAGTACTACGGCGACAACAATACAATCTATTTGATAACCAAATACCGCCTTGACGAACAAGGAAAAGAAGTGGACGAAGCCGTGAAGGCCGAACTGTACGAGGTTCTAAAAGGTTTCTACACCGCCGCTCCAAGCCTTGAAGACTTTTGCACCCTCAACAACGAAACCGGCATCGAACAGGTTGAAATTGTAGGCCCCACCATCGCACGCGACGTCGCCATCAAATCTATTTACGCGGTTTTACTCTCCCTTGTAATCATTTTCATCTACATCTTGATCCGTTTCAAAGGCTGGCAATATGGCACTGCCGCATTACTAGCACTTGTCCACGACGTTGTACTTGTCCTTGCTGTATTCTCGATTTTTGACGGCCTACTGCCATTCTCGCTCGAAATCGATCAAAGCATTATTGCTGCCGTTCTTACCGTTATCGGATATTCCATCAACGATACGGTGATTATCTTCGACCGGATTCGGGAATATTTGAAAGATTTGAAAAACCCCAATCTTCCCGAGACCATTAACAAAGCATTGAATAGCACCTTAGGAAGAACAATAAACACATCTACCACAACGATGCTCGTATTGCTGGCCGCCTTCCTGTTTGGTGGAGAAGGCATCAAAGGCCTTTCCTTTGCCATTCTAATCGGCGTTGTGGTGGGTACTTACTCCTCCATCTGTATTGCCGCCCCAGGGGTCATTGACCTGAAATCAAAAAAGAAATCGAGCACAAATGCATAATTAATCAGAAAGCCTGAACCAACATTCAGGCTTTTTTGTTTCCCTTATGTGATTAATTTACCTCTTTCTTCAACTTTAGGGCTGTGCTCAGCCGCCCTTTTCTTCTGTTTCACCTCTTGCTCACCTGCAAAAGCCAATCAAATGAATTCCGATTCTACGCCCAGGACTGAAATCACCGATACCATAACCCTTGGTGGAGGCTGCTTTTGGTGCACCGAAGCCATTTATTCTGCCATTCAAGGGGTATTTAAGGTGGAACCCGGCTACAGCGGAGGCCAAAATCCCAATCCCTCTTACAAACAGGTCTGCTCCGGAGCCACCGGCCATGCCGAGGTCATTCAGGTGGTCTTCGACCCCGCTCAGGTTTCTTTGAAAACGCTGTTGGGTGTGTTCTTTAAAACCCATGACCCTACTACCTTAAACCGGCAAGGCGCCGACATCGGTACCCAGTACCGAAGCATTATTCTGTACCGCTCTTCCCAGCAGGAATCCCTGGCCCGTGAAGTTCTAAACGCCATGACCGAAGCCCGCATCTACAATACGCCCATTGTTACCGAATTAAAGGCCTTTGAGGCGTTTTACCGTGCCGAAGATGAACACCTGAATTATTTTCAGCGGAATCCCAATCAGGGCTATTGTCAAATGGTGGTGCAGCCAAAGGTGGAAAAATTCTACAAGCTTTTCCCGGAATTGCTGAAAAAGTAACAGGCCGCGCCTCTTCTCACAGCTTTCGATACATATTTTCTTTAGGGCGGCAGCTGGGCTTTCAGGGGTAGTCCGCGGTTGCCAGGGGCTGTCCCAGCGGGCTTGCGGGGGCTCCTAAAGTCGCCTCCGCGCCACGCGGGCCAGGCCCTGCCAACCTTGCGGGCAACCCTCTTCAATCCCTGCCGCAGGCCACTCAATCGTTCTGCGCCCTCATTTCACTAAAGCCCTAGCAATCCCACTCCTACACCTTAAAGTAAAACTACGGTCTGAATTGAAATGATGTTGGAAATTCGCACTGCACACGAATTTGTTTTCCTTCTTGTTTGCCTATATTATACCGAGGCATAAGCCCATTCACCCGCTGGGCCTCTGCCCCACAAACACCACCAATATCTGAAACCACCTCTATGTATTCTACAGGTCTCTCTTTGTTTACGACCATTTTCTCCCTTGCTTTGCTTGCAATACCCATAGATTTCGCCTCCACCAGATACCTTAAGTTGGCGTCCCAAAAAGCACTGAATTTTTCTAAAAAAAACGCATTCTTATCCTGTGATTTTTACGGCCAGAATAAACCGGCATATTCACTTTAGACCACGCTGTTGTTTTAATTTGGTTTCTTGCACATTCTGTCCCCAAGCGTTCATGCTACTGCTTCCAGGCAAAGCAAGCAATAGCCCAAAATAAGCTCAGGGCGAAATCCAACCAGGTTTTATGTTCCCCGTGCACCGCCCTCTCGGTTTAAGCAAGCGCAATTGGTATTAGCAAAGTTGGAAGTCAATGGGCAGTTGGTACTGCACCCGCACAGGCCGTCCACGTTGCTTCCCGGGGGTAAAATTTGGTATATTTGAAATTACGCGCTTGGCCCCATTTCCGCAACCCCTCGTTTTAGCGAAGTTGGAAATTAATGGGCAGTTGGTACTGCACCCGCACAGGCCGTCCACGTTGCTTCCCGGGGGTAAAATTTGGTAAATTTGAAATTACCCGCTTGGCTTCATTCCCGCAACCACCACCAATGTCGCGCAACACAGTAACCTGGCCAACGCTGCCGTCTTTTTCAACCACAAAACCAACATACACCTTTCCGGTAATTCCCATGTCTTTTGCTGTGGGCGGATACTTTAGGTTTTTACCCAAAAACGCATACAATTTCTCTTGAAAGCAGGCATCTATGTCTTTGGCCTTTTCGCAACCGGCAAAGCGGGGCATGTCTTCCACAATCTGAAATATCTGATCGTCTTGAACCGCTTCTTCTTGCTGACCAAATTCTCCCTGCTGATCCGACACTTCAGTTTCTAGGTCAATTTCAACGTCGATTTCAACTTCTTGCTCTAGTTCAACCTCGTTTTCAACAATTCGAATCTGTTCTACAACCGAGGGAGGGGGAGGCTTAGGAGCGGCCGAGGGCGGTGGTGGTATGTAATTGATTACCTGTTCCTGCACCAAAAACTCTTCTTCTGCAATAAAAATTTCCAAAAGCCGCTCTTCAAAGTACCGAAATTCGGTGGCCATCAATACCGCCGAAACCGATAGGGTAAGGGCTAGAGCAAACATGAGAGTCCCATATTTACGGAGATCCACTTCGGGTTTTTTCCTGTCTTTCATAACAACAAAGATTGATTAAAGATACAACATTGCCTTGGACTTGCCAAGGCGTTTCATGGGTTTTTACGTTTCAGGGCAAAAAACGTTCAACCAATTGCCCCGGAAGGCTGCGGCGCGAGGTGTTTTGGAAGGCTATTTTTCCGTACACTGCCAAAAATATAAGGGCTCCCAGCAGCACTCCCAAAGCATCGGCCAGGGCATCTTTCCAGTCGGCATAGCGGTCCACAAAAAGCGCTCCTTGCATAAGCTCTAGGGCGATTCCGTAAAAAATCCCAGCGGTAATAACCAAGGGAAAAAAATGTTCGCGCAGGTATCCAAATCGACTTTGTTTGCGCAGCCCCACCATCCAGCTCAACGAAATCAGAGTAAACAGAGCCAGATGTGCGAGTTTATCAAAACTCACAAAGGGAGACGCAGTCAAATCTTTGCCGGGAATCAGACACAGACTACCAGCCAAAACGGTAAGAAAGAAAGCAATGCCGTTGTGCCGCCAGAACATGGCTTAGCCAATAAAAGCCAAGTAGGCCTCGCTGTCCATCAGCGCGCTTAATTGCTCGGGATTGCTCACTTTTACCTTGACAATCCAGCCTTCGCCGTAGGGGTCGCTGTTTACCAGCTCGGGATTGTTGTTTAGGTTTTCATTGAATTCCAGCACCTCTCCAGCTACCGGCATGAACAAATCCGAAACGGTCTTTACGGCTTCAACGCTGCCAAAAACACCGTCTTTTTCTATGTTTTCACCAACGGTTTCTACTTCAATAAATACAATATCACCCAATTCCCCTTGCGCAAATTCCGAAATTCCGACGATGGCAACATCCCCGTCTAATTTAATCCATTCGTGGTCTTTCGAGAACTTGCAATTTGTTGGTGCGTTCATGTCAATAATTTTGGTCAAATTTATTCAATTTCGCGGGATTTTACGCCGTAGAGACGCAATATTTTGCGTCTCTATGGTGTCGCTACGGTTTGAATTCTCGTTGGGAGACGCAAAATAGTGCGTCTCTACGGTGTCGCTACGGTTTTAATTCCCGGCGGGAGACGCAAAATAGTGCGTCCCTACGGTGTCGCTACGGTTTGAATTCTCGTTGGGAGACGCAAAATAGTGCGTCTCTACGACGTTGTCGCTGCGGTTTGAATTACCGGCGGGAGACGCAAAATAGTGCGTCTCTACCGATTGGAATTCCATTTGGCGGGGTTTTTAAAATGTAATTTGAAATGGCATTAAATGCCCTTTCATCACGTATAATGTGGTCATGGAACCGGGGTTGCCATTTGAATTTCGGGTGAATCAACCGGGCGTTTTTTGTTACGCCTATTTTATATCCACGAACGATGGCCGCCAAATTTTGGGATTGTGGCCCGAATTTGTTTTGTGGCGTTTGTAGAGACGCAATATTTTGCGTCTCTACGACGTTGTCGCTACGGTCTGATTTCCCGTTGGGAGACGCAAAATATTGCGTCTCTACGACGTTGTCGCTACGATCTGATTTGTCGTCGGGAGACGCAATATTTTGCGTCTCTACGACGTTGTCGCTATGGTTTGATTTACCGGCGGGAGACGCAAAATATTGCGTCTCTACGACCGGTTTGTTAATAATCAAAATGCCGTGAACGTGGTTTGGCATAATTACATGAGCACCCAATTCTACAAAGGGGAAGTGGTTCGGTATTTCCAACCAGCACGAATTTGCATACGCGCCTAGGTCTGATAATTCCATCTTTTTGTTTTTCACCTTGCCAAACCAGCAAGACCAATTTTGGGTAATGATGGTAATAAAATAGGCGGCATTCCAGCCATAATCCCAGTATGTGGCGCGGGTCGAGGCAATGCGGTATTTGTTCTTGAATTTTTCCATTCTTGACGTTTTAATTTTGAAAAATATCCAGAGATGCGGAACTCCCAATTGCGCTGCGGTATTCCCTAGATTCTTTGAACCAACAAAAATAAGCCAATCTCCCTGTTTTGTCAAGGCTGGCAGGTCTAATTAATTGGCAATCAACACATTGTGTTTGATGTTCCCATGCGGCTCTATTCTATATTGTTGGTTTTTCACCCAGGCCGCCCGCGGCAGGGATTGACGCGGCTACCCCGCAAGGGCCAAAGCGGCTGCCGGTGTTGGCACGGCAGAGCGACGCGAGGAGCTACTGCCGGGCTTGCACCGGCCCGCTTTGGACCGCGGAGTAGCCCGGAAAGCCCGGCTGCCGCCCCAACAAAAACCGATGTATGGGAATGCGACCGGCGGAGACGCGATATATTGCGCAGACGCAAAATATTGCGGAGACGCAAAATATTGCGTCTCTACTAGTAAATCCTGTGGTTTAGCGAGAAGCCTAGGCCCATGCCGGAATAGGTTTGGTGCAGGGCGTGATCGCTCGAATACACTGGGCGTAAGCCCATGCGCAAGTCGAGGTGCAGGGCGGCTGACCAGCGTCGCGATAGTTTTAAGCCTGCTTTGAGTCGGGCTGTGGCGTCTAAGCCCAAGCTGTTCCACAATGCCTGATCGGCCTGACCCGTGGGAGCCAATACTGTGGCCCCGGCAGCCATGTAGGCCAATCCGCGGCCCTCAATAAAAAGATTCAGAGCCACGCCTACGTCGGCCTGGGCAAACCATCGGCCCCGCTCGTGTCGGTAGCCAAAAGCCAAGGGAATACTCGCATAGGTGGCCCGCGCCGAGTAGGTGATGCGCGTGGTGTCTAGCACGTCTTTTAGCTCGGGCTTGATGTAGCTGTACACCACCGTGGTATCAACTCCCGCACTGTTGGTAAAGGTCAGGGTGTCGGTAACGGGTACGTTTACAATCAATGATTTGTGCTCAAATTGCAGCTCGTTTTGCTGGTAGGTCAAGCGCAGCAAACTTAGCCCCGTGCGCAGGTAAACCGATCGGAACCCGAACTCCAACCCGGCTTGAACCTGGTATGAAAAGTCGGGAGTTTGAAGCCTTGACTCTAAGTCCTGATAAGAAGCGGGATTCAACAAACTGCTTTTTTTGCCTTGGTAATCTGGGTTTTCGCTAAAGTCCATTTGTGTAGCTAAGGCCGTGGCTTCGAATTGTCCGCGCAGCGAGAATCGGGCTGGGCGGCGCTGGGGAGTACGCAGAAATACTTTTTCTATGTGTGGGCGCTTCCAGCGGTTGTTGAAGGAACTCCAGCTAAACACGGGTTCGATGCGCTGTGCCTGGTATTTTTCCCATTTCAACTCCAGCGGCTCCCAGCTTTCACGCTTGCTTAAACCTAGTTCGGCTTTTCCTTTTTGGTCGCCGGCTAAGCCTGAGGCAGATTCCGCCTGCCCGTTTCTATTCCCTCTTCCCGAACGCCGAGCCCCGTTGGGTTGGGTTGATTTTTTCTCAGATCGGTTGGAATGTAGCCCAGCCGAGTTTTTGGCAGCCAAGCCGCTTGCTTGTTCTTTTTCGGAGGCTGCCGAGGCCTTGGTTTTGCCTGTTTCGGCTTCTTCCTGCCCGCTCGTATTTCTGTTTTTCGAACTGCTTTGCTTCGGTCTGCCGGTACCGGTATTGCTGCTGTTTGAAGGCTCTAGGCTTTCTGCTCCGGTGGCTGAAAAGGCTGTTTCGGTGGCAGTTGCCGGTTCTGCTTCGGGCTGTTCTGGGTTCTCTGTACCCGGGGTGTTTTGATTTTGATTTTTTAATGGAGTTTGGGCCGTTTCCGAGCTCTGGTTGGCGGTTCCCAGGCCTGAATCGCCAAAGAATGTGGGCAAGACCCAGGCAGCGGAGCCCAAGATGAGGATTGTGAGCAAGAGGGCCGCTGCACGGCGGCGGCGGCGTGCTTGCATGCGGCGTTGAATGTGTTGAAACAGCTTAGCCGAGGGCTGTAGGCGGAAGTCGGTCGCTTTTTCGGACAAGGCGGGAAGGGCCTGCCCTGGAAGTTGCTGTTGAATTTTTTCAAACAGCTGCTCGGAAGGATTTAGGCGAAAAGCGTCGGCCTGTTCCTGCAATGCGGGAGCTACTTGGTTGGCCAAACCTGCTTGTATTCCGTCAAACAAGCCTGCAGAGGGTTGCACAACAAATGCTTCGGCCTGCTCCTTCAAACCGGGAATAGCTTGGCCGGGCAGTTCATTTTGAACCTGCCTGAAAATCCGATCCGGGGGAGTCATACGAAACTCCCCGGCACGCTTACGCAGAAGTTCGAACCACTTTACCGACATAGGGAATTGCATCTGTGTTAAAACTCTCTTCCAATATTTTTTTCAGGGCCGATTTGGCCCGAACGAATTGCGAACGCGATGTGCTTTCATTAATGCCTAAGCGCTCGCCAATCTCTTTATGGCTTAGGCCTTCTATGGCAAACAGGTTAAGAACCACTCTGTAGCCGTCGGGCAGCCGACCAATGCATTCAAACAGCTTTTCATGTTCCATGTTTCGGATCATTTCGGCCTCGGGGTCTTCGTTGTGAAAGGCGGTCTGCGGAGTTACCTCTTCGGTGAATCCCAGGCGTTTTTGGCTGCTTAAAAAGTTCAGGGCCGTATTGATGGTTACCCGCTTCATCCAGCCTTCGAACGAGCCTTGATTGTTGAAGGATTCCATGCGGGTAAAAATCTTAATGAAGGATTGTTGCAAGATTTCTTCGGCATCGTCGCGTCCTTTGGCATAGCGAAAGCAGATGCCCAGAAGCAGGGACGCGTAGCGGTCATACAATTCCCGCTGCGCCGAGGGTTTTCCCCTAAGGCAGTCTGAAACGATATGGTCAAGCGGGCGCATCATTCAAAGGTAAGCGAAGCAGGATTAAGGTGTAAGGCTAAAACGTACAAATTGGCCGTTGGGCCAGCTTGCGGTGTAGGTTCCGGGGGGCAAATTGCCCAAATTTACTTGGTAGTTCGATTGCAGCGTGAGTTCCCCCAACGCCTGCCCGCTGGCATTAAGCAGTTTGCCTTTTTGACCTAGCATGGATTCCGACAAACCACGCAGTTCAACCATTCTGCCCGCACTGGGATTTGGGAATGCACTCAAAAGACCAATGCCGGAATTGTGGGTTTCGATGGAGGTGGCTTCTTGCCGGCTGTACCCAAAATAGTAGGCCGGGATTTGATTTATGGTACTAAACAGCCCCGCGACGTATAGGGTTCCGTTGATTTCGATGACATCGTAAACGGTTGAGTCGGCAAAGCTATCTCCGGTAAGGCCTATGCCGGCATCGAGCCTTAGCATGTTTTGCCCGGGACGGGAATTGGAGTTTTGGGGTTGAAACAAAAAATTGCCGATGGCGTACAGCTGCCGGGGCGAAAAATAATCTGGATGCTGGTTTTCGATGCTTTTTATTTTCCAAAATCCCATGGAGGCCAGCTGGGTAGGCGAGAAGGTCGAGGTGTTGTTGAAGAAGTCGAGCGTAATTAGGTTTGTCCATTGGTTGTTTTGCCATTTGGCCAACCCAAAGGTGTCGTATCCAGAAAGCAATGGGCCACCGGCATACAATTCCCCCTGAAAAATTTCTAGGGAATAAACGGGGGCTCCGGGGCTGCCAGGGACCCAGCCCGAAGTTCCGTTCCAGCCAAACACGTGCAAGCTGGGCATGAGTCCGCTGTGGTTGAATTCTCCGCCCATGACCAACATCCCCTGCCACTCCAACATGGTTTTTACTACTCCGTTAAAGGTAAAGCCGGGGCTGCTCCAAGTGCCGTTTAGGAATTTTGCAATGTAGGTAGATGTCCCGCCCTGCCCGTTCAGGGCAAAGTTCCCGCCCGCATGCAATTTATTTTGATACAGCTGCAGGCAATGCACTTCTCCGCTCAGCAGTCCTACTTCTTCCCAGCCGCTGTTGCCCAGTCGAGCAACCCCATATTCATCTCCGTTGGTGTTCGTGAATAATCCGCCGGCATACAGTATCCCATTCCAGAACATTAAATCGTTTACCTTTCCGGGCAATCCGCCCGCCACTTCAAACCATTGATTGGTGATGGGATTGAATCCTGCAACATGGCCATCGCCCTGGGTTGTTCCAGCTAAGAACGAGGTGAAGGATCCGCCTACATAAATAATCCCTGAGGCACTGTCGAATTCCATTGCCCGCACAGGACCGTTGGGCCCGCCGGTAACTCCATAAAAAACGCTTAAGCCAGGGGCCTGTTCAGGTCCTCCCCCGTTCTGGCAGACCATGCGACCTTCCAACGCACGGCCTACCGTAGCAAACGGGGGAATAAACAATGCTGAAATCAGCAAAAAGAAATACCGTTGTAACGATTTCACGAATGCAAGACCGCCAAAAGTGAAAAACGCTGCGTTACTTTGCAATCATTGACCAGTAAATCTTCATGCAATCATCGTCTTTATCCATTTTGTTGACCGGAGGTCGAGGTTTTTTGGGTCAGCATTTAGCGTATGCCCTAGTTCAATCGGGGCATCGCGTGGATTTGCTTCGAAGACGCCGGGAAGATCTGCCTTGGCAGCATCCAAATTTGAACTACGTTGAAGGTGATTTTACGGATTGTTTCGATGCCCGCGATGCGGTTGCAGGAAAGGATTTGGTTGTTCATGCCGGCGGCCGGGTTTCGTTTCGGCGGTTGGATCGGACCCGCATTTGGAAAGACAATGTGCTGGGTACGGCAACCCTTGTTCAGGCAATGCAGCAGGAATCTCCTCAGGCCCGCCTGATTCACATCAGTTCCATCGCCGCCTTGGGGCGCAGTTCTCAACCCGCCCGGGTCAATGAGTCCCAAATTTGGAAAAACGACCCAGCGAATACCTGGTATGCCTTGAGCAAATACCAAGCAGAATTGGAGGTTTGGAGAGCCGCGGAAGAAGGATTGAAGGCAACGGTGTTGAGCCCCGCGGTGATTCTTGGTCCTGGCCCCTGGCATTCAGGGACGGGCGTTTTGTTTGCCCGGGTACACAAGGGGCTTGGTTGGTTCCCACCTGGAACAACTGGCTTTGTAGATGCGCGCGATGTTGCCTCGGCTTTGATGCATGAAATTGAGCAACCTTCGCTGGGGCAGCGTTTTATTTTGTGCGCTGAAAACGCTGCCTGGAAAGATGTTTTGTTGGGCATGGCCAAAGAATTTGGACGGGCAAGCCCTCGACACCGTTTGCCTGCCTCAGCCCTGTTGCCATTGGCTAAAGCCATGGAATGGAGCCTGGCTCGTTTTTCCTGGCCTTCGCCCCTGCCGTATGAAATGCTGCTGAATTCCTCCCTGAATCACCGCTATTCCTCGGACCGGTTTTTAGCTGCACACCCAAATTTTCGCTTTCGGCCCTTGAAAGAAACCCTGAGCGATACAGTTAAAGCGTATTTAACCTCCCAATAAACGAAACGATGCAAGGCCATACGTTGTTTCTCTCTACTCGGAATGCCCATAAAAGAAAAGAGGTTCAGGATATTTTGGGGCATAGGTTCAAGGTGGTAGGTCCCGAAGATTTTGGATGTACCGATGATGTGGAAGAAACGGGGCAAACCTTGGAAGAAAATGCGGTTTTAAAGGCCCAAGCCTACGCGCACCTGGGAATGCCGGTTTTGGCCGACGACAGTGGGCTGGAGATCGATGCCCTAGATGGGGCCCCCGGAGTTTTTTCGGCTCGATTTGCCGGGCCTGAGGGCAGCGCGGCACACAACCTGCAAAAGGTGCTGAGCCTGATGCAAGGAAAGACAAACCGAACCGCTCGATTTAGGACCGTGTTGGCGTATTTTGATGGACAGCAAATGCATACCTTTAGTGGAGCCGTATCGGGGGTTTTATTGGAGGAAGCCCGTGGCTTCGGTGGTTTTGGCTACGACCCCTTGTTTGTTGCGGCAGGCGATGTACGCAGTTTTGCGGAATTGGATTCCGAAGAAAAAAACCGCCGTTCGCATCGGATGCGGGCTTTGGAAGCTTGGCTGGATTTTTTGAAGGGACAGCCCGGTTTCTCTAACTTTTCTTAGCACGGATTTGGCTTTCAAATCCCGTTTAGCTTGGACTTTTTTGCCCTGTTATTTAAAATTTTGAAGGGCGGTCGCGGGCTTTCACAGGTTGTCCGCGGTTGCCGGGGTTTGCCCCAGCGGGCTTGCGGGGGCTCCTAAAGTCGCCTCCGCGCCGCGCGGGGCAATCCCCGCCACCCTTGCGGGCAACCTTGTTCAATCCCTACCGCAGGCCGCCCAAGACCTTTCGCCACATAAAATTAAATTAAGCGATGCATTCCCCTTGACAAGCAAAAAAGCCCCCTTACCTTTCCCTCATCTCAAGTGAAAACACCTTTTTTTGTTGATTTTTGCTTTCTCACACAAGGATTGGCCAAGCTCTGTTCGGGTTCTTTTCGCCTGAAGTTTGATGGGGGTTCGCAGAAAAGCCGAAAAGCAATTTCTCGCTTCACCCAGGGGGCTCAGAATTGCCTTCAGGAACAGGTTAAGGAAATTTTGTTGAAGTCGAGGGGCGGAAATTATGGGCCTGAGACGGATGATATGGCGGTTCCCCATTTTTTCAAGGAGAGTTGAGTTAAGAGGTTGGCGAAGGAAAGGGAATGCAAGGCGGGAAACAACCACTTTTTTATGCCGCGTTTTTTTTCAGGATAAGGCAGGCTTACCAAGCGGTTCTATTCTTCTGTTGCAGTTGTGGTGCGTCTCTATTTATAATAATCCATTCACATCAAAAATCTAAGGCCTCAGATACCAAAGATCCCCCCCAAATTATTAATTTTGAAATTATTCTATTTTGTTTCTTTTAGTTTCATTCTCTTTTTTCAGCATTAAATTATGATTAATTTTAAAAACGCTCTTCTATTTTCTCTTTTCTTTCTTTTCCTGAGCAGTTGCGGTATTCATTCGGCATATGTTTCAAATGTTAATAGTAATTCCTCTGTTGTTAACTTAAGCATGAAGAATTTCGAGGTGGTTGAAAGAGTTAGTGGAAGTTCAACTGCAACATATTTTTTAGGTATAGGAGGTATAACTAACAAAGCATTAGTTGATAAAGCCAAATCAAATATGTTGGAGCATGCTTTTATGGCTGGAAAAGCAAGGGCTATCATTAATGTTACTCATGAAAGCCACGTCACCTTTATCCTGCCATTTTTTGTTCAAAAGACGGTTACAGTAAGTGCACATATCATTGAGTTTACAAATTAAATTCTTCTAGACATTATTTTATTCAGTACTTTCAAAAGCAAACGTACTCACCACAGATTTTAAAAAGTTCATTTGATTCTAGAATACAAACGGCCATCATTGAATCTAATTTCAGAGTTAAGCTTTTCAAACCCAAAAATTCTTCCCGGCAGATTATAATGCCAAGCGCATCGGCTTCAATCCCCTTGCTTTTTGTAGTATTGGGCTTATTTTCACAGCTATGAATATGCGGATTTTTACTTTTTGCGGCATCGAGCTTAGGGTTCTATCCCTAGTATTGGGTTTTTTGACCTTGGGTTTTGGGCTAGGAAGGGCTCAGGAATTTAAGCCAACGGATGCAGATGCCGTACGGGAAATTTACGATCGGGCCTTGGTGAACGGAGCAGCGTACGAGAACCTTCGGCGCTTATGCAAAGAAGCCCCGGCTCGGCTTAGCGGCAGCGAAAATGCCGAAAAGGCGGTGCATTTAACCGCTCAAATGCTAAAAGAGGCCGGCGCCGATACGGTTTGGCTTCAACCTGTGATGGTCCCCGCTTGGGAGCGGGGTGAAACCCAGGTTTTGCTGAAAAGCCCGGGCAGCCAACGGCCTTTGGAGGCCGTTGCTTTGGGCGGCTCAATTGGTACAAACGGTCAATGGTTGGAGGCTGAGGTTGTTGAATTGCCAGGCATTGAGGCATTAAAGTCGGCTCCCGCCGAGCAGATTGCCGGCAAAATCGTGTTTTTAAACGAGGCCATGGAGCCCCGCAACGTCAATACCTTTGCTTCGTATGGGGCCTGTGGAGGCAACAGGGTGTTTGGGGCCGATGAGGCAGGAAAAAAAGGGGCTGTTGCTGTGCTGGTACGTTCTTTGACGCTAAGCGAGGACCACCATCCGCATACGGGGGTTATGATTTACCGTTCAGAGCTGAAAATCCCCGGATTGGCCATTTCAACAGTTGAGGCAGGCAGGCTTTCGCAGATGTTGGCTGCTTCGGCTTCGGTGCGGGTTGGGCTGCGGCTCAGCTGCCGCGATTTAGGAATGAAACCTTCCTACAACGTCATTGGAGAACTTCGGGGCAGGCAATTTCCGAACGAAATTGTGGTGGCGGGTGGACATTTGGATAGCTGGGATACCGGAGAAGGGGCCCATGACGATGGCGCCGGTTGCATCCACAGCATCGAAGCCTTGAGGATTTTAGCCAAAATGCCGGTTCGCCCAAAGCGGAGTTTTAGATGTGTGCTGTTTATGAACGAAGAAAATGGAGGAATGGGGGCCGAGGCCTATGCCGAGTTCGCCGCTCAGGAGCAAACCAAAGGAATTCTACATGTGGCGGCTATTGAATCGGATCGAGGAGGGTTTACCCCACGAGGGTTTTCGTACGATGCCCAGGGTTTGGGAGGTTCGGCAGCAAAGCAGTTTTTAGATCGATTTTCGGAAGCCCTAACGCCCTATCAATTGCAATTGATTACCACAGAGGGAAGCGGTGCAGATGTTGGAAAGTTGCACTCTACTGGGGCAGCTTTGTTTGGCTTTTTGCCCGATTCTCAACGGTACTTTGATGTTCACCATGCCGAAACCGACCGGTTTGAAAACGTGCATAAGCGGGAATTGGAATTGGGTGCAGCGGCGGTTGCTTCATTGAGTTATTTGCTCTGCCAATATGGAATTACACCCCCTACGCCTGCCAAGAAATAAGCACCGAATTCGAAGCTGTTTTGTGTTTCATTTTCCATTGCTTAGATGGACGGCATGGTGGAATTAAAACAGTAAGGTGCTTGGCCCATTTCTTTTTAATGGGAAAAAGAAAGGCTGTCTGAAACCGTTCCACATGCGTTTGAAACCTGCCACTCCAACGAATAGGGCTCGCCCATTTGCCCTGAAAAGGAGCTGTTGGATTGGGTTGGATTGGAAACTTGTCCATTTTGGCCCGACAAAACCGACCAGCTTCCAGTACCGATTGCGGGGGGTGTCGCAGCCAAGTTTAGGGAGTACCGCGTAGCACAGCGAATTAAAATATTGTCCAAGCGGTGAAAATCATCTAATCCCCCACAATAGCCGGTAAATCCCCATTTCCAGGTTGTTTTATTGGTGTTCGCCCAGGCTGAAGGCAAAGCGGTGGGACCTAACACTAGGCTGTTGTTGATCCAAACCCCAGCTAATCCGGTGGAATTCAATTCAATTTTAACGGGTACCGTCGTGTTTCGCCATGTAAAGGGCTGCGAAAAGGCCAACGACACGTTGTTGTAACTAACGCTGATTCGATTGCAATAGCTAGAATTGTTGTAAGAGCAGAAATCTACGGACAGCGTTTGGCTGGCCGAGCTGTTGTTCAAGACATTTACCATCTGCAGAGAATCGCCAAAAATAACGGTATGTCCATCGGCTCCAGAGCCGCCCCCGTGGTACATGTCAAAATAGACCTCGTAGTTTTCCGAGCTGGGCGAAGGAGAAGCGTGTTGCAGAACCACCCTGCCGGCGGTGTTGGATTGATTGGGAGTAAGCTGCAATAGCCCGCCGGTAACGGTGGCGGTTCCGGCCATGCTCACGTTGGGCGGCACCTGGTTGTTGTTGAAGTCGGCTTGAAAAACGGTGTCCCATTGGCTGATGGACGGGTTGGAGGGCTGGCCTGCCAAGGCAGGGCTGGGTTGGGGTTGGCAGCTGCCACAGACCTCAGACCAATACGCTCCTGTGTAAAAATTCAAGCAGTTGGATTGCAGGTTAAAAATCATCAGGCCAATGGCGGGTTGAACAATGGAATCCCGCTGAGCGGGGGTAAGGCGTGGAGGTAAAAAGCCGCGGTTTTGAGCCCGTATTTCGAGCAGGGCCGAGGAATCGGGTTGGGCGGGCGGCGTGCCACCAATCAAAACGCCTTGAGAAATAAGGGTGCTGCAAGGGAATAGACCAAAAAATAGCAATAGGATTCGGACCATAAAACAACAATATCTACCAAAAATAGAAAAAGGAAGGTGACGCTAAGATTAAGAACGGGCGGATAGGCTAAATTCATAGTCTGCGCTCCGGTTTCAGGGCAGGCGTTTCAATGTGTTGTTCTAAAAATCAGGGTTTGTTGCGATGCCAAGGTTTGTCAATGGGGAACTTGACACATTGGTTGCACCTTCGTACCTTTGAGCTGTCGAAGTTGCCCCGGCGTTTACTTAATTTGAAACGCGATGCTCGTAAAAATTACAGGGGCGGCTTTGTATGGTATTGAGGCCATTCCCATCACACTTGAGGTACATGCAGCCGATGGATTTCGGTTTTATTTGGTTGGACTTCCTGACAATGCCGTTAAGGAGAGCGAGCGCAGGATAGAAGCGGCCTTGCACCACAGCGGATTCAAACGACCGGGGAAGAAAATCACGGTGAATATGGCTCCCGCCGACATTCGAAAAGAGGGTGCCGCCTACGATTTGCCCATTGCATTGGGAATGTTGGCCGCTTCGGGGCAAATTCCGGCCGAGCCCCTTGGGGCTTGCTTAATTATGGGGGAATTGTCGCTGGACGGCAGCATATTGCCCATTCGAGGGGCATTGCCCATGGCCTTGTTGGCGGCCAAATTGGGTTTGAAAACAGCGATATTGCCCCATCAAAACGCCAAAGAGGCTTCGGTGGTTACCGAAATAGAAATTCGGCCGGCGGTTCATTTGCGGCAAGTTTGCGAGGAACTAATGGGCCAAAGGCCGGTATCCATTCAAGTTGCCGATTCCTTGCTTTTGGACAGCGGACCGGGTTTTGGTCCCAATTTTTCGGAGGTTAAAGGGCAGCAAGGGGTAAAACGGGCCATGGAAGTGGCCGCAGCTGGGGGGCACAACATGATGATGATTGGTCCGCCGGGAAGCGGCAAAACCATGCTGGCCAAGCGCCTACCGGGCATTTTGCCTCCCATGACCAGGGAAGAGGCCTTAGAGGTTTCGAGAATACACAGCGTAGCGGTAGGCAAAGGCCAAAGCGGACTGTTGACAAGCAGGCCTTTTCGCAGCCCCCACCACACCATTTCGGAAGTGGCATTAACGGGAGGGGGGAGCCAGCCCAAACCGGGCGAAATTTCCTTGGCCCACCATGGGGTGTTGTTTTTAGATGAATTGCCCGAATTTAAGCGGACCGCTTTGGAGGTGATGCGGCAACCCTTGGAAGATAGGGTGGTGGTGATTGGACGATCTAAGATGACGGTGAGTTTTCCGGCTGGATTTATGTTGGTGGCCGCCATGAACCCATGCCCCTGTGGGCATTACAACAATCCTCAAAAGGCCTGTGAATGTGGAAAAATAACCATTGAGCGCTATTTGGGTAGAATCAGTGGCCCCCTAATGGATCGGATAGATGTTCAATTGGAAGTGGTTCCGGTTGAATTGAAGGAATTGATGGATGCACCCAGCCAGGAAAACAGCGCGATCGTTCGGGAGCGGGTGGTTCAGGCACGGCGGTATGGTTTAGGCCGGCGGCAAGACAAGTCGGTTTACTACAATGCCCAAATGAGTCCGGCACAGGTTCGCGAAGAATGCCAACCCGATGCAGGCGGGAAGCGCTTGCTGGAATTAGCCATGACACGGATGCAGCTTTCCGCTCGGGCCTACGACCGCATACTTAAAGTAGCCCGAACCATAGCCGATTTAGAGGCCTCGGAACGGATTGAACAACAGCATGTGGCCGAGGCAATTCAATACCGGAGTTTGGATAAGGGGAGTTGGGGGAAGAAGTGAATGAAAACGGGAATGACTCAGTCCACCGCCACCCAGCCCACCTGCCCATACTGTGCCGGAACACGCCCTACATCCGCACCAAAATACGTCGGGTCGCAATACACCCACTGCCGCCCCTTGTACTTAAGAACATCCATGCCCGGTTCAGGATCCAGCGCCACAGCCAAAGCCAAATGGTTGGGAAATCGCACCCCAATGGTTTTCCAATTCGTGAAGGTCTGAATCAGCCGGTTTAACAAAAAGGAACGGTCCTCGCAATCGGCATAAGGATAATCCAAGGTCTCTTCCGTTAGGCAAAATTTTTCCTTTCCAAATTGCTCTTGGTCGGTTTGGTATGGAATTCCCTGCAATACCAAGGCATGCAAAAACCTAAGCTTGTCCATAGGCTTTGAAAATCGGCTGAGTTCTTTGGATATTTTTTGGTGGTTGGCTTCCCCCAACCAGGATTCTGCAGCTCGGTTGCTCAAATAAAATGGAATGTCAGATTGTGGCAACGACGCGTACAATTGCACCCGACCTGGGTTGTAACTTAAGGGCAGTTTGTAGGCATTTCCAAGAACCTGAAAAGCAAACAACCGTTCTTTGCCCGCGCTGTTTACCTGCACCGCCCCCAAATTTTTAAATTCAATGGGACGGCTTGCAAAGCTGTTTTGGTTTTGGTAGGTATAGTAAGGTTTGGCAGGGGCCCCTTCGGGCATTAGATAGCGTTTCCCGTCTTTTTCTAAGAACCGCCCATATACCTTTTCGGCAAAGCACAGCCCGGCATATACTTCCCGGTCTGAATACATTAAAATGGCATCGTAGCCCAGTTGTGTTAGGTAAAACCACTCAAAAACGGCAGACTGAGCCGGGTCGTGGCCCAGTTTGCCGGAAAGTTTGCGGATAAGCAGGAGCAGAGCCCAGTCGTTTAGATTGAACTTTTTTTGCGAAGCTTTAAAATACCCCAGCAATTGCTCCTGATCGCTGCCTATCCAACGGGCGTAAGCCGCCGCAATCGTTTTGTCGTTGATGGGGCCTTGGGGAGCATCAAAACCAGGCGTGATGGACGGCATATACCAATCCCAACCAAAGGCTTGCACGTTTTCAAGGACAAGGTCGCGAAAGGCCGACAGATCTTCGGTCTGTTCGTCTTTTTGCTCGGGAACGGGTTTTACTTCGGGCAGGTCGGCTTGGGCTGGCTCCACCGGTATGGGAGGGGCTTTTGTAGGTTTGGATTCTTCTGCCGGAACGCGGTCCTCGTTTTCCCGGTTTCTATTGGGGGCAACTGTTTTTTCTTTTTTTGTTTTATCTACCAACTGAACTTCCCCTTGTTTTTTTTCTTCCGCTCTGGGCGGCTCAACCGGTTTGGGGCGCGGGTAGGGGGAACTGATTTTTTTGCTTTCGGCTTCTTTCCATTCCCTGTTCAGCATGGCGTTAAACGCTTTGTTGGCGGCCTGCCGCAGGGAGTCCATTTCTTGTTCTCGGCGTTCGGCAAAGGTTTGAAAAGAAGCCTGCTGTTGCCGTACGTAGCGTTCGTATTCCGATTCGGTTTTGGTGGGAGTTTGGGCCCAGGCCGAAAAGCTGGGCAGCAGAATAAAAAACAGAAATAGAAGGCGGATGTGCGTGGTCATTATTCGAAGGTGATTTTGAAGGTGAGAGGATTTTCTTCTCTCAAAATCCGTACCGTTGTTTGGTCGCCTTTTTTAAATTTTCCCAGGGCAGCCATGTATCCATAAATATCGTCAACGGGGCGGTCGCCCAATTGAAGCACAACATCGTTTTTTTGCAGTCCGGCAAGAGCTGCGGGTTTGCCTTCGGTAACTCCCGAAATGCGCATGCCTTTTTTCTCCCAGCCGTAATCGGGAACCACGCCCAAGGTTACTTTGAATTTGCTTTTTCCTTGTTCGGGGGCTTTGGTTTTGCTAAAGGGAAGCACATCGGGAACATGGGCTATGATTCGAAGCATGTAGTTTCCGATGTCGGTCATGCCACGGTAATTTAGGGTATGGGGGTCGTCGCTGGGTTTGTGGTAGTCGTCGTGGGTGCCCGAAAAGAAATGCAAGACGGGCAAATCTTGCAAATAAAACGAAGTGTGGTCGCTGGGCCCTATTCCGCTTTCGCTGGTTTTGATTTTCAAACCGATGGGTTTAAGGCTGTCGAGCAGGGTTGCCCAGCGCGGAGAGGTGCCGGCTCCATGTATTTGAAGGGTTTTTTCTTGTAGGTCTAAGCGGCCTACCATATCCATATTGAACATGGTTAACAGGCCTTCCCGTTGAAAAGCGGGCCCTTCAACAAAGGCTTTTGAACCTAAAAGACCAAGTTCTTCGCCAGAGAATCCTATAAATCGGTAGTTGAAGCGCAGAAATCGCTTGTCTTTAGTTTGGGCAAGGAATCGGGCCAATTCAAGCATTAAGGCGGTGCCAGAGGCATTGTCGTCGGCTCCGTTGTGGATGGCCTTTTCGCCTCGGTACAGGCTGCCGCGTTCGCCCCAGCCCAAATGGTCGTAGTGCGCTCCAACGATTAGGGTAGGCAGGTTTTTGTTTCGGATTAAATCGGCCACCACATTGTGTCCGGTTTTTTTGATTCGGTTTAGGGAGCTGTTTATCCAGATCAAAGCAGGCTCATTGCTTTGGGGCAAAGCATCTAGGCAATACCAAACAGGAATTGGCATGGCATGAATGTGGGGGTCAATGGTTTTTGAGGGACTGTCGTCCGAGGTTCCGCCGTAAAATAAAACAGCACCGGCTCCGCGTTGGGCGGCCAAACGGGCACGTTCCAGCAGGGTCCAGCGCGAAAAATCGGCATGTGGATTGTCGCTTTTGGGGCTGCCGGCCTCAATTAAAAACACCTTTCCGCCTAAATCTGAGGCCGATGGGTAATCGGAATGGCCATTGGCGGTATCTTCAATTCCAAAGCCCAAATTCAGGAATTCCGTGCCGGGCATAAGGGCCTCGCCGCAGCCGGATATGGGGTAAGCGTTCAGGGCGGTTCGGTCGCCGTTTGCTTCCCATTCTATAGTGGCTTCCGGACTGGGAAGAATTTCCCAGGTGAATTCAAAGGCTTGGGTGAATTTATCGCCTTGGGCGGGAGATAAGGTCCATTCTTGGAATTTTTCCGACAAGAAATCAAAGGCCATTTTTTCGCCTTGACTGCCGGTAAGGCGGCCTTCAAGCGCATCGGAGGCCAAGTATTCCACCCATTGTTTTAATCGGTCGTCCGAATCGGATTGTAGAAATTGAGCGCGGAGGGGTTGGGCCAAAAGAAAGGGCAAAAGGCCAAAGAGCAATCGGGCAAAAAACAACTTCATAAGGTAAATATTTTGTGTTATGAATGTCAAGCACTTGTAAAAAATGATACAAATATGTGTCAAATTTGATGTCCTTTTTCACCCGATGTGAACCGTTTTGAAGGTGGTTTTCGAGTCCCTAAAGGTACGTGTTTTAGGTCAAGAAGTTTAGACCTCTAGTTTCGAATAAACCGAATCTGTTTCCCGTCAATCCGTATAAAATAAACCCCAACGGGTAAGGATTGGACAGATATGGTCAGTTCTTTCCCTTCCATTTTTCCAATTCTTAGTTCCTTTCCACTAAAATCCAAAAGGGAATAGTTGGAATTAACTGGGTCTTTGAATTGAATGGTGAGGTTGTTTTGGGTGGGATTCGGATTTAATGTAAAACCACCTGAGAAATCAAGGAATCCTGAGTTGGGTTTAATTGTTAGGATTGCGGTATCACTGACCACGGAACAAATGTCGTTTGTAACCACGCAGCGGAACAATTGACCGTTGTTGTTTTGAGTGATGTTGGAAACCGTTAATTGGTTGGTGGTTGCCCCTCCATATTGCCCACCACTATTCATGGTTTGAAACCCAAGACCCAAATCTCCTTCCCATTGAAAGGAATTTGATGTGTTCGGAGTTCCTATGGAAAACACCACATTGTTCCCCACCTGTTCCTGTATGGCTTGTGGTTGGGTTAAAATAACGGGATAATCAATGACATCAGCTTTCTTCAAGATTTGGATGATGAATGCTTTGAACACTCAATTTCAAAGATTGCGGCTGGGCCTGAGGTGCAGGAAATCATGAATAACAAAGTGGAAAATTATACTGAAACTCAGTTGGTGGAATGCTTACTGAACCATGCGATAATGCAAACCTCATTCGTTGAATTAAGAGATTTGAAACCCAGTACTCCCACTTTTAAACTTTTGAGAAGGTTTTACCAGGAACGAAAACAAAAGAATAGCTACGGGGAAAAAGGACCAAATCTGAAAAAAGAAAGCGGAGACCAAATGGAACAAAAACAACAAAACCATTAAAACAGAATCAAACCTCCGAGTGAAAAACCCGATACTTAAAGACAATTGAAAAAAGGTTAAGACTATCCAAAAGAACGAAAAAGTATCAAATGATAATTGAAACATCCAATAAATGATGTTTTGAATTAAACTTCCGTCAAAAGACACCAAATAATCAATATTCTGAGAGATAAATACATTCATAAACCTATCAGGTTCTTCTAGGTTCCCTCTAAACAATTTCCAAAATCCTGAAGATACATACAGAAAAAGGGTATAATACCTTAAACCAGCGAACCAGATTAAAAACCGTTCTCGGTTATCAATGAAAATAAGTGGAAATTGAATGAAAAGGATTCCAAGATAGGTGTGATTCTGATTACCCAAACAAGAAAAGAAACTAATTGAATGAAGTGTTGTCAAACAAATTGAAATAATGGTAAGGTATTTATTTTTAACCCAGATAATTTGAGATAAAATTGTGATAACAAAACAGATATCAATAATCCAATTAAACGGAGTCCTCAATGATAGTTGAGGAATATTCAAAAGATGTAAAATCCAATAGGTGTTGTCTGAACCAACATAAATTAGTTCAGGTTCAGATAACCCAAACAAGGATAAACCAATAAGAAACCTTTGAAAGATGAACAACAAACAAGAGAACAAAATCAATCGTTTGGTGAAGATTAGATTTTCAAATAAGAGTGTCATTCTTTAAAAATTAATTCCCTTGTTTCGTACTTTGTTTTCGGGTCAAAGGTTGTTTTGTAAATGGTATAATGTTCAAATGTTCGTTTGGTTTGGTATTTAGTGAAGCGAACAACCCATTTTTTAAAACGAACATCCTTAATGTATTTATTCGTAAGTTGTTTTTCAAAAAAGGGAACCCAACTTTCCGGGACTCTGCGTTTTATCGTAATAGTAATGTCGTTCTTCGTCAATAATTTTTTTTTAATCCGAAGGTATTCATCAATGTTCCTTTTTAAGATTGAATAGGATTCATCTGAAAAACAATGAACAATAGATTCTCCATCTGAGTAAATTTCATATGTGGTGAACTCGGTTTGCAATTCACCTGAAAACATTCCAAAATTAAAAAAGGGGAAATTTTCAATTCCCTTAAACGTAAAGAAGGTTTGCAAAAGAATGAAAAGCAAAAAGAACCAAAATGATTTCGGGTCATTTTTTAGGACAGATTTAAGAAATAGATTTTTGAACATAAGGTAAAGGTAGGGAATGTTCTTGAGTTCAAGTTTGCTCGGAAATAGGATAAAAGGGGAGGGGTCAAAGGAGATGAATTGCTAAGTAGTGTATGGAGAAGGATCTTGGGGTTTGCGGCAGGGATTGAACCGAGTAGCCCGCAAAGTTGGCGGGGCCTGGCCCGCGAGGTGCGGAGGCGACTTTAGGAGCCCCCGCAAACCCGCTGGGCCAGCCCCCGGCAACTGCGGACTACCGGTGAAAGCCCGCAGCCGCCCCAAATCAAAAAAAGGAACAGAAAAAAGAGAGGGGCGAAATAAAAAAGCCCTGCAACGAATCGTTGCAGAGCTTTTTGTACCCGGGGCGGGACTTGAACCCGCACGGACATCACTGCCCACAGGATTTTAAGTCCTGCGTGTCTACCGATTCCACCACCCGGGCAATTTGGTTGGCAAAAGTACAAAAAGGTTTTTGTTCCTCTTCTTTATTTGAAATTCATTTTGTTACTTTTGTGGAAAATGAAGCAGGAACTCCTTCTGCTTTTTTGTTAAAGTAAAGATTATCAAGTATGTACTGGACTTTAGAACTGGCTTCCTACCTTGAAGATGCTCCTTGGCCCGCCTCCAAAGACGAGTTGATTGACTTCGCCATGCGCACCGGCGCTCCAATGGAGGTCATTGAAAACCTTCAGGAATTGGAAGACGACGGTGAGTTGTTAGAGGCCATTGAAGACATTTGGCCTGATTACCCCACCAAAGACGACTTCTTTTTCAACGAAGACGAGTATTGATTAAAAGCACCGCAAGGTGCTTTTTTCTTTTTAGGGCCTTTTATCTGGGCAGCTTACCCATTTTTCCTTCCCAACCTTTACCTTTGGTGCTGTACATCAATCAAACGCAAAACCTCATGGGTATTATTGATCGTTTTTTGGCCTCTTTGCTGGGCGGCGGTAAA
Organism: uncultured Flavobacteriales bacterium; assembly: GCA_903837495.1. Classification (GTDB taxonomy): domain Bacteria; phylum Bacteroidota; class Bacteroidia; order CAIKAF01; family CAIKAF01; genus CAIKAF01. The sequence continues at coordinate 30,171 of CAILUT010000005.1, read as the reverse complement.
AATAGGAAAGACGTAAAGGAGCTGGAAGTTGTGGTTCAGCAGATAAATCAAGCTTGGGAGCCCCTTCAAAGTTTGAGCAACGATGCCTTTCGCAGCAAGGTAACAGACTTAAAATTGGCCATTCGGAAAGAGATTGAAGGCCACCAATCGGCGATAGACGCCTTGGTTTCCAAGGCTGAATCGGGCAATGCAAGCGATGCCGAGAAGGAGCAGATTTACGAATTGGTTGATAAAGAAGAACGGCTTTTGCAGGAAACCCTAAAAAACGCCTTAGAAAAAGCCCTGCCACAAGCCTTTGCCTTTGTAAAAGAAACGGCCAACCGGTTTAAAAACAATCCAGAGATCCGGGTTAAGGCCAATGACTTTGACCGTTCTATTGCGGCCAACAAAAGCTACATACAAATAGAAGGGAATGGCGATGAAGCTACGGCCATTTGGCCCAACCGCTGGCCTGCCGCAGGCAACGAAATTGTTTGGGACATGCTTCACTACGATGTTCAGCTGATTGGAGGTATGGCCTTGCACCAGGGCAAGATTGCTGAAATGGCCACGGGCGAAGGAAAAACCCTGGTGGCTACCCTGCCTATTTTTCTGAATGCCTTATCGGGTCGGGGCGTGCACGTGGTTACCGTAAACGACTATTTGGCCCGACGCGACTCGGAATGGATGGGACCCATTTTTGAGTTCCACGGCTTGACCATCGATTGCATTGACCGGCATCAACCCAATTCAGACGCCCGCCGGCAGGCCTATTGTGCCGATGTGGTGTACGGCACCAACAACGAATTTGGCTTCGATTACCTGCGCGACAACATGGCCACCCACCTAGACCAACTGGTGCAGCGTGCACATCAATTCGCCATTATCGATGAGGTGGATTCGGTGTTGATTGACGAAGCCCGAACACCGCTCATCATTTCGGGGCCTACCCCCCGAGGCGAAAACCAAGAGTTTCTGCAATTAAAGCCCCTGGTCGAAAAGCTCGCCGCCGTTCAGAAAAAACTCATCAACACGCAACTTTCTGACGCCAAGCGGATTTTGAACACCGAAAACGCCAGCAAAGATGAAAAATGGAAGGCCAGCGAGTACCTGCTTCGGGCTCACCGGGGTCTCCCCAAAAACTCCGCTCTGATTAAGTTCCTTTCCGAATCGGGCATGCGGGCCATGCTCCAAAAAACAGAAAACCATTTTTTACAGGACCAACAAAAAGAAATGCCCAAAATTGACGACGAACTCTTCTTTGTCATCGATGAAAAAGGCAATTCGGTTGATTTAACCGAAAAAGGCCTGCAACTCATTAGCCAAGGGTTTGACGACGAAAACTTTTTCTTAATTCCCGATATAGCCGCTGAATTTTCGCAAATCGACACTCAATACCCCGATCCCCAACAAAAACTACAGAAAAAAGACGAGTTGATGCGCGATTTTACCATTAAATCGGAGCGCATCCACACGGTAAACCAACTGGTACGGGCATATACCTTGTTCGAAAAAGACACCGAGTATGTGGTAATGGAAGGAAAGGTGAAGATTGTGGACGAACAAACCGGTCGAATTATGGACGGCCGCCGGTATTCCGATGGCTTGCACCAAGCCATTGAAGCCAAAGAGAATGTGAAAATCGAGGCCGCCACCCAAACCTACGCCACCATTACCTTGCAGAATTATTTTCGGATGTACCAGAAATTGGCCGGTATGACCGGAACCGCCGAAACCGAAGCCAAAGAATTGTGGGACATCTACAAACTTGACGTTGTGGTGATTCCAACCCACCGCAACATTCAACGCAAAGACCAAGACGACCTGGTGTATAAATCCAAGCGCGAAAAATACAACGCAACCATCGATAAGGTAAAGGAATACGTAGATGCCGGCCGCCCGGTGCTCGTGGGAACTACCTCGGTCGAAATCTCGGAATTGCTTAGCCGTATGCTTAAAATGGCCAACATCAAACACCAGGTTTTGAACGCCAAGCTGCACCAAAAAGAAGCCGAAATCGTTGCCGAAGCCGGAAAGGCCGGAACAGTTACCATTGCCACCAACATGGCCGGAAGGGGTACCGATATTAAATTGGGCCCCGGAGTAAAGGACGCCGGAGGCCTCGCTATTATTGGCACCGAACGCCACGAAAGCCGACGCGTTGACCGACAACTTAGAGGCCGTTCCGGACGGCAAGGAGACCCCGGTTCTTCCGTTTTCTTCGTTTCGCTCGAAGACGACCTTATGCGCATTTTTGGATCCGAACGAATGGCCAAAATCATGGACCGCATGGGATTGAAAGAGGGCGAGGTGATTACCCATTCTATGATTACCCGCTCCATAGAACGGGCACAAAAAAAGGTCGAAGAAAACAACTTCGGAACTCGAAAACGCTTGCTCGAATACGACGATGTGATGAACCTTCAGCGCGAAGCCATTTACAAGCGCAGGCGAAATGCCCTGTATGGAAAACGAATCAGCCTCGATGTCTCAAATATGCTGTACGATTTGTGCGACCAAGTTGTAGAACTGGGCTACAAAAACCGAAACATAGAAGAATTCCGAATGGAAGCCCTACGGAAATTGGGCGTTGACTCCTCCGTTACCGAGGCCGAATTCCTAGATGGCCAAGCCGAAGAACAAGCCGCTCGCTTGTTCGAAGAAGCTCACAGCGGCTTAACACGACGAATGGAAGGCATTAGAACCGCCGTTTGGCCTGTGCTTGAGCGCGTTTATTTGGACGAAGGTTCTAAGTTCGAGAACATCATGGTGCCCCTCACCGACGGGCAGCGCATGATTCAAATCTCCGTGCCGCTCAAAAAAGCCTACGAAAATCAAGGCCGAGAAATCATTACCACCATTCAAAAATCCATTATTCTGGCTCTGATTGACTTGCACTGGAAAGAGCACCTGCGCGAAATGGACGACCTGAAAAGCAGCAGCCACCACGCTTCGTACGAGCAAAAAGACCCTTTGTTGGTGTACAAACAAGAGGGATTTGGCCTGTTTCAATCTTTCCTCGCTAAGTTGAACGACGAGGTCTTGTCTTTCCTTTTGAGGGCTGGCATTGCTCAAGACCGCCCTGCTGCCCCAGCTCGGCCTGCACCTACCCCCGCCCCTCTAAAAGCATCAAAACCCGATTTGCCCAGCACAAACGCCCTGCCTGTTCCATCTGCTTCCGATGAACTGCCCAAAATGCCCGTTCGCACAGATGAAAAAATCGGACGAAACGACCCCTGCCCCTGCGGCTCAGGAAAAAAGTTTAAAAGCTGCCACGGCCAAAAAATCGGAGGAGTAGGATACAGCGGCAGTTTCTTAAATTAACCCTTTGACATGAAAAAAATCAAGTTCGGTACCGACGGCTGGCGGGCGATTATCGCCGAAGAGTTTACCGTCGAAAATGTGAATCGGGTGTCGGTGGCCGTAGCTAAATGGCTGCTTCAACAACCCAACCTGAATCCCAGCATTGTGATTGGATACGATTGCCGCTTTGCCGGTCAGCGTTTTATGCAAGAGGCCGCCGCCGTTTTTCATCAACATGGCATTAAAACCTTTACCGCCTCGGCCCCCGTTAGCACTCCCATGGTGTCAATGGCCACCCGCGAACTAAAGGCAGGCCTGGGCGTGGTTATCACCGCATCCCACAATCCGCCTTCCTACAACGGATACAAACTAAAAGGCCATTTCGGCGGCCCCCTGCTGCCCAACGACATTCAAGACATTGAGGATTTAATCGACCAAGCAGTTTCTGTATCCTGGGCCGACTCCCAAGTCGAAATCTACGACATGCAGGCTTTGTATGCCCAAAGGCTGGAATCTCATTTCGACCTCCATTCCATTCGAAACAGTTCCTTCCGTTTTGCTTACGACCCCATGTTCGGAGCCGGACAATTCGTTATGCGCCAAGTATTTGATGCCAATCTGTTGCACTTTCACAGCGAATGGAATCCACTCTTTGGCGGAAAAGCCCCAGAACCAATCCTTCGAAATCTGCTGGAATTTCAACACCTCATTCAATCTGAAAACAACATCGACTGCGGATTGGCCACCGACGGTGACGCCGACCGCATTGGACTGTTCAACAAATCGGGCGAATTTATTGATTCCCACCACATTATTTTGCTTTTGATTCACTACATGGTCGCTTACAAAGGCATGTCGGGAAAGGTGGTGGCCGCTTTTTCGGTAAGCCGAAAACTGCAAAAACTCTGCGCCCATTACAATCTGCCTCTGCAAACCACCCAAATTGGATTCAAACACATTACTGGGTATTTTCTGACCGAAGATGTGCTGCTGGGCGGAGAAGAAAGCGGTGGCATTGCCATCAAAGGCCATATTCCAGAACGCGACGGAATTTGGATGGGACTCGTTATTTGGGAATTTATGGCCAAATCGGGCAAGTCGCTCGACGATTTAATCCAAGAAGTCTATGCCATCGTTGGTCCTTTTAACTACGACCGACGCGATTTGCATCTGACCGAAAACCAAAAACAAACGGCCATGCAACGCTGCAAATTGGGCCTTGATCGCATTGGAACCTGGAAAGTTGAAGCCATTGAAACCTTAGATGGATTTAAATTTATGCTGCCCAACGACGCTTGGTTGCTCGTGCGGGCCAGCGGTACCGAACCTGTGCTTAGGCTGTATGGGGAAACCGATTCGGCTCACAACACCCAAGCCCTGCTGGATGCAGCCGAACAGGCGCTGATTCCCAACAAAAACTAAGCTAAAAAAAGCGGTACAATCCCGCTATTACAGCAATTCCAATAACGGCCGTTCCAATTCGGCGAACCCAAGCCATTTGCAGCTCCCAAGCATCGCTGTTTTGCTCATACAAGGGGTCGTTCGCGGCTGCCATGCGCTCATACATCGTCTCTCCATGCAACAAAGGATCCCGCCTTCTAGAACGTAAAACAGAACGTTTTCGCTGTTCCAATACCTCGGGATCTTTGCTAACATCGTAATACATAGGCTTATAGCCAAACCTGCGCGGAGCCTGAGCCTTAAAAACATTGCGTCCCAAAAATGACATATTCAAAGGTACAGAAACAGGTTGAGGTTTAAAAGAATATGGGCAGCCCGAATTTCGATGCTTTGGGCGGCAGCCGGGCTTTCTCAGGTAGTCCGCGGTGGCAGCTGCAGGGGCCAGCGGGTTTGCGGGGGCTCCTAAAGTCGCCTCCGCACCTCGCGGCCCCTAGCAGCCGCCCCCTTGCGTTCTACCTTGTTCAATCCCTGCCGCAGGCGGCCTTACTCTTTAAGGTGCACCTTCCATTTAAAAGCAGCTTAAATGCCTGAAATTTAACCTGTCTGCCTGCTTTTCTTTAAAACAAGCTGCTATCTTTGAACTAAACATGATTCCCATGAAGTCCTTCTTTTTTCTTGTTTTGGCCCTAATTCCAGCCCTTTTTATTTCATGCAACCGAGAGAATTCCGACACGGTTCAGCAAGATTTAATTTACCAGACCTATACCCTTGTGTACAACGGCAGCGAAGACAAAACCTATGCCCGAGCTTCCTATCGATTTAGCAACGGGCTGGGAACCTTGCTGTTTTTATCTGGGGGTGCAACGGTTCAATTTAACGGACAGCCCATGGACTGGAAAAATCTTTTGGCCTATTATGAACTGGAATTCCCCGGCAACCTTAGCGCAGGTGTTTTTGAATACTCCGATGCCGATGGGAATCTGTTCACCAATCCCATCAGCCAGGTCGATTCCATCGCTTTCCCGGCCAATTTTACCAGCCTAACTCAAAATACCGGCAGCTATACCTTGAATTGGGTTGGCCCTGTTTTGATGAACGGCCACGACGTTCTTGTGAGCATTGACGGAACTTTTCAAAACGACCTTAAATTGTTCACGGCCACCAATCCTGGAAGCAATTCGGTGGTTTTAGAGGCCAATAAAATCAATGCCCTGGGCCCCGGAACTGCCGATGCATGGATGCACCGGAATTTCACGACCACCCTTACCGAAGCCACCAGCGCCGGCGGCTCTGTAAGTTCTCGGTTTGAAGCCCCGAAAACCCAGATTTCCGTTCAATAAACCCAAGGCTATTTTCTATCTTTGCCAACAATATAAATTGGTATGGCAGAGCGTATTCTGATAATCGGTTCCAATGGTCAAATAGGCACTGAGTTGCTTTTGGCCCTACGCAATCAATTTGGGCCCGATGCCGTGGTGGCCTCTGATCTTAGGTTTTCTCAGCCCATGTCGGGTCCCCACGCAGTTCTTGACGCCATGGATGCCCAAGCGGTGTACCAAACCGTCAAAACCCAAGGCATTACTCAAATTTATTTGTTGGCTGCCATGCTTTCGGCTACGGCCGAGAAGTTTCCCCAAAAGGGTTGGAACTTAAACATGGATACGCTTTTTACCTGCCTTGAACTGGCCAAAGAGGGCCACATCAAAAAACTGTACTGGCCCAGCAGCATTGCGGTGTTTGGTCCAACCACCCCCCGCGAAAATACGCCACAGGCAACGGTAACGGAACCCAGCACCATTTATGGCATTTCAAAATTCGCCGGAGAACGCTGGTGCGAATGGTACCACTTAAAGCATGGGGTCGATGTTCGGTCTTTGCGCTATCCAGGTCTGATTAGCTACAGCTCGCCCCCCGGCGGCGGCACCACCGATTACGCTGTAGATATTTTTCATAAAGCGAAGGCAGAAGGCAAGTACACCTCTTTTCTGTCGGCCCATACCGCCCTGCCTATGATGTACATGCCCGATGCCATCCGGGCCACTTTGGAACTTATGAATGCCCCCGCCGAACAGGTTAAACAACGCGGTTCATACAACGTGGGTTCCTTAAGTTTTACACCCGAGGAGCTGGCTAAGGCAATACAAAAGCACATCGCTCATTTTCAAATAAGCTACGAACCTGATTTTAGGCAACAGATTGCCGACAGCTGGCCAAAAAGCATGGACGATGCTGCCGCCCGAACCGATTGGGGCTGGAATCCTCAGTACGATTTGGCCGCTACGGTTTCCGATATGCTTGCTCACCTTTAATCGGCTCCAAACCCTTTCCCCTACCACCCAACAATGAAGGAATCCCTACCTTGGATACCCTGGTTTCAAAACCCTGTTCTTCACAATCGGTGTACAGGGCTTTACGGTTTTCCAGGAGAGGCCTCTGTTGCATTTAGCTCAACCCTAGATTCAAGTCCAGAAATTACCCAGCGTTGGGTTGTGCAGCCCTTTCATACCGGAGGTGGATTGCCGGGCTTTTCTATCCCCATTCAAGATGCAATCGAATTGAACCCAGAAAATGCCCAGGGTTTTCTGCCCCTATTGCAGGGCTGGAATTCTCAGTTTAGCTACCAACAAACAAGCAAAACCGAATTCGAAAAGGGCGTTCTTTCCATCCAAAACGACTTGAATGGCAAAGAAGGCAAGGTGGTTTTATCTGTCCGTCAGCCCGTTTCGTTGAGCTCCTTTAATCCGATTGAAACTTTTTTGACCCTGCGCGCTCGGTATCCCCAAGCCTTGGTTTGGTATTTAAGCTGCCCCATCTTCGGCACCTGGATTGGGGCCTCGCCCGAAGTGTTGGTCCAACAACGCGGTTCTGTGCTTGAAAGCTGGTCGTTGGCTGGCACACGCCTTGCCTCAAACCCCGATTGGACCTCAAAAGAACGGAGCGAACAAGCCATGGTAACCCAATACCTGCAACAGGCTTTTTTGGATTTTGGTTTGAAACCCAGCATTCAAACCGAACCGGAAGAAATTGAAATGGGCGATTTGAAACACCTGCGCACCCGCGTGCTTGCTGAGGCCGAGGATTCATTCCCAAAAGAAGAGGTGGCCCGACTTGCCGCTCAAATTCATCCGACCCCCGCAGTAGGTGCTTTCCCAGCCTTTCAGGTTTTTGAACGAATTCAGGCCCTTGAGAACCAACCCCGAGCCTATTATTCAGGGTATTTGGGGCTTCAGCAAACGGAACAAACCCGCTTTTATGTCAACCTGCGCTGCGCCGAAATTCAACCGCACACCGCCATTTTGTTTGCCGGTGCCGGCATTACCCTTCAATCCAAACCGGAATCCGAATGGATTGAAGTTCAACGCAAAGCAGATTTGATGCGGACCTGCTTGGCTTTGAAATGACAGAAGGAAAAGTCGCTAAAAATTCAAAAAATTTCTACCCTAAGTTCAAATATGGGTTCCAAATCGAGCGGGTTTCTTACATTTGCTTAACACCCATTTAACCCTGTTGCTATGTTTTCTTCCCGCCGTTTTAAGCGCGATATTGTTACGCTTCCTGAATTTATCTTAGACCGACAAAAAGATTTTCCTTACGCCAAAGGAGATTTAACCACCCTGTTAAACGACATTGGAGTTGCGGCAAAAATTGTGAGCAGAGAGGTTCGAAAGGCGGGATTGGTGAATATTTTAGGTGAAATGGGCACCGATAATGTGCAGGGCGAACGCCAAAAAAAATTAGATGTTTTCGCAGACCAACAATTCATTGCTGCCTTACGGCAAGGCGGAGTGGCTTGTGGAGTAGCCTCGGAAGAGCAAGATGAATTTATCTCTTTTGACGATCAATTGTACGTCGGCCACCCCTATGTGGTAGCCATCGACCCCTTAGATGGTTCAAGCAACATCGATGTGAATGTGTCGATAGGCACCATTTTTTCCATTTACCGAATCACCGAATCCAACCGCAGCGCCCAACTTGAGGATTTTCTACAGCCCGGCAGAGATCTGGTTGCAGCGGGATATGTTATATATGGCAGTTCAACCATGTTGGTCTTTACAACAGGTCGAGGCGTAAATGGATTTACCCTTGACCCTTCTATTGGAGAATTTTGCTTGAGCCATGAAAACATCCGCATCCCCGATACCGGCCCCTATTATTCCATCAACGAAGGCAACTTGCGCGATTGCGGCCAAGGTGTGCAAGAATTTATCGGATGGTGCAAAGGAGAAGGCGGGGGAGTCGCCCTGAGCGGGCGGTACATCGGCAGCTTGGTGGCCGACTTTCACCGCAACTTAATTAAAGGTGGAATCTACCTGTATCCTACAACCACCAAGGCCCCTTTAGGTAAATTGCGCCTGCTGTACGAATGCAACCCCTTGGCCTTTATTGTAGAGCAGGCCGGAGGAATGGCCAGCGACGGGCACCGCCCCATCATGGATTATCAGCCCCGGGAATTGCATCAGCGGGTTCCCCTGTTTATTGGCTCTCCCCGTTTGGTTCAAAAAGCCATGGATTGCATTCTGGCCGAAGCAGATTCGGCCCTGAAGCCATAACCCTGTTTTTACACGCAATGCCCCTTTTCCTTAAAAGGAAAAAGGCGAATGCTCCGCTGTACAGGGCTTAAAGAATGCCCAACCGCGGTTTTACAGCTGCATTTTTCGGCATTAAAGGCCCCAAGGCTTCGGCTATAGGGTTGATTCGGGATTCGACTGCGGCGAAGAAAACAGAGCTTTCAGCTCCGTAGCTTCGTCGGGCTTCATCTTTCCAGCCAAAATAAGGCTGAGTTGTTTTCGGCGCAAGGCCCCATCGTACCGAAGCAGTTCCTCTTCCGATTCGGGCGATATTTCGGGGACTTGAATGGGATTCCCACGTTGGTCAACCGCCACAAAAGTGTAAATGGCCTCGTTGCATTTTATCCGCTTGCCGGTATCTTGCCGTTCTACCCAAACATCGATAAACACTTCCATGCTTGAGGTGAAGGCCCGGCTCACTTTTGCTTGAAGGGTTACAATATCGCCCAGGGCAATTGGGTTGCCGAAACTAACATTGTTGACAGAGGCAGTAACGACCACCCGTCCGGAGTGCCTGTGGGCAGAAACCGCACTGATAACATCCATCCAATGGAGCAGTTTGCCCCCCATCAAATTGCCCAAGGTGTTTGTATGGTCGGGCATCACAATTTCGGTGGTGATGGCTTCACTTTGTTTTGGATGTTTGGGCTTAAGCATGGTATAGATGAAAAGGGAAGTTGGTTTATTGGAAAGGGATTAGAATGAGGGGCACGTTCAGCAAAATGGGCCTATTCAAAGTCTGGATACAACAGGTGTTTTTTGCGTGTTTTCTTAAATTCAACGATGCCGGCCTTCCAAGAAGCTCGAATGTCGTCTGTATTTTTGCCCGCCCGAATGTCTTCCCGCAGTTTTGGGGTTCCGGCTAATTTGTCAAAAAAGGAATTGAAGAATTTATCTTGTTTTGGGTAGCGTTGGTATAGGTCTTCAAGCCAAAGCAAATACAAGCCGCGGTAGTGCCTGATGTAGCTAATGGCAAATTTATCTAAGTCATACCCCCCACAAAGTTCGTTTTTGTAGGGAGGGTTTGGGGCGGCACTTACTCCAACGGGGGTAAACTCAACCTGCCCTTTCAATGCAGGAAAACCAACCCGCTGAAACGGTTTGTTGGTTCCACGTCCAACACTCACTGCCGTTCCTTCAAACAGACACAAACTGGGGTATAAATAAACAGACTCCATGTTGGGCAAATTGGGCGAAGGGGGAATGGGCAAAACGTAGGCATCGCTGTGGGAGTAATTTTTGCAAGCCACGACCGAGAGTTTTGCTTTAATGCTGCCGGCGAGCCAACCTTCTTCGTTCACCATTTTGGCATACTCGCCGACGGTCATTCCATGCACAATAGGAACGGGGTGCATTCCTACGAACGAGCTGCAAGCAGGTTCAAGAATAGGGCCATCGACGTAATTTCCATTTGGATTGGGGCGGTCTAAAACCAAAAATTCCACGCCTTTTTCGGCGGCGGCCTCCATGGCCAGCGACATGGTAGATATGTAGGTGTAAAAGCGTACCCCTACATCTTGAACATCAAAGATCAGAATGTCGATTCCGTTTAATTGTTCCGGGCTTGGTTTTTTGTTTTTGCCGTACAAAGAAACAATGGGAATCCCCGTCTTGCTGTCCTGTTCACTGTTGACGTGTTCTCCCGCCCCGGCACTGCCACGAAATCCATGTTCAGGCCCAAATACGACGGCTACGTTTATTCCGGCTGCGGTTAGACTGTCAACGAGGTGTCGAGAACCAATGACCGAAGTTTGATTGGCGACAACCCCAACCTTTTTGTTTTTTTTTAGTTTCGGAAAATAGGCTTCGGTTTGTTCGGCTCCGGTTTGAATGGATTGAGATAAGCAAGAAATTGCGGTTCCAAGGGCAAACACAACAGAAAAAAGGGAGTTGAAAAGCATAAAGCGTACCTTTAGAGTCAAAGATACGTGAATCCATGGATTTGTCGCGATTGATCGCCCAGCGTTTTGCCCAACCCCAGGCGGGCCGGTTTTCAACTCCAGTAATGTGGATTGCCAAGGCCACCGTTGCCCTAAGTGTGGCGGTTATGCTGATTTCCATTTCGGTGGTCATCGGTTTTAAAACGGCCATAACCCAAAAAATGGAGCACTTTTCGGCCCACATTCAATTGCTCGCATTTTCCCGTGAAAATTCCGATGAAACCCAGCCCATTGCACGAGATGCCCCATGGATAAAGGGAATTCAAAACATGGCCGAAGTGGAACACATGCAGCCCTTTGCCACCAAACCCGCGATTGTGAAATCGGAGTCGGAACTGGAGGGAGTATTGTTGAAAGGCATCGATTTTCAGAAACAGACCCCTTTTTTTAAAAACAGCTTGGTAGAGGGGGCCTGGCCAAGCGGACAAGCAGACAAAAAAGATGCCTTTGTTTCGGCCTCTTTGGCCCATCGCCTTCAGTTAAAAGTAGGCCAAACCATTCCCATATACTATTTAAAGTCGGGCCGAAAAACCCCGCTAAGAAGAAGCTTTCGCCTAAAAGGAATATTCAAAACCGGACTAAATGAAATGGATCAGGCCTTGGTGTTAATGCCCTTGGAATCGGTTCAAGAGTTGTATGGTTGGAACAGCAATCAGGTGTCGGGGCACGAGGTGTTTTTGATGGATTTAGAGGGGCTGCAGCAGGGATTGGAATTGATGAGCACAGAATGGTTGCCAGCAGATATTTATCCCTCTACCATTTATGAGCGCTATCCAGACGTGTTTCAATGGCTGCCGACACTGGATCAGAATGCCCGGATTATTTTGTTTTTAATGACGACCGTTAGTTTGTTGGCCATGGTATCGACCCTGCTGATTTTGATTTTGGAGCGCACCCAATCCGTGGGGATATTGAAGGCCTTGGGCATGCCCCAGGCGATGCTGCTTCGAATATTTTGGCTGCAATCGGGCCGCATTCTTGTTCAAGGCATGTTGATGGGAAATGCCGTAGGGGGACTGTTGATTTTGATTCAATATATATGGCAGCCCCTGCCCTTGGACCCAGAACAGTATTACTTGAGCCACGTGCCGGTGTATTTGCCCGTTTGGGGTGGTATTGCGTTAAATGCAGGTGTTTTTATGTTGGGCATGATGGCGATGCTGTTGCCGGCAGCCTATGCCGGACGGATATCCATTATAAAGGCTTTGAAATTTGCATAACGAATCGGTTACAAAAGCAGAAAATAGGGTGTTGAGCGGGTGGAAACTGAAAATGGGGTTGAGCTGGTTGCTTGCATCGAGCAACGACCGGTGGCTGCATCCGCCTTGGCTGTATGAATTGTATCAAAAGGCCTTCAGGAGCAATATAGAGCAGGCGGACTGGGCCGAATTTGAAAAGCGAAGGGGAGAGTTGGAGCGCAGTCAAGAGGCTTTAGAATTCCAGGACCCCGGTTCCGGACGGCCGTGCCGAAGAAGGGTGTCAGAGCAGGCAAAACAAACCTTGTTGCCTGCCGATGCCTGCCGCTTTCTTTCCATATTGGCCGAGCACCTGCATTGTTCTGCCGCCTTGGAATTGGGAAGCAGTTTGGGAATTACCACCTTGTATTTGGCCGGCAATCAAAGGAAGGTAGTTACCATCGAGGGAGCTAAGCCGGTGTCTTTGGTGGCAGAAAAAAACTTTGGTCAATTTCCAGATTTGAACATTCAACTGCTTCATTCCCGGTTTGATGTGGTTTTGGCCTCTGCGCTTGACCGCTTGACGACAGACTGTGCAAAGGGCCCCATTTTGATTTGGTTGGACGGGCATCATCAGGGAGAGGCTACAGAAAAATATGTTCAATTGATATTAGAAAGCCTAGGCCCCCGAGCTGTGTTTGTGCTCGACGACATACGCTGGTCGCCCGGGATGTACAAGGCTTGGAAAACCCTTTGCCAAAGCGGATCCTGGCCGGTAAAAATCGATTTGCACCGCATGGGTGTTTTGATTCCGAATCCGTCTTTGAGTCCGGGAATTTACACCTTACGCCCCCCGCTTTCTAAAATGCGGTCGTTTCTTTGAGGCTTAAAGTTTTCAATTAATCCATATTTTTTTCGTACACTTGTGGTTAGAACCATATAAAGTTTACGCTGTGAAAAAACTACTATTCGCCTTCGGTTTCAGTGCCCTCTCTGGTTTAGGGTCTGCTCAATTTTGCGACTTTACTTCTGCATTCACGGTTAAGTTCGTGGAAAACAACTACGTACAGTTCTTGCCCGACACCTTGGATCCGTATTTGGATTACTATTGGGACTTTGGCAACGGAAATGTAAGTTACAACATCCATCCGGGCAATCAGTATTTTTTTCCGGGCATACACACCGTTTGTTTGTCTGTGAGCAATGTGAGTTGCTCAACAACCGATTGCGCCAACATGGATTTGAATACGGCCAGCATAACGCCGGTTAAAACTTCGGCCTTAGATTTGGTGGAAGCCGGCCCCAATCCGTTTAACCGCGAGCTGAATTTGACCTTTGCCACTTCTGGGAATTATGGATTAACGCTTATGGATTTGAGCGGCAGAATCTTGTTTAAGCGCACCCTGCTTGCCGATGCAGGACAAACTTTGGCCATCCGCGACAAAGTAGAAAGTTTACCACAGGGCATTTATTTGCTTGAATTGAACCACAAAGGCGAAAAAGAAGTGCGCCGATTGGTAAAAGTTAAATAAATTTAATACTTTGTTCACCTGTTTTAATATAGAACCAACCGAATGAAAAGACACGTACTTGTTGCAGCAGGGTTTTTATCGTTGGGATTAGGACTTAAGGGTCAATGCAACTTTACCTTAAGTTTGAATTCCACACCAACAACCTGCTGGGGAGATGCCGATGGATCGGCATCTGTACAGGTGAATGGGGGCACAGGCCCCTTTACCTATCAGTGGTCAACAACGCCTCCTTCTGGTGCTGCCACTGTTCCCAATTTGCCCGCGGGCTATTATAATGTTTCTGTAACGGATGCCGGGGGCTGCACCATTTCAGACGGAGTCGCCGTACTCCAACCCTCGAAATTGTCGGCCGACGTTGGGTTTGATACCGCTGTTTGCCAGTGGGAACCCGTTATACTTAGGTCGGTTGTGCTTGGAGGAACCCCTCCCTACCGCTATGCCTGGTCTTGCAATCAAATGGATTGCAAAATTTCAGACACCACCCATTACAACCCCGTCATTGCGGTTGGAAGCCCTGTGAATTATTATTTTTATGCAGAAGACAGTCAAGGTTGTTTGACTTCAACCGACAGCGTAGTGGTAACGGTGAACATTCTTCCTGTGGTAGATGCCGGAGACGATAAATTCACCTATTTAACAGATGAAGTTACGTTGGAGGCGACAGCAAGTTCAAGCGGGGGGACCTACGAGTGGTTTCCAACCACGGCCTTGACCCACCCAGACAGCAATGTAACCGATGCTGAGCCGGAGTACACAACCGAATATTTTGTGTATTACACCGACCCCAGTGGCTGCAAAGACACCTCGAGCGTTATTGTAGAGGTGGAACGCAACGTAACGGTGGCCACCGGATTTACCCCCAACGGCGATGGAGTGAATGATTTTTGGGTCATTAAAAACTTGGTTCTTTACCCGAACGTAAAAACCTATGTGTTTAACCGGACCGGACAAGAAATCTACGCTGCCGTGGACAACACCCAGTATTGGGACGGAACCTACAAAGGAAAGGCCTTGCCTGCAGGTACCTATTTTTATATTCTTGACCTAGACGGACAAACTCCGTTGATGAAGGGCAGCTTTACCTTAATACGATAAGTCCCATGAAAAAACATATATTCCTTTCTAGTGTATTTGCTTGGATGGGCTGCGTATTGTTCGCCCAACAACTCCCTCAAATCAACCAGTTTCAGCTGAATGGATTCATGGTGAATCCCGCCTTTGCTGGAATTGAGGATATGTTGGACATTAAAACTGGATTTCGCCAACAATGGTCTGGCGTTGACGGTGCTCCAATGACCGGCTGGGCAAGTGCCCACATGAATTTGGCGAAACAAAAACGGCAACCCTATCCAGGTAGCCTTCACTTTTCAGATACCGCATTGTACGATAGGCTGTTTCGTGAATCAAACTCGTCCATGCGCCATGGCGTAGGTGCCAACATTATGTACGACCGGATCGGAGCGTTTGACCGATTCCAACTTCAACTGGCGTATAGCTTACATATTCCGTTGTTCCGCAACGTGATGGCAGCCATTAGTCCCTCTATTGGTATGTCAAACCACGGCATTCGTACCGGCGATGTGTTTATGTTTGAAAACAACGACCCCCTATACGATCAGTATGTTGGTTTGGGAAGCCGTTTTACCCACCTTGACATTAGCGCCGGTGCCTTGATTTATGCCCCAAAATGGTGGGTTGGTTACACCGCCCAACAGTTGATGCAAAACAAAGTGTATTTTGGCGACCAGCCCACCGATGCGATGTTGGACATTCACCATTTTGTGATGGCCGGAACCATGTGGCCTTTGGGAGATAAATTTGAAATTCAGGTCAATGGCTTGCTGAAAATAGCCGGAACCAATCCGCTCACCTTTGATGCAGGAGCCCGTCTTCGGTGGAAAAAGTTGGCCTGGATTGGAGGTTCTTACCGCCACAACATGGGTGTTCAAGCCATGGCCGGAGTCAATCTGATGCCCTGCCTAACCCTCGCTTACAGCTATGATTTTTCTTTAAACCAATTGCGCAACGTGAATACCGGAACCCATGAGGTGGTTTTGGGAGTTCGCCTCTTTAATCCTAACCGTTTACAAAACCGCTACTTATGGTAACTCGCATTTTTGCTTCTGGAATGCTGACATTGGGCTTGGTTTCAGGCTTGATCGCTCAGGAATTTCCCAAATTGGAATTTTCAACGCCCCAATCTCTTGAAGGCAAAGTCAATTCCTCGGCCGAAGAAACCTACCCCTTGGTTGCTCCCGACAAGTCTATGTTTTTTGTTCGCTCGTTTGACTCCCGAAATGTAGGCGGCAAGTTTACAGGGCATGACATCTGGCAAGCCAAAGGCTCCGAGTCGCCCGCTTCTTTTAGCGCCCCTTCAAACAGCATCGGCAGCCTAAACAACCAAGGAAACAACGCCGTGGTTGGTATTTCTACCGACGGGAATCGCCTGTTTTTGATGAACAGCTACGAGGTCGAGAATTCCAAGAAAATAGGGATTTCGTTTTCTGACCGTACCGAGAACGGTTGGGAAGCACCTAAAAGCCTAGACATTCCCGCCTTGTCTTTCAAAGGAACCTTTTATGGTGTAAATGTAAGTGGCGATGGCAATTCCCTGTTCTTAGCCATGGACGGAGAAGGCAGTGCCGGGAAAGAAGACTTATATGTAATCTACAAAGAAGGCAGCATGTGGAAAGGCCCAGCTCGCTTGGGTGGAGTCAATACGGTTGACCGTGAAATTGCACCCTTCTACGATTCAGACCGACAGCTGTTGTTCTTCGCATCGAACCGCCCCGGTGGAGCGGGCGACCTAGACATCTACATGAGTGCACGTCAAGGCGATAGCTGGACAAACTGGTCTGCGGCTCAAGCCCTGCCTGCCTCTGTGAATACCGAAAATTTTGATGGATATTTTTCTGTCAATAAGAACGGAGACGCCTACTTTGCCCGCAACAAAAAAGGAGGCCTGTCTGATGTGTTTTACACCAAAATGTCGGTGGTGGTTGAGGAGCCCACTCCAGAGCCAGAACCAGTTGTGGTGAAAGAACCAGAGCCAGAACCAGTAGTGAAAGAAGAGCCTCCTGTTGTAGTGGAAAAACCTGCTCCTGTAATTCCTGCCGAGGTATATGTAGTGCACTTTGCTTTTGAAGGCGTTTCGCCCAACGAGCAAGAGGTGTTGAACACAGTTGCCAAAGCATTGAACGACAACAAAGCCATCAATGTAAAATTAGTTGGGCATACCGACAACATTGGTACTTTGGCCATCAATATGAGCTACAGCAAACGCCGTGCTGAGGCGGTGAAGTCGAAATTGGTGGGCATGGGTGTTTCTTCTAGCCGGATTAGTACCGATTGGAAGGCCTTTAATGTTCCTACACAAACCAACGACACGCCCGAAGGCCGTGCCGCCAACCGCAGAACTGAGATATCGTTTGTTCTTTCGGAAAAGGCGAAGTAATTCCAGAAAATTTTGAAAAGGGGCCTTTGTGGCCCCTTTTTTTTGATTTTGATTTTATGTGGGTTGGCCTGCGGCAGGGATTGACGAGGCTACCCCGCAAACCCAAAACCGGCAGGCCCAACTGCAGGCACAGAGCGACGTGAGGAGCTGCTGTGGCTGGCGTTGGGCCCCGGTTTTGGGTGCGGAGTAGCCCGGAAAGCCCGGCTGCCGCCCCAAAAAGCACAGGTAATTAACGAAATCATGTTTACAAGTTCTATTTTAAAAAACGATAAAACGGTTTGAACTTCGGCCGAGGTTCGTTACTTTGTTCTGAAAACTATATCGACCTGACTATGCGCCAATTTCGCTTTTTATTCCTTGCTGCTTTTGCCTCTTTGATATTGGGGACTCAAATTCAAGCTCAAGATTTTTCGGGACTGAGCAGCGGCAACTGGGCCGGCATTCAAAATCTTCATGTAAATCCCGCCAATGTAGTGGATCACCGCTATGTGGTGGACGTGAACCTGTTTTCGGTGCACCTGAATGTGATGAACAATTACCTGGGAATGCGCAAAGAACCGGTGCTGAATCCAGGGCTTTTTAGCGAGTACAATTACAACGATTTTGACTCCTTGTATTTGGTGCGCGACACGGTGGGCAATAAGCAATTTATGACCTCAACGCGCATACAGCTGCCCTCGTTTATGTTCCAAATTACCCCCAAAGACGGCATTGGTATTAGCACCAACTACCGGGTAATGGCCAACATTGGCAGCATAAGTGAAGACATTGCCCAGCTGGTTAACGCCTCCATGCGGAATTCGTTTTCGGCCACCAGCTTAGGGTCTTTTTCAGAAAACATAGCGGGCTACCTGTTTCAAGGGGCATTGAACAACAGCTATACCTTGGATTTTGACAACTCGTTTGCCAACACCTTGGCGGCGAGTTGGATGGATATTGGCTTGCACTATGGCCGGGTTGCAATAGACCAGAAACAGCATTTCTTGAAAGCCGGCGTGGCCTTGAAATTTCTTTTGGGAGTGAATGCCGGCTATGGCTACATGGATGGAGCCTATGCCCAGTATGACCCAAATGCGTCTGAATTTAGCGCTTTGCGCGGAAACCTAATGTATGGCGAGAGCAACAATGCCATAAGTTCAGGAGGGTACAATCCCTTTAATTTTACCGGTTTTGGATTGGGTTTGGATTTTGGAGTGGTGTATGAATGGAGGCCCAAATACGCGAAGTATCAATACAACATGGATGGGCAAACCGGATTGTGGCGTCGAGACAAAGAGAAATACACCCTACGGGTGGGAATGGCCTTGAACGATTTTGGTTCGATTCGCTTTAACCATTCTGACAGCATGCAGTCCTACCAATATACCATTGATGTGAACAATGTTCCGGAGGGAATTTTTGACAATGCAACCGATTTGCAGGGCGCATTGGATGCCTTGGCTGCCAGCAATACAGGCACGGTATTAAAAGTAGAAGCCCCAAGAACCTTTACCGTAGGCTTGCCCGCCACCTTTACTGCCACAATCGATTGGCAAATTGTAGATCGGGTGTTTTTAAATGTAAGCCCAGTGATTGCCCTGACCAACAACGGATATGGCAATTTTAATTTGCACAACATGAGCTCGATAACCGGCGTGATTCGGTATGAAATGCCCTGGTTTGGAGCGTATTTGCCGATGAGCTGGAATCCGTTGACCCAGTTTAATGCGGGTTTGGCTTTGCGCATGGGGCCGCTGTTTGTGGGCAGCGGTTCTGTTTTGTCTTGGATGTTTAAGGATTACAGTACGGGAGTGGATATCTTTTTTGGTGTAAAAGTGCCCATTCCCCATTTGGCTCCGCGCGACCGAGACAACGATCAGGTGTCGGACCGCAAGGACAATTGCCCGGAAAAGCCAGGTGTTTGGGAGTTTAAGGGCTGTCCCGACAGCGATGGAGATGGAATTCCTGATGCATTAGATGAGTGTCCGTTTGAGGCCGGAGTGCGCGCCTTTAAAGGTTGTCCAGATACCGATGGAGACGGAGTGAAGGATTCGGAAGACGAGTGTCCGAACGAAGCCGGACCGTCTGCCTTGAAAGGATGTCCAGATAAAGATGGAGATGGCATTGCTGACCGCAACGATGCCTGCCCAGACCAAAAGGGGATTGCTTTATTCAAAGGTTGTCCAGATACCGACAACGACAGCATACCCGATTCGGAAGATGCCTGCCCAGATCTGCCTGGCCCACGCGAAAACCAAGGTTGTCCAGACAGCGATGGAGACGGAGTTTTTGACAATGTTGACAAATGCCCGACGGTTGCAGGATTGCGGGAATTAGAGGGTTGCCCGTATGCCGATACCGATGGCGACGGCATTAAAGACAAGGACGACAAGTGTCCGAATGAAAAAGGCCCAGCCGAAAACAACGGTTGTCCGTATTCGGATACAGATGGAGACGGCATTATTGACATTGAAGACAAGTGTCCGAACACGCCTGGAATCAAAGAATTGGACGGATGTCCTCCGATTTCAAAAGAAGATCAAGATATATTGGACAAGGCGTTTGATAATTTGGAATTTGAAACAGGAAAAGCGGTAATTCGAAGCAGTTCCAATGCCTCATTGGATGAATTGGCCGATTTGTTCAAGGTCAAGCCGAAGTTTATGTTGTTGATAGAAGGGCATACCGACAATGTGGGTAGCCGCAGCAGCAACCTGAATTTGTCGAAAAACAGGGCCGCTGCCGTGAAGCTGTACTTGCAGAAAAAAGGAATTGAGGGCGGCCGATTGATGGTGAAGTTCTATGGGCCCGACCAACCGATTGGCGACAATGCTACCGAAGAGGGTCGGCAGAAGAACCGTAGGGTAGAAATGACCGTGATTTTTGAGTAAGCCTAAGGGGATGCATTAAAGCAAAGGGCCTGGCGAAAGCTGGGCCCTTTTTTTTGGCCAACAACTGTGGAATGAAATGCGTACCTTTGCTGCAACGGTCCATTAAACATCGTTCTTTGGGGCTGACCGGTATTGACAGCGAGAGTTGCTCAATTGTAAGCGTGCCGAGGGTTGCTGCCTTACCTCGTTAATCTAAAGCTTCGACACGTTAAGTGCCGACAACAACAACTACGCTCTAGCTGCCTAATCGAAGCGATTAGCAGTAAGCTGTTCCGCCGGAGGGCCTCCCGATTTCTCCGGATTGGGACATCAATCCATCGGGATGCTGCCGGTTTGGTTCCGCCACCGGCCTAAGATAAGGAACTAAGGAAAGGCTTTGGGGGTCACCGACCGTAGTCTCTTCCCGACAATACTTCGGTGTCTGCGCATGGAGAAAGCTTTTGAATGCCTTGTTTGGACGCGGGTTCGACTCCCGCCAGCTCCACATTTTTTTTTCCGCAAAACATTGAAATTCGATGTTTTGCGGATTTTTTTTTAACCTGCACCTTCGGGTTGGCGTTTTCTGGCCCTTATTGCCAATGAAATGGGTATTCAGGGTGTTTGGTTTGTGATCCTTTGGGCGGTTGCTCTGGGGAATTGGGGGTGTTTTGATCCGGATTCGGTTTTGTTGCTGACCTACAGCAAAGTTGATGCAAGGGGTTGGGGTTTTCAAATGGTCATGCGCACTTAAAAGCAAAGGGAGGAGCTCCTCCGTATATCTACGTTTGGTTTAAGGGTGGCGGTTCAGACTCCAGCAGAATAAATCTGTTGCCGGGGCAGTACACGGTGGTTGTATCCGATGCAATTGGGGTTGCAGATTCGGTTTCTTTTGAGATTGGGATTTTGAATGCCGGTGCAACTATAGAATGGGAGCAAATTCCTTCTGGCACTTTCAGCATGGGCAGTCCCAACAATGAAGTTGAAAGAGATGGCAATGAAGGCCCCCAACATGACGTTTCCATAAGCGGGTTTAAAATGAGCAAGTATGAGGCACCCTTTGCCCAATGCGATGTTTTTTGCGATGCAACGGGCCGGCAAAAGCCCGATGATGAAGGTTGGAGCAGGGTAAACAGGCCTGCAATTAACGTAAATTGGAACGAGGCCATGGCTTTTGCCCTATGGGTTGGTCCAGGTTGTAGGCTGCCAACCGAAGCCGAATGGGAATACGCTTGCCGGGCAGGAACAACCACACCTTTTTATTCGGGAAGCTGCTTAAGCAACAACCAAGCAAACTACTACGGCAATTACCCCTATTTCTCCTGCCCAATAGGAAACTATCTGGGTCAAACCATGCCTGTGGGGTCTTACAATCCCAACGCTTGGGGCTTATGCGATATGCATGGGAATGGTATGGAATGGTGCAGCGATTGGTATGGACCTTATTCGGGAGGCAGCCAAACGAACCCTTCGGGCCCTGCATCGGGGTCGAATCGGGTTTTGCGTGGGGGCAGTTGGTTCGGCTACGGCAGGTATTGCCGTTCTGCGTACCGCGGCAGCGGCATACCTTCTTACCGCAGCGACTTCATTGGCTTTCGGTTGGTCGTCCCGAATTAGCATCGGCAACCCTACGAACCCTTAAATTCCTGAGGCTAAGGTCAAGGCTACCTGCCCCGAGGGAGCAGAAGGCGTTAAGGTCTAGCTTTATTTGAATGCAAACGGGTGGGGTTTTATGTCCGCTGGTATTTTCCAATCCAGGGCCCAAAGCCAAATCGCCCCCACCTTCATCTAAGAAAACCCAACTTTGCCTTGAAGACCGTTCAGGACCTATGAAAAAAAACAAACCTCTCCGTGGAAAAATGGAGAGGTTTGTTTTTTTTAGAACCCAAAATAAGTGTAGAAAGGAAGTCGATAAATATGCTTAAAAAAGTATTAAAAAGGTGCGACAGCCATTTCGTTGGCTAGGAATTTGAAGCTGCGGCGGGTTTTTTCCCACCACAACCAGCGAAGCATTTCAGTTGGACCTAAGATTGCCTTGTTGGTATTAAAATACCTAGATTCAATAACCCGATCTACCTCGCTTAACACCTCATCAACGCTGTCGTTGGCTTCTGCCAAATCACGGAACTCTGCACCTAACTCAAAATTTATTCGTGTTGTAAATGGAATACCTTTCATAAAATTTGAATTATGCTTACCTTCGTATTATCCCGGCAGGCCCGCGTTCTACTCATCCCAACGTTTCCCCAATTAAGCGGGCCTGCCATTTTTTGTATTCCCAACGTTTATATATTTTGATTAATGAGCGATTTCGTCCACAATGATGTCGGAACCGGCGTAGTGGGCGATTTCATCGACAATGATGTCTTTTCCGCTGCGGTGGGCAATCTCATCAACGATGATGTCGAACGAAGTGCCAGAATTAAACAGCATAGATACAAGGAGGATTAAGGTTGACATGGTATTTTGTGTTAAGGGGTTGTTGAAAGGAATTAATGAGCGATTTCGTCCACAATGATGTCGGAACCGGCGTAGTGTGCGATTTCATCGACAATGATGTCTTTTCCGCTGCGGTGGGCGATCTCATCAACGATGATGTCGAACGAGGTGCCAGAATTAAACAGCATAGATACAAGGAGGATTAGCGGACTCATAATGAAAGGAATTAGAAAGCGTGTGTAAAAAACATTTTAAGTTGAAGCCTGTGTTGTCTAAATTAAAGGATGTTTAGAACGTGTATGCCGGCGGTATGTCGGATTTAGTTCGTATATTCCCCATTGTAAACAAGGTTTTGAAAGAACGCGGCGAAATAGTTTTGAACTATTTCTGGAACAAATTTGAGGTCTTTCGTGTCTTAAAAAAACACCAAAAGTTAAAAATTTGGACATTACGGATATTTGAAGTAGGTTTGTTCCAGAAACGTTGTAAAATGAGAAAAAACACCACCGAAAGCCTCAGGCAAATCGCCGCGGCAATGGGCCCAGCCGAAATCGAGGCAACTTCGGCTTTTATAGCCGGATTCAACCGAAAATACGGGGAATACGAGCCTAAAACCTTAAAACTGTTTTCCTATATTTCGGACAATACGAAGCTGAAAAATCTTTCCGATGAGGGGGTGAAAAACCACCTTTTTCCAGATATGGACGAAGGCACCTTCTCGAAATTGGTTGCAAGGCTTAAGGAAAAGGTGTTCGAATCGCTTCAGTTGGAGGTGAATTTAAGCAGAGGAACGGCATACGCCCCGACTTGGTTAAGCCGGCAGCGGGCTAAAAAGACATTGATTTCTGCCGAGATCCTTTCAATCAAAGGCCTAAGGACCGAATCCGACGAATTGCTTCAGCGGGTTTTGCGCGACAGCCAGAAATATGAGCTGTATGATTTGGCGGGTTCGGCCTGCCGCATTTTGTACATTCATCTATGCACTCAGCTGAGTTCGGAGAAAGGCGAGGCCATGCTGCAACAAGCCGAAAACTACAGTCGGCTGGCATGTTTGGAGCGGCAGGCTGAACTGCTTTTTTATAAATATGGGTTTCAAAAAGAAAATCCATACCGCGGAGAGCAGCCGTACCGGCAATTGGCGGCCGAAATTAAACGCTTGAGCTCTGAATTGCAGGGCCGCTCGGCAAGGGGCATTGAATACCTGATTTCGCAGTTGAAAATTCTGTATTGGGAAGGGGTAGGTTCGTTTGAGAATCAGGCTGCCGAAGCCCAAGCCCTGCGCACCCTCCTGTCGGCCACCCCCGGCATTAGTAGTCCTATACGCCGAGTGAATGCCGCTTTGCAGTCCACGACCGCCGCCATGCACTTGCGTCAATTTCAGCAAGCCAAACAGCACATAGACGAGGCCCGGTCTTTGTCGTCCTTGACTTCCTACAGCGGACGAAAAGTGGCTACAGCCCAGGCCATTGCCTACATTCAAATTGGACATTACGCTGAGGCAACCCATTTTCTTCAGGAACTGTTGAACCAAGCTCAGCTTCAAAACAGCGAACGGGAGCATGTTCAATACCTGTTGGCGTATTTGGATTTCATGATGGGCCATGCCCACAAAGCAAAGTCCGGATTGAAATCCCTTTCTCTGCTGCGCCGCCAAAAACTGCAAGATTGGTCTTTAGGCATAGAGGTTTTTGAGTTGCAGCTGCGCATCGATATGGGCCAATTTGATGTGGCCGAAGGCTTGATTTCAAATTTACAGCGCCGCATTCAGCGGCAGGGCGAAAAAGAAAAGCCGAGTCAGCGGTTGTTTACCTTGGTTCGGCTCTTGCACGCGCTGAGCATGGAATCGTTTCAGTTTAAAACTTTCTGGGCGAAAAATCCAGATGCCCTTGAAATGCTTCAAGATTCGCGGCTTGGATACCGCTGGGATCCTTTTGGCCACGAAGTGGTTCCGTTTGAAAACTGGTTAAGCAGCCATGCGGGCATTCCATTGGATGCGTCTTTGCTCTGCGCACTGCCTCAGCAGGATTGGATTGAGGTGGAGCTGTAAACGCTTTCAATAGTTTTTTTTTGTGCGGCAGCCGGGCTTTCAGCGGTAGTCCGCGGTTGCCGGGGGCTGCCCCAGCGGGCTTGCAGGGGCTCCCAAGGTCGCCTCCGCGCCACGCGGGCCAGGCCCCGCCACCCTTGCGTTCTACCCGCTTCAATCCCTGCCGCCCCTCGTTCCCAATGCCGCATTGCTTTGCAAAATCGGTTTAGCCATTTAGCCCCCAGCTCCACAGCCAGGGTGCAAAATCCACCAATCCGCAGCAAAAATTCCAAAATCGATTTTCCATCTTGTTTTTAACCCTCCGCAATTTCTTTTCTGCAAAGGCCTGCAGAAATTATCCGTTTTTAAACGTTTGTTAAACGTTTACCGAACGGATAATCGCGGCGCGCGGTCGTACCTTTGTAGTGGGGGGCCGTTTCCCCCCAGGGGGCCCGAATCGGTAGCGCGGTTTTTGGGCTGAATACCTCATTCCCATTTTTCGTTCCAAGAAACGGTTGATTTTTTGTCCGCTTTCCGCCCTTTGTTTTCAACGATTCCAGGAATTATCCGTTTTTAAACGTGTATTAAATGCAAC
Source organism: uncultured Flavobacteriales bacterium (assembly GCA_903837495.1). GTDB lineage: Bacteria > Bacteroidota > Bacteroidia > CAIKAF01 > CAIKAF01 > CAIKAF01. The sequence continues at coordinate 4,916 of CAILUT010000005.1, read as the reverse complement.
TCATATCATTTGTTTTAATGGTTTGGATTTCAATACCATAGAATCACAGTTTGGATTTGGGTATAAATTGGGTTTAATAAAATTCAGACAAGAACGGCCTTGTTGCTGGAGCAGAAATTTCAATTCTATGGGTATGGCGGCAAGGGGTCGAAAAATACAGCGAACGCAGTTTGCAACGGGTGTTAAAGCAAACGCTGCAAAAGGTTGGCAACCCAAAACCGGCCAGTCTGCATTGGTTGGGGCACAGCTATTCCACCCGCCTATTGGAATCGGGAACAGACCAAAGATACATTCAGGAATTGTTGGGGCATAGCAGCAGCAAAACCACCGAGATGTACACCTGTGTAAGCAACAAAAACCTGCAACAAATCCGTTCGCCCTTTGACGATTTGTGAAAAATTCCATACTTTGTATAGCGGGAAATAAAACTTCGCCTATACATCCAAATCGGCGAATTGGGGAAGTTTTATAGCGGGTATAAATGAGTTAGGCACAATTGTAAAACAACATACAACATAAAAATATGAGCATAGAAAATACCAGAAAGTTTATTAAAAAAAAAGCCGAAGAATTTGGTGCTAAAATTGACTGGACAAAAGATCGTCAGGAATTCGAAAGAAATAATACCAGTGCTGAAGCACTCAATGACGATGGCGGTTATTTTGGCTTCATAAATCCAGAAGAAGATCCAAGTGGAGTTTTTCATGATTTTTCTTTGACAATTTTTCCAAGTAATCCACAAGACGTTGACGCAAATGGTAATACTAAACCTTGGCTTGTTTGTCTTGGTATTGGCTCAAGCGGGTTTAAAAATGACTATGAGGCAGCTTCATTTCCGGGCTTAAGGAGAATTTTTTCAAAACTAGTAGACGAAAAAGGTTTTTGTAAACTGATTTTTTAGACATTGAAACTTCACTTCCAAGAAGTTTTAGAGAAAATCCAAAGCTTATCCATTTCAAAAAAACATTAAAGAAAAACAATTATGACAAAGTGCTTCCTGCATGTCAAATTGTAGATGATCCAGAATCCGATACTGGTAAAAAAGTTATCTCAGCGTTTGTTGCAGGATATGCAAAATTAAGAGAATGGGCAACAAATGATCCACAACGTAAAGCTATTTCTGAAGCGCTTGAACCATTTTTAAAGCAAGACCATACTATAGATGAAGATGAAGTAAGTAAGCTTTTGATAGAAAGACGATTTGTTGTTCTTCAAGGCCCTCCAGGAACTGGAAAAACAAGAACTGCAAAGGCAGTAGTAGACAAATTAAATGCAGTCTCTATTTTCACTCAATTCCATGCTGAAACCTCATATTCAGATTTTATTTATGGTATCAGGCCTGATATTAAAAAAGATTCAATAAGCTACATTCCAGTTATTGGCAAATTTACCGAGGCCTTATTGGAAGCGCAGAAACCCAATAGTGGTAATGTTGTATTAATTATTGATGAAATTAATAGAGCGAATTTAGCCAATGTATTAGGACCAATATTCTACTTATTTGAACATAAAATGGAAGCTTCTTCGGTCAAAATTGAAATAACTTCCGACTTAAAAATAGATAAATTACCAGATAATTTATATGTGATTGCAACCATGAACACAGCTGATAGAAGCTTGGCTGTTGTTGATTTTGCATTAAGAAGGCGATTCGCCTGGTATGACTTAAAACCAAAATCAATTTCTGGAAAAAAGAAAAAATTAACTGATATCAATGTTTTAGAAATTGAAAACTCAGATAATTTCTTTTTTGTAGAGGATTATACAAAAGTTAGCGAAATTTTTTATTGGCATGCTTCAAGCCCTGAACTTTCGCTTCAACCTGGTCAGGGATATTTCATAGCACTAAATTTTAAAGAAATGACGAATAGAATTAAATATGAAATTTTTCCGCTAATTAAAGAATATATTCAAGAAGGGCTTTTAAGTAGTGCTAAGGAGGAATTCAATAATTATTTCATGTCAAGAATTAATCAATCGTTATTTGAATGAGTAAATCACTAGAAGTATTTGATGAAATATTTTGCTTAACAGAAAAATCAAAGCTGTTAAACGGGATTGATTTGAAAAAAAAATGGTTTAAATCTGCTGACCTTAGGGTAATAGGTCAATACCTTCAAAAATTTATAAGTTATAATAATGATCTCTTTAAATTTATTGGAGTTCAGCCTTCAATTGAGGGTACAGACCAAAATACTTCTTTGTCTTTTCGTTCATCAAGTTTCATTGGTAGTATTCCATTACGAAGTCCAGATACAGGAAAGCAGATAGGCGACTTTGTTGTCATGCCAAGATTCACTGGCAGCGATCGTTTTCAAGATTATATTGAAATCCTTAATCTTCTTGGAACAGCGATAAGCCCTGAAGTAATTGATAGCCTTTCATTGGCCTCTGGAAAAAACTTTAGACCACCACTATATCTAGAAGCAGTTAAGTTTATTACATCTTTAGAAATTTTGTTAATGAAACCATGGAGGAAATTTGATAATGTTGAATTATTATCAAGTCAACCATTAGGGCAAGTAAATTGGAATAAATATATCAATTACGAATATAAAGTAGAGCACCGTTTAAAATTTCCAATAAGAAAAAACATATTAAGCGAATTTCATCATGAATACTCGGAGATCCGATATGTATTTGATATTTGCAAAATCGAATTACTTTCTTCAAATACCCCACAAAGAATAAAGAATGCATTAAGATCTAGGTTGTCTTTTATTGAAGAGAAGCTTTATTTGCACAAGCCTAAATCATGTAATTCTATTTTAATTAAATCATCTGATAATCCTTCAATAAAAATTTGCAAAGAACAAGCTAACAAAATATTGAAATATAAATTGGTTGACAGCACTGCTTGGCGTGTTGACTTTTCAGATGTGTTTGAAAAATTTGTTCAATACATTTTTAAAGAAGTAGCAAAGGAAATGGGTGGCAAATTGTTTTCAAACTTCAAGTTTCATTCAAAAACTTCATATCACTATCCTTGGGAATTAAAACACATTGAACCGGATGCTATTTATCAAAAAAATGATTTTTTAGTATTTATCGATGCTAAATATAAATCGAATCTATATAATAAAGACAGCAAAAGTGAAAAACTAAAAGAAGACCACAGACATGATTTACATCAAATAATGGCCTATTCCTCGTTTAGTAAAACGGATCTTAAATACGGTTTTCTTTGTTACCCCTCAGACAAACTTGAACCTCCCAAAAAAATAATTTACAGAAATGGAATAAATGAAGTAACAAATACTGTTTTAATTTTAGGAATACCATTAAAAAAAGACAGCATTAACGAAGCAAAACGAATGCTGACAAACGAACTTAACTACATAGAAAGAAGGACAACTGTGCCTAACAGCGGTTTGGCAAAAGTGGCGGTTTAGTGCTTCGTATGACAGTTTTTCGTAAATTTGAAGTGTGTGCTTCGTATGAATATTTGTGGTGAAAATCGCCACCTTCGCCAAGCCCGAAAACGTTGTGCGGCATTTTAAAACGACACTTAGAAATGAAAATTAGACCAGACCAACTGCCAGAAAAAGGATATTTTCTGCTTGACAAGTTAGAACACAAGGAACTGCCAGTATTTCTAAGAAAATATCTTAATAAAAGGACGACAATTTCAATTGTATTTTATGGACTAAATATTTTTTTTCTTTTGATAGCAATCTTTTTGTTTGTTGTTAATTTTCAGCAGGAAATGTTAACAAACTTAGATTGGGCATACCACTATTTTATTGGTTTTTCAATCGCCTTTTTATTAGTTCCTTTGCACGAATACATTCACGTTTTAGCTTATAAATCGCAGGGAGCAAAAAATACATCTTATGACTCAAACATAAAGAAGTTTTACTTTTTGGCACTTGCTGACAAATTTGTTGCTAATAAGAATGAATTCAGAATAGTTGTACTCGCCCCTTTTATTTCAATTTCAATGATATTGCTATTATTACTTACAATTTCTTCTTATAATTGGTCATTGACAATTTTAGGTATTTTACTCTGCCATACCGCAATGTCTTCAGGTGACTTTGCACTGCTCTGTTATTTTGAATTTCATAGGGATAAAGAAGTAGTAACATACGATAATGTTGAAGAAAAAGCCTCATACTTTTATGGTCGCAATATTGAACGAAAAACGACAGCACGAATATGAATGACTTCTATAAACAACCAAAGATATTACAATGGATTGAAGCCCTTTTATTGCTGCTATTTGGTTTTTTGCCAGCACTTTCAATTATTGAGAAAGGATATTCTCAACCAATATTTTATTTACTATTCATAATTTATATACCTATTGGACAATTTGCCGTTACACCACTTTTTAGACTTATCGGTGTATACAAGTATTATTCACCAATGTTACTTGGCTATATGGCAAACGACCGTCAAATAGACTTACACAGTGGCGGTAGTTTTGACTACTTATTTGTAATGAGAAAATATAGAGCAGGAATTGAAATAAGAACTAAGCTATTGTTGTACCACATTGAAGGATTAATAAAAAAAATTGAGCTAATTGAGAATAAAAGCATACCAGAAACGGTAAATATAGTTGGGACATCATACTTCTTCAATGATAGGACATTAGGTAAAATGGGGTTTGACATTAAAAATCCATCATTATTTTATAGGCTAAATCTATTTATAAACTTTATAGACTTAATTTGGATGTATTCTCTTTCTCAAGGAAAGTTGTCAATTCCCAATTTATGGAAGGCAAAAAAAGCGAGTATATCAGGAGATGAATTAATTGAAGGCAAAAAGGTTATTGAAGACCTTTATGACAAAATGAAAAATAGAACGACAACATTATAGCGAGATACTTTCAAAAAATGAAGACATCAAAGAGTTTATATTATTGGTTTGCCTTATTTGCACTTTGCTTTATTGCATATCAACAAGTG
>CAILUT010000004.1 GCA_903837495.1 uncultured Flavobacteriales bacterium | reverse complement strand
GGGGGGCAGCGGGGTGCTGAACGAAATGGGGGTGGTGTTGCTGCTGCCCGTGGCGTAATTGGTGTCGGGGGCGCAGTATTCGTAGGCCCGAACAAAGTAGGTGGTTCCGGCGGCGAGTCCGCTGATGTTGATGGGGCCAGAGCCGGGGCCGGCGAAAACGCATTGTTGGCCCGAGCCAGAATAAAGGGTGTTGGCGGCGGGCAGGCTGCCGTTGGCGGGAGCATTAAACGTGTTAACGGTATTGATGTAAAGCACGCGTCCGGCGCCGTTGCCGTTGGTCCAGGAAAGGGAGGCGGAATTTACAGTAATGGAAGAGGCTTGCAGGATAGAGGTTTGAGTAGAAGGGGCGGTGCAGGGGGGGCGGGTTCCCCCCAATTACATCAAACCGAGTATTTGGAAAATTGACGGTAGAACTTCCTGTTGAAAGATTCGTAACGCAAGCCGATGCAGGGGGGAAGTTCTGGTCTGTGCCAATTCGGGCCCAGGTTCCATTGCCGTTGGTGTAGGTTGAATATACCCAGTTTAAAACCGAAGAAATGTTTGGGTTGCAGGTTTGATTGTTGCTGTATTCAACAGCCAGCAAAAGGTGATTGTTGACGGGGTCGGTATAGGTAAAATTGGAAATGTCAAACGCCGCGACATATTGCCCTTGAATTTGTTGTAGGGAAACGGGAGCTTGAAAAACTTGGGTGGCGCCTGAAATGAGAGTTGACCAAACGTTTGAGCCGGTAATGGGATTTGCATTGACCTCGCGGATGTACAAGGTTAGGGTTCCGCTGGGAGTGATGGTGGTGGTAGCACCGGCTTTAAATGAGATTTTATCTAAAACCGTTCCGGGAGTAAAGCCAGAGGCGGTCATAAGGGTTTTGTTGTACACAAATGCTGTTCTGGAGCAGGTTGCAAGCCGGCAACCGTTCAGGGTGTTTGTCCAAACTGCCATAGGAATTCCTACGCCGGTGGTTGAACTGCCCCCAGGCGCAACACCAACAACGGGATTGTCATCGCCAACAATTATAGTTTGAGCAAGGAGTGCAGGAGATAAAAAGAGAAAGTTGATGGTTAAAACAAGAGCAATAAACCTAGGGAACATACGGATAAACGTCATGTGCATTGTTTTAAGGAATGGATCTTTGGGCGGGGTTGCTTTAAAAGTACAAAAATGCGATTGACAGACCGTTTAAAAATAGACCAGCGGTTGAATCTAATTTAGGAGTGGTAGCTGTAGGTTAAAAAGGGGTTTAGGTTTTTTGTTTCTTTTTTTTGGCTGAGGGGAACAGCACATTGTTTAAAATGAGTCGATACCCTGGCGAATTGGGATGAAGAGCGAGGTCGGTTGGAGGGTCGCCCACCATGTGTTGATAATCTTCTGGGTCATGCCCTCCATAAAAGGTCCAGAATCCGCGTCCGAATTCTCCATGAATGTAGCGGACCTCGTTGGCTTCTTTGGTTTCGCCCATGACCAAAACAGAAGGTTTTAAGACGGCTCGATTAAAGGCCGTAGTTTGCCCCATGAAACCATAAACAACTTGCATGTGGTTTTGGGTCAGCATGGTTGGGATGGGGTCCCATTTGGCTGAGAATTCGAACAGGGTAAAGAAATCGAGTTCTTTTTTTATCCGGCGAAAATTGGTGTTGTCGATGTTGGAGTATTCGTATTCGGCGGGATTTAGAGACAGACGGAAGTCTTTAAATGCAAAGGTTTTATCGTAATTTAGTTTGGCTTGAGCTTGGGGATCCATTCGGTCGCCGTCAAACATAGATTCGCAAATATCTACTCCTTCAGCGGCCAGAGCGATGTCGTAGGAGTCGGTGGCGGAGCACATGGCGAAGAGGTAGCCACCGCCGGCGGTGAAGTCTCGAATTTTTCGGGCCACGGCGCCTTTTAGTTCTGACACTTTTTGAAATCCGAGTTCTCGGGCTAAGGATTCGCTGCTGCGTACTTGTTCCATGTACCAAGATGCTCCTCGGTATGCGGCCCAAAATCGGCCGTACTGTCCGGTAAAATCTTCGTGGTGCAGGTGCAGCCAGTCGTAGGTAATTAATTTACCTCCAACAACTTCCTTATCGTACACCATTTCGTACGGAATTTCGGCATAGGTTAAAACGAGGGTAACGGCGTCGTCCCAGGGTTGTTTATCTGGGGGCGAATACACTGCAATTTTAGGCTGTTTTTCCAACTTGACGGCATCCATATTCACATCGGGGGCCGACAATTGGGATAAAATGGAGGTGCTTTGGGCATCGGCAATAACTTCGTAGCTAACGCCGCGGATTTTACATTCCTGAATAAAATCTGTATTGGCTTTAAACATAAAAGCCCCGCCCCTGTAGTTTAAAAGCCAGTAGGTATCGACATCGAATCCCAGAACCCAATAGGCAATGCCGTATGCTTTCAGGTGGTTTTTCTGGGCTTTATCCATTGGGATAAGCAAATAGGAAGCTTGGGCAGAATATTGAAAAAGGAAAAGGACAATGGCGAAGAAGCAGGTAATTCGTTTCATTGTTGAGTTAAACGGAAAAAGGCCAAAAGGAATACAGGGGTTTTTCATGATTTAAAACGGGACGTCTAGGTCATCGAGCCCTTGGGGGTCGTTGTTCATTTTACTGGGTTTGGTTACGGTACTGAAGGAGGCGGGGTCTGGCGGAGTTCTAGGCAATCCAATGCCCAGAGAAAATCCATCTTGATCGTCGTCGTCGTCGTTTTCAAAGCGTACCTGTTCCTTAATAAATTTCATTTTTATTTCGTCGGTGGCTCCGTTTCGGTGTTTGGCTACAATCAGAAAGGCCTTGCCCATCAAAGAGTTTCCTTCGGCGGTTTCCATAACGCCGTAGTATTCAGGGCGGTATAAGAAGCAAACCAGGTCGGCATCTTGTTCAATGGCCCCCGATTCACGGAGGTCGGAGAGTTGCGGTTTTTTTTCACCTGGCCGGCTTTCTACGGCTCGGCTTAACTGGGAAAGAGCAACAATAGGAATTTTCAGTTCTTTGGCAATGGCTTTTAGGGAGCGGGAGATGGCGGATATTTCTTGTTCTCTCATGCCTTTGGAATCGCTTCCGGCACTCATCAATTGCAGGTAATCGATTACAATCATACCAATGTTGGAATGTTGTTTTAATCGGCGTGCAATGGCTCGGAATTCAAAAATCGAAAGGGAGGGGGTATCGTTAATAAAGATTTTGGCTTCAGCTAGGTCAGAGAGTTTGCTGTTCAGTCGTTCCCAGTCGGATTCATTTAAGTTGCCGCGGCGCAATTTTTCTTGAGAGATGCCGGTTTCGGCCGAAATCAATCGGTTCACCAACTGAAGGGCTCCCATTTCGAGGGAAAAAACGGCCACAGGAATTTTGAAATCGACCGAGGCGTTTCGTGCCATAGTGAGAGCGAAAGCGGTTTTTCCCATTGCGGGACGGGCGGCCAAAATAATCAAATCGGAAGGCTGCCAGCCTCCGGTTAATTCGTCTAGTTTTCGGAATCCGGTTGCCACACCATTGATGGGAGATTGTTGAGCCTGTGCTGCTTCGATTTGCTTTAGGGCATCGGTAATTAAATGGCTCATAGATTCCGCATTCCGGCGGATGTTTCCTTGAGCTACATCGAACAGGCTTTTTTCGGCCATGTCTAACAGGTCGAACACATCGGAGGTATCTTCAAAGGCTTCGGTGCTTACTTGAGAAGAGATTCGGATAAGTTCGCGTTTTATGTATTTTTCAATGACGATGCGCGCGTGAAATTCGATGTTGGCGGCGGAGCCGACTCTGCTGGTTAATTCACTGATGTAATAGGCCCCGCCGGCCATTTCCAAGTCGCCCAACTCGCTTAATTCGGTGGTTACCGTAAGCATATCAATGGGCTCTGATTTTTGGAAAAGGCTTTGAATTGCTTTGTAAATAACCTGGTGTGCAGGTTTGTAAAACACTTCAGGCCTTAGGGTGTCGATGACGGCAGTAAGGGCATCTTTCTCAAGCATTAAGGCCCCCAAAACAGCAACTTCTAGGTCGGGTGCTTGGGGCGGTAGTTTGCCAAATTCACCCAGTTGTAGGGGTTGATTTTTGGGTTTGGTTCTGGGGGTGGTTCTTGAGGTGTTCGAGGAGTTCATAATATGGAAACAAAAATAGGCTACAAATTGGGGAGTAAAGGAATTACTTATCAATACATTGTTCAAAACGAACATTGGGTTGAAATGAGGTCCTCAAGAACTGCGTGTTAAAAAGGGGCTAAAGTGCTGTAATTTAATGTGTTAATCTGTTGGTTTAGGTGTTTTAGGGAAGGTTGTTTCATTCCAATTTTTGTTAATAAACAAAAGAGGATTAGCGGATAATGACCCTAGAAAGTTCCGTGGCGAAGCGTTGAATCAACTTTTGAATTTTACTCAATTCAGCAAGGGTTTCAATGGATTTTAGTTGCAACTCTTCCTGCACATTGGATTCGGCCTCACGTTGTTTTATCTGCAAGTCTTTTAGGTTTTCGCGAAGGGCATCGCTGCGGTCCAGCAGCACATTCATTTTTACCGAAAGGATGGAATGCGCCAGTGTTTTTTTTAGCAAGGTGTCTTCTCGCTCGGTTAAAATGTTGTGCCGTTCTTCCCAATACTGGCTTAAGTGGTAGGGGGATTGCAAAAAATCAAGGACTTTATGTTGTATTTCGGATTTTTCGTGGCCAATTAAAACCGCCTGTATTTCGGACCAACGCTCTTCTTGGTCTAGGCTGTCTAAGGTTTCGATAAAGGCTTGAGCCAAGGGGTTGGGGAGTTGAATGTTGTCTTTGTCTAATTCGTCTAACACATAGGTTAGGGCATTGATGGTAAAGTCCTGCTCATTTTCAGAAAAATGAAGGAGCCTGTCTCCATATAAAACGGTGAGTCGAATTAAATCGAGTTGAGCGGTTTCGCGCTGAATTTCTTTGTGGCTTTGGGCGGGTTCGGGGAGGCTTAATTCTGGATTGTCCCCGGCCTCGGCTGATTCCTTGGGTTCGGCTGATTGGCTGTGCTCTGCTTGGTTTCGTTCGCTGACGCGTTTTCGGATTCGGCGATTGATTTCAGATACCAACATTTCTTCGGGCACTTCCATGCGCTGGGAACAATCTTGAATCAAGGTGATTCGGGAGAAATTGTCGCGGATTAAGGCTAGGCTATCGGCCATTTGCCGAAGGACTTCTGCCTTTTTAAGCGGGTCGTTGTTGGCCTCTGCCATCAGAATATGGGCTTTAAAAGCCAAAAAGTTCTGGGCCTGATTTTTCAAAAAGGTTTTTAATGCTTCTGTATCGGTTTTTCGTGCAAAAGAATCGGGGTCGTCTCCGTCGGGGAACAGCACCACACGAACTTCCATGCCTTCTTCCAGCAACATGTCTATGCCTCGAAAGCTGGCATTGATTCCGGCCGCGTCCCCGTCGTAGAGCAAGGTTACTTTTTTGGTAAATCGGCGAATCAGCCGAATTTGTTCTGAGGTCAGGCTGGTTCCGCTGCTGGAAACCACATTTTGTATTCCAGCTTGAAACAAGGAAATAACGTCGGTATAGCCTTCAACCAGGTAGCATTCGTCTTCTTTAATGATGCGTTGTTTTCCTTGAAATAGGCCGTATAGGACTTCGCGTTTTAGGTAAATTTCCGATTCGGGGCTGTTGATGTATTTGGGCGAATTTTCCTTTTTAATCAGGTATCGTCCTCCAAATCCGAGCACGCGGCCGCTGGTTCCTAAGATGGGGAACATCACCCTTTCTCTGAAAACGTCGGTTTTGCGGTCTGATTTCGAAATAAGCCCCAATGTTTGCAGGTATTCTTCTTTGTATCCTTTTTCTTTGGCGTAATCCCCTAGGCTGTTCCAGCTTTTGGGTGCGTACCCCAATCGAAAGGCTCGGATGGTATCGTCGGTAAATCCGCGTTCGCGGAAATAGGAAAGCGCTGCGATTTGGCCTTCTTCGCTTTCCCACAATTGGGTTTGAAACCAATTTGCTATGGCCTCATTTATTTGGAATAAGGTTTCTTTTGTTTGGGCTTGTTCTTGTTCTTCGGGACTTTGTTGCCGCTCTTCGATGTCTATGCTGTAGCGTTCGGCGAGTTTGCGAACGGCCTCTGGATAGGTCATTTGATCTACTTCCATTAAAAAGCCTAGGGAGTCTCCGGCCTTTCCGCAGCCAAAGCATTTAAAAATTCCTTTGGCAGGGGACACAGAGAACGATGGACTTTTTTCATTGTGAAAGGGACATAAACCGATTAGGTTGGCCCCCCGCCGCCGAAGCCGCACGAAATCACCCACTACCTCTTCAATGCGGGCAGCGTCGCGAACGCGTTGGATGGTATCGGGCGTAATCATGGTGGGTAAAGGTGCTGATTGAGGATTGAATTGTCAAAACCTCAAGAACAAATTTACCAATAAGTACGGGTCAAAAACAGCTTTGTTGATAAAAAAAAGGCCGTCAGAAATTTCTGACGGCCTTTTTTAGATTAGATCGCCACTTTACTGTTTCACCACACGGGTTGTCCAAATTTCTTGGCCATTATGAATGCTCAGTATGTAGGTGCCGGCATTAAGGCCCAACAGCGAGAGTTGAACCTCTTGACCGTTTTTCTCGTATGCTTGAATCTTTAACTTTCGTCCGGCAAGGTCGCTGACTTCGATCGTTGCTTCGTCAATGAACGATGGCAATTCAAGGAAGACGTTTGAGTTGGTAGGATTTGGGTGCACATTAAATCTAGCGTTTAGAGCTTCCAAACCAACCTGTGCTGCATTTATGGTCTTACTTGTGGAACTGGTGTTTCCACAGGTGTCGGTTACAGTCAGAGTAACGGTATAGCTTCCAACCTGATTGTATAAATGAATCGGGTTTTGCTGGGCACTGGTATTCCCGTCACCCAAATCCCAGGCATAACTGAGCCCGGCCCCTGTAGCTGCGGTGGTAAATAAATAGGTCATGAATGAATTGGTGTGGGTAAAGGCTGCCGTAGGTGCAGGATAATCAAAAACTTCAATGGTATCCACACCCGAATTGCACGACCCAACCAAGAACAGTTCGTAAGTGCCAGCCTGGCTAACCGTAATGGTTGGACTGTCTTCGAAGGTGCTCCAGAAATAGGTGCCTGGGCCTATGGAGTTCAAGCCAAGCACAACGCTGTCGTTGGTGCACTTATATAGGTCGGGACCTAGACTAAAGGTCGTGCTATGGAAGAATTCATCTGCCCCAATGTCAGGGTTCATCTGATTTCGAATTTCACCATCTACATCGTGCGTGTAGCCCAATGGGGTTCCATTTCCATCTAAACTAAGCCTACAGGTATGGTAATCGTCCCAAGCGGAAAATTGAGGATTCACAGCCAATGAATTTACATCAAGGCCAGTAGCGTTTTTCCATGCGCCTAAGGTCGTATAACCCAGATTACCCATGCCTCCAATAAATGGGCCAGGGGTGTACAAATTATTGAAGTTTGATAGACCTACAAACAAACTGTTGTTGCTTATGTAGGGAATGCCTATAACCCTGCATGCCAGGTTGTTGTTTCTGGAGCGGATATTGCTTCCAGAGCTGATAAACAATCCACCACTAAATTGATCTCCATCACGCACAATGCAGGTGTTGTGGTCAATGTCTAGGTTAATCATATCATCAATAACAATGGCATACACTGCATTGGTAACTCCGCTATCGCCAACCATTATGGCGTTGTTGTATACTTTACTTGGGAAGGTATTGGAGCCTGCGCCCTGAGACAAATACATTCCGTAGGTGGGCCAGTTGCCTTTGGCTTCAATGATGTTCGCGGCCAACCTCATTCCAGGACCTGAGTAATTGGTTCGAATTCCCATAGATGTGCCAGAATACGAGGAATTGCCTCTAATCTGATTCCCTTCAACCAATAAACTGTCTTGATAGTCTGTTTCCATGCCCATGTAAAACTGCCGCGTCAATACATTGCCCACAATCCTACTCCCCAGCTCTGCCGAACCATTGCCTGTGGCGCCTTTGTAAAAAATCCCGTACGAACCGCCTTCAATTCGATTTGCTGAGAGTGTGTTGTAGCTGTCGCCTCCTGTATTGATATCGGAAACTACTGTGGCCATGAGGTTGCTGGTGGTTCCTAAAAGCGTGTCTCCAAGCAGATAGCAACGCTTAATGGTGTTGTGGGTTGCTTTATTGCGGATATCAATTACCCGGCCCAAATTGCTGCCCCCTTTTGTAATTTTCAATGCTTCCAACACATGGTGGTCGGCTCCATTTAATCGAACGGTATAGTTGGACAGAGAATTCGTGGAGGTAAATGTAATTTCAACTGCGGTTGAGTCGTTGGCTTGAGACCGATAGGTTACTGTATTGATGGAAGAAGCCCCTGGGACTTCGCCAAAACTCACCTGCTCGGTGTACAAACCAGAGACAACTTCAACCACTACCGGACCGCAAATGCCGCGAACCTCAAGGGTGTCGGCCGCCTCATTGAATGTGGTGAAATTGGTTCCTCCAGAAGGCAAAGCCGGGTTCAGCGTAAAGGTGCCGGAAAGCCCCTCGCGCAACATCGACACCAAGGAGTCGTTTGAGGTATTCTGGTCTGCTTGTCCGTTGGGCTGACTTGTCCAAACTTCAACCTGATAGGTCTGACCGGCTAAAAAACCAAAGTTTCCTAAACTTACTGCTGTGCTGCCTCCTGGAGCAAGGTTTAGGCTGGTTAACGAAACCGGAGTTTGAACCTGCCCATTGATTTTCCAGTTTACATTGACCGAACTTAATGTGTTCAAACCATTGTTGCGAACACGAGCCTGGACAGCTTGGCTGCCTGAACAATAAAACGTTTTTGGGTTAAGAAGAGCATTTACCGCCGCATCGTCGTTTACCAAACTTTGAGCCACATGGTAAATCACCCCTCCATTGAACTGACGGGGATGGAATGTTGGGTTGGGAACGCTGCCCCCATATCCCACATTGGTTCCTGTTTCAATTCCCAATGTGCCATCGGTAAAATAGGAAATTCCTCCGCTGTAAGTTGTGTACACTGTGCTTGGCCCGCTAACGGCAAATCCAAAGGTCTGCCCCGGGTTCATGGTTAAATTAACAGGTATGGGAATGGGTTGAAGTATGGGATTTGTTGTGCCCAATCCGACGTTGATAATGTTGGCCGAACCCAGCAAAATCCATCCATTGGCCTGCGAAACAGTAGGGGCTCCATTAATCGGTGTAGGGCTATACCAAAGTTCAACCTGACCAGGGCCATAAAAGGCGCACAAAACCGTGTCAATAATTATGGGAGTGGTGCTTGCACTTACATTGAAGGTAACTCCTGCAGAACCGTTTCCTCCAGCCAAAGGAGGAACGGTGGCAACTGTAATGGATTGGGAATGAAGCTGAAGCGCCATCATTAAACCCGCAGCCAAATTGTACAATGCTATTTTCTTCATTATTTTTTAACTAAAGATTAAAGATACCAATTCTTTTTCTTCTATATGAAAAAACCCCTTTTTTCAAGTGTAGAATTGCCATTCTAGTTGGAATTTGCCTTCCTAGATTCTACATGAACAACCATGCCCATTTAACCCCATTTGCTGTTAGACCTTTGTTTTTTATTGCAATAATAGAGGCTAATGGCCAACATTTTGAAACTCAGCCCAAGCATTCCCAGATCCCCATTTTTCGGAGAATGGTTTGCAAGGTTTGGCAAAATCAATGCCGCTTAAAGGAAAATGTTCGGGTAATATTAAAGCCAACATGTATGTCGCCAAGCTCAGGCCGCCCCGTAGTTTCTGCAATGCTGCCCACATCAAACATGGCTTGGGTATTTGTTATGTGAAATTGAAAAACGTGGCCCCCGGTTTCAATGTCAACTCCCAACGATATGGCGTTTTGGGGTTCTAAGCCATTGATTGTGGGAATTTGCTGACCGGGCAGCAACCAAGTGTATTCGGCATTGATGGAAACCCGGTTTGAAACTTTAACCCTGCCGCCCATGCCCAAAGCGAAAAAGCTGTTTTGATCTTGGCTTAACGGCACCAGGTTTTTGTGGATTAAGGTAGGAGCAAGTTGAAACGAAAACCAGGAATTAAATTTGCGGGCCAACAACAGCTGATGCGAATACGCAAGCCTAGAGCTGAAGTAATTTTGCTGATTGGGATTCGCCCAGTCCAAGCCGTTTATGGCCAGGGTTGACAACCAACTTATGCTCAATGGACTGCCCCCTTTTGCCTGCCTCAGCACTTTAGTTTTTAAAAAGAAATCCCAGGTTTTTCCGTAAGAACTGCGGCCAAATCCTACATTAAACCGTTCTGAAAAGGGCAGGGTGTATTCCAATCCAATTCGGATGGAGGCTTGATCCCAGCCAAACAATTCGTAAAAACCCGTATTTATTCGGCCAAAACGGTGTTGAATGATGAACATCAATTCGCCTTTGCCGGGAGTTTCTATGGAGTGGCCTTGAATAATTCGGGGGGCCTTAAAGGTGGCAAAGGCATACTCTTTTGCTTTGGGGGCATTCGATTCCAGCTCGTCCAACAGGCCTTGAGCCTGTACGCCCGAGAACAAAAAAACCGCCGCAATGTACATCCAAGTTTTTGTGCCCATGCTTCTTAATTTTCGGGATAGCCCCCTGCGATCCATTGGTTGATTTGCAGCAATTCGCAATCCGAAAGTTTGCCCCCGCCTTTGGGCATGGGCGAATAGCCAGAACCATGCTGAATGGCGCCTAAAAACCTTTCGGAATTGCCGATTAAATAGAATTGCAAATTGGAATAGGGTTCCAGGGCAATTCCTGCTCCTGAGACATTTGCCGATGCGGCATTGTGGCAGGCATAGCAACGGTTTTGCAAAATGGGTTTGATGGTGGCCGACCAACCAACGGTGGCGGTATCGCAATCCCCGGGCGGATACAATTCTTCCGCCTTATCGTAATAGCAGCCAGAAGCCAGAAGCAGGATTGCCAGCAAAACGCCTAGCCCTTTCATGATTTTTTCATGGAGGTTTTAACCGTAATTTCTATGGTTTCTGAAATGTTTTTGGTCTTGTCGTTTTTAATTCCATAATCCGCCAATTTGATGCTGAACT
>CAILUT010000003.1 GCA_903837495.1 uncultured Flavobacteriales bacterium | reverse complement strand
TACTATCCTTATAAAAACCGACAAACAAAGTAGTAAAATTCTTTCAGAACTTGCCAAAAGGCTTGGTGGGAATGTTATTGACATGAAAGATGATCAGTTTGAAGACTTAATGCTTGGTAACTTAATGGATAAAGTAAAAACTGGTAAGACAGTTTCTAAAGATTCAATTTTAAAGAAACTTAGATCTTAATGATCGTCGAATTTGATAAATCTTTTGATAAGTCCCTCGACAAATTGAAGGACAAATCTCGGTATCCATAAATTGAAAAAGTAATTTCAATTCTAGAAAAAACCAATTCATTAATTGAGTTAGCAAGCATTAAAAAATTAAGTGGATATAAAGTGTATTATAGGTACCGACTTGGAGATTATAGAATAGGTATTGAACAAATATCTAAAAACACAATAAGACTGATTATAATTGCTCATAGAAAGGATGTTTACGATGTATTCCCATAAAACACCACTGGCTATAACACCGTGCAAGCGCAATTGGGGGCTTTGTAGTTAAGCGGCATTTGTTTAATTTTGGAAATAAAGTAGTAAGGCAAAAATTGCGGTCCGAAAATCCCCCAACAGCGCCTGCACTTGAACGTCAGACTGTCTAATAACCCCCCCCGTCTAAACATTTCAATTGCCAATAAATTGCAAGCTGTTTATTGCCCATTTCCCCCTCCAAAACGGTACTTTTATTTATGAAATTTATCCAAAGAAAAACCCGAAATCAGTGGGAGATGTATTGCCTGTAATAAGCATGTCGATACCGACAATGAGGTGCGCCTTATTGATCTCTTTGTAGATAGCCTGAACCTTTCTGAACTTGGACTTAAATCCCAGTACGAGGAAAATGCCCGGCCGGCACACGCCCCTAAAGGCATTGGGCTTCCTTTTTTCTCCCTTTCAGCGGCCGTTTAAGGCCATTTTTGGACCTGGGTTTAGCGGCGGTTTGGTGCCTGCCGTTTTGTTGACTTTTTACTTGGGTTGCTGTGTTGCGATTAAAAAGGTATTTTAGAGCGAGAAATGAGTTGAAATGGAGTTATTAGGCGAACTGCCGTTATGCCACATGCCTATTTTTGGCAATCACGAGACCTTAATCAAATCGCAAATTTTTGTACATTTGAATATATCTTGAATCAATGCCGAAAATCTTTGAATACCTTGGTATACTTATCTTTTTCTATTCAAATGAGCATGAACCAATTCATGTCCACGCAAAATATAATGGATGTGAAAGTAAGGCTGAGTTCTACATTGTTGAAGGAAAGATTGTTGAAATCAAAATCAAACCAGTAAGAGGTTTAAATCCTTTAACAGGAAGTAAGTTGAAAGACTTTGAAGTATTCCTTGAGAAGTTTTCAGAGAAAATAGTCGAAAAATGGATTGACTATTTTGTGTATCATAAAAATATTGAGTTTGAAAAAATCACAAAACGCATCAAATGAAAATAGTTGAAGAATACAATAGAGATTGTTCAGATTTGATAGCGATCAAGTCGGCTGAATATATTGGTGATTATTCCATTCAAATCATTTTTAATGATGGAATTGATAGGCTAGTTGATTTTAAATCATTTCTTGAAACATCATATCATCCATCGATTCGAAAATATTTGGACGAAAATAAGTTCAAAGAATTTAAAATAATTGATGGGAATTTGAATTGGAACGATTATGATTTGATATTCCCAATTTATGATCTATACCAAGGAAAAATTAAAAAAAGGATGCAATAAATATTAGCAATTAAAAAGCAATTGGCACGAGACACAACAGTCTGCAAGCTCCATAGCCCTGCCCCCGCACATGCGTGGCAAAATAAGAAGTAAAATCGACTACACGCCACACTGCCCCCCCCATCTAAACATTTCAATAGCCAATAAATTTCAAGCTGTTTATTGCCCATTTCCCCCTCCAAAACGGTACTTTTATTTATGATATTTATCCAACGAAAACCCAAAAATCAATGCGAGTAGCATTGCCTCGATGGTTATGCCGCAGTAGCTTAATCAGCTGCACTCTATTGCCCGCATTACAGAAACCCTAACCCGCACCAAATTTGGAGGCTAACCCCTTGCAAACAAATTCAACACAGTATTTTAATTTTGAGCATACTTGCAACATGAACCCAAGGCTTCCAATGGCCCTAAATTCCCTTGCTCCCCCCTCTCCCCATGCCTCAATTATTCCTACTTTTATCCCCTGAACCAGCTCCACACAGGCATGATCCGACTGCTAATCTTTTTCACCTTATTTGCCTTTTCACCGGCCCTGTTCTCCCAAGCCAAAATCGGTTTGCCTTCAGGCCCCCCCCATGCCACTGCCGTATTGGAATTGTCGGCCACCCAACAAGGCTTTTTGCCCCCGCGCCTTAGCACGGCCCAACGCGATTCCATTCAAGCCCCAGCAAAAGGCCTGCACATTTTTAATACCAGCACCAACTGCGAGAATTTTTACAACGGACTGGCTTGGCTCGAACTCTGCGGCGACTCGCTGCAAAGCAACGCCCTGCCCACCGGCAACAACCCCGGCGAAATTTTGTACTGGGACGGCAGCCAATGGCAACTCCTGGCCCCCGGATCCTATGGCCAAACCCTGAACATCTGCAACGGAATCCTAACCTGGGGCGGCTGCCCCCCCTTGGTAAGCACCGATTCGGTTTTTAGCATTTCGGGTTCCAATTCAGGCAGCAGCCGAACCGGCAGCGGCTCGGTTACCAACGCCGGCGGAAGCCCCGTTTCGGCCCGAGGTCTCTGCTATGCCACCGTTCAGCAACCCACCCTGGCCAATTCCGTCGCCTCCGCCGGCTCAGGCACCGGTAACTTTTCAGCCAACTTAACCGGTCTTACCCCCGGAACTCTCTACTACGTGCGGGCCTACGCTACCAACGCCGCAGGAACCTCCTACGGAAATCAGGTTAGCTTTACCCCCCTGCCCTCTTACATCAACAACAACAATCAAATCGTTACCGTTCACCCCACCGATAACTTTAGCGGCCCCTGGGCAAATACCCAAACCTTTATCGGAGTACAAAGCGGCAACGACGGAGCCATAAACACCGCCGCCATTGTGGCTAACCAAGGAAACGGAACCTATGCCGCCAAGGTATGCAGCGACCTGGTGGCCTACGGGTATTCCGATTGGTACCTTCCTTCTTTCAACGAACTGCTGGTGCTGAATGGCAATAAAATCACCTTCAACATGACCTTGAATTCGGGCGACTACTGGAGCAGCAACGAATATGCAGGGGGCGGGGGATTGGCGGCATCGCTGGCCCAAACCCATCAATTTCAATCCGTTTGCTGCGATGCGCCAAACAACCAAAACAAAACTGGATATTCCGGCCGTGTCCGCTGCATTCGAAGATAAAGGCCAAGGCCTTGCCCTGTTTGATGTGGACGGAACCCTGCTGCCGGGCGACACGCTTTGGGATTTTTTTGCCCAAACCCATGGAAACCTTGGCCGCTGGGCTCCAATCTGGGCCTGCCGCATGCCCATCCTTCAATGGAAATTGGGAAAAACAAGCAACAGCCAAGCCAAAGAACGCCTGCTTTCTGAATTCTACAAAGGCAAATCTGAAAAAGAACTCCGCGAACAAGGCCTACGCATGCTTGACCGAATCTGGCCACGAATGTACCCCCAAGCCCTAAATACCATTGAAGCCCACCGAAAAGCCGGAGCCACCTTGGCCCTGGTTTCTGCCAGTCCTCAAATCTGGATGCAGGAATTTGGACGCCGACTCAACATCTCCACCGTTTTGTGCACCCAACTTAAATTTAAAAACGGAGTGTTTACCGGTGAATTTCTAGGCCAAAACTGCTACGGACCCGAAAAAGCTAGACGCATCCAAGAGGCCTTTAACCTGAATTCGTTTTCCCAAATTTATGCCTACGGCGATTCTCGGGGCGACCGAGAAATGCTGGCCTTGGCTACCCACCCCCACTTTCGCCCCTTCAAACCATGAAAGCACTCCACTTCGCCGACCTACAGGCAGGTCAAGAATTTGACTTTGGCAGCCTTTCGTTTACCGCCCATGAAATCATGGAATTTGCCAAGGTTTACGACCCCATTCCCTGGCATACCTCGGCCCAGGCCGCAGCTCAGGGCCCATTCGGCGGACTCATCGCCTCGGGACCACACCCCTTCCACGCCATTTACTTGCGGGAATGGATTCCCCGATTTGCCCATTCGGTCTTGGCCGGCAAGGGCATTTCAAACTGGAACATGCTGCTGCCCCTGCGCCCCGACCAAGTTTTGCATTGCAAAGCCAAAGTGCAATCCTGCTCGGCCCGGCCCGAAAAAGGCTACGGAAAAGTAGAATGGTATTTTTCGTTTTTCACCACCGACCAAACCTTGGTTCAGGAATTAACCATGGTGGTTCTGCACATGTTAAGCCCAACGGCCCAAACTCCAACCTGATTTCCAAACCATGATTTCAACCGAAAATCTGCTGTTCGCCTGGGTTGCCCTGGCCCTAATCACCTTCCTGTATTTGCTGCGAAAAAATGCACCCTACGGCCGGCATCAAAGTCCGGGCTGGGGCCCCACCATTCCCAACCGCATGGGTTGGATAATCATGGAAGGCTTTGTTTTGCTGGTATTTTGGGCTTGGTTCTGGTATTTGGGCTTGCCGCAACAGCCCCAAATTTGGCTGCTTTGCGGCCTTTTTTCGCTGCATTATCTGCACCGAAGCTTCGTTTTCCCGTTTCGCTTGCGCACCCAAGGCAAAACCATGCCGGTCCTCATTATGGGCTCGGCCATGCTGTTTAATTTGGTGAACGGCAGCGTGTTGGGCTGGGATTTGTCGCGGGCCGACCGAGAAACGCTGGGCGCTTGGAACTTCAATCTAGGTTTCATGCTTTTTGTACTGGGCTTCGCCCTGAATTATGCGGCCGATTCGCGCTTAATTGCCCTTCGCAAGCCGGGCGAAACAGGCTATAAAATCCCAGATGGACCTTTGTTCCGCCGCATTTCTTGCCCCAATTTGCTGGGCGAAATCATAGAATGGGGCGGCTTTGCGCTCATGTGCGGCAGCTTGGCAGGCCTCAGTTTTTGGGTTTGGACCTTGGCCAACCTGCTGCCCCGGGCGCTGGCGCATCACCGCTGGTATAAACAGCGCTTCCCCGAATATCCGAGCGAGCGAAAAGCCATTTTCCCTTTTCTTTTGTGATTTTTTGGGGCGGGTTCCGGGCTTTCACCGGTAGTCCGCCGTTGCTAGGCGCTGCCCCAGCGGGCTTGCGGTGGCTCCTAAAGTCGCCTCCGCGCCACGCGGGGCAGGGCCTAGCACCTGTGCGTGCTACCGTGTTCAATCCCGCCCGCGGGCGCCTCAAACACTAAAACCAAACAAAAGGAATCTAAAGCACCAACTCCGTTACAGCCGCAGGCCCAGGCCCAAACCGTACAGCAACGAAGGGTCGCCCGTTTCATAGTCCATACGTACTCCCAAAGCAGGAGATAGAGTAAACCTTCGAAACGGCTGGTAATTCATTCGCAAGGTTAAGGCTCCGCCCAAGGTGGTCCTGCTGTTGTTGAGGTTGTTGTAATCGGCCCGAAGAAGGGTCAACGACGGAGCCAATTCGATGCGTGGATGCGGAAAAACGTGAAAGGTTATGCCTTCCGGAATCATCAAGCCCAGCAAAAACAGCGACAACGTTCCTTCGTCCACCTCGGCAGCCAACCAAGGGTCGCCAGTCTGTTCACTAAGGGCCACTGAAGTTCCAGGCACTTGGGTATAAAAATTTCCTTGATAATTGTTGCCGAACAAAACCTGCCAGTCCACGCTCAAGGCCGGAACCAAAAACCACTCAAAGCGAAACCCATAACCTATGCTTTGCGCCCCTTCCGATTCCATAACTTCAAACAGAGCGCCAATCCGCACATTGCCTCCTTCGGGTTTTAGATCATCAAAATCATAGGATTTGGTAGGCTTTGCGTATTTGACAACCGGAGCGGCATCCACAATTTCAACCATGAATACAATCCGGTCGCCCACCAATTCATCGTATTCTTCCAACACCTTCCATTCAATCCGTTTTCGGCCAGAACGAACTCCCCGGCCTACATCGCCCGAAACCTTACGCAAAGGGGCCGAAAAGCTGCGGCCCCCGTCTTTGCTCAAAAACAATTTAATCTCCTGGGGGCTTGATGCATCTAACGTGTACTCGATAATGATGTTTTTTCCTTCCTGACTCATTTCAACATCCCGAACGCTTTGGGCATAGAAGGAGGGCAAAACACAGGTCAAAATCAACGCTGTTAGAAGGTATCGGTAGCTCATGCTTTCTATATTTATTGGCCGAAATTACATAAAATTAGCCTTCAAGCTTGGGAATTAGTTCGTACCTTTGCTTGAATAAGTCTATTTGTATGAAGCCTTTTCTTTCCTTTTTCCTTCTATTGTTTAGCATAGCTTGCATGCACGGTCAAAAAAAGGCCATGAGTGCTGCGGCTTCGGTCAGCATTAAACCTAAAATTGAACCTCCTATTTTGGCGGTGGTTGACGGTTCGCTTCGGTTTACCGATTCCGACGGCAACCAAGCCATTGATGCCCGTGAACTTTGCCATTTGGAATTTTCGCTTAAAAACACAGGATTTGGCGATGGTTTAAATTTGATTGCTAGAATCCAAACCTCAGGAAGTATGCAGGGCATCCGAATGGAAAATCGGATTCCTTTGTCAAGGGTAGCCAAATCTGGAACAACAGAGTATCGAATTCCAATTCAAGCCGACATGAATACGGCCCAAGGAACCCTTATGATAAAGGTGGACATTGAAGAACCCAACGGTTTTAATCCCCCCGAATTTTCGTTGGATGTTGAAACACGGGCTTTCCAGTCGCCTTTTGTGAAAGTGGCCGATTTTAGTCTGTCGGGCGATGGCATTCTAAAACCCATGGCTCAATTTGACTTGCAGGTTTTGATTCAGAACACCGGACAAGGGGTAGCCAAAGACATTTCCACCAATTTTAAATTGCCCGAAAATGTCATGCTGTTGTCTGGAGAGGAAATACAACGCATTCCACAGCTGCTGCCCGGAGAAACGCGCAACTTGAATTTCTCGGTGATCATCAACGCCAAATACAGTTCCTCTACCGTACCCGTTTCTATGGGCATTCGTGAATCGTACGGAAAATATTCCGAATCTTGGTCCCAGAGCTTTACTATGAACCAACAAATGGCCGCGCCACGAAAATTGGTTGTAGAAGCCCAGGCCCAAGAAAAGGTGAACATCGAGGTAGGCTCGCTTAAAAGCGATGTGGACCGCAACATCCCGAAAACATCCAAAAGCAATCCCAACCGATTAGCCTTAATCATTGGCAACGAAGATTACGCCAGCCGCCGCACCGGACTCAGCACTGCGGTGAACGTAGATTATGCCGAAAACGACGCCCTGATTTTTGCTCAATATTTAGAGCAAAGCTTTGGAGTAGAAGCAGGACACCTTAAATTGCTGCGCAACGCCACCTCCGGCGAAATGCGGGGCGGTTTAGACTGGCTTTCCAACCTTGCTCGGGCCACCGGCGAACAATCCGAACTGTATTTTTTCTACAGCGGACACGGCTTGCCATCGGACGCCGACCAAACCCCTTATCTAATTCCTGTTGACATTTCGGGCGACCGCCCCGAAATGGGCATCGCCCTAAAAGAAGTGTACGAGGAGCTCTCGAAATTCAAAGCCCAAAAAATCACCGTTGTACTCGACGCCTGCTTTTCAGGTGGGGCAAGGAACGAAGAGTTGGTGGCCAAAAAAGGCATTCGAGTTCGCCCAAAAGCAGGAGCCATTCCCGAAAACATGGTGGTGTTGACCTCTTCCAGTGGAAGCCAAAGCAGTGCAGTTTTTCAAGAAAAGAAACATGGATTTTTAACCTATTTCCTGTTAAAAGGAATTCAAAACCAAGGCACTTCGGCCCGCTATGGAGATTTGTTTAAGTATGCCCAAACCGAGGTCGATAAAGAAGCGGCTCGGCAAGGCAAAATGCAGCAACCCCAAATTTTATTCCCCCCCAACATTGAAGGACGTTGGGAATCTTGGACGGTTCAATAATTCTTTGCGGTGGGTTTCTCTCGTTTGAATTTGCGGCCCGCGGACCTTCCCCTATTTGGGCGACAGGGCAAAACACAGACAACAGCCAAAAATTGGAATCCCCGCCTGACTTTAAAGTTCTTGGGCGCTTTCCTGCTTCTTAATTCGGCTTTTTTTACTCAGATTCTGGCCCAAAAAAAATCAGAAAAGATAGAAGCCTGTGGCAGTTGCGCCATGGGGGCAAATCAAACCTTAAAAGAAGTCCAACAATGTGCCCTTGAAAAAGCCATGGAAGAGGCTTTAAACCGCGCAGGCATTCCCTTAGAAGTAAATTCCAGCACCCAAATGCAGCAATCGGAAGGGGGAAACGGATACACCGAGGCCTTTTCAAAAGTAATACAAACCCGATACAAGGGCGGAATTACCGAGGTGCAGGACCTCGAAGAACCCAAAAGCAAAATAAACGAATTTAAAATCATGGAAATTGAACGCTGCATACGGGCCAGCGTTGTTCAATACAAAACCGATCCCGACCCGGCCTTCACCCACGATGTTAAGGGCATTTTGCCCGCCTATCCATACCAAACTTCCCTGTCGTTTCGAGTGCAATCGCCCGGAAGCTATATGTTGGCCTATTATTTAGAGGGCGACTCCGCTTTTTGTTTTTATCCGAACGAGGCAGAACGGCAGGACCTGCTGGAATCGGATGCCGAACATCTGTTTCCCAGCCATAAATCGCAGCGCGAATATGTTGTAGAGAACACCCAACCCAAGGCAGTAAAATCAGTTATGCTGATGTTCTTTAAAAAGCCTATGCCAACTCCGCCGGTAAATTTAAGGCAGGATTTGCAGCGTTGGTTGGACGGAATAGAACCTTCAGAACGGCAGGTGTTCAACTTTCCAATCATTTTAGACAGCCGAAAATAAATTTTAAGGGCTCCAGGCTTTGATGCGGCCGCGGCAGGGATTGAAGTGCTTAGCCCGCAAGGGGGCTTCCGGCAGCAGGGTATGGACCCAAAGAGCGACTTTAGGAGCTACTTTGGGTACTTAGCCTGCCCGGCAGCCCCCGCGGACTAAGCCTGAAAGCCCGTTTGCCGCCCCTAAAAATCAAAACAAATCCCAGTAAATTCAAGTTCTTTAAACCCGAAATCAGTTATTAACATAGAGAACTTAACAATTCTTTGGGGTTTTGTTGAACTTTTTCCTTGTGCCTGCTGTTTCAAAGCCGTATTTTTGTATCCGAATTATGAAAATTCCCATTCAAACATGGATTTTGCCGCTTTGTGCTTGGCTTTGCTTGTCGGGCTTTGCTCCGGGCCATCCAATTGCGATGGAGGCTGAGAAATACGGGCAATCCGCATTGGCAGGCACTTGGCTTAAAGAAGACAACGCGTTTAAGGTGCGCATTGACCAGCGAGCGGAGCGGTTTTTTGGCAAAATAATTTGGATGGAACGCAACCATTGGGCCGATGGAAGTCAGAAAAAAGACCATTTAAATCCAAATCCAAAACTCAGAAGCCGCCCCTACATTGGAATTCCGGTGGTTTTGGGCCTGAAATACGATGGAGAAGACAGCTGGAACGACGGGAAGATTTACGATCCAGAAAGCGGAAAAACCTACGATTGCCGAATTACCCTCCTGAACCGGAATCGGGTGGAAGTACGCGCCTACATTGGTTTTCCATGGATTGGGAAATCCCTTTTTTTTAATCGCGTTGAACCATGACACCGCGCAAAAAGGCTTTGTTTATTTTGGGTTCGCCCAACCAAACTTCGCAAATGTTCCAGATTTATCAGGAACTAAAAGGCGATTTTGATGGGTATTTTACCCAGTTTTTTCCGCATTCCCGCTTAGAAAAATTTGCCGTGCACATTGGTTTGCTCGAAAACACCATCATTGATGGGCGGTTTCGAAAAAAATCCGAGGATTTTGTACGCGAACACAACCTAAATTACGATTATGGCGGGTTCGAAAACATGGGGAAATACGACCTGGTATTTATGTGTACCGATGCGATTTATCCGGAGGTGGCCCGCCGTTCCAAGTCTATTTTTGTTCAAGAAGGCATGGTTGACCCGCTCGATACTTGGAGCAAATGGGTAAATAAAATGGGCTTGCCGGCCTATTTTACAGGAACCACCAGCTTGAATGGCAGCAGGAACGGTCCAGATGTTTACTGCGTAGCCAGCGAAGGCTACAAACAGCACTTTTCTTCATTGGGAACCCAGGCCGATAAGATTATTGTAACCGGAATACCCAACTTTGACCATTGCCAATCGTTTTTAAAC
This sequence comes from uncultured Flavobacteriales bacterium, assembly GCA_903837495.1. Classification (GTDB taxonomy): domain Bacteria; phylum Bacteroidota; class Bacteroidia; order CAIKAF01; family CAIKAF01; genus CAIKAF01. The sequence goes on along the minus strand of CAILUT010000003.1, from coordinate 28,454 downwards.
AACTCCTTTCCGTACCGCGATTATGTTTTGGTGTGTACAACAGACATGCGGGAAACGTTCCGGCGCGAAAACCGCCCAGAATTCATTAGGCAAAGTGTGAAAATTGCAGCGGGGCGCCCCATCATTTTTAAACTGCACCCCAACGAAATCTGGGACCGTGCCTACAAAGAAATTGTGGCACTTTGCCCCGAAAACACCTTGGTTTTTCAATCGGGCGACACCAACCACATGATTGCGAACTGCACTGAACTTATTACCCAATATTCAACAGTGGTGTATGTAGGATTGGCATTGGGCAAACCCGTTCATTCGTATTTTGATGTAGATGAACTGAAACGCCTGCAACCCATTCAAAATGGAGGGAAATCTGCTGCACACATCGCCGAATTGGCTCGGCAATTTGCCGATTTTAAAGGCAGTGGCCCCGAATTCTTGCGTCAATACCAAGCCCGTTCGGTCGCCAGTACATGAGCCAACTTACAACCGTGGTTCAAGCTCGGCGGGGGTCTAGCCGCTTGCCCGATAAAGTATGCATGGATCTGTGCGGCAGTACCTTGCTGGAACGCATGGTGGAACGCGTATTGATGGCCAAACACGTGGGAACCGTGGTGGTGGCTACCACCACCGACCCGCAAGACAACTTGATTCAATCCATTTGCGAACAACGCGGTTGGAACTGCTTTCGGGGGCATCCGACCGACCTGCTGGACCGACATTACCAGGCAGCTTTGGCATATGGAGCAGATTTGGTGGTAAAAATCCCTTCGGACGTGCCCCTGATTGACCCTGCCGTTGTTGACCTGGTGCTGGAACAAGCACTAAATCAAACAGAAAAATGGGACTACATCAGCAACCTTCACCCCGGAACCTGGCCCGACGGAAACGACGTGGAAGTGATGCCTATGGATGTGCTGCATGCGGCCTGGACGGAAGCCCGTCTGCCCATGGAACGGGAACACACCACTCCATTTATTTGGGAACGGCCAGAGCGGTTTGTGCTGAAAAATGTGGTTTGGCCTTTGGGCTTAGACTACAGCATGTCGCATCGATTTACCATCGATTACCCCGAAGACTATGCTTTTATTAAAGCAGTGTATGAGGCATTGTAGCCGCAAAACCCGACCTTTGGACTGCAAGACATATTGCATCTGCTTCAACGTAACCCGGAAATATTCCAGATAAACCAGCACTACGCTGGAGTAAATTGGTACCGCAATCATTTGAATGAATTAAAAACCATTTCGGTTCAGCAAACAAAAAAAATCACCCATGAATCTTGAACGTCAACAGGAATTGGAAGCCATGGCCTTGAAGGTCAGAGCGCATATTGTACGCATGTCAACCGATGGGGGCTGCTTTATTGGAGCCTCGCTTTCGTGTGCCGATTTGTTCGTGTACCTGTACAACGAATGGCTGAATGTGCATCCCGAGCGGCTATCTGACCCCAACCGCGATTATTTATTGCTGTCAAAAGGCCACGATGTGCCCGCCCTTTATGGCACCATGGTGGAATTGGGTTGGATGCCGGCCGAACGCCTGAAAAACCACTTAAAAAGCAACGACCACATCTATTGGCATCCGAACCGGAATGTTCCTGGAATCGAATTTCACAGCGGTTCCTTGGGGCATTTGCCAAGTGTAGGAGTGGGCATTGCCATGGACATAAAACTGCGGGGCGGCAGCAACCGGGTGGTCGTGGTAACCGGCGATGGAGAATTGAACGAAGGAACCTGTTGGGAGGCGGCCCTGGTGGCACAGGCTTACAAACTAGATAATTTGGTGTTTTTGGTGGACCGAAACCAATTCCAAGCCAACATACGCACCGAAGAACTCATTCCACTTGAACCTTTGGACGACAAATTCCGGGCCTTTGGATTTGAAGTGAAACGGGTAAATGGGCATGATTTCAATGCCCTTGAACAGGCATTCTCAACCATTCCCTTAGCCACAGGAAAACCTACGGCCATTATTGCCGATACGGTTCGTGGAAAGGGGCTGCCCAGCATACAGGAACGCGCCGACCGTTGGTTTTGCAACTTTAGCTCGGATGAGGTTCAGCAATTGCTCCGCGAACTGCACGGCGAAGCCAATGCATCGTTGACCAGCGAGACCTTGACGGTGCGCTAAGCGCACGGCCTATTCAGGCTTGTAGGGCTGTTTCTTTTATTCGCTTTTGTCGTACAGGTATTTGGCCAGACTAGGAACAAACAGTACGGAGAATACACTAAGCCCAAGAACCAGTAAAATATTGGCCCCAGGCCAATGTAAGATCTTGAATAAACTACCAAGCCCTATGGTTGAAAAAGAAAAGGTACCTAAAACAAAAACAGCAGCTTTCATATCGTTTTGTGATTTAACAGCCTATTTATTCGGCTAAATGAGTTGTACCCGTTTTTTAAATGGTTTCTGGACTCCATTTTGCTTTATTCGAAGTGGTTCACATTGAAAACGGAATGCCAAGATAAAAAATATGGCCTTTTGAAAATAAATCCTTTGCTCCCAATCAAACCAATGAAGGCCAATGGTGTCTTGAATTGGCATAAAAGAATTTTAAGCTTCAGGGCGCAATTGCCTTATCCCCCATAAAATCCAGAAAGCACCGGAAGCCAACGTCCACCGTGCCAAAACACCAGCATGGCCAAAAGACCGGTGCCGGTTAAAAGGCCCGCAAAAAGGATCAAGCCAACCCTGTTCCAGTTTTTTTCAGACAAGCGATTCCAGCCCAAAAACAGCGGGGGGAACAACAAGCAACACATCCATTTCCAACGCTTCATAAAGGTTGAATTTCGTACAGGTGAATGGTCCACCAGGAATCGCCGTTGTGAAAACTCCGCAGATGCCGGTAGGTATTAGAGGGGGGTAAAAGTACCGCAGACAGCAGGTACTTTAATCCGGCTTCGTGCATGGCCGCAGGGTTCAATTCCAAGTTTTGAATTTGACCTCGCTTTCCTTTTCCTTGGTGAATGGCTTGAAATCCGCAGCCCAATTCGGCACTGAACAGGTAGGCTCGATTGCCCCAATTTTGAAAATAGCGTTGGCAGTCCCCCGCCTTTTCCAATTCGGCCTGCATGATCTTGCCCAGGCGGTGTTTTTGCTTGAGCGGATATTGAGATTGGAGTCCGTCCACCGTATAAAAACCATTGTATTGAGCAATGCTGGGCGACAAACCCAAAGAGGCCACCCGGTAAGAAGAAACAGGCTTGCCAATAAACCATTGGATTTTTTTCATTTGATCGGCCGCCAGGTAGCTTCGATAGCTGGGCATAATGTCTTTGTGCAAAGCTTTACGCAGGTTTTGAAGGTTTTGGTCGTTCCCTAAGCTTGCAAGCAGCAACACGCAGGCCCAAACCACTAAGGCTACGCGTCGGTAGGCAATCTGATTCCAAATGGCTATGCTGCTGTCAACCAACAAAATAAGCCACAGAAAGGGAAACAGGGTAGAAAGCCTGTCGAGCCGCATGCTTCGAATGACCTCAATGTGTTGAAAAAACAAATACTCAAGGCTGGGGTAAAAAGCTTGGAAGAGCAGAACCAGAAGCAAGATTAGGGCTGTGTACTTGCTGCGTTTAGGAACATGTGGCCAAGCCAGAAAAAGCAGCAGCAAAATAGGCAGGGTAACCAAGGTGCCCACGTGGTAATGGCTAAATAAAGCCATTTGAACAAAGGATTGAAGCTGTGAAACAAGCGCGGGTGCCCCGTCTGGATAGGGAAGATACTCTTGCCGGTGCGATTCAAATCCGCTAAACATCAAAGCAAACGAAGGATAATGGGCCAAGAGTACGCCCAAGCCCCAAGCGAAAGCGGAACCCCAAAGCAGAGCTTGGAATTTTAACGGTTTCCGAAGATGAGACAGCAGCAAGAATCCCCAGGCCAAAGACAGCAGAATGGCCGTCCAAATAAAGGAGGCCGTAAAGGGGAAAAGAAACCAGATTGCCAGATCTGGAAGTTTCGCCCGCCCCCGATGCAAGCGCCTAAAAGAAAGCCAAAGCCAGGGCAAGCCCATGACTGCGGCGCCGAAGGTGGGGAAAAAAGGAATCCATGCGAAAAGAAGAGCGGCGGCCCAGGCAAATTCGGGAGCAGCATGTGGATAGGTTTGTTTTACCCAGCTGCGCATGCCCAAGAAGCCGATTAGAGAAAGGCAGAACGACATAAAAACGTAGCCCCAGAACATGCCGAAAACATGCACAAACAAATAAGGCAAGCTATGCCCAGGCGGGTAGGTGTTTCGGGCCAATCCACCAAGGATATTGGGCAAAGTGGCATCGGCAGAATAATCAAAAGCAAGGCCACTTTGGCGCAAGACTTCGAGCCAAACCAATTCGCCTTCAAGGGTGTCGTGAAGGCGAACATAGGCGTCTTGCTGCCAAATCAAAAAGGGAAGGAATGGTAAGATGAGGCCAAAATAGGCGGCATATCGAAACAGTCCCGGTTTCATGGCCGAAAGGTAGGAAAAAATGCGGCGGGGTGCGGGATGTTCGGAATTGGGTGTGGTAGGATTATGGCAAAAGCCCTTTGGAGGGTTTGCTGCCGGAAAAACCGCGCATGCTGCTTGTTGGGAACGCCTTATAAACCCCCAAAAAAATCCAAGGTGTCCTTTAAGCTCTCTTTCAATTCTCGGCAGGTGTAGTTTAGCTCGGTTTGGGCTTTGTGGCTGCATACCTGTCGAGGACCATACCTTAAAATATCTAAGGCCTCGGCGGTAAATTCTGTTTTTTGACCCGAAACCTTGGCCCAAATTCGGCTTACCGGAATCAAAGCTTTTCCTAAAAAGAACGGAATCTCGGCCAACCGAATGGATTTTCCGCTGACCTCTCCAATGCATTGGCCAAATTCCCGCATGCTGTACCACTTTCCCCCCAGCAAATAGGCCTGCCCACCCTGGCCCAAATGTATGGCATCCACTACAGCCACCGCAACATCGCGCACATCGCAAAAATCAAACCCTCCCGGAAATACGGCAGGTATTTTGCCTTTAGCTATATCAAGAATGGCTTGCCCCAACAAGGATGGCCGCAAGTCGGGCGGGCCAATCATGGAAGTGGGGCACAGTGCCAAGGTTTGGAATTGGGCGCTGTTCTGCTCCAGAACCCATTGCTGGGCCAGGGATTTGCTTTTATCGTAAGCGCCTCCCTCAACCACCATAGGGCGCTGCTCGTTTAAGGGCAGCAGGTGTGGGCGGTTTTGATAGGCGTGTACAGAACCTATGTAAATAAAGCGGCGAAGGCCCGCTTGCTTCGAGGCCAAAAGTACATTCTTGGTTCCTACCACATTGGTCTTGTGAACCAATCCCAAAGGATCGCCCGAAACGGAAATCAACGCTGCCGAGTGAACAACGGCATCCATCCCCTCTGTCAATTTCTGCAAGGCCAAGGCGTCGTGCAGGTCTCCTACGATTTGTTCTACTTGGGGCGGAAACCCGGCTTGGTGTTTCCGTACAAGCGCCCGCACTCGGTATCCTTTTTTTAACAAAAGGGGAATCAAAACGCAACCCAAATGTCCAGTAGCACCCGTTAAAGCAATTCCAATTGGCATGTTTATAACTTTAGGAATACGAAAAAGGAAGAAAGCTTCGTTCTTGTATTTTTGAGAAACAAATTTCTACATTTAAACATGGTATTTCAAATCCTCCTTAAAAGTCGCCTTATTTTTTTGTTGTTAATCTGGATTTCCCTGTGCTGCGTGAGCTTTCCAAGTATTTTGGCCCAGAATCAGGAATCGGAAGAAGCCAGGGCAGAAGCGGCCTGGACCGAGGAAAGCAGTTGGGAGCCAGAACCGATTGATTTTGAAGGCATGTCGAACTTATCGGCATCTGCACTTCGGCGCCGGCTGTCGGCCTTAATTCCGGAATTGCAACCCAATGCACGCCGAAAATTATACATGCAGCTGCAGGATTGGCAGCCCGATTGGTTTGAGCATTGGGACGACAAAGAACTATTCCCTGATTCTACCCGCCTAGACACCATGCCACAACGGCTTCAATTTGTGCTTTTGGAGGAGGGCGAGCAACTGATTTATCCCTGGCATGGTGAAGAATTGACCTATGGATATGGTCCAAGAAACGGACACATGCACAAGGGCTGGGATACGCATTTGGAGGCGGGCGACACCGTAGTAAGCCTTATGAATGGGGTGGTTCGGTATGCCAAATTCAACCACAGCGGTTATGGGAACTGCGTGATGGTAAGGCATTTTAACGGTTTGGAAACCTTGTATGGTCATTTAGACCGCATAGACGTACAACAAGGCGATGTGGTGTCGGCCGGCGAAGCCTTAGGTTTGGGCGGCAGCACAGGAAAAAGCTCTGGCCCCCACCTTCATTTTGAAGTGCGTTACGGGGGGTTCGCCCTAGATCCGGCTCTATTGATGGACTGGACAGATGAAGGACCTGTGGCTAAAACCAAGGTCCTAGAGATGGACAAATCGCTGTTGTCAAAAGAAAAGGGGGGAGAAAGCCATCATGCGCCCCATGTTGTTAAATCTAAGACGCACCGGGTACGTTCGGGCGAAACCCTTTCTTCGATTGCTCGAAAATACCGCAGCAGCATAACCAAATTAAAAAAGTTAAATCGGCTCCGAAATGCCGATTTCATTCGGGAAGGGCAACAACTTAGGGTTAAATAAGTCGGTTTTTACCTGTACTTGCAATTCGCAAGCCGCTTAGAATCCAATAGTAAGCCCATAAAATGGGTTAAACCAAGCAAATTGCGTTCAGATTCTTGGTTGTCCCAACAATAATGCCCTATATTTGGGCACCCAATAAAACGCTTTTTCTAACATGGTTTTTACTGCTTCCGACATTGCCATACGCCAGCGACCCAGCTCTAAACTGAGTACTGTAAACTGGGCCCAACTGATGTTTGGCCGCACCTTTACAGATCACATGTTTTGTGCTGACTTTATAGATGGGCAATGGACCGATTTTCGAATTGAGCCCTATGGGAACATTTCTATTGAACCTTCTTTATCGGCTTTGCACTATGGGCAGAGTATATTTGAAGGATTGAAAGCCTTTCGGGGTGTAGATAATCGGGTACGGATTTTCAGGCCCGAAATGAATGCCAAGCGCCTGAACGCTTCAGCACGCAGGATGTGCATGGCTGAGCTGCCTGAATCGGTTTTTTTAGAGGGCCTCAGAGCCTTGCTGAAGGTCGATTCAGATTGGGTGCATGGAGAACCGGGCTATTCCTTGTACTTAAGGCCCTTCTTGTTTGCAACAGAAACGTATTTGGGAATTAAACCTTCGGATTCCTATCGGTTTATGATTATTGCCTCGCCGGTAGGGGCTTACTATGAAGGGCGAATTCGAGTGCGTGTAGAACAAGAATATTCCCGGGCTTCGGCAGGTGGAACAGGAACCGCAAAGGCGGCGGGGAACTACGCAGCCTCTTTATATCCGGCCCTGTTGGGTCAAAAAGAAGGGTACAGGCAATTGATTTGGACCGATTCGGCTACCCATACGCAGATTGAAGAATCTGGCACAATGAATCTTTTTATCGTGCACAACGGAACCCTAATGACTCCCCCATTAGACAGCAACACCATTTTGGCCGGGGTAACCCGCGACTCCATACTTGCCTTGTCGCGTCGGCGTGGATGGGAAACCAAAGAAGAAACCATTTCGGTTGACTTCCTAGCCTCGGGACTGGCCGATGGAACCATTACCGAGGTGTTTGGAACAGGAACTGCCGCCACCATTGCGTTTATAGAATGCATTGGGATTAACGGGACCGATTATTCGCTTTCTGATTTGGGCATCGAATCTAAAGGGGCCCAGCTCGCGGCCGAGTTGTACTCGATTAAAATGGGCGAAAACCCCGATGAATTTGGCTGGAACTGGAATCTGTAAAACAGTCAAGAGCCAGATTGAGGGCAAAATTGCAAATCTGTATCTACTTAGCTTAAAAATGCAGCCAAGTCCTTGGCTGTTTCAAGGAAAAGGCGCTCTGCATCGGCTGCATGTTTAGCCTGCGCAGAAGGACGAGCCGCTTTTCGTTTATGAAAATAACTTCCAGAAGTAGGCAATTCCCCAGGCTTTAGGGTTGCCAACCACAATGAATTGTCGGCGCCTTTCTGCACGGAAACTCCTTTAATGCGTGTAATAAGGTGCCAAATAGCGCCTATCCATCCGGCACTGTTCTTGCTGCCTATCTGTGTTTTAACAACCCCCGGATGAACGGCGTACACCTTTGGGTCTTCAGGTTGATTCCAAAGGGTACTTAGGTGTCGGGCATGCATAATTTGAGCCAGCTTTGACTGAGCATAGGCTTTTAAAATAAAATATCCCCGTTCGGCTTGCAGGTCTTTCCAATCGATTTTGCCGTGGTAATGCGCAGTACTTGCCAGGTGAATAACACGCGCAGAACTGCTTTTACGGAGCTTTGACTCCAACAATTGGGTTAATAAAAACGGACTTAGGTAATTTACAACCCAAGTAAGTTCATAGCCTTGTGCTCCAAGCTGCCGGGCCCCATTGGCTCCGCCGGCATTGTGCACCAAAACATCCAGAGCATCGAATGGGAATTCAAGGGCCAAGCGCCTGACTTGATTCAGGTCGCTAAAGTCGGCTTGAAAGGTCTGCAGTTGATCCGGAAACTCTTGCTTCAATTCTTCTAAGGCCTCGGCCCTTCGACCCACAGCCAACACATGAAACCCATTCTGAATTAGGCCCACCGTAATTTCACGGCCAATTCCCGCTGTGGCACCTGAGACTAAAGCGTATTGATTGGATTGATTCACATTCTGGGATTTGGATTCAAAGTTAGCTGTTTTTGCCTTGGAACTTTTGTTGCCTGGGCGGCCGTTCAGGGTTCTTTATCAAAAGACAATGCAAGCTCTACAGAAAATCTCTGTATTTTTAATGCATGAAACAATTTCTCCGAATTCTATTGGGCATACTCCTGGCCCCTGTTCTGGCTTTTGGGTTGTTCTTGCTCGGTTTCACCTTGTTGGATTACCGACCTGATGCACAGGAAGAAATCGAATTGAAAGGCAATGCCTCGACCAAATCTTACTCCGATACGCTGTCAATACTCACTTGGAATATGGGCTACGGGGGACTTGGAGCTGAACAAGATTTCTTTTTTGATGGGGGCCTCGACGTTCGGCCCAACGCCAACATGTCGGCCTACTACTTGAATGGCATTTTGGGCTTTTTGGCCTCTCAAAGGGGTGTTGATGTGCTGATGCTGCAAGAGGTGGACAAGGATTCCCGGCGGAGTTATTACACCGACCAAGAAGCCGAAATTTTAAAGGCCCTGCCCGGATACGCATCCTCTTTCGCCTACAACTACAAAACGTTGTTTGTTCCAGAACCGCTAGACGAACCCTATGGAAAATGCATGGCAGGGTTAATGACCTTAGGCCGAGTGGCGCCAGCCCAAGCGATTCGGCATGCCTTAGCCCCCGATGCCGATTGGCCGGTAGGGCTGTTTATGTTGGACCGTTGTTTTATTAGCTGGCGTTACCCCGCTTATTTTTCTGACGGCACAGATTTGATTTTACTTAACCTGCACTTGTCGGCCTACGACGATGGCCATGTAAAAAAAGAACAAATGGACAGTTTGGAGGCCTATCTTCGAGCCGAATATGCGCTTGGGAATCGGATTGTGGCTGGAGGAGATTGGAATCAGCTGGCTCCTGGATCTCCGGGCCAAGGCCTGGGCATTTCGGTTCCGGTTCCCTTTCCGGATGCCGGATGGAACTGGGCAGCCGCGGAAACATCCACCAACAGAGACCTAATAACCGGGTACCAACCTGGAATTACCCGAGAACTGACCATTGATTTTTTCCTGCTCTCGCCCAACCTTAAGGCGGTAGAAGTGAAAGGCCTAAATCAGAGCTTTGCCTTCTCAGACCACGAACCCGTTCTGCTTCGAGTTTGCGCAAAATAAAGCCATTTTTTTTCAAGAAAACTTTGGTTTAATCAGAAACAATAGACAAATTAAATGGCTCGTTTTTGCCATTTAATTTGCCGTTCTTGTGCTCATAAACCTACATTCCCATTTTAGCCTGCTGTACGGGGTTCATAGCCCCGAGGTGTTGCTTCAACGCCTCGCAGAGAAAGGCATGGCACAAGCCGCACTAACCGACATCAACAACAGTTCTGGCATGGCCGAATGGTTGCGGCAGGCCCCCAAATTGGGCATTCGGGCCGCCGTGGGGATTGATTTTCGAGAAATCAAGGGCCCCTATCGAAAGCAACGTTTTGTAGCTCTGGCAAAAAACAACGAAGGATTGGCGCAAATCAACGCCTTGCTCAGCGAACACCTTTGCTCTGGGCAAGCCATACCGAAACGCCCCACCAGCTTAGACCTGGCTCACGTTGTATATCCTTTTCGGGAAATGCCGGAGTGGATAGCTCTAGCCGAAAACGAATGGATAGGCATACGGGAAAAAGACTTGGCATTGCTGCCCCATTCGGCATGGAAAGGGTGCCCCAAATTGGTCATTCTTGCTGGAGGCGATTTTCATTGCCGCGAAGACCATCACCTGCATCGTTTGCTTCGAGCAATTGACGCCAACGAATTGCACAGCCGACTTCCGGCCGATTGCCTTGCGGATCCGGAGGAGAGCCTTCGGTCGCAGACGGAGCTCTGCCATGCCTTTCGGCATTATCCTGAGCTAATTTTAAACACCCGCGAACTCCTTGAAAACTGCCAGGTGGACTTGGAATTCGGGAAGAACAAAAACCGAAAACGCTTTGGCAAGAACGCCCGAGAGGATTTTCGCCTCTTATATAGCGAAAGCTATGCGGGCCTGCACGAACGCTACAACCCGCCAAACAAAAACACCGTAGAACGGCTGGAAAAAGAACTCCACATGATTGAAGACCTAGGCTTCACCTGCTACTTCCTGATTGCCTGGGACATGATTCGCTTTGCGAAGAAACAGGGGTTTTTCCATGTAGGCCGAGGCAGCGGAGCCAACAGCCTGGCTGCCTATTGCTTAGGCATTACCGATGTTGACCCCATTGAACTGGACTTGTATTTTGAGCGCTTTATAAACCCATACAGAGCCAATCCCCCCGACTTTGATCTGGATTTTTCTTGGAAGGACCGCGACACCGTTCTTGGCTATCTGTTTCAAAAATATCCGCCGGGGCATACGGCATTGATAGCCACCTACCAGACCTTTCAGGAGCGTAGAGCCCTGCGCGAACTGGCCAAGGTGTTTGGGCTGCCCGAATCGGAATGGGAAGGTGCAGCAAAGCCAGAGCAGCAAGACCCCATTCACCGGGCTATAAGGCATTTTGCTGCCCGGCTTAAAAACATGCCCGCACACCTGAGCATTCATGCCGGTGGAGTTTTAATCTCAGAAAAACCCCTAAACAACTACTCCGCATTGCAACACCCTACCAAAGGATTTCCAATGGTGCAATTCAGCATGCTAGAAGCCGAAGACCTAGGACTATACAAATTTGACGTGTTGAGCCAACGGGGTTTAGGCCACATCCGCGATGCCATTGAAATGGTCGAGACTCACCTAAACATCCCCGTACCCATTCGCAACTTGGAGCAGCTAAAAGCCGACCCAAAGGTGCAAGCCCTTATTGAAACAGGAAATACCCTAGGTTGCTTTTACGTGGAATCGCCCGCTATGCGTATGCTGCTGCAAAAACTGAAGGCCAAAACATATACCGACCTCGTTGCAGCAAGCTCCATAATCCGGCCGGGTGTGGCCCGTTCCGGAATGATGAGGGCCTACATCGAACGCTTTCACCAGCCCGATTCTGTAGAATACATCCACCCCTTGATGGAAACGCTGCTAAAAGAAACCTTCGGGATTATGGTGTACCAAGAAGACGTCATAAAGGTGGCCCATTATTTTGCAGGACTAAGCCTGGCAGAATCCGATGTGCTGCGGCGGGGGATGTCTGGGAAATTTCGAAGCCGAGAAGAGTTTGCCCGCATCCGCGACCGCTTCTTTGAATGCTGTGTTCAAAAAGGACATGCTCCCGAAATCGCCCAAACCGTGTGGACGCAAATGGAGAGTTTTGCCGGATATTCATTTTCAAAAGCCCACTCGGCGTCGTACGCCGCCGAAAGCATTCAAAGCCTTTATTTGAAAGCCCACTACCCCCTTGAATTTATTGTTGCCGTTATCAATAATTTCGGCGGATTTTACCGCACTGAAATTTACCTGCATGAGGCCAGAATGGCTGGAGGCCAGATTGAACGGCCTTGCATAAAACACAGCCAGTGGTTAACTCAACTGATTGGAACAACCATTTGGTTGGGTTTTATTCACATCAAAGGCATAGAAGAACAAGCCATATACCGATTGATTAAAGAGCGGAACAGCGGAGGACACTATCAAAACCTAGGCAACCTGCAAGCACGCACAGGATTGAATGCCGACCAACTGGATTTATTGATTCGGGCCGACACGCTTCGACATTGGAACACCGGCTGGAAAGCCTTGCTGTGGCAATCGGTCGCACTGCCATGCAAAAACAAAGGTGGTCAGCCCCTGTTGTTTGAACCACCAGGACCGCCCGATGCCATGCCCGATTTGCATTACGGCCCCAAAGACCGAGCACTTCAAGACATGGAACTGTTTGGATTTACGGTCGATTCGCTGTTTGCCCTGGCTCCTTCCCCACCCTACTCCCCCCTGCCCGCGCATCGGTTTGCTGCCTATCTAGGTCATGAAATCCGAACCGAAGGCTATCTGGTTGCCGTAAAGCCCACCCGCACAACAAAGGGCGACCACATGTATTTTGGCACCTTTGTTGACCGGCTTGGCGGGGCAATCGATACGGTTCATTTTCCGCCGGTGGCGGCGCGGTATCCCTTCCGAGGGGCGGGAATCTATCTTCTTCAGGGGCGAATCACCGAAGACTTTTCAGTACCACAACTGGAAATCACGTACATGGAGAAATCCGGGTGGGAAACTCAGTAAAAAAAAATGCCGGCATGTTGCCGGCATAAAAAAAACAAAAATGAGCAAAGTCGGTTAAGACGCCCCTACTGGTTCCTTCCCAGAAAAAGGGAATTTCTTTTTCTTTTTACGCAAAGGCAAAGGCTCGCTCATCAATTCCGTTACCATTTGGGCCTTGGTAGGCCTGTCGTTCCGATCTACATGCGGTGTACGTTCCCGGGGTTTATCGGTCAATGTAAACGCACGGCCTGAATTTCCCGCACGGCCGGTACGGCCAATTCGGTGAATATAGCTGTCGTAGGTGCGTGGAACTTCAAAATTAATAACATCGGTAACCAAGGGAATGTCAAGGCCGCGGGCAGCTACATCGGTAGCCACCAAAACCCGAATTCTGCCTTTCCGAAAACTTTCCAAGGCCCGGTTGCGGTAAGCTTGGCTTTTATCTCCATGAATCTCATCGGAACGAATACCCGCCTCTTTCAAGCGTTGCATGATGCGGCTAACCCCCCGTTTGGTTTCAGAAAACAACAAAACCTTGTCGCCTGCTTGTTCATTCAGCAAACGTATTAGGGTACCGTGGCGCCCTAGGTTTTCATCCACATAAATTACAGATTGTTCAACCTGTTCGCAAGGCGAACTGCCGGAATTCACCTGAACCCGAACCGCGTTTCCGGGTTGAATGCGGCGTATTTCCGGTTCGATTTTCCCCTGAATGGTAGCACTGAACAACAAGGTTTGAGCCCGTTCAGGCATGGCATCGGTAATCAAATGAACGTCTTCCACAAAGCCCATATCGAGCATGCGGTCGAATTCGTCTAAAATTAGAGTGTTGAATCCGCGCAAATCCAAATAGCCGCGCTCCAAAAGGTCCATAAGGCGACCCGGGGTGCCAATGACAATTTCAGGTTTGCGGTGCAATTGACGCAAATCGTTCATGATCGCCGTTCCGCCAGTAAAACAAGCCGTTTTAATGGAGGTGCCGCTGATTAAGGCGGCGGCATTCGTTCCAATTTGATTGGCCAATTCCCGCGTCGGTGAGATAATCATCACTCGAATTTGAGGTTCGCTGGTAATTTTCCGCTGCAACAACGGAAGTAAAAATGCAATGGTTTTTCCAGACCCAGTCTGAGCCAAACCGATGACATTTTCACCTGCCGAAACTGGATCCCAAGTGTTTTCTTGGATATCCGTCATGCGGTGGATGTTCTGCTTTTGCAGATTGCGCAACAGAAGATGATGCAGGCCTGTCTCTTCAAAGCTCCGGGTTTCAACCACCGGACGCTCTTCAGCAGTTACAGCACTTTTAGTTAACATTTCGATGGAAATGTTTTCTCGGCCGTCAAACTTCTTTTTACGATTTTGGGAGCCAGCATTGCCACGCCCCTTTGCAAATGATCCCCCGGACTTTCCCGAAGAATATCTTTTTTCTACCATGTGTGTCTGTTTTTATTTCTGCCGGAATTGATCGACTCTGCTTCAAACTTAAACGCTAAACGTCGAAAGAAAAGAAAAACAGGCGGCAGAAAACTGATTTAAGCCACAAAGGTAAGAAAATTTTCCAGAATCAGAAGGCTTACCACAAAACAAACTGGATTAAATATGGAGGCAGGTTTAAAAAACGCATCTGCCCTTGAAAATCAAGCAAAAAAAAAGCCGACACAGAGGTCGGCCTTTGAATTTTGAACTGAAGTATTAAACTCCAGCCTCAGTAGTACCTTCTACAACAGCAGTAGTGTCGATAGAATTGGTGTCAACCACTGGAGTCTCTTCAACGATGGTGGTTGAATCAACAGCAAGTGAATCAGTAGCAGGAGCTTCTTCAGCAGCACCGCCGCCGCAAGCAGCCAAGAAAGCTACAACGGCCATAGACATTAGGACTTTTTTCATGATGAAATTTGTTAATGGTTTGTTAATGGCGTCAAAGGAAAGAAAAAAAACAATACCAACCAAAGGCTTAAATTAAAAAATGTAAAAATTTAGCTTAATCTTTACATTATGCAGCCGTTCAAAGAAAAGCAACGCTTTACTCAGTGGTGGATTTGGCTCATTTTGGTATTGGCCCCTGTTTTTACGGGCATCGCTTATGGCCTTAACCCGAATGCCGCCTCGGGGGTTTCTTCCGATATCCTCGGTGTTTTTTTCCTGTTTCTCGTTTTGGCTTTGGCATTTCTGGGCATTCATCTTGAAACCCACATTGACCCCTCGGGCATTTCGGCCCGGTTGTTTCCGATTCATTTGAGATTCAAGCACTATAAGTGGACAGAACTGGAATCAATTCAAGTTCGGAAATACAAACCCATTTCAGAATTCGGTGGTTGGGGCTACCGGAGCTGGGGCGGCAAAAAAGGCAATGCCTGGAACATGTCAGGAAACGAAGGCATTCAACTGAAGTTTAAGTCGGGCCGGGAGTTGCTGATTGGCACTCAAAAGCCCGCCGAGGTTCAAGCGTACTTTGAAGCCTTAATGCAAACGTTTCCTAATTTGAATGTACCTTTCGTTGTGGGGAATGGATAATGCCTTCCATTTCGATGGTTTCCTTTTACCTTTACCCACAGCAACAGCATACTCCTTAAAATTTGTCCTATGAAACGCTTTTTTAACATTGCAATCGGATTTTTATTGACCGGCTCCGTGCTTGTGGCCCAAGGCGGGGGAGCCGGATTTTTTCATCTGGGCGGAGCCCTCATTTCAGGAATCCCTTCCGCTTCCTTTTTGCCGGCGGGTGCACCTACTCTGTCCGAAAACCACCTAAGCGTAGGCGGAAGCGGATATTTTCTTTTCCGCAAGTGGATGGTTGGATTGGAAGGGAATGGGGGCATGGCAGCAGAAAGCAGGATGGACACGTTGGGAATGGGCCGCTCCTTTGGCACATTTCAACTTCAAGGCGGCTATGCCATCGTGAACCAACCACGCCTAAAAATATACCCCTTGTTGGGTTTGGGTTTGATGCAAAACAATCTACGCCTGCGGCACATTCCTGCAACCCAACCTGATTTATCGGGCCTAACTGCCAATTATGCCCTACAAGAAATTCAGTTTCAACAAACCAATTATGTTGCCTCGGTAACTTTGGGTTTAGATTATGCATTGAACCGTTCGAAGGAAAGCAGTTCGGGTGGTTGGATGCTGGGGGTTCGGCTTCAATATTTGGCGGGCTGGCCAGACAAGAACTGGACCATGTCGGGGAACAATCTGAGCAGTGCTCCATCGGCTTCTCCTCAAATGCTGTCCTTGAGCGTCGTTCTTGGGGGTGGGGCGTTTCAGAACGCCAAAGAATAAGTAAATAAAAAGGAGATTAGCCCCTTTTAAGCCATCGCCAAAACGCTTTTCTTTGTTCTAAATCTACGAAGGGCCTCCACATTTCTTTCCACCACTGCAATGGTTTTTCCGTCGGCATTTCTGCTTCGGCGTTGCTTGAATCGGGACTTGGGCGGTTCCACATTTCGGCCCCTTTCAGCCCCTGTAGCGCATCGGCCATTTCAAAATGGGGTTTCGCTTGTTGTGCTCGGCCCTTTTTTTCAAAAATCATCCCCAAATTGTTGTGGGTAATCGCGTCCAAAGGATCTAACTCTAGCGCTTTTTCATAATCGGCGGCAGCTCCTTCTATGTCGCCCAGCTTTTCCCGAACAAACCCCCTAGAAGCATAGCGGTATGGATTGTGGCTCTCGATGTCCACAGCTTTATCTAAGTCTAAAATGCAGAGCGACTTATTCCCCAAATGCAAATAAACTACGGCCCGCTCAGCCAACAAATCTGGATTGTCTGGAAACACATCCAATCCGCGGCTTAAAATGGCCAGCGATTCATCTTGTCGATGCAACCGACTCAAACTCATTCCCCGAAACAAAAACCAATCGGAATCGTCCTCTTGAACGTCTTTTAAAACATCAATAAGGCCCAAATAATCCTTGTTTTGAAACAATTCATTTAACCGAGGTCGAACCGCATCGAATGCCTTTTTCATAAAATGGGGTGTGTCTTTTGTAGCAATGCTGCAATATTAACTGCAGAAATCCATTTAAACTATTTATTTTAACCTTAAACTGAACATCGGTTTTGCTATTTTTGTTGATTGGATAGCCATGATAAAAAAAGAACTAAAATCGACCGACAGCATTGAACGCTCTGCCGAACGCTTTCAATTGCATCCATTAAAAACGTTGCTGTTTTTCTGTATGGCTGCCAGCGGCTTGCTTTTTTTGGTGATGCTTTCTATGTACACTGCCCAACGCTTTCAAGGGGCAAACGCTAAATTAGACATTGAACTGCCCAAGTTTTTTGTTTTAAGTACCCTATTCATGATTGGTTCGTCGGTGTTGCTAAACTACAGCAAGCAGGCATTTAAGAAAGAAAAATTAAAACGGTCGGTGGCCTTTTCCACTGCCGCCTTTTTTGCCGGCATCGCCTTCCTGTTTTGTCAAGCCTGGGGTTGGATGGAATTTTTCTCCTTGGGATTTGGATTTCCAACAGTAAACGTAGCCAGCTCATACGTCTATGTAATAAGCGGTCTGCATTTTGTTCACGTGATTGGCGGGCTTTCGGCTTTAGGCCATTTGATTTACCAACACACAAAGGTATTTGGAGACCCGATTAAAGAATTGATTTTTTTTACCAATCCTTTTGAAAAAACCAAAACAGACTTGGTTTCCCTGTATTGGCATTTTACGGACGCAGTGTGGTTAATTTTATTCGTTTATTTTCTGCTGACCTTCTAATTTGCAGGATTATGAATGAACACATCGACCCCAATTTAGACCGGCTGAATCCCCAAGAAAAAGAACTAGAGCAAACGCTTCGCCCCTCGGCATTTCAAGATTTTTCGGGGCAAGTCAACGTTGTAGCCAACCTTCAGATTTTTGCCCAGGCAGCCCGGCAACGGGAAGAAGCCTTAGACCATGTTTTGCTTCATGGCCCCCCAGGATTAGGAAAAACCACATTAGCCAACATCATTGCCAACGATTTGGGGGTTGGAATTAAAATCACCTCAGGGCCTGTTTTAGAAAAACCCGGCGACTTGGCTGGCTTGCTTACAAATCTTTCCCCTAAAGACGTGCTGTTCATTGACGAAATACATCGGTTGAATGCCACTGTTGAAGAATATTTGTACTCTGCCATGGAGGATTTTCGCATCGACATTTTAATCGATTCTGGCCCCAGTGCACGTTCTGTGCAAATTGCGCTGCACCCCTTCACCCTGGTTGGTGCCACCACCCGCAGCGGATTGTTGACCGCACCCTTGCGGGCACGATTTGGCATCAACGCTCGCCTTCAATACTATTCAGCCGGCATTTTAGCCGGGATTGTTAAACGGTCGGCCGGCATTTTAGGGCTAAGTATTTTTGACGATGCTGCCACAGAAATAGCCCGCAGAAGCCGTGGAACCCCTAGAATTGCAAATGCCTTATTGCGGCGGGTGCGCGATTTTGCTCAAATCAAAGGCGATGGAAGCATTACCCACGACATTGCCCGCATCGCATTATCGGCCTTAAATGTGGATGCATATGGTCTAGACGAAATGGACAACCGCATCTTAAGTTCTATGATTACCAAATTCAAAGGTGGACCCATTGGCCTAACGACCATCGCCACTGCTGTAGGAGAAGATTCTGGAACAATTGAAGAAGTCTATGAGCCCTACCTGATTCAAGAAGGATTTCTAGCGCGAACACCCCGAGGGCGCATTGTTATGGAAAAAGCATACCTGCATTTGGGATTCCCATACCAAGCTGGGGGAGGGCTCCCCGGCCTGTTCGACAGCCATGAACCGCTCTGAAATGTTGGCCTACCGCGCTTCGGTAGTAAAAAAACTGGCACTTGAATTGGGATTTTATGGCTGCGGCATTTCCGTTGCTGGTTTTCTGGAATCGGAAGCACCCCGGCTGGAAGACTGGCTTAATAAAAACAACCAAGGAAAAATGGCCTACATGGCGAATCATTTTGACCTTCGGCTGGACCCTCGAAAACTAGAGCCCGGTACCAAAACCATTGTTTCTCTGCTCTACAATTATTTTCCTGGGCACCAAAAAACAACCGCGGCCGAGGCCCCCAATATTGCACGGTATGCCCTAGGTGAAGACTACCACTTTGTGGTTAAACGAAAAATGAGGGAATGGACTGCCGCAGTTCAGAATGTACTTGGCCCTTGCTCGGGAAGGGTATTTGTGGACTCTGCTCCCATCCTTGAAAAAGCATGGGCGGCCAAAGCTGGATTGGGTTGGATTGGAAAAAACACCAACCTCATTTCGCCCAAAAAAGGCAGTTATTTTTTTCTGGCCGAATGGTTGGTTGACATGGAAATGGCTCCCGACAATCCGATTCCAGATTACTGCGGAGATTGCACCCGCTGCATCGATGCCTGCCCTACCGGAGCCATTGAACCCTATTCGGTAAATGGCAGCAAGTGCATTTCGTATTTTACCATTGAATTGAAAGAAGCCATTCGAGGGGTAGAACCCTCGGAATTCAAAGACTGGATGTTTGGATGCGACATTTGCCAAGAGGTCTGCCCCTGGAACCGCTTTTCTGAGCTGCACCAAGAACCCGCCTTCATGCCAAAGATGGAACTGTTGCACATGAGCCGTGATGATTGGAAGAGCTTGAGCCAAGATGCCTTTCAAAAGGTTTTTTCTGCCTCGGCCGTTAAACGGACAGGGTATTCAGGGCTTATGCGCAACATCCAATTTTTAGATTCGGAAAAAAACGAACCCCGCCAAGAATCTTAAGGCAGTTCCGGATAAAAAAAGCGGCGTGAAAACCAGGGCCCTATGCGGCTCCAAATGTAGGCAACAACCAAATTGAACAGCACCAAAAACTGATGGTTTTGCCAAGACGATGCCCAAAATTCCAGGGCCGTCCAGCCCATTTCTTTGTGCTGAATGCTAAGCAGGGCAACCGGAAGCGTTGTCCATACCGCTAAGCCCTTAGCCGTTTTCAACGGAAGGGGGATTTTGTACCAAAAATACGTGGCAAGTACCGTAGAAACCAACATCAACACCAAGTGAAAAAGCATAAAGAGAGCTACATTCGGCCCCATTAAGTCAATGCCCCCAACCAATCCAGAGAACAAACCATAGACCACTGCCAAAAAGACATAGCTGATCAAAAAACCCAATGCCAGTTGTTTTGTTGCCATGCCTTTACGATGAACGTGGATAAAATATAAAGCGAGATTCTTCTACATCTTCCGGTACAACAAATAAACAGCAATGCGTTGCAATCGGTTTATACGAAGCAACAAAAGATTTGGCCTTCTCAATCGGTATTACCCCTATTCGAATAAACTCCTCTGTGGTTGTTACATACAGGCTAAATCCATGGCTGTCTTCTGATGACTCCGACAACAACGTTCCAATACTAAAAGTGCGGCTAGAAAAAACATATATGGGATACTTACTGATGTCTTTTTTAATCACCAAACCCAGGGACTCCTCGATTATGGGCAAAAAATACGAAAAGGCATCCTGAACCTGACTTAGGTAATTTACGGGCTCACTCATAGAACAAAGGTACGAATCAAGGCGGTTTGGAACAGCTAATTTTATGCAATTCGCAGCATTCAAGAACGAGAGGCCGCCCAAGGCTGCACTTGCCGCTTTTGCCTTAAAAACGAATTAGTTGACCAAGTCGTAGAGGGCATCGAGCTTGGGAGACAGAACAATCTCTGTTCTCCGGTTTCGGGCTTTGTTTTCGGGCGTATCGTTGGGAACTACAGGGCTAAATTCACCCTTGCCGCTGGCCGTAATGCGGCTTCGGTTGACTCCCCCCTCTTTTACCAAAATGCGAACAATAGAAGTGGCCCTCAATACCGACAAATCCCAATTGTCCTGCAAATTCGGGGCTGGTTTCATTGGCACATCGTCGGTGTGGCCTTCCACTAAAATTTGCAAGGTGGTGTCGGCATTCAGAGCTTGTCCAAGTTGGGTTAAGGCTTTTTTTCCGTTTTCGGCTACGGAGGTAGAGCCTGAGGCAAACAAGAGTTTTTCTGACAGCGAAACATACACCTTTCCGTTGCGCAATTGCACCGTTAATCCTGCCCCCTCGTACGATTTTAATGCTTTGGATACCGTGGACCGCAAGGCCTGCATTTCTCGGTCTCGACGCGCCAAAATCTCTTCCAATTCATTCAGCCGAGCTATTTTGGCCTTCAGGGCCTTTTCCAGTGCCAAGACCGAATCCTCCCGTTGCAGCAACTGGGCACGCGCTTCTCGAAGCTGATTCATCATTTCGGTCGCTTCAGATTCCCGGCCCTTCAACAGCTTTTTATAATTTTCCTCCAACATCACGTTTTGATTCGATGCCTCTTGAAAAGCATGCTGAAGCCGTCTAAACTGGCTCCCCGTTTCAGACGTGTCCAACCTCAATCCCGCAACTTCATCGGACAACTGAGTATGGCTTACCCGAAGATTCCCCAATTCACCCGATTGATTGGCCGACAAGGCCAGCAAACTATCAGACATGCGCTGCAATGAAGACTTCTGACTTTCTAATTCTTTGAATTGACGAGAAGAAACGCAGCCCATAAATCCTAAGAAAAGAACAAAGAAAAGAGAGTTGATGCGCATATAGGTACTTTATGACCTCAAAATTACCATCTAATCTCCCCCTAGCCCAGTACAACCCACAAGGTTATTAACACCCTTGCGTTAATGCCTACGCAACTTAGGCCAATCCTTCCTTGCTTGTGCCTCCTAATTTCCCTGTGTAAACTTCAAATACAAAAACACCGACGACAACAAGCCCAAAAATCCAATAGCAAGAATAAATCGACGGCCAAAGCCCTGCCGCCTTTTGGGTATGCCTAAAAACGCGTCGGTAGGATGGCTTATATTTGAGGGGGTTTGCTGCAAACTAGACAGCAACAACCATGCATCAAATTGATGCTCAATTAAAAATTCAAGGACACCCTTTGCCACCGAATTCACCGGATTGGCCCCTTCCAACTTCTCTTTTAGCCAGTTTGTGGGATCTGGCTTATCTAAACTTTGCTGAGCAAGTTCAACAATTTCAGGCAAGCTAATGGACCGCATAACGGGGTTGATGCTGAAGACAATGGAAACAAACGGATTCCAATTTCAAGGCATGAAATCCTTCTGAATTTGAATTAAAAAAGACCTTGGCATGCATGTTCAATTCCTTACACTTGGTTCCACCAAAGATAGTCGGAATTTGTTAAATGAAGTTAATCCTCATTGGGTTAAGGCACCGAGGAAGGGGCAGCAGTACCCAAAATTTGCTTTCGCGAAACCGGTCCAAACAGGGTGCTATCGTGGGTGCCGGGCCGGCTTCCGCTGACCCAATAAAAGGCAGCTGGAATTCGACCCTTTATTCTTTGCAATATCAACAAAACCATGTACTTGCGTTTCCTAGGCAAGCGCAATGCCTGCCCGTCTGCCCCCACCACAGGAAGGCCATTTATGGCAACAACAGAGGAGTCTTCGCCTGCAAATCCGATGGAATCGCCAGGCAATCCCACCACCTTTTTCAGCAGAGGTATTTTGGGGTTTCCCCCTTTGGCAACGATGGCAAAATCGCCCAATTTTAAGGGCATTGAGAAGGTTTCATCGAGCATTAAATCCAGGCTGTCGCCCGGTTCTAACCAGCCCTGCATAGACAAACCCATTAGGGCTACTTTTTGCCGTTTAGGGAAAGACAATTCGGCCGCTTGGCCCAAAACAAGCTGACTCATTGCCATTCCAAGCAAGATAAAAAGAGTACGGTGCAACCAGAACATGCAGTAAAAGTAGGAATTAAAGCCCAAGCCTTCCCCAGAACAGCATACCAAAACCCGCGTCCCTGCGTTTCTTGTGTACCTTACAAAAATCTCTTGTACTTTTACCGAAATGAAGGCATCCAATCCGTTTTCCCATTTAAAAAACCCATGGGTTTCGGCTCTAACCGGCGGAATCCTTTCCTTGCTGGCCTTTGGCTTTGGCCAATCCTTTGAAATATCTAAAAACTTAGAGATTTTTTCGACGCTGATGCGGGAGCTTGACACCTATTATGTGGACCCCATTAGCCCGGGCACCTTGACCGAATCGGCCATTGGTTCTATGTTGGAATCGCTGGATCCGTACACCTCTTTCATCCCTGAATCAGAAATCGAAAACCACCGAATGACCACCACCGGTCAATACGGTGGGCTTGGAGCTGTGGTGCGCAAGTTCGGACGCTATGTTACCATTGTTGAACCTTACGAAGACACCCCCGCACAAACGGCAGGACTTCAGCCTGGCGACAAAATGGCAAAGGTGAATGGGAAGTCGGTTGTTGACCTAAATACAGATGATGTGGTGAAACTGCTTCGAGGTGCCCCTGGAACTGCTGTTCAACTTGAATTGATTCGTCCAGGCGAAGAAAAACCCATTTTGGTTAACGTGGTACGGCAAGAAATCCGGATGAAAAACGTATCCTACTACGGCATGTTGAATTCCAAAACGGGATTCATCAAATTGGGCGGGTTTACTCCCAATGCAGGGCTTGACGTTCGAAACGCCATGCAAGACCTTAAAAAGGCCAACCCGAATATAGAGTCTTTGGTTTTAGACTTAAGAGGCAATCCGGGTGGCCTGCTTCGGGAAGCCATCTCGGTGGTAAACAACTTCGCAGCCCGGGGCGAATTGGTGGTAACCACCAAAGGAAAAGTAACCGAATGGAACAAAGCCTACCGAACCTTGGGTGAACCCCTTGACACCGAAATTAGATTGGCGGTGTTGGTGGACCGCCGTTCTGCATCGGCCTCTGAAATTGTTTCTGGCACCATTCAAGACCTAGACCGAGGCGTGGTTATTGGTCAACGAACCTTTGGAAAAGGATTGGTGCAATCTACCCGTATGCTGGTGTACAACACCCAACTTAAGGTAACTACATCTAAATACTACATTCCCAGTGGACGCTGCATTCAAGCCCTGGATTATTCCAATCGGGACGCAACAGGAAAGGTAAAAACCATTCCCGATTCCTTACGCAAATCCTTTAAAACCAAAATTGGACGCCTAGTCAAAGACGGGGCCGGTGTTCAGCCTGACCTGCCTTTGCCCAGCCCTAAAATGTCGAAAATCTTGGTGGCTTTGGTGCAAAAAGACTTGATTTTTGAATTCGCCAACCAATATTTCCGACAAAACCCCCGGTTGGTTGATACCGCTGCCTTTGATGTCGATGCCAATATTTACGGTCAATTTATAGATTTTTTAAAGGACAAAGACTACGGGTACGAAACCGAAAGCGAAAAGGCCCTGAATGCCTTCAAAGAAACGGCCGTTCGGGAACGGTACTTCGATCGAATCAGTGCGGAGTATGAGCAGCTTCTTACCAAGAAAAAATCCGTAAAACGGAAGGATTTATCTATGTTCCAAAGCGAAATTTCGCGCTATCTGAGGATGGAAATTGTGAGCCGATACGGGTACCGCAGGGCACGCATTCGGTCTTCCCTTTTTGATGACCCAATGGTGGTTCAGGCTTTGCTTGTACTGCAAGACGAGAAGCGATACCAAAGCATCCTTTCGCCCCAATTTACAATTCCCGACGCATTGGAGGTTGACGAGGGCACCACAGACGAGGACTTGTTGCCTGAAATCGAATAACCACAGCCATGCAGGACCTGTACGTCTTCGTACCCCAAAAAAGTCCCCGCACCGTTTACGCCTTTAAACTGATTTTTGATTGCGTTCTTCCCTCCACGTTTAACCTTCATTTTACGCGCCGCTGGAAAGGGTTTTTGGCTCAAAATGGTCCCAAAATTTCCTATGGTCGCTCCGGAGCAACAGCGGCCCTTTTGATTCCCAACAGCGGATTTTTGCACGAAACCTCATTCAGGCCGTTTATGCCCCAGGTCAAAGGACAGGGCGAAAACAGCATTCTTTTTCCGGAAGATTCCGATGCCGACCTGAATTTTGATCTGCCCGCAGCGGTTTTTTATTTGGCAAGCCGCTACGAAGAATACCACTGCGCTTCAACCGATGCGCATGGGCGTTTCCAATCTGCCGAATCCCTCGCAGCCCGGCATCAATTTTTAGATTGGCCCATTGTTCACCTTTGGGTCAACCAACTGTACAGTGCACTGCGGAAAAAATTTCCTGCCCTACCAAAACAGCAAAAAAAGTTTGACTTTTTAAGCACCATCGACATTGACAATGGTTTCAAATACCGGGGAAAACCGCTGTGGAGAAACATCGCTGGGCTTTTTCTTGATGGCCTTAAGTTCCGAGGGTCTGCGATTCAATACCGGTTTCGAATGTTGTTTATGCAGAAAGCAGACCCCTACGACAACTACCGATGGATTCGACGTCAAGCCAAACGAAACAAAGTGGACGTCCGTATTTTTGTTATGCATTGCCAAAAGGGGAAATACGACCACGCAGTAGAGCCACAGCATGCAGATTATGCTGAGCTGATTCAAAAACTCAAGAAAATTGGCCGGGTGGGCTTGCACCCCTCTTACAATTGCCTGCACAATCCGGCCCAGCTTATTGCCGAAAAAAAAGGGCTACAGGCCCAGCTGAAAGGCGATAAAATGCTGCATTTACGTCGACATTTTTTACGTTTAAACATGCCCGACAGCTTTCGCCAAGCCTACGAAATTGGGTTCCGGCACGAACATTCGATGGGGTATTCGGATGTTCCCGGATTTAGGGCTGGAATTTCTGTTTCCTATCCATTTTTCGACCTGCTGCAAAACCGGCAGCTTCCTTTAACGGTTCATCCGTTTGCCGCCATGGAAACCGCATTTCGGTATTACAGCCATGAAACGTCCGAACAGGCCTTTGCCAAAATTGAGCTCCTGATGCGTAGGGTGCATAAATATGGAGGGCGGTTCATCAGTGTTTGGCACGACCGTTCTTTTAGCCGTGAATCTGAGGCCCGACCATGGGCCGAATTGTACCGAAGCCACCTTGAATTGGCCCGGGAATTAAAGGAAGGCAAATCATCTGTTTAGATGCGGCTTTTCGTTTGGCGGCAGGGATTGAACCGGGTAGCCCACAGGGTGGCGGTGCCTGGCCCGCGTGGTGCGGAGGCGACGTTAGGAGCCCCCGCAAACCCGCTGGGCCAGCCACCGGCAACCGAGG
Organism: uncultured Flavobacteriales bacterium; assembly: GCA_903837495.1. Lineage (GTDB taxonomy): Bacteria > Bacteroidota > Bacteroidia > CAIKAF01 > CAIKAF01 > CAIKAF01. The sequence goes on along the minus strand of CAILUT010000003.1, from coordinate 2,514 downwards.
ACTACCGGAGAAAGCCCGGCTGCCGCACAAAAAAACCTCATTCAAATCACGAAAAGCCCGAATTACTCCGAAATCAGCATTTTAAACCCCTTGCCGTGTACGTTCAAAATCTCGATTTTTGTGTCCTCTTTTAAATACTTCCGCAGCTTCGTTATGTACACATCCATGCTTCTTGCATTGAAATAGCTGTCGTCGCCCCATATTGTTTTGAGTGCAAAGGCCCTGTCTAGCGTTTTATTCAGGTTTAAAGACAGCAAGCGCAGCAGGTCCGATTCCTTCGATGTGAGTTTTTGAGGCTCGCCCCCGTCTAAGCTAAGCCACTGCTTTTGCGTGTCGAAAGTGTAGCGGCTCAGGGTGAAAAACGTGTCGTTTGTGTGCATAGAAGGTATTGCGGCCGACCTTTTTAGTACAGCTTGAATGCGCAGCAGCAACTCCTCCATGTTAAAAGGCTTGGTCAAATAATCGTCGGCTCCGCTTTTAAAACCTTCAATTCGATCGTCGGGCAGGCTTTTTGCGGTCAAAAAGATTATAGGCATGTTGGGGTTGGCCTGCCTAATTTCTTTGGCCAGGGTGTACCCGTCTTTCACCGGAAGCATGATGTCTAAAATGCAAATGTCGAAACGCTGCCGTGAAAACACATCGAAACCCTCTTGCCCATCGGTGGCCAAACTGGCATCAAATCCTTTGGCAGCAAGGTAATCCTTCAAAAGGTTACCCAAATTGGTTTCGTCTTCAACCAGTAAAATTTTTGGCTTTATGTCTTCCATGTGGCTTAGATTTCTTGTTTTATTGGCAGGCGTACAAGAAAGCGGCTTCCCTCCTGAAGCTGGCTTTTGACTTGGATTTCACCTTGGTGTGCTTCTACAATTTTTTTAACGTAACTCAGGCCCAACCCGTAGCCTTTCACATCGTGAATGTTTCCGGTGTGCACGCGGTACAATTTATCAAATATACGCTTTATGTTTTCTTTTGAAATGCCGATGCCATTATCGGCCACTTCCATGAAAAAATGCGTTGCATCGTTCCAGGTCGAAACCGTGATATTGCCTTCTGTTTTTCGGCTGTATTTGATGGCGTTGTCGGCCAAATTAAAAATCAGATTGGTTAGCATAACCTCGTCAGCCTCAACAACAAAGTCATGGGCATCCAGGTTTTTTACCACCGAAATGCCGCGGTTGCCCATTTGAATGTCTAAGCTGCGCAGCACGCTGTTAATCTTTTGGTGCATATCCACCTTTCGGATCTTGAGTTGGCCTTCGCCCCGTTCAAACACGGCGGCTTGCAGCACGTTCTCTACCAGCGTACCTAAACGTTTGTTTTCTTCGGCAATCATCCCCAAGTATTTGTCGCGGGTGGCAGGCAGGCTCCCTAAGTCGGGGTCGGCAATGGCCTGGCAAGCCAGCGAAATAGTGCTGATGGGCGTTTTAAGTTCGTGGGTTATGTTGTTTATCAAATCGTTTTTGATTTCCTGCACCTTTTTTTGCCGAACAATGATGAAAATGGTGGACGAAAACGCGGCAATAATTATGAGAATCAATACGGCCGAGGCGGCAAGTAAAAAGTACAAATTGCGCAACAAAAAGCTGGTTTTATGCGGAAAGTACACCACCAGTTCGGGGCTGGCCACAGAAGGATTCACCATCAAAGGACTGCGGTATTCTGAACGCAACAGCTGCTGGGTGTATTGGATTTGATGAAAACGAAATTTCGATTCTCCAGGCATGATCAATCCGTAAGTCCAGCCGGTTTTAATGCTGTGTTCCTTGAATTCTGCTTCTAAAATATGCCGCAGCAATGCCGTATCAATATCGGTGGGTAAATCCATAGAAAAATCGGCCACCATTTGCCGAAACAATTGTCCAATTAGGGTTCTACTTTGGTTCAGCATCAAAAAGGTTTGATGCATTTCCTGTTGAATAGCGGCCCGAGAGGAGTCGGTTTCAGGGCTGCTCACGGTCATTTCGGCCCCGCCAAACGGACTAATCGAAAACTGCAGGCGTTCTTGCCTGCCGCGGAGCTGGCTTCGATTGTTCCGCGAAATCCTACGGCCTGTATCTTGTCCCAATGCCAGTCCACTCAAGGAATCCATGTGGTTTTGAACCAGCAATTCAAAGGCCTTCCAATTAAACGATTGGTCAAAATCACGCTGCCAGCTCGACTCCTGATAGGCAACCGTTGTCTGCGCCAAAGCCTCAAAAACGCCTTGGTCAAACTGCTCTTCACGCTGCTCCACGGCACGCTGAATCCAAATAATTTGAATCCCCACCAGGCCTGTCATGGCGAAGAACATAAACAGTACAATAATGCGGACTAACCTTGATGTCATCGGCATGAATTAGGATTCCCCGGCAGCCCAATTTGGCCCTTGAGCAAACAAAGGTAGGCAAAGCGGTTTACTTATGCATACGAGTTGGCTTTTCTGGTTTTGGTGGGCGGCAGCCGGGCTTTCCGGGCTAATCCGCGGGGCAAGGCGGGGCGGGCAAGGCCCAAAAGGAGCTCCTCGCGTCGCTCTTT
>CAILUT010000002.1 GCA_903837495.1 uncultured Flavobacteriales bacterium | reverse complement strand
TGCACTTTGAAGATGTTCGATTGCTGTTAAACGTCTTAGATAAATTGGTCGAAAAAGGCAATTCCGTGCTGGTTATTGAACACAACATGGATGTGATTAAATCGGCCGATTACCTCATTGATTTAGGTCCCGAAGGCGGAAACCAAGGCGGACAGGTGTTGTTTGAAGGTTTGCCAGAAGAGATGCTTTCCTTACACGAAAACCATACAGCTCGCTTTTTAGCAAAAGAATTGTGATCTTTCTACCCTAATTGAAGAATATGACAGAAAATGAAGAGTACGCCAAAAACGGCGAAGAAAAAATCAAGGACGCTTTTAAAGAAAAAGACTGGACAGAAATCCGTACCAACGATTCCTGGGCCTTATTCAAAATAATGGGCGAATTTGTGGAAGGATTTGAAAAAATGAGCAAAATTGGACCTTGCGTTTCCATTTTTGGCTCGGCGCGAACCAAAACCAACAATAAATACTACGACCTCGCTTCGGAAGTAGCCCTAAAACTAACCAAACAAGGCTTCGGAATTATTTCCGGAGGTGGCCCTGGAATTATGGAAGCCGCAAACAAAGGTGCCAAACTAGGTGGAGGCAAATCTGTGGGTTTAAACATTGAATTGCCTTTCGAGCAAGAGCCGAATCCCTTTATCGACCCCGATAAAAATTTGAATTTCGATTACTTCTTCGTTCGTAAAGTGATGTTCGTAAAGTATTCTCAAGGGTTTATCGTGCTTCCTGGCGGATTCGGAACCCTAGATGAATTGTTTGAATCCCTTACCCTGATTCAAACCTTTAAAATCGGGAAATTCCCCATTGTCTTAATGGGTTCTGATTATTGGTCGGGCCTGATTGATTGGATTAAAAAATCGCTGTTGGAGGCCGAAGGCAACATTAACCCTCAAGATTTGAATTTGTTTCAAGTTGCCGATACCGCTGATGAAGCCGTTAAAATCATTACCGATTTCTACAGCAAATACACCCTGAAACCGAATTTCTAAACCGGTTTTTCTGGCACCGAATCGCTTTGAAAGTCCGTTGTTGGGCTTGAATTAGCCTATGCCTTTGGTTTCTGTACATTGCAACAAACATGGCTTCTGCTTGCTGCCTCTGTTTTTTTACCGAGGCACTTTGTGGAAATTGGAGCCAATTCCAAGTAAAATCATCGGAGGTTGAAATCCACTTTCGTTCACTTGCATGGCCAAGTCTAATCGCAAATTGAACATTTCCAACGGGCGAACTGCGGCCAACAGCCGGTCTATGCCAAAAAACACCTCGGTGTAGGGAGTAAATAAGGCGTCGGCCATCATCAAAACGTTCGCCCCAACCAGGTAATTCCATCGAAGCGCCCGCAGCAAAGGAACCTCTTTCAATAAGGTATGCTCAAAATCATGTTGCCAATGTCCTTCAAAATACGAGCCCCGGGTCGAATATGTATAATATCCCAAGCCCCTGAATTGGTCTAACGAAACGCGCTCCCGGGCATTGCCCAAAAAATAGGTTTGATCGCCTAAAAAATGGGTAAAATCCAAATAGGTAAGTCGATTCGCAAAGGCCATCCAACCCGAACGAAGCAACAGGGTGCTTCGCCCAAATAAGCCCAGATTAAATTCGTTGCGCAAGCTGAACAACCACCTTAAGTAAGATACATCGCTGTTCAAAAACCCCGGAACCCCCGCATCCATAAAAACCGACAACTCTATCCCTTTTGCATTTAAAACATGTTTGTCGCCCAAATACCGAATGTACCGCTGCTGCGGCCTAAAGGTAAGGCCACCTCGCAAAATCAATGCCGCATTGTTGATTAACTCATACACTGGATTGCTTGTCGAATTCGGATTGTTGGGCGTGAAACTACCTCCATATAAACTTGAAATTGACCAAGAAAAATTGTTCTCCAGGGTGCTGCGAATGGCATACTCGGCCCCTGCTTGAACATAAAGGCCATTGATCACTTCCTGTTCATAATTCCAACTCAAAAACGCTTTCCGATACAATTTCATGAAATTCTGCCGGTAAAAAAGCGTGTAAAGGGTGTTGATGTAGTGGTTTATTGGCTCAGAAGAATTGATTTGAAACACATAACTGCCCCCTGCCAAGGTTAGTTTTATCCCCTTTCTCCGCGAAAACAATTCGGTTTTTACCTTGGCCTTGAATTCTTGGTCGGCAAAACCATACCTTAATTTCGGCGAAACACTCCACTCCCAGCCCCCCTCAAATCGCTTGTTAAACGAACAGCCCCATTTATAGGTGGGGCCTTCTACGGTATTTATTTCAAACTGCTCGTTGAACAAGCCATCAAATCCAAACGCAGTTTGGGCTGCATAATCCCTAAAATTCCCGCCCAATATAGGGTGGTACCATTCAAATTGCCGACCTATTCCCCGACGCCCAGACCGTACAATCCCCTTAAAATGGCTTGAATTCAGCAAGGAATCCATTTCACATATTTTCTGGAATTCAACTTCCTCGGCCTGAAAATGCCGACTAAAAAAGACGGAATCGAAATTCAGGGCATTTATAGGCATTGAGAAGCGCCTTTTGGTTTCCCGTTCCTGTTCGGCTCCCCAGCTTTTTACCGAATCAACCTCCGAGGTCCAGTCAAACGTCAGCGCCGCCCCATAAAATTGCTTCCAAGCCAAAACAACGCGCTTCGCTGGAACATACCCGCCTTGACCCGCCTGTTGCTGAAATTCCAATTTTACAGAATCCACCAAAACCAATCCAGCCTTTTTCCCCGCCGTCAATTTAAAGTTTACAACATCCCAATTTCCTTCTGCAATTTCAATTTCCCCCTGAAACGTCGGACTATTCCTGTTCCGCGGCAGCACCTGGATTACATACACCTTTTGCCCACCTTTATAATACCATTCGCTGCCTGAAAATCGATAGTAAAAAAAAGCATCCCAAGATAAAGGCGAAACAAAGGGAAACTCTGCAAATCCATTTAACCAAATGCGCTGCCGATACAAGTGAATTTCGGAAAACTGAGCCGATTGCAAGGCAAAGGATTCAGGCTGCCCAAACATCCTGAAATCTGAAACCAACTCCGAATGAACCCCAGCCGAAGGTTGGGAATTTAATTCAGAAAAATACTGCAAAAAAAATCGAGTCCCCCTTTCGTGTGTATCGGGAACCGCGTCCCACAGCCACAGCCTTGGATACGCAGGCGGGGTATTTGTTACCCTCGATTTTGAACTTACCCGATGCCACATCGTAAAACTTCCCATCCGGTTTAAATTCAAATTTCGGCGCTGTATGGCTTGCTTCATCACAAAATTGGGCATCGTTTCATCCGGCGATGGCAACACAGACACCGTTCGAAGCTCATGCTCTAATTTTTCCGAAAGTCGAAGGTCAACCTCTAAAGAATCTGACTTTTTATGGACCAGTATGCATTTCTTTTTTCGATTTAAATCAAGGTAAACACGAAAAGAAGCATCCCTTGGAATGGCCAATCTAAATCGACCATTTAAATCGGTACTGCTAAAAATCTCCCAAGTTTGACCTTTAAAAATAAGGCCGGCAAATGGCAAGGGTTCGCCCTGCGCATCGCTCAATGTTCCCTGAAACGAATTTGTTTGAGCCCAGCAAACGGCATGCATCGATAATAAAAAGAGTAAAAACCCAAGGCCATACCGCATAAGGCAAGATAAGAAAATATGCGGGCAGGCCTAAATCTGCTGGATTGTTATTTTGGGCGGGTTGCCGGGCTTTCGCCGGTAGTGCCCTTGGGCAAGCCTTGGGCCCAGCGGCTTTACGCGGGCTCCTAAAGTCGCCTGCGCAGCTCGCGGGCCCATGGCTTCCCTGCAGGGCAGCTACCTGGCTCAATCCCGCCCGCGGGCGGCTCCAAAGAAAATTCGTCCTACTTTAAAATCTGCGTTTCGGGGCTACTAATACAAAATTACCACCTGCCCATTTCCACTCTGAACTCCACCTTGGTTTATTTGGTTGGTTCCATTATTGTAACTTCCGCCGCCGCCGCCCGACCCATTTACCCCTCCGGCGCCGCCGCCAGAGTAGCCTCCACCTCCCCCACCACAATTGCAGTAGCCTCCGCCTACTGACCCTCCGCCACCACCCAAACCATAAACTCCTTGAGTTGTTGTAGTCATATTTGAAACTCCATTGGTTCCGGTTGATCCATTTGCCCCAGCATTCAAGCCTTTTCCACCATAAGCGAAATTACTGCCTGAATAAACAGTGCCGCCGCCATCTCCTCCATTGCTGCCACCTGCCCCTCCTCCGTATTCACCAGTTGAACCAGATGTTGAAGTTGTACCAGCCAAGCCCCCAAAATTTTGAGCGTTGTTGATGCCTCCACCCCCACCTGCAATAATCCATGGACTTCCTTGAACAAGAACTCCCGAACCCCCGCCGCCCCCTCCCGAAGCTCCATTTGTATTTCCTTGTTTTCCGACGATTATGGTTAAAACAGTGCCCGAATTCACCTGAAAATCTCCCTGCATTCTGGCACCTAAGCCACCTTGACCTGGACTTCCTCCCTGAGCATTCCCTCCTTGACCTCCTGAAGCCTGAATTCGAATGGTGGTTGCGCAAGCTGGAACTGTCCAGTTCTGAACCGAGCCCGTGTACGAAAAAGACACGGAACTTTGAAGTGGTGGTGGACAGGCATTCACCGCGATATTTTGAATTGAAGAAGAAAAACAACCAGGGTAAAGCGTTGCAGTTAATCCCACATTGTAATTTCCTGCCTGAGTCCAGGTTACACCTTGGGTGGCTTGGGTCGAATTTGCCGGTGTTCCACTTGAAAAAGTCCAGGAATAACTCGCTCCTAACTGCAATGCTGTAAATTGTGCCTGACTATTAATGGAAGGACTTTGTGGATTTACAGTAAACGTACTATCAGGAAAGGCAACTAAAACCGGAAGCGTGGTAGAAGGTGAATTTCCGCAACCATTTTGAGCCACCACAGAAACTGTTCCTGATGCTTGCCCTAACGCAACTTGAATGCTGTCGCTTCCTATCCCTGATATGATGGTGCTGCCACTAGGAAATGTCCATTGGTATTGGGTTGCTCCAAGAACAGATGTGCTTGAAAATGAAACCGTATCGCCCGGACAAATTTGCACAGGACCTTGAATACTTGTTGGAGCTGCAGGTACAACTGTACATTCGCAGGCAATGCTTTTCCAGCCCGTTCCTGGAAAATAAATTTCTAGACATCGATTGCTGACATTAAATACCTGCAGTCCAGTAGCGGGACTTGAAATTGCATTTCGTTGTGCAGTGGTTAATCGATTTATCATTAATCCTAAGTTGGTGTCAAGAAGATGCAAACTTGCGGTGGGAACTATACCCAATGAAGTGTCACCAATTGATACCGTTTGGCTAAACCCAGACCTACAAATAAGAATCAAAGAACCAATCCAAACGATTTGTTTTAAATAAAGCACATGTATTTTCATGGGGCTAATCGCTGTTTCTTCAAAAGTAAATAAAAACCAATCTAGCCTTATTGTCTGAATGTTATAAATGAAGACTACCCCTCTTCAATGCCTTTTTTCAACAAATGGGCATAAAAACCACTGCGCTCCAGCAATTCAAAATGGCTGCCCTGTTCCACAATTTTCCCCTTTTCTAAAACCACAATCGAATCCGCATGCTTGATTGTTGACAATCGATGCGCAATGACCAAGGAAGTCCGGTTTTGCATTAGTCGGGTCAATGCCTCTTGCACCAAACCTTCCGAAGCGTTGTCTAAGCTGCTGGTGGCTTCGTCTAAAATCAACAGGGCCGGATTGGCAAGCATAGCCCTAGCAATCGCAATGCGCTGACGCTGCCCCCCACTCAATCGCATTCCCCTTTCTCCTACCTTTGTTTCGTAGCCCTCCGGAAATTCAACAATAAAATCGTGAGCGTTTGCCGACTTAGCTGCGTTTTCAATCTCTTCCTGACCGGCCCGAACATCACCATAACGTATATTCTCAGCAATGCTGCCGCTAAACAGTATAATTTCCTGTGGTACATACCCTATGAAACTTCGATAATTGCGCAAATCCATGGATTCTATCGGTTCATTCCCCCAAAATATTGTTCCAGATTGGGGAGCATAAAATCGAAGCATTAAATACGCAAGGGTTGATTTCCCTGCCCCGCTTCGTCCAACCAATGCCGTGGTTTTTCCTTCCAGAATTTCCAGGTTTAAATCTGCCAACACCTGAACTCCTGTTCGATTTGGGTATTCAAACGACACATGGGCAAAACGAAACGAACCTTGGGGAGCTGGAATTTTGGGGGCAGGTGCACTTGGCAGATCCAGTTCTGGCTGGGCTTCCATAATGTCGAGCAAATGCTCGGTGGCTCCTATAGACTTTTGAAGCTGCGCATAGGTTTCAGCCAAACCACCAGCCGAACCCGCCATTAAGGCACTCAACATAAAAAATCGAAACAAATCTCCGGTACTGATTTCGCCTGTGGCCACCAACTTGCCCCCAAACCAAACCAAACCAACAATGCTACCAAAAATAAAAACGACAATAAAGGTGGCAAAAGTGCCACGTGCTATGGCATTCCGCATTCCCGTTTGCACCACTTGGTCCGTTTTATGTTTGTACTTAGAAAACTCCCACCATTCTGTGGTAAACGCTTTTACGGTGGCTATTCCACTCAGAACTTCTTCCAAAAGGGCGGTGGATTCTGCCACTTCATCTTGGGCCTTTTTGCCAAGTTTGCGTACATAACGCCCAAAAACAACAGCAAGCACGGCCATGGCAGGCAAAGTAGCCACCATAAACAAGGCAAGTTTAAATGAGGTTCCCATTAAAATCACAACGGTGCCTACAATTGTAATGACCTGCCGAACAAACTCAGCCAAATAGGTGGTTAATGTGCTTTGCACCGAAGCTACATCGGCACTGATTCTGCTCGAAATTTCACCGGTGGTTCGTTCTGAAAACCAACCCATGGGCAAAGACAACAAAGAGGCAAATACATCTTGCCTTAATTTGGCCATGCTTCTTTCGGTTACGTACGAAAAAGTATAGATGCGAACGAAAGAGGTTAGGCCTTGCAACACTAAAATGCCCAGCAAAAAAAGGGTGATTTTTCCTATTTCATCGTTCAAACGATCCGTCTGAACATCTATTAAATCGCCCAACGATGAAAACAGCATCAATCCCGATATGCTCGAAATGACCAAAGCAAACAAGCCCAAGCCAAAAATCAATCGGTAGGGTTGAATGTACCGGAACAACCGGGCCGACCGAAGAATTGAAGCTCGGCTGATTTTTACTTTTAGGCTGTGTTTGGTTTCGCTCATCCCAGCACAATATTCACAATCCGACCTGGAACCACAATCACTTTCCGAAGCGTCTGCCCTTGCAGCCACTTCTTTGCCTCTGCATGGCTTAGCACTTCCTGTTGAATTTCACTGGGACTCAGCGAAAGAGGCAATGTCAAATCAAAACGCTTTTTTCCATTAAAAGAAACAGGATAACTGAATTGGTCTTCAACCAAATGCTTCTCTTCAACCTTCGGAAATTCTTGTTTGCAAGCCAATCCGACTCCGCCCATTTTTTCCCACAACGCTTCCGCTATAAATGGTGCAAATGGAGACAAGGCCAAACTAAAAGGTCTGAATATTTCGATGGATTTGCACTTCTGATCCAGCAATTCATTCAAGCAAATCATAAAGGCACTAATGCAGGTGTTCATAGACATGTCTTCAATGTCCTGGTGTAGCCTTTTTAGCAGGGTGTGCAGGGATTTCAATGCAGCCGGTTCGGGGCTGTCCGATGTCAATACGCAATGCCCTCCCTCCGAAATGCAATGCCTCCACACCCGGCGCAAAAATTTATTGACGCCTTCAATTCCCTGGGTGTTCCAAGGTTTGGATTGTTCTATAGGCCCCAAAAACATTTCATACATCCTCAATGTGTCTGCACCATAATCCTCAACAATGGCATCTGGGTTGACCACATTGAATTTGCTTTTTGACATTTTTTCAATTTCAACCCCACATTTCAATACACCCTCTTCTAAAACCAACAAATGAGGTCTTGCCTCGGGAAAAATAGCCAACACTTGTTCCGGAAGCAAGGCATCATCGTGCACAACATTCACATCTACATGCAAAGCTTGAAATCCCTTTTTAGAGGTTGGAACTAGACCGGCCGACACATATTTGCCGGTTGAGGTTTCGCGGTACACCAAATTTGACCTTCCCAAAATCATACCCTGATTCACCAGGCGCTTGAATGGCTCATGCCCAGGCACATAGCCCAAATCATACAGAAATTTATGCCAAAATCGAGCATACAATAGGTGTCCAACCGCATGTTCGGTTCCACCAATGTACACATCTACTTGCTTCCAATAGTTCAGGGCCGCTGAAGAGGCAAAATGTTCATTGTTTTTGGGGTCCATGTAACGCAGAAAATACCAACTGCTGCCCGCAAATCCGGGCATGGTATCGGTTTCCCGAATACCTTCGGGCAATTCTGTCCATGCCTTGGCCTTGGTGAGCGGCGATTCTGGCCTTCCGGTTGGCTTAAAATCTTCCATGTGAGGAAGTTCCACTGGCAAATCTTGAACATCTACCGCTTTGGCAATTCCAGTTGAATACACAATGGGGAAGGGTTCGCCCCAGTAGCGCTGCCGACTAAAATTGGCGTCTCTAAGTCGGTAATTCACGGTCTTTAGCCCCAATTTCTTCGCTTCTAAATGGGCCAACATGGCCGAAATCCCCTCTTTCACTTCCAATCCATTCAGAAAATCAGAGTGCATTAATCGGCCTTCTTTGCTTTCATAAGGGAGCGATTCATCTTCGGGCAATTCAATAACAGGAAGAATAGGCAGACCAAAGGCCATTGCAAATTTATGGTCGCGGGTGTCGTGTGCTGGCACCGCCATAACGGCTCCTGTTCCATAGCCCGCCAACACATAATCGCCCACCCAAATGGGCAATTCTTTCCCTGAAATGGGGTGCAAAGCATACGAACCCGTAAAGGCTCCTGTTGCCTGTTCTGATCCAGCTTGGCGTTCGCGTTCTGATCGATTTGATGCTTGCTTTGCATAGGCCAAGGCTTCCTCAAAGCCAAATTTCACCACCTCAGCAAGCAGGGGATGCTCGGGAGCCAATACCATAAAACTGACCCCGAATAGAGTGTCGGGGCGGGTGGTAAATACCTCCAGTACAATTTCGGAATTTGCGACCTTAAAGCCCAAGGAAGCACCCTCTGATTTTCCAATCCAATTGGATTGCATTTCTTTCATCGCTGCAGACCAGTTCAATCCTTCTAGGTCGAGCAACAAACGGTCAGCGTACGTTGAAATACGCAAAAACCATTGCTTTAAACGTTTTTTTTCTACTGCATGCCCACCCCGTTCCGAAAAACCATCTTTTACCTCATCGTTGGCTAGAACGGTCCCCAAGGCTTCACACCAATTTACCCAGGCATCTGCTTGATAGGCCAATCGGTAATTCATGGCAATTGCGGCTTGCTTTTCTGAATCAAATTGATTCCATTCATCCGCAGAAAATGCATCGTGCGCAGTTCCAAGAAACGGATGGTTTGAGCTGCCAAAGTGCCGAAAATGACCAAAGAGTTCTTCAATGGGGGCCGCTTTTTGCAAGTCACCCCGATAAACGTGATTGAAAAGCTGCAAAAAAATCCACTGGGTCCATTTGTAATAATTGGGATCTGAGGTAGTAACCGAGCGGTTCCAATCGTACCCCAATCCCAGCAATTCCAACTGCTGTCTGTACCGGTCGATGTTTTCTTTGGTGGTTTCCTCGGGGTGCCGGTTGGTTTGAATGGCATATTGTTCAGCAGGCAAACCAAAGGCATCAAATCCCATGGGGTGAAGCACACAGTAGCCGCTCATTGTTTTGTATCGAGCCAGAATGTCAGAGGCAATATATCCGAGGGGGTGTCCAACATGCAATCCCGCCCCTGATGGATAAGGAAACATGTCTAAAACGTAAAAAGAGGGTTTTGAAGGGTCTTCCGCAACAGCGTAGGCTTTGTGTTCTGCCCATTTATCTTTGGCATTGAGCTCAATCTCCCTGAAGTCGTATTTCATAGCTGCAAATATACAAAGCCCTTATTTGCAAAAGCAGAAATTCTAGTTCATTGCCATTAGCCTATTCTACAAATATGGTATGCCGTTTGCTGTTTATGCCTAAAGGCATCCATTTTCGTTCAATTGAAAAAATCAACTGGTATTTCCCCTTAATTGCGGGGGCCAGAATTGAAATAGAGCGCGTCGTTTTTTCCTGAGCAGGATTCCAAAGGCCAACAAAACTATTCCCAGAAATGCGCTGTCCATTTTTTAAAAAATGGTAGGCAATGTTGCAGGATGTTGGAATTTTATTGCCCAGGCGATCTGAACGCTCTATTGAAATTTCAATTTTCTTCGTTTGGTTTGCTTGCCAGGATTGGGGAAGATTCAGGGGAACAATCTTGGTTTTAGGAAAATACCAGAATGTTGAATCGATCGTATAATAGAAGGTACCCCCCGTTTTTGTTTGAATTGAATCTAAGTCTTTGGAAGCCCAGTTTACGTGCAGCAAAACGGGGCTGCCAAACCATGTTTCATGCCGATTTAATAAATCAAATTGGCTGCGGCGGCCCATGGCATTGCTTAATGTTGATGCTGGTTTTTGGGAATAAAACAAAAACTTAGATGCCTTTTGATATGAATTCATAAAAACAACGGGACGTTCTTTGGCAATGCGATCTAGCTGCCCAACCCATTCCTTTTGACCGTACACCTGATTCAAAAAAGGGATGCGGTAAGGCAAAACATTATAAACCAGCACCAAACGTCCTAAAATTAGGATTGGAATACTAAACCACAATCCCCTAAAGACAATCCGATGTGCAGAATCTGCCTCCTCCCAATTTTTAAACAGGGCTACCAAAACAAACGGAAAAACACCCAAAGACCAATTTCCTTCAACATGCCCAAAAAAAGTAAAAAGGAAAAGGAAAATAAACACGGAAACCGCTGTTTTTAAAAAAATTGAATCGACCGGCTCGTTTGGCCATTTATTTCGGCTGGTTTTTAAAAGAAGGATCGCCAAAATTGGCCCCAATAGCAGAAATTGGCCCAGGATGAATGTGGCTGTTTGTTGCCATTCATACCCCTTGGAATTTCTGTAACCAAAATGATACGCAAGGGTTGGAAAATCATGTTGAATCAGCCAAATTACGTGAGGTAAATACAGAATAAACCCTAGGCCTATTGCTAAATAAAAGGTTGGCCTTTTAAACATGTTATGTGCAAACACAAATAGGAATAAAACAAACAATGCACCGTGGTACTTCGCATACAATACCGCTGCAGCTGCTATTCCAAGAGCGATGGCGTTGTATGCATTAGATTTTTTATGGAAATGTTTTATTGCAAGTAAAAATAAGGTGAGTGTGAACAGAAATGGGGTGTCGGGAACGGCCCAAAATCCAGAGAATTGAAAAACGGGAATACTAAAAACAAGCGCTAAAAAAAGCAGGGGGAATTTCGGAGAAATCAAATGTTCTAGCAGGCGTATGGTTATCAAATGAAAGAGAACCATCAAAAGCCTTACCCCCAATTCGGATTTAAAAACGGCATATCCCAAAAAAATGCTCCAAGCAATGAAGGGAGGGTGATCGTGATAACCCAAGGATATATTTTGGCTGTAAACCCAATAATAGGCCTCATCGTCTAGCAATTCGGTAAAAGAGGCCGACCAAATCAAGCCGAGGGTCCAAACAAAATAAATACCGTACCGAATGAATTTTACGTTTCTATCGCCAAGAAATCCAAGGTTTTGTTGAAGCAGGTTCATGGTGCACAATCAAACTAAAGCCTACCCTTTAAAAACGGGAAATCGGACATCAAACGTTCCTTCAGGTTTTCTATGGCTTGAAGGTGCTCGTTTGGGCTTGACATAGGCAAGTGGCGTTCTAGGTCTCTTAAAGCCATAATCTGCCTGAATATCTGCTTTGTTTCGGTTGAAAAACTTGCGGAATAAAAATACGTAAATATATAATCCTGAGCGAATTTGCTTGGATGGGCTAAATCTTCGGTATAAAACCGATAATCCCTTAAATCTTCGGTTAAAATTTCAAATGCCGGAAAGCAATGCACCTGAGAATTCTGGGTACATAATTCATGGGCTGCCACATTCAGAATGGATTTGCTTAATGCATTTTCGCTCAATCCATCTCTAAGGTGCTTAACGGGACTAACGCTGAGAATGATGTTTACATTTGAATTCACATTCCAAATGGCATCAAATGCGTTTTGCAACGATGTTCGAATTTCATCTACTCCAGCCCGTTTACGGACAAACCTAGAGGCGGGCAGTTTATGGCAATTTGCCACGGGTTTGCCAGAGGCAATGTCTTCGAAATAATGCGCGGTTCCTAAGCTCAGAAAAAGGAACTGCGCTTGAACCAAAGCCCTTGCGCACTGGCTTCGGGCTTCTTCCATTTTTTCGGCGGCTTGAAACTTATTGCTGCCAGAAAAATTCCCGTGGTGGTCTAGGCTCATCCAACGGTGGTTGTATTCTTCTAAAACAGGCCAATTTGATGGCATTTCACACCAACTGTGAAGCATGGTTGCCAAGGAAAAAGGGTGGTAAAGAATCCCATGCGAAGGGGGGATGGTTAAAAAGCCGCCCCTCTGTAGCCGTTCTTCGATCAGTTCGGCGAAACAACTTCCAGCCAGCAAAATGGGCTGCTCATAATTCAGTTTAGGCAAAACAAATTCTGGAAATTCAGTTCTGAATTTTACCATAAACTAGAATTGGAGGTGGATTGGGACTCTTCGTAGCCCACATCAATGGGAAGATTGGGGTTTCGGCAAGCGGCTACGGCTAGTTCATCGCACCGGTTGTTTTCTTTGTTGCTGGCATGGCCTTTTACCCAGTGAAAGGTAAGATTGAATTTAGGAGCAATCGAATGGTATAGCAGCCATAAATCTTTGTTTTTTTTGCCTTTAAAGCCTGTTTTAAGCCAGGTTTTAAGCCAACCTTTGGTGATGGAATCAATGACGTATTTGCTGTCAGAGAAAACGTGGACGGGGTGCTCAGTTGTTTTAAGGAATTGAAGAGCCCGAATTACAGCGAGCAATTCCATCCGATTGTTGGTGGTGCGACGAAATCCTTCCGAATGTTCTTTTCTATGGCCATTGAAAAGCAAAACCACTCCAAGGCCTCCAGGGCCAGGGTTTCCGCTTGCGGCACCATCTGTATAAACATGAACCATATCTCAAAAGTAATAGAAGAGGTAGAGCTTGGCACCCAAAAAAAGAAATAAAAAAGGGGGCCGAAGCCCCTTTTTTTTAATCAAACTTACTTGACTTCTTCAAAATCGACGTCGGTAACGTCATCGGTTCCGTCCTTGGTTCCTGCATCGGAGCCGGGATTTGCAGTTCCGCCGGCGTTGTCGTTTGCATACATGGCCGACACCACATCTCCAAACACCTTATTCAGCGTATCCATGGCCGCATCAATGGCGGTCAAATCATTGGATTGATGCGCATTTTTCAGGGCTTCTAGGGCCTCGTTTATGCCGGCTATTTTATCGTCTGGCACTTTATCGCCGCTTTCACGCATGAACTTTTCAACTTGAAAAATAAGGCCGTCGGCGGCATTTATTTTCTCGGCCCGTTCTTTGGTTTTTTTGTCGGCATCGGCATTGGCTTCGGCTTCGGCTTTCATTTTTGCAATTTCGTCTTCCGACAAACCGCTAGAGGCTTCAATCCGAATGGATTGTTCTTTGCCTGTTGCTTTGTCTTTGGCCGAGACATGTAGAATTCCATTGGCGTCAATGTCGAAGGTTACTTCCACTTGAGGGATTCCGCGTGGGGCGGGCGGAATGTCGGCCAAAACAAATCGGCCAATGGTTTTATTTTGATTGGCCATGGGCCGTTCGCCTTGAAGCACATGGATTTCGACCGAGGGCTGGTTGTCGCTGGCGGTAGAAAAAACCTCTGATTTGCGGGAAGGAATGGTGGTGTTTGAATCGATGAGTCGAGTCATTACGCCCCCCATGGTTTCAATACCAAGGCTTAGGGGAGTAACATCCAAAAGCAGAACGTCTTTCACATCGCCCGAAAGCACGCCCCCTTGAATACCTGCCCCAATCGCTACTACTTCATCTGGGTTCACTCCTTTGCTGGGAGCCTTGCCAAAGAAATTTTCTACGGCCGCCTGAATGGCTGGAATGCGGGTTGAGCCACCTACTAAGATAATCTCATCGATATCTGAAGCCGACATATTGGCATTTTTCATGGCCGATTTGCAAGGTTCGATGGTACGGCGAATAAGGTCGTCGGCCAATTGTTCAAATTTGGCCCGGGTCAATTTTCGAACCAGGTGTTTCGGAACCCCATCAACCGGCATAATATAAGGCAGGTTGACTTCGGTTTCGGTAGAGCTAGAGAGCTCAATTTTGGCTTTTTCGGCGGCTTCTTTTAGCCGTTGCAAAGCCATAGGGTCTTTGCGCAGGTCAATGCCCTCATCCGACTTAAACTCCTCGGCCAACCAATCAATGATTTTTTGGTCGAAGTCGTCGCCTCCAAGGCGGGTATCGCCATCGGTAGATTTGACTTCAAACACGCCGTCGCCAAGTTCTAGAATGGAAACGTCGTGGGTACCGCCGCCGCAATCAAAAACCACCACGGTCATGTCTTTGTTTTGCTTGTCTAAGCCATAGGCCAGGGCCGCTGCAGTGGGTTCGTTGATGATGCGTTTAACGGTAAGCCCTGCAATTTCGCCTGCTTCTTTGGTAGCTTGGCGTTGGGCATCGTTAAAATAGGCTGGCACGGTAATTACAGCTTCTGTAACCGATGTCCCTAAATAGTCTTCGGCCGTCTGCTTCATTTTTTGAAGAATCATTGCAGAAATTTCCTGAGGGGTGTAATTTCTGTCGCCAATGGCTACCCTAGGGGTATCGTTGTCTCCTTTAACCATTTTGTAGGGAACGCGAGCGAATTCTGCACGCACATCGTCAAAACGGCTTCCCATAAAACGCTTTATAGAATAAATGGTGCGTTCAGGGTTGGTAATGGCTTGCCGTTTGGCGGCATCGCCCACCTTTCGTTCTCCGTTGTCAAGAAATGCTACGATAGAGGGGGTAGTGCGTTTCCCTTCGCTGTTGGGTATTACGACAGGTTGATTTCCCTCCATTACGGCAACACAAGAATTGGTTGTGCCAAGGTCGATTCCAATAATCTTTCCCATAATTGAATTTTTTATTGAGTAAAATTTTCCCCTCCATATCCAAAATCATTCCACAGAAAAAAATGGCAAAAATTGGCGGAAAGCAGTACAAAATTCCTCCTTTTTGGCGGTTTTTACCCAGATAAAACTGCCATAATGACATTTATGGTGTGGCAGCGTTGGAGTAAGATGCTATTTATGGGGCAGCTGCAAGCGGAATTGGGGGGCTGTGTGGTTTTTTTGAAAGGTAGCCGCATTCATTTGGAAGCGGCAGGGATTGAACCGGGTAGCACGCAAAGCGAAAGGTGATGGGGCGCGTGGTGCGGAGGCGACTTTAGGAGCCCCCGTAAGCCCGCTGCCCCACCACCTTTTGCTGCGGACTACCGGTGAAAGCCCGGCTGCCGCCCCAAAAAAAGAAATTTAAAAGCCGAACTAAAACGCAATAAAATTTTCTTTGATGGCCGAAATAACGAGGTCAACGTTGTTGCGTGCACTGAATTTTTTCATGAGATTTTTGCGGTGGGAAGCGACCGTATGTGCGGAAATGAAGGTTTTATCGGCAATTTCATTGTTTGTTAGGCCTTGGGAGATCAATTCTAGGATTTCAATTTCGCGGGCCGACAGCCGAACGGTGCTGTCGGTATCGACTTGAGACAGCGATTTTACAGGGGTTTTATTGAGTTTTAAGACATTTGAGCAAAAGAAATTTTTTCCTTGCAGAATGGTATTTACCGCATCAATGATTTCCTGATGGTCGCATTGCTTTAAAATGTACCCATGAACGCCCATGCTGAGCAGCCGAATGATTTCGTTGGCATCTTCATTGGTATCTAAGACCAAGATTTTTTTAGCGGGCAGCCTTTGCCTCAATTCTTCGATGCTTTCAACAACAGAAACGCCTTGAATATTGAGGCCAACCACCACCACATCGGGCTGAGCCGATTCGATTAGGTCGAGCATATTTACCAATTCATCGGATTCGCCAACGACTTCAAATCCGTTTTGCGCTGAAAAAATGGTTTTTAGTCCTTGCCGAACCAAATAATGGCTATCTGCGATGAAAATTCGGATTACCGGCGGGTTGAGCATAGATAGGGATTAAATGGTTGGTTTGCCAAGGGCTTTGCAGATTAGAGCCAACTGACCTGCATGGGCATTTTCGTGGCGAATGTGGTGCGCAATTATGGCTCTTATGGAATCTTCGCCTCCAAAATCCATTCCCGAGCTGCTGGGTTTGCAGAAATCGGAATCGGTTAGCGTGGAGATGTGCATTTGGGCTCGGTTTTGAATTTCGTTCAGGGCCTCTAAAATTTCGGCAAAAGAGGGGGCTTCGTTTTCTGTAAGGCCTTTTCCACCTATACCATAGGCTCTAGACCAAGCCAATTTTAATCGTTCAGCGCCCGTGGAATGGAGGAGTAAAAAATTGGCACTCACTGCCAAATGGGCCGCAATCCAAAGAATACTGTTCATGGAACTGCCTTGCAGATTGAATGTTTGGTGGAGTTTTTCTTCCTTCAATTTGCTTAGATACCCCAGGGTTTGTTCTCGGGTTTTTTGAAGCATTAAAATCCAAGTTTGCGACTCAGTCATGGGCATTTGAATTTGAAACGAAATGGGCCAAAACCTCCATTTCTGTTCGAAACGCGAGGCATTTTTGTCCAAATTTTTGCAGGTGATCGGCTTGCAATTGCGGGGCGAAATTCAAGTGGTACTCCTGAAGCTTTTCTTTTGAGTTGGCGGTGTATTGAATGGAGTAGCTCAATCCGCCTTGGTCTTGGTCCGATTCAATTTTGCTGATGCGCGCTTGGGTAAAGCTGCCGGTGTTCATTACGTCGGGAATGTGTTGGTTTACCATGTAATTTAACCAATCCGCTTCAACGCTGGGTTCAACATGCACCGTTACATTGTAAATTCTCATTCGACCAAATTTTGGTGGGTTAGCAAATAAACAAGGGCATCGAAGGGTTGGTTTAGGTCAAGCAAATGAATGGCAATTTGAATGGGGCTAAGGTGATTTAGGGGCAGCAGCAATTGTTTATGGGCGCTGCTTTGTGCCAAATCGGTGGCCTTTTCAAGGCTAGGCAGGAATTCCAGGTTTCCGAGTTTTCCTAAGTGGTTTCCGGTTAAAACAGAATGGTTTCTGATGAATTCGGGGAGGGCGTCGATTCCAATTCCTGCTGGACCTGCCGGTTTTGGGACTTCGAAAAAGGCATCGCCTTGGGCTCTTACATACCAATTTCCGCCGGCACGCGCTACGGCGTCGAGTTTAAACGGGTCTATTTTATTGTTGTTGTCAAGGATTCGATGTGCCATGTGCACCTTAACAATTTGGCAAACCACCAAATTGCCGGCACCGCCCTCCTGGCCGGTTTCCAGTACCTGAATAACTTTGGCTTCGAGCTGAAAGGGCGATTCGGCCACCCTGGGCGGCTTCACCAGGTCGGATTTAAGCATAGTAAATCCAGCCTTAATAAATTCATTTACGCCTTTGGGGAATTCAACACTGGAAAGGGATACTTGTTGCACCATGGAATAGTCAACAATATTGATAACAACCTCGCGGGTATCTAAGGCGTTTTCGAGGGTGTGTTTAATGGTATTGTCGCGCACTCGGCGGGCAGGAGAAAAAACAGCAATGGGGGGATTTGCTCCAAAAACGTTAAAGAAACTATAGGGGCTAAGGTTAATATTGCCTTGGGAATCTATGGAAGAAACGAAGGCAATGGGACGGGGTGAGACACCGGAGAGCAGGTGAGCGTGGAGTTCAGCAACGGGAACATCACCGGGAATAATGCTAAGAAAATCATTCATTGAACACCCCCATGGTTTCAAATTTCTGGATGCGCTCTTTAATGCGCTTTTCCGGATTCATTTTTAGCAGTTTGGGGAGCAGTTCTAGGATGGTGTTTTTGACTTGGTTAAAAGCCCCTTGGTGGTCTCGGTGGGCTCCCCCCAAGGGTTCTTTAATGATTCCGTCAATCAATTTAAGTCCAAGCATATCTTCGGCGGTCAACTTCAGGGCCGATGCCGCTTGTTCTTTGTTGTCCCAGGTTCTCCAAAGGATGGAGGAGCATGATTCAGGAGAAATAACTGAATACCAGGTATTTTCGAGCATTAAAATGCGATCTCCGATTCCAATACCAAGGGCTCCGCCCGAGGCCCCTTCACCGATGACGATGCAAATAACGGGCACAGAGAGTTGGAACATTTCGATGAGGTTTCGGGCAATGGCTTCGCCTTGGCCGCGTTCCTCGGCTTCCAGTCCTGGAAATGCGCCTGGGGTATCAATCAAACAGACAATAGGCAGGCCAAATTTCTCGGCCATCTTCATGAGTCGAAGCGCTTTTCGGTATCCTTCGGGGTTTGCCATGCCAAAATTGCGGTACTGCCTCATTTTGGTATTGATGCCCTTTTGTTGTCCGATGAACATGCAATTGTAGTTGCCTATTTTGCCCAAACCGCCAATCATGGCTTTGTCGTCTTTGACATTTCGGTCGCCATGGAGTTCCTGAAAATCCCCTTGGGTTAGGGCCTGAATGTAGGCCAAAGTGTAAGGGCGGTCGGGATGCCGGCTAAGCTGAACGCGTTGCCAGGGGCTAAGGTCTTTAAAAATCTGTTTGGTTTTTTCCCGAATCTGTACTTCCAATTCAGCGATGGCCGGATTTAAATCCGCACCGGTTGAAAGCGCTGTTTCCTTCAAGCTACTTAGGTCGGCTTCCAATTTTTGGATGGGCTCTTCAAAATCGAGGTAATTCATAATGAACGTAGTTAGCGTTGGGCAAATTTAGCCAAAATAAATCCGATGCCTACATAGATGAAATTAGGAAGCCAAACGCCAAGCCAGGGGGTCAAGACGCCATTTAGGGCAAAACTAACGGTCATTTTTTGAAGAAAAATATACGCAAAAGCCAGGGTTACCCCAGCTGCCAATTGAATTCCGATGCCTCCCCTAGCCTTTCTTGAACTGATGGGAACAGCGATAAAGGTTAGAATTAGGGCCGAAATGGGGTTTGCTTGCCGGCCGTGTTTTTCGATAAGATAGAAGGGCAAATAAATAGAACCGCTTAGGGTTTGGAGTTCAATAAATTCGTTGAGTTCGCTGTTTCCGAGAGCTTCGACAATTTTAATGTCGCGTTGCAGCATGTTGGGGGTAATGGGCAAAATGGTGTCCCAGTTTTCGAATGCGCGGGTTACCACCGTTCCATTGTTGTGCCAACGCCGAGCAACTCCAAGATAAAAACGCCAGGAACCGGATAGGCTGTCGTAAAATCCTTCTTTGGAAAGGATTTTGTATTTCAGATTAAAATTGCTGTCGATGCGTTCATAGCAAAATCGGCCGGCCGATTTCCGGTGTTGATTGTACATATCGGTGAAAACGAATTCGCCAGGGCTAAGTTGAAGGTGAAGATTGGGGCTTGCCCCTACTCCTTTTCTAAAGTAGGTGGATTCGAATTCCAACCGTTCTCGATTGGCCTGAGGAATGACGAAATTTGTAAGGGCGTAGCTCAGAGATGCAACCAGGGTAGCCGCCAGAATAAAAGGGAAAAGCAAACGCCAATAGCTCCAGCCTGAATTCAGAATGGCAACGATTTCCATTCGGTAAGCCATTCTAGAGGTAAAATAGATAACAGAAATAAAGATGAAAAGAGGGCTAAATAAATTGCCGAAATAGGGGATAAAATTGGCATAATACTTCCAAGTGATTTCAGATGCAGAGGGCGTAGCGCCGTATTTCCCCATAAAGCCATCGAGCTTTTCACTGAAGTCAAAAACCACAGTAATGGATAAAATCAAGAGAATGGCAACAAAGAAGGTTTGCAAGAACTGCCGAATAATGTACCTATCTATTTTGCCAAAAAATCCCATGGCACTTAATTTCTATGTTTGAGTAAAGGAAGAACGGCCTTCTTCCAATGGGCAAAGCTGCCCGCCAAAATTTCCATTCGAGCCTGTTTCATTAAATCTAGGTAAAAATGGAGGTTGTGTAAGGTAGCAATTTGCGCGGCCAGTCGTTCATTTACCGTAAATAAATGCCTTAAATAGGCTTTGCTGTACTCTTGGTCGGCAAACAAAGTGCTGCGTTCATCAATGGGGCTAAAATCGCGGTCCCATTTCTTGTTTTTCATATTAAAGATACCCTGCCAGGTAAAAAGCATGCCGTTTCGGCCGTTTCGGGCAGGCATAACGCAGTCGAACATATCAATTCCCCGGTCGATTCCTTCCAACAAATTTTCAGGGGTTCCCACCCCCATTAAATATCGGGGTTTGTTTTCTGGCAATATGGGGCATACATTTTCAATCTGTTCGTACATCATTTCGGCGGGTTCTCCCACCGACAACCCTCCAATTGCAACCCCCTCTAAATTCGGCAAATCGGCAATAAAAGAGGCACTTTGCTTGCGTAAATCTGAATAAACTCCGCCTTGAACAATAGGAAAAAGGGCTTGATGATGCCCGTACAACGGTTCGGTTGAATCCATTTGTTGCCGGCAACGAACCAACCAACGCTGGGTCAATTCTAGGCTTTTTTTTACGTAATCCTGCGATGCCGGATAAGGGGGGCATTCGTCAAAGGCCATGATGATGTCGCCCCCTATTTTTCGTTGAATGTCGATGACGGACTCGGGGCTAAAGAAATGTTTTGAGCCATCGATGTGCGACCGAAAAAGAGCTCCCTCTTCGGTCAACTTCCGCATATTGGTTAAAGAAAACAATTGATAGCCCCCCGAATCTGTTAAAATGGGGCGGTCCCAATTCATAAAAGAATGCAGCCCCCCGGCGGCATTCAGAATATCAGTTCCAGGCCGCAGGTATAAATGGTAGGTATTTCCAAGAATGATGGAGGCATTGATGTCTGTTTTTAATTCGCGTTGGTGAACGGCTTTAACGGTACCTAAGGTTCCAACCGGCATAAAAACCGGGGTAGAGATATCGCCATGGCCTGTGGATAAAACCCCAGCTCTAGCCATTGACCCTTCGGCATTCTTTTCTAATTTAAAAACATGCATCTTGGCAGCAAAAGTCCGCATTTTTCATTAATATTTGTGGAATGATATTGGAATCCCTGTTTGGTTTGGCTGGATTTTTTCAGATTTTGGCCCAAGCTGCCCTTTTTTTCTTTCGCCCCAAAAAAGGGGAAGGGATTTGCCCCCGCTTGTCGATTGTGATTTGTGGACGAAATGCGGAGCTTGACTGGAAACAGAATCTGCCCAGCTGGTTGGAATGCAAAAGCAGCAATCTGGTGGAGTTTATTTTGGTGGACGATGGGTCCTCGGACGCTTCCCTATCGCTTTTAAACGGTTTTGCAGAAACAGACGAACGGATTCGGGTGGTTCGCATTGTTTCAAAACAAAGTCCAGGCAAACGCGATGCCTTGCTGCTCGGATTAAGCCATGCAAGCCATGCTCAGGTGTTTGTTACCGATGCCGATTGCAAACCAGACTCCCCGGGCTTTATTCAGGAATTGATGCACATTCTGGGGCATGAGCCGTCTCTTTTTGTAGGAAATGGTGTATTAAAACCTGGGCATTGCTTCGCTTCCGTTTTAGCCACAGCAGATGCCGACCGCTTGGCCCGCATGAATTTTTCTGCGCTTCCCTTTCTTGGTTTTACCACCGCCGTGGGGCGCAATATGGCTTATCCTCGAGAAATTGGGCTGTCGGCCCTGCGTTATTCCAGAAAATTTGGCACGGCAGGTGGAGACGACGATCTTGCCTTGCCTTTTTTATTGAGTCGCTGCCGAAACAAACGGTATGCGATTGGGCCCTACACCCTTTCAGATGCCCCAAAATCAATGCAGGATTGGGGCCAACAAAAGCAAAGGCACTACACAACGGCGCCCCATTATCCCTTGCCAATACAGCTGCTTTTTTCTTTAAGATGGGCCTTGATTGCAATCAACACCATAGGGTTCTTTGCGCTGCCCTTTATAACGTCTTCTGTTGTGGTGGGGCTTGTTTTATCGGGCTGGATTGTGCAATTGGGAGCGGCGCTCAGCTGGGCCTTTCGTTTTAGGTTTTCCCGGCAAATAACCTTGGTCGGCATGGGCATTTATTTATTGGCCGAAATATTGGCTATTTTTGTTCCATTTTTGATATTGATTCAAAGGTCAAGCCCCAAAAACAAAACATGGAACTCCGTTTCTTAATCAAAAAACCATGGGCATATTTTGCTTCAACGGCTGTTTCAATATCCACATTAAAGGGGGAATACAGTCGGGGCACAACCTGTTCCATGCTGGCCTTAGAAAGGTTGCCGCATTTTTTCTGTTTTCGTTTGGCGGAATGCCGCTGCGCTTAGTTATTCGGGCAACTCGATGAGCGACATAGAAATCATTCGCCGGGCGGTTGAACTGAACGAACAGGCGGCCTTTACGGAACTCATGAACCGATACAGGGAACCTGTTCGACTTTTTTTAATTCGCTTTGTGCAAAACTTAGACGATGCCGAAGATTTAACAAATTTGTCCTTTGAAAAGGCCTTTCGAAATCTACCGAACTTTAAGCCTGAAAAGGCCTTTACGACCTGGCTGTTTACCATAGCAAAACATACGGCCTTTGATTTTAATAAGAGAAGAACCTTACCCACCCAATCGATGCAACTGCATTCCTCAGACCCCAATAAGGTTCGGGAATTCCCTATTCTAGACCAAGAGCCAAATCCAGAACAAAATTTGATTCTGAATCAAAAACATGCTGAAATTCGGGCCTTGGTTTCCGACTTAAAGCCAGACTTTAAGTTGGCTATAGAACTGTTTTATTTTGAAGAACTTAGCATAGAAGAGATTGCAGAAAAAACAAACAAACCCGCCGGCACAGTCAAGGCCAACCTAAGCCGAGCTCGGCAAGTTATTCATCAAAAACTTTCTGGCAAAAGACCACAATAAATTATGCAAATCATCCGCACCTATTTTCCTGAATTTTCTGAAAAACAACTGCAACAGTTTGAGCATGCTGCAGCTTTATACCGGGATTGGAATCAGAAAATCAATGTAATATCTAGGAAAGACATCGACAACCTAGAGCTGCACCACTTTATACATAGTTTGGCTATGTATAAAGCACACCCATTTGAATCGGGTTCCCGCTGCATTGATTTGGGAACCGGAGGCGGTTTTCCGGGAGTGCCGTTGGCGATTGCTTTGCCTGAATGCGCTTTCGTTTTGGTGGATTCGGTTCGAAAAAAACTTACCGTGGCCCAGGCCGTGGTAGATGAACTTGGATTAAAAAACGTTGAAATTGCAAACAGCCGAATTGAATCCTTGAATTTAACTGCTGAATATATTACGGGCAGGGCGGTAGAGGCCCTACCCGATTTTCACAACCGCTCCAAGCATTTGTTGCTAAAAAAAGGGAAACCCCAGCATGGCTTGTATTACTTAAAAGGTCCCGACAACCAATCTGCGGCCTTTTCCGGATTTCGCCGGCAACCCAGTTCAACCCCAGTTAGCCATTGGTTCAATGAACCCTATTTCGAAGAGAAATGGCTTTGGCATGTACCCCTTCAAAACGATTTTATAGTATGAATGGCCCAATAATCTTGCCTGTTCGAGGCTTTATGCCCCATTTTGGTCCCAACAATTGGATTGCTCCCAATGCCACCGTTGTGGGCAACGTTGAAACGGGGGCCGACTGTACTTTTTGGTTCCAGTCGGTTGTTCGTGCCGATGTGCATGAAATCCGCATTGGCAACCGGGTGAACATCCAAGACGGAGCCATTTTGCACGGGACGTTCGAAAAAGCAGGCCTGTACATTGGCTCTGACGTTTCCTTGGGGCACCGAGCCATGGTTCATGGGTGTACCATACAGGACCGAGTTTTAGTGGGAATGGGAGCCATTGTAATGGACCATGCCCTGATTGAATCGGATTGCCTGGTTGCTGCGGGAGCCTTAGTTCCAGAAGGTGCCCAGTTGAAATCGGGCTGGATTTACGCCGGCATACCCGCCAAACCCTTGCGCGAGCTAAAGCCCGCCGAAATGGAACGGTTGATCTTAGGAACGGCCAACCGCTATCCTAAATACGCAGATTGGTTTCGAAATCCCGGAAAAACAGATTTGTAAAAATTATGGAAGGGTATGTATGCTGCCCCTGCTTGGCTTTTGTACCTTTGAATCATGCATCAAAATTCTGAAGCAAAGTTCCGTTGGTGGCCATGGTACCTTTCCGTTCTAATCATTGAGCTGGCTCTATTAATTTGCCTGCATGTGTTAACCCAACAATACAAATAAAATGCACTGGTTGGATTGGTTGGTGTTGCTGGGGACTCTTTTAGGCATTGTAGCCTATGGCATGTACGCAACCCGCAAGCAAATGGATGCACAGTCTTATTTGTTGGGCAACCGTCAAATGCCTTGGTGGACCATCGGAATTTCGGTCATGGCTACCCAGGCATCGGCCGTTACTTTTATTTCTGTTCCAGGGAAAGCCTATCAAGATGGATTGGGATTCATTCAATTTTACCTTGGCATGCCTTTGGCCATCTTGGTTGTTTCCGCTGTTTTTATTCCCCTGTATTACAAAATGCGGGTTTACACCGCCTACGAATTCTTAGAACACCGCTTCGGGAAATGGGCAAGGTGGTACACGGCTTTTTTGTTTTTAATTCAACGGGGACTGGCTGCGGGAATCACCATCTACGCCCCATCTATTGTACTTAGCACCCTGTTGGGCATAAATCTAAGCCTAACCAACATCTGCATTGGTTTGCTCGTGATTGCCTACACCACATCCGGGGGGAGTTCTGCCGTTGCCATCACCCAAAAGCAACAAATGGCGGTAATGCTTGGAGGGCTCATTGTGGCCTTGGTATTGTTGCTGGTGTACATTCAGGAACACATACCCATAGCCCAAGGATTAGAATTGGCTGGAATGGCCGGAAAAATGAATGCGGTGGATTGGAAACCGGATTTCTCAAACCGATACAACATTTGGAGTGGATTGTTGGGCGGGTTTTTTCTTTCTCTAAGCTATTTCGGTACCGACCAATCGCAGGTGGGACGCTATTTGGGCGGAAAAAATGTAAAAGAAGGCCGCCTTGGGCTTTTGTTTAACGGGGTTTTTAAGATTCCCATGCAGTTTTTGGTCCTGTTTGTGGGGGTCTTGGTTTTTGTTTTCTTTCAGTTTAATCCTCAGCCCCTGCATTTTAACTCGGTACAATGGACCGAACTTCAAAAAACACCAGCAAAAGACACCTTGGCCATTCTGAACAAAGAATACCAAATTTTGAATGAAAAAAAGCAAGAGGGCATTCGGTCTTGGGCACAAGGGAAAACTCCGGAATCGATTTTTAGGGAGTCGTATTTGGCTGGACTTGAGTCGGAAAAACAACTACGTACTTCGGTGAAAGGACTGATGCAAACGCATTTGCCTAAAGAAGACAGCAGCGATGGGGATTATATTTTCTTGTCGTTCATCATGGGCTACCTTCCCATTGGATTGGTGGGTTTGCTGCTGGCCATGATTTTTTCG
The DNA here is from genome assembly GCA_903837495.1 of uncultured Flavobacteriales bacterium. Lineage (GTDB taxonomy): Bacteria > Bacteroidota > Bacteroidia > CAIKAF01 > CAIKAF01 > CAIKAF01. Next base: position 12,309 of record CAILUT010000002.1, on the reverse strand, counting down.
GCAGCCATGTCTTCTACCTCCAGCGAATTAAGTGCCTTGGGCTCGGTAACCGCTATGGATTTTTTACGGCCTATGGGCTTGCTGCCCGCGAGCGATTCAGGACAACTGCGAGCCAATAGGATGGCCACGGCGGCTTGGGGCGTCGTTTCCATTGTTTTTGCCTTGGTTTTTTCGCTGTTCGACAACCTGATTGAGGCCGTAAACATTATCGGTTCCTTGTTTTATGGGACCATACTTGGTATTTTTTGTACTGCGTTTTTCTTGCGCTTTGTAAAAGGAAAAGCCCTGTTGTTGGCTGGATTGATTAGCGAAGCTGTGGTGCTTGTGTTGTATTTTGGACAGGATTTTCTGCCCGAATCTTTTTCGGGATTGGCTTATTTATGGTTAAATCCAATTGGTTGCTTATTGACCATGGGCCTTGCGGCTGTTTTTCAGATTGGCCTTGGCCCCTTGCGCTTACATGAAAAGCAAGTCTAGCGCCCCTCCCCTTTTGGTAGTTTGGCCCCTTGCTTGACAATCGAATTGGTTTAAAGGCCTTTAGACGGGGCATTACCCGGCAAACAACAGCGCATGGAATTTGAGGTCGAAAACAGGAAAAAAGGGTGCAATGTGAGGTCTACTTTTTATGTTTTAGTTTTAGTTTACAGGCCGCCCGCGGCAGGGATTGAGCAGGGTTGCCCGCAAGGGTGGCGGGGCGGGGCCCGCGTGCCGCGCAGGCGACTTTAGGAGCCCGCGCAAGGCCGCTGGGCCCGGCTCCGGCAACCGCGGACAACCCGCGAAAGCCCGTCCGCCGCCCAAATAAAAACCCTTAAAAACAAGCATTTCCACCCAGGGCTGCCTTGAATTTTATTTTTGCTGTTCCCGAATTGAATGGGGATATACCTTCAGGGCTTGGGGCTTTGCGCAACTGAAATCTGGCATTTCTTTCGCCCAAGGAAATACTATCTTTGTAGTAAGCACATTTTACATGGAAGATTTTATAGTTTCAGCGCGAAAATACCGGCCCCTTTCTTTTGACGATGTGGTGGGGCAGCTGCACATAACAGGAACGCTCAGGAATGCCCTGACGAACAATAAAATACCCCATGCCCTTTTGTTTTGCGGGCCTAGGGGAGTAGGAAAAACCACCTGTGCCCGCATTCTGGCTAAGTCCATCAACTGCATGAAGCCCAGTCCAGAAATGGAGCCTTGCGGCACCTGCGATTCTTGCGTTGGCTTTCAAACCTCGCATTCCTTTAATATCCATGAGCTGGACGCCGCTTCCAACAACAGCGTTGAGGGCATCCGAGATTTGATTGGTCAAGTCCGCATTCCACCTCAGGTTGGTTCGCATTCGGTGTACATCATTGATGAGGTGCACATGCTTTCGGCGGCGGCCTTCAATGCGTTTTTAAAAACCTTGGAAGAACCGCCGGCCCACGCGGTATTTATTTTGGCCACCACCGAAAAGCATAAAATTCTTCCGACCATTCTTTCTCGCTGCCAAATTTTTGACTTTAGACGCATTACGGTTGACGACATTACCGGGCATCTGTTGAAAATTGCCATGAAAGAAGGCATTGAAGCCGAAGAAGGGGGACTGCATGTGATTGCCATGAAAGCGGACGGAGCCCTGAGAGATGCCCTGTCTATTTTTGACCGCATTGTTACCTTTTCTGGAAACAAATTCGGATACAAAGAGGTCATTGAAAACCTGAATATTCTGGATTACGATTACCATTTTCAACTGGTGGATATGGGGCGCAACAACCAAACCTCTGAACTTCTTTTAAAGTTAGATGAAATTCTGCAGCTGGGTTTTGATGGGGCTTATTTGTTGGGGGGCCTTTGCGAGCACCTTCGAAACCTGCTGGTGGTTCATTCGCCCGCAACGGTTAAACTGCTCGAAGCCACCGATGCCTTGCGCGAACGGTACGTAGAACAATCCAAATTGTTTTCATTGGATACCAAGCTGGCCGTTTTGGATTTGATGAACTCGGCCGATGCCCAATACCGGCTGGCCAACAACAAACGCCTGCACCTGGAATTGTCGTTGCTAAAACTGGCTGCCTTTTTGCAAAATGGGCCTCAAGGCCCCACAAATGGTTCAGGGCAACAAAGTCAATCTGCTGCAACACCTACTCAAACGGCGCCCGCCCCGGCTCCAACTCCGCCGGCCCAAGCCCCCACTGCCCAAACCGCTGTTGCTGCTCAAGCTGAATTGGCCTCAACCCCATCTACCCCATCTCCAGCAAATCCGCCCCCAGCGGCTTCTGAATCTTCCACTAAATTGGCGGATGTTCAAAGCACGGAAAGGGAGGAAACCCTGCCTTCCAATGCCCCAGAAGCGGCCCTTCCGAAACCCAAAAACGAAAGCCTTCCACAGGCTGAACTCAGGGCCAATTTGGTTGAACAAGAGGTTGATGCAAGGTTCTCAGAAAATGCCGACTCTGAATCGCCGGAGGTTCCAAAAGAACAGGTCAAGGACCTTGATTCGTTGGCTCCCCCTGCGGTCATCAAAAATGAGCAGGCAAGCAGCATGGCATCGGAACCTGCAAGCCCGGAAGCGCCCAAATCTCCACGCCGCCGCGGGCAATTCAACACAGGCACCCTTTCAATTTTAGATGAACATGAGCGGCAAAATCAAGTTCAAGACGTTTTTATTCCCCAATCCAACAGCCCTTTTTCTTTAACGCAGGCACAGGAAACGGTTTTGGCTTTTTCTCAAACCCTAAACGCCCAAGGAAAGATGGTAGCGGCTCAAATGATGAGCAAGGTTGAGGTCATTCAAGCCTCGCCCACTGCCTTGGTTTTTTGCATACCGCATGTTGGTTTGCAAACCACCTTTGTAGAAATTAGTGCCGACCTGCTGAAGCATTTACGGCAGCACCTGCACAACGATTTTATTGAGCTTTCGAGTGAAGTTAAAACATCCGAACAAACATCAAAACCCTATACAGCTGAGGAGAAATTCAATGCCATGGCTGAAACCAATCCCAGCTTACTAGACCTTAAAAACACCTTCAATTTTGAAATCAAACCCTGAACTTAGTCCCATTAAAAAAGAAACCGATTTGTTTTGGGTCGGAATGGCCTACCTTTCGGCCATTGTTGGAGCGGGAGTAGCCCTGCCCTATTTAAACGACATTCACCCCCTGCTTCAACTGCTTCTGGTCGATGTTACCGCAACGGTCATCATCTATTTTTTCAGCTTGGGTTTTAACAATTCCAGCATGTACGATGCCTATTGGAGCGTGGCACCTCCCCTTCTTTTTATGTTTTGGTACGGTCAGGCCGATTCGGGGCTTTTGGCCCAGGCGCCCCCCCATGCTTTGGTGCGGGCAGGCATCGTGTTTATGCTGGTTTCTTTTTGGGCCTGGCGCCTTACCTACAACTGGGCTAGGTCGTGGCGTGGATTTCAGCACGAAGATTTTCGGTACGTAAACATACGTTTGCGCTTCAAAAAAGCCTATTGGCCCATTTCGTTTCTTAGCTTGCATTTGATTCCTACCCTGTTTGTTTTTCTTGCCTGCAGTCCCTTTCAATCCATTTTTTCGCCCAGCATGTCTGGAAATTACCTCAACATTCTCGATGCCCTGGCCATTGTTCTGACTTTTGGGGGCATTCTTTTAGAAACAGTGGCCGATGACCAGCGATACATGGCCAGCATTTCGGGCGGACTTTCCTCCGATTCTACCTTCCAAAAGGGCTTGTGGGGCGTTTCTAGGCATCCCAATTATTTGGGTGAAATTGCATTTTGGTGGGGAATTTTCTTGTTCGGCATGGCCAGTTCACCAGATTATTGGTGGACTTTTTCTGGCGCTTTGGGCATCACTTTATTGATTCTTCTTGCCAGCATTCCCATGATGGAAAACCGGCAATTGGCACGAAAAAAGGACTATGCAGACTACTGCAAGCGCGTTCCAATGTTGTTCCCTTTTCGCAGTTAAAACCATGGGGGGGATTTTTTTTAGTTGGGCGGTTGCGGGCTTTCGCCGGCAGTCCGCTGTTGCCGGGGGCTGGCCCAGCGGGCTTGCGGTGGCTCCTAAAGTCGCCTCCGCGCCACGCGGGCCAGGCCCCGCCACCCTTGCGGGCTGCCTGGCTCAATCCCTACCGCAGGCCCCTCAAAAAAAATCGGGTTGCTTTGCATCTGCTCTTAATCCAATCAAATAGGTCTTTGCCATGCGCATTCAACGCCTAAACTCCGATTCCAGCTGGTTGATTTCAACAGCCCAAGGCCATTTGGTCTTAGACCCTTGGTTTCAGGGAGTTCAAAAAAATGGTCCTGCTTGGTTTAATACCCAATGGCTGCCCCATTATTCTCCGGGGTATGAGGCTTTACCCCCTGACTTTTCTGTTTTTGTTGCTTTTCCTTTCTCCGACCATTTCCATCTCGATACGCTCAATCGCCTTAAATCGACAGGAGCCGAAGTTGTGATTGGCTTCAAGGGCCCCACAGATTTTCCAAATCAAATGCGGGAAAAAGGCAACATCGGGCCCTTTTATTGTGAAAAAGTGGGCCGCCACTTTTTGCATTCCGGTTGGATTATAGAGGCCGAAGAAAAACGGTTGTTTTATAGCCCGCATGGCTTTCATGCCAAAAATTCAAGAATTCCCAACAACATTGATGTTTGGATATCGGCCTTGGGTGGATATAAATTGCCTTTTTGGCTGGGCGGTGAAATTGCCTTGGGTTTTAAATACCAGCAGCAAACCCTAGAAAAAGTAAAGCCCAAATACTTTACCCGAACCCACGACATTCAAAAACCGGGTACAGGCTTGGTGTCCCGCTTCGGGAAATCCGAACAACCTTCTGACCATCAATTGAGTAAACTGCATGCCGATCCGCGGTTTATCTCCCTTTCGGCGGGTGAATATTTTCAAATTCCTTAAAAAACGTACATCTTTGATTTCATATTGCCTTTAAATTAAGGCAATCTTTGTTTTTTTGTTCCGAGATTTTGATTGCATGAAGTACGGCTTACCTTTTTTTAATGCCCTTTTGGCTTGTTTTTTTTCGGTTGGCTTGTTTGCTCAAACCGGTTTTATTGACGGAAAGGTCAACAGCAGTGAAACTGGGGAGTCCATACCCTTGGTTACTGTTTATCTAACCAATCCCGGACAAAAGTCGGCAGATTTCAACAATGTCAAAGGAGCGGTTACCGATTTTAATGGAAGGTATAAACTGGAATCGAAATCCGGCACGTTTAATCTTACATTTTCGGCGGTTGGCTTTAAATCAAAAACAGAAAGCGTCGAGGTAGTTGCTGGGCAAACCATAAAACTGAATGTCAAGCTCGAATCGTCTGTACTAGAACTAAACGAGGTTATCTATTCTGAAAATCGAAGCCCTCAAAAAATTGAAGAAGCCACCGTTTCGGTTTCTTTAGTAAAACCTGAACTGATACAGGCCCGAAACGCCATTAGCGCCGATTTGGTGATTGAACAAATTCCGGGCGTGTCTATTATTGATGCCGAACCTCAGGTGCGGGGCGGCAGCGGCTGGAGCTCTGGACTCGGAAGCCGGGTTTTGGTTTTAATCGACGATATGCCCATTCTTCGGGCCGATGCCGGCCGCCCTATGTGGAGCTTTTATCCCATGGAAAACACCTCGCAAATCGAAGTTGTAAAAGGCGCTTCTTCGGTTTTGTACGGCTCAGGCGCCTCCAACGGAGTCATTAACATTCGCACGGCTTTTCCCAATCAGAAACCCCAAACCAAAATCAGTTTGTTTTCTGGCATGTACAGCCCCCCGGCTTCCCCCGCCGCCTCTCCATGGGAATCAAGGGCATTTAACAACATGAAATCTGGAATGAACGTTCTGCATTCCCGCATCATCAGGCCCAAAAATGAAAAATGGGAAATGGATTTGGTTGTGGGTGGCCAAGCCATTTACGACCAAGGCTTTAAGGGAGGCGAACCACTCAAATCGCTGACCGGAAATTTTGACACCAACCGGGTCAACGACGGAGAATACGAACACAGCGTTCGAGCCAATTTCAATACCCGTTTCCGCATCAAATCCATCGAGGGCCTTTCTTTTGGATTGAATGGCAACGCCATGATCATGAACGAATCTCAATCCTTTTTTTGGCAAGATGCCGACAGCAATATTTTCAATATGGCCCCCGGCAGCCTGACCAATTTTAGCAACCTGTTCTTTTATTTAGACCCCTTCATCACTTACGGGGGCAGCAAGGGGAGCCGGCATGTATTTAGGGCCCGCTTGTTTGGAAATGTTTCTGACGGAGATGTGGGGCCTGATACTCTGGATCCAAATGTTCAAGACAGCCGTTCCAGAACCAGTTTTGCCGAATACCAATTCAACAAAGATTTTAGCAAATCTACTGCCCTGCCCTTTTTAACCAAAGACTTGAGTATAACAGCAGGGGTGTCTTTTAACCACACTTGGAGTACGGGCGGAGTATTTAGTGGCACCGGCACAGGCGATTCAACCAGTGAAGCCCTAAACGCCGCTGGGTATCTGCAATTGGAAAAGAAATTTTTCAAACGGCTTACGGTTACCGGCGGAGCCCGCTGGGAATACTTTAAAGTCAACGAGGCAACCGACAACAAGCCGGTGTTTCGGGTGGGAGCCAATTTTAGAGCCAGTGAAGGCACGTATATTCGGGGTTCCTGGGGCCAAGGCTTTCGATTCCCAACCATTGGCGAACGCTACATTTCAACCACCAGCGGTGGCAGTGGTTTCTTTGCCAATCCCAATTTAAGGCCTGAAACCAGTTGGAGCGCCGAGCTTGGAGTAAAGCAACTGTATAAAATGGGCAAGAAAATTCGCGGCTTTCTTGATTTTGCAGGTTTTTGGCAGGAATACACCGATTATGTGGAATTCGCTTTTGTGGGATTTTTTAATTCAAATTTGAATCCAACGGATTCCCTAATCAAAGGCTTTAAGTTTTTCAATACGGGTCCCGCCCGCATTACCGGGCTCGAAGCCATTGCATATTTGCAATACCAACCCGCCAAATATTGGTCGGTCGATTTTAATTTCGGATACACCTACACCATGCCCATATCGTTGGATACAAACTACGAGTTTGGCCAGAACATAGTTAAAGCAAACAATGTTTTCCCAACAACCTACGACACCATTGCCATATCGTACAGCAACACCTCGGTAAATTCAGGGGCCGACCCAGGCATTTTAAAGTACCGCATTCAACATTTAATCAATTGGGATGTTCAGGTTGGCTATAAAAAATGGTCGGCCGGGGTAACAGGTCGGTATTACAGCACCATGCGGGTAGTCGATCAATTTTTATTTAGCGCGGGCAGCAATTTCGGAGATTTGCCCGGCTACTTTCAACGTGTGGGCGACGGTGCTTGGGTGTTTGATTTCAGGCTGGGCTACGATTGGAAATGGGGCCGCATTGGGGTGATTATGGAAAACATCGGAAATACAACCTATTCGGTTCGGCCGCTTGGGGTTGCCCCCCCTCGCCTAACCACCGTACAACTTAGTTTCAAATTTTAAATTCTACCCTATCTTTGCAAAAAAACACCTAAAATGAAAAAAGCAATCCTATTTATCTCAACCCTTAGCCTTGGGCTTTCCCTGTCGGCTCAACCCATTGTGAACGGAGATGTAGAATCTTGGCAAAGTTTTAACGATGTGTTGGGAAGTTCTTACGACGATTTGGGGCCAAATGCAGACCGTTCTACCAACTTTTTGCGCACCTTGAATGCCATATTAGAGGCTCCTTTAACCCAGCAATCGGCCTTTAAAGTTACCGGCCAAGCTGCCTACAGCAACACTTCGATTGTTGTAGTAACCAGCATGGTGGCTGGAGCCATTTTGGTTCCGGGGTATTTAGGTACAGGCGATGTAGATATTGCTGCTGCGACCATTTATTTGGGCCGCCCCTACACCGGCCGCCCAACCGGCATGAAAGGAATGTATAGGTACGAACCCGTTAACGGGGATTCTGCCGCCTTTTATTGCTCGTTCAGCAAATACGATGCGCTGAATCAAACCTCGTCCATCATCGGCGAAGGAAATTTGGTGGTTGCTGCTGCCGAGGCAAACTGGATTCCCTTCCAAGTTCCAATTAACTTCAGCAGCACCGATGCTCCTGATTCAACAAACATTATTATTTCCTCAAGTGCAGCTTACGACTTGGTTAACCTTCAAGGAAGCGTAGGCCAGGTGAATTCGGCCCTGTACTTAGACGACATTTCGTTTGAGTTCCCCGCTTCGATCGACACCTATTCCGAGGTAAATGCCTTGGTTTACCCCAACCCAAGCGCCGATGAAATTCGGGTTCAATTGGAAAATGTACAAGAGAAACTGCGCCTTCGCCTGTACACGATTTCTGGACAGCAGGTTTTAGAAACCCAAGGTGCCGGAAACGAGATTTCGGCCACCGTTTCGGGCTTGCCCAGCGGGAACTATGTATTGATGGTTCAAACCGATTTCAAATTGCTGCACCGTTCCTTAATTTCGGTGCAACACTAAGGCATCTCATTAAAAAAAAGGGGCGATTCACCGCCCCTTTTTTTTGTGCCCTTTTTATACACCCTTAACCTTGTTAAAAGTAAGGTTGAAATACGTCCAACTCCCTTATGTTTCGCCTACTGCTGTATATTTGTGCAAATTGCTGATATGCCCAGGTTCCATTCCCTTGTAGTTCAATCGATTTTTCATGAAACGCCCAACAGTGTTAGCATATCCCTTGCAGTACCTGAAGAGGAAACGGCAGCCTTTGCCTTCAAAGCGGGGCAGTATTTGACCTTCAGGGTTAATTTGGACGGAAAAGAACTTCGAAGAACCTACTCCATTTGTTCGGGTCCTGAGGAATCCGAATTAAGGGTGGGCATAAAGCGGTTGGAAGGAGGTGCGTTTTCAACCTGGGCAAATACCACCTTAGCTGTGGGCCAAACCCTTGAGGTTATGCCGCCCATGGGTCGGTTTGTTTTGCCAGAATCGAAACCGGAAGGCAGCAACTTTGTTGCTTTTGCCTCTGGCTCGGGCATAACTCCGGTGTTGGCCATGATTAAAGAGGTGCTGACTCGAAGGAAGCGAGACCGTTTTACCTTGTTTTATGGAAATCGGTTTACAGGTTCCATTATGTTTCGGGAAGAAATTGAAGGCATGAAAAACCGATTCCCCGGTCGTTTGGCCTTGTATCATATTTTAAGTGGAGAACACCCTGAAGTAGATTTGTTCAAGGGCCGTATTGATGCAGACAAGGTAAAGGCGCTCTCGGGCAAATTGTTTGACCAATCCAACACCGACTTCTTTTTGGCCTGCGGTCCTGGCGATATGATTCAACAGGTTAAGACAGGACTGCAAGAATTGGGCGTGGGCCCCGAACAGGTTTTATCCGAGATGTTTGCCGCACCGGGAATTGCATCGGCAAAAAAAGAAGGGCCAAGTGCGCACAGCGTTGGCACGGCGGGAATTTCGCAGGTAACGGTTGTTTTAGATGGATTTAGCATGCAATTCCCGCTTGATTATCAGGGGGGCAATATTTTGGATGCGGCCTTAGAAGCTGGGGCCGATGTTCCTTATGCCTGCAAAGGGGCGGTATGTGCCACCTGCAAAGCCAAAATTATTCACGGAACGGCTCGAATGGATTTAAATTATGCACTCAGCCCAGAAGAAGTTCAAAACGGTTATGTTCTTTGCTGCCAAGCCCATCCGGAATCGGCCGAGCTGCTCGTCAACTTTGACCATTGATGCGCCGCGAAATCACATTTTTTCTGGGTTTGTGCTTGGTGTTCGCTTGGGCTGCAAGCCATGCGCAGGCCGATACAAGCCAAAAGCCCAGTACGTTTGAACGCATAGTAGAAAGGACATTGTTTGGGGGCTCTTTTGGCGTTCAGTTTGGCAACGTTACCTTGATTAATCTGTCGCCCGCGATTGCCTATAAACTAAACGAACGGGTATTTTTGGGGGCCGGTTTTACTTACCAGTATATAAATTGGGGGCAAACTCCTTTTGATGCGCACATGTACGGCACCCGGGTTTTTCCCATTGTTGACATCTGGAAGGGAATTTTTGCCACGGCCGAATACGAATGGTTAAATTATCCAGACTTTGGCAGCCTGCCTTCCATTCGCAGAAACAACCATGCTTTTTTTCTGGGCGGGGGCTATCTTCAGCGGCTAAATAAACGGGGCGGATTTGTGCAGTTTGCTCTATTGTATAACCTGTTGTTCGCCCAAGCCGGTGCGGGTCAAGGCGCCTACAACAGTCCTATTGCCTACCGAATCTCATTCTTTTTCTGATGAAACACAGCGTCGCATTGGCTTTCTTGGCTTGGTATTTGTTTTCGTGTGGCTCTTCAAGCCAAACAGAGCAGAGCCTTGATTTGAATGCACAGATTGAGCAACTAAGTCCCGACAGTTTGTATGGATTGGCCATGCAGGCGTATGAAAGCCAAGATTACACCCAAGCCATTCAGTATTTTGATGGCATCTTGGCTAAAGACAGCTTGGGTTCAGATGCCTGGCATGACCGTGGCTTGTGTTATTTTATGCTAGAGAACTACGCAAAAGCGGAAAAAGACCTTCAGAGGGCAATGAAATTGGATTCAACCTACGCTCCCGGCTGGCTTCAGTTGGGTTTGATTTACCGAAAAGGGAATCAAACCGACAAAGCCATTGAGGCCCTGAACCAAAGTTTGCAATTGGATTCGACTTTTGCAGAGGCCTGGTTTGAGGCGGGAGCGCTGTTTATGGATCAGGGCAAGGTGAACGAAGCCTGCTTTCGGTTTCAAAAAAGTGCCAACTTGGGCTTTGACCCTGCAAAAAAAGCTTTAACACGTTTTTGCAATGAATAAGGAATTGATTTTTGCTTTGCTTTTTGGGTTCAGCCTACATGGCCTGGCTCAGGTACGTTTCAACAGCAACGCCCCCGACCTCTTTCAACAATACGGCAGTCCCGAATCGCTGATTGGCAAAAAAAGTTCCGATTTAAAGGTCAAAAACCTTGGAAAATTAGCCCTTTTTGGCCCCCTTCAGCGAAAAGACATAAAAGCCTTTCAAAAACAAATACAGTTGGAATTGCTGCTTCTAAGGAACAACAGTTTAACAAGCCTGCCCGAAGAACCATTCGGCTCCAACAACCTGATTGCATTCTCGAGCCAAATGAACCCGTTAAAGGCACTGCCCGGCAATCTGTTGACGAGTGCTTCCATACTGTATTTGGAATTGACCGAAACCGAATTAGACAGCTTTCCAACCCGTTCAAACCTGCCCAACCTTCATTTGCTGCGCATCATAAAGAACAATACCGACAGCTTGGTATTTCCAGACAGCATGCCCGGATTTGCTCGGCTTCAATCGGTCGAATTTTTTAATGTGCCTTTAACCTGTTTTCCAAACTTCCTGACCCGCTGCCCAAATTTAGAGCAAATCATCATGAATGGATGCCGCCTTGATTCTATACCCAGCAGCATATCGAACCTGAAGAAACTGCATACGCTCGATGTAGAAAACAATGCCTTGACGCATCTGCCGCATGCCTTGGCAAGCTTGCCCGCACTTAGGCGGTTGAATGTAGCAGGCAATAAGCTGCATACCTTTCCGGAATACCTAATGTATGCCCCCCAATTGGAAGAATTGGGGGTAAAAAACAATCCAATGCATGCCGAAGACATTGAAATTTTACGGATTATTGGAAGGGCAACCCAAACTGTGGTAGATTAAGGCCGTATTTTTTTTGATTTTATAAAGTTGAAACGTGGAATCTTCTTTTTTAAAACATACATTTGAGGCCTAAAACCCAACCGCAATGATTGCAGCTGCCATTTTAATTTTTGTTTTGGGATACGCGGCCATCGCCTTTGAGCATCCCTTAAAAATAAACAAAACAGCTCCCGCCCTTTTGACCGGAGCACTTATTTGGACCCTGTTTGCCATGTTTGGCAATACAGATGCCAACGTACTTGCTTTTATGGACCATGAATTGGGTCAAAAAGTACAAGATGGGCTGCACACCACCTTTATCGATAAGGTAATTTTCTTTTTAAGAGAACACTTGGGTGAAATTGCTGAAATTCTTTTCTTCTTATTGGGGGCTATGACGATTGTTGAAACGGTAGATGCCCACCAAGGGTTTAAAGTAATTACCAACCGCATTAAAACCAAAGACCAACGGAAATTGCTTTGGATTATTGGTTTTGTTACGTTTTTCCTTTCGTCGGTCCTCGACAATTTAACCACAGCAATTGTAATGGTTTCGTTGCTGCGCCGTTTGATTCACGACGACAAACAGCGCATGTTTTTTGTGGGTATCGTTGTAATTGCTGCCAATGCCGGTGGAGCTTGGTCGCCCATCGGAGACGTAACAACAACCATGCTCTGGAT
>CAILUT010000001.1 GCA_903837495.1 uncultured Flavobacteriales bacterium | reverse complement strand
GTCCGATTAGCCGTTCGTTAAACGTTTAAATAACGGATAAAGTCCTGAAACCCTGTCGCAGCAATGCCTGCAGAAGGCCCTGGAATTCCGACCTAGGCCCCGCTCCCAAAGCGCAATTTTCCAGAAAAAACCAAAAAATCTGGCCCGATCACAGTCCGCCCAAAGGCGAAAACGGATAAAGTCCTGAAACCCTTTCGCCACCATGCCTGCAGATGGCCGCGAAACTCCACACTGCCGCCCGCCCCGAACGCCCGTTTTAACCCCTAAAAATCAAGTTGCAGAGCGGGCACAGCCCGCCCAAAGGCGAAATTGGAGCTACCGATTCCTCCCCCCTGGGGGAAAACTGGCCCCCCACTACAAAGGTACGAACACCCCGTCCGATTAGCCGTTCGTTAAACGTTTAAATAACGGATAAAGTCCTGAAACCCTTTCGCAGCAATGCCTGCAGAAGGCCCCGCAAATCCCCATCATTGCCCCGAAACCAAAACCGGCAAGCGCCCAAATCTGCCTTCCCTCGTCTTCCAGTTCAGCACATACATCCCCGCAGTCAGAACCTCGCCAACCCAGCGAAGCCCCCCCGGACTGGCCTCAAATGCAACCGGCAGGTCCTTGCCCTGCATGCTGTGCAGCTTGAATTCAATGTCCTGCCGCTCCAACTCCCCCAGTTTCAATTCCCAGGCAGCCCCAGGAACCGGATTCGACAGCAGCTGCGGTTCCATCTTTGCCGGGTTCAAGCCCTGCGCACCTACAACCACCTGAATGGGAGCCGTTTGCATGCCCAGCAAATCGTAGTTGTAATCGGGCAAGCAGTAACCGTACCCCGATAAAAAATAGGTGCCCGGTGTCAAACCCTGAACGCTGGCCGGACCCGAAAGCGGTCCCGAATACACCGCCGTGGGGTTGCCTTGGTATTGGTTCGAGCCTGGCGGCGGAGCCTGACCGTTCACCGGCGGAAAAACAGGGGCGCTGCTTCCAAGCAGAATCAGCTGCCCGTCGCCGCTGCCCGTTTGCCAGTCCACCTGAATGCTGTCGCCCCCCAACCATACCGCGCTAAGCCCCGAAACTCCCGTTGTGGGGGCCGAGCAAGGAGCCTGAATGCTGTCAACCGGTGTGCTAAACAAAAAGGGATTCCCCAGGCCAGTATCCGCCAAATACACTGGCGAACTTCCGCAGTATTCAAAAATGCGGATTGAATAGTTCGTGCCGTCTTGCAAACCGCTCAGGCTGAGTGTCGGAGAACCGGGGCCAAAGTAAACGCATTGCAGGCCGCCTTGAAAGGCCGTGTCGCCCTGAAACTGCGTTCCGTTCTGGGGAACCTGGGCTGCGGTACCATCGCTCAGAAATACCGCTCGACCGCTTCCGTTCCCCTGCGAAAAATAAAACTGAACCCCGTAAAAACCCAGCTGCACCAAACCAATGTTCGAAGCCTGAACGGTGGGAACGCTGCATGGCAGGGCTGCCGTTATGAACGAAGCGGGGTTCAGCAGCGCCACGGTGTCTTGGTACACCCTGTCGGGCAAGCAATATTCATAACCCGCAACAAAGTACACCGTACTTGGCTGCAAACCGCCAATCCAAAGCGGGCCAGATCCAAGGCCATCGTACACGCATTGTTGGCCGCCTTGGTAGGTGGTCGAAGGGCTGGGAATGGTTCCAGGCGTGGGAGCCACAAAGGAATTTTGTTGTGAAATGAACAGCACCCTTCCGTCTCCGTTGCCCGGCATCCACGAAATCAGCACGCTGTCGGTTCGAATGGAATCGGGCACCAAAAAATAGGTTTGTTGCGAGGGGGGCAGGCAGGCTTGGGCCCAACTGAGGCAGGGTGCGGAAACACCGCTCAGCAGCAACCACAGGATTTGCGTAAGTTTACCCGAGAATCGAAACATGGTGTATGCAAGGTAAGGCTTTTTTAGGGCTTTTGGTGCGGGCAAGACTCCTGTTGATGTTGCTGCTCTGTTTGGCTTGCGCCTTAGGCTGGCAAAATTTTCAGCTGGCCACAACCCCTAAGACGCTGCTAAGACAAGGCCAAACGCTGCGCACCGCCGACGACCCTTCGTATTTGCGGCCCATAGATCAATGGAAGCAACAGGGTTTTTTCCCAAATTCGGGCCTGCAGGGGCGGTTGGCAACAGTACGGCCTCCCGGGTATGGACTTTGGTATGGACTGCATTTGGCGCTTTTCTCTGAACCAGAAAAGGCCTTGCTCTCGCTGCGGATTAGTCAGGCCTTGCTGCAGGGCTTAGCTTTGTTTTTGCTGCTGCTTTGGGCCGTAGATTCTCAATCCAAATGGACGGTTTTTTGGGCGTTTCCGCTGCTGCTTTTGCCTTTTTTGTACGGATTCTCTGCCTACACCCTTAGCGAAGGAATCAGCCCCTTTTTGCTGGGGCTTGGATTGTTTTTCTTGCGGGAGCATCGGCAAAAGGCCGAAGCTGGGCAGCGACCAACCGCGGCCTGGCTCTATGGTTTGCTGGCGGCTTTCGCTTTTGGACTCTTGTGGTTGGTTCGTCCGGCTTTGCTGCCCTTGGTTTTGGCTTTTGTCCCCCTGGTGTACCGGCGCTGGAAGCAAGGGCTGTTTCTGCTGGCCTTGGCTTTGCTGCCCTTGTCGGGCTGGCTGCTGCGCAACCATGTGTTGTTTGGGCTGGGCTTGAACCTGCATCCCATTTACCAGAACGAACTTCCGGGGCAGTACCGGGAGCCACATGCCGCGGCTTGGCGTCTGTTTAAAGGCTGGGAGCATTTGGGTTGGCGCTTTCATGAAACCATGGATGAGACTTACCGAGCGGCCATGGCTGGCGAATCCGACACGGGCATTGTTGGGCGTTGCTTGCGGCAAACGCCAGAGCTTGCGCGCAGCAGTTTGGGAACCGAGGCCTTGAGTCGGGCGTATGTACGGTATGTGCGTGCGGTTCAGGCGCAGCGGCCCTTTGCCTTGAGTGGCCGGCTTATGCCCAGCCAATTGTTGGCGGCCGAGGCCCAAAGCGTGGCGCTGTTCGATTCCTTGGCGGGGGCTTTTCGCCAACAGCAACCCCTGCGGTATTTTCTGATAACTCCGGCCAAAGTGGCGGGCGAATTGCTGCTGCACAGCAACCTAAATGCCTATTATTTTCAGCATACAGGTCGGGGGCAATGGGGGGTAGAGTGGCTGCGGATTCTGTGTGTTTTCGTGCATGCCACGGCATTTATTCTGCTGGGCTATTGGCTTTGGCTGGGCGGGCCTCAGCGCTGGTTTTTTGCAGGGATATGCCTGTACCTGTGCTACTTAGTTTTTGTTCAGCGCGGCATCGAAGAGCGCTACACCTTCCCACTTCTGGCCCCGGTTTTGCTGTACGGCTGGTACAAAATTCCTTGGAGTCGATTTTGGTCAAAAAGAGGGTAGGGGAAGGGGTTGATTTGGGCGGCAGCTGGGCATTCCGGGCTACACCGCGTACCGAAAACGGGCCGGCCCCCGCCCGGCAGTAGCTCCCAAGGTCGCTCTGCCAAGCGGGGGCCGGCTGCCGTTTCGGTCCTTGCGGGGTAGCCTCGTCAATCCCTGCCGCTGGCGGCGTTAATCTATTTGCTTTTTTGAACAACCCATAAACACGGTGTTTTTTCCTTTTATAGGCTAAGTGCCTGTTTGTTAAAATTTAGTTGCAAGAAAGCCAAACGGATTTTCTTTGAAAAAATTAATTTAACTTGGTTCCAACTTTAATAATTCATGCCATGAATTTAAATAACATCTTAATTTTCTTGGGGTTTAGTGTTGGGTATATTTCAGCCCAATGTACGCCTCCAACAGGCTCAACAAGTTGCAATGCAAACGTCATTTATTACGCGGGGGGCAGCTGTACTTTTTATGATTCTTTGTGCAATGTCTTAACTACCATTCCGGCAGCCGAGGCTATTTGGTCTTGTTCGCCGGCCAAAGCCAAATGGGTATTGGTAAACCCAGTAGCAGGGGGGTATTACGAATTTCCCAATTATACGACTACAGCACCTCAGGTTGACCTGAGAAAATACTCGCAGCCTTTTTGGAAGTCCGATACCATTTTCAATGAGTTAATTCTGCTAACGGGGGCCGGAAGTTCTGCAAACCTAATGTTTGAACCTCAGCAAATTTTAGGGGTTAGCAACTACAATTATCAAACCCAGTTTAACCTCAATGCAGACTACAGTTTGAATGGCAGAACCATCACCCAAATTTCACCCGGCCTTTCTGCAGGCTATTCAACCACCTTTGGTTCAGGGCTTGAAAATGTACAACACAGTTCTTGGATCAATGTTACTTATATCCCAAATCAAGCCAATTGGGGCGGAGATAGCCTAACACGTTTTAGAGGTGGGCAACTTTCAAATACCCTAAGCAAACTTAATGCTCAACAAAACATTACCGTTCAGGCTTTGGGAATGAGCATCACAGCAGGCCTCAACGTAAGTGGTTTTGCGGGCGACCCCAACAATTTCGCACCCAATACTCCCTATATGAAGAGCTATATTGAAATGTTCGCAGAACAAATTCGACGCGAATATGGGGTTGGGGTAACACTATTTAATAGTTCTTGCGGAGGAAAGACCGCCAAATGGGGCGATGATTATTGCATCCCACTAGTCAATCCAAACCAACCCGACTTGGTGTTAATCGATTTTGGAATGAATGACATTTGGGGGAACACCAGCAATGCCCAATTTCGAAGTTACCTGCAATCTATGATGAGCAAAATGCGGCAAGGCAATCCAAACGTTGAGTTTATTCTGATTGCCAACATGTTGCCAGATGTAGCTGGAATGGGTGCCCCAGCCAACGGAAATCTATTAATGAAGGGATTCGAAAGTGAATTGCTTGGCCTTGAATCTCAAGGGGTGGTTTGCTTCAATATGACCCAACTGAGCGACAGTATTTATCAACGCAAGGGAGCTAAGCATTGTACAGCCAATTCATTGCACCCGAACGATTACTTGGCCCGTTGGTATGCTCAAGGATTATTTGAGTTGATTCGCCCTCAGCCCAACACGTCAGTTACCAACACGTTGCCTAGTCCATCGGTTGCCGTAAATATGCGTCCAAATCCATCTTCTGGTCCTGTATGGATTGAATGGGAAGGTTTTTTAAAATCGCAACCCGTTCAGATTCGATGTTTGGATTTGCATGGGCGATTGCTTTATCAAGCATATCATCAGGGTGCCAAGGTCCAGCTTAATTCGGACTTATTCAAAGAAGGGGTCGTATTTGTATTTGTTGAACAGGGTAATTTGCGTGCAGCCCACAAGCAATCTATTTCTAGGTAATCTCATAGAATCATGAGGCTGTTTTTTATCGTTTCTTTCGTTGCCTGTGGTTTGCTGTTGAATTCAGTTCGGGCAACTCGATACTACATTTGTAGCTTTGGCAACAACACCA
This sequence comes from uncultured Flavobacteriales bacterium, assembly GCA_903837495.1. Lineage (GTDB taxonomy): Bacteria > Bacteroidota > Bacteroidia > CAIKAF01 > CAIKAF01 > CAIKAF01. The sequence goes on along the minus strand of CAILUT010000001.1, from coordinate 63,029 downwards.
CGGGTTTAAGTCCTTCTGACGGTTGGACCCAGCTGTCTCAAGTCAATTCCAGGACATTTTTACCTGGAGACACCCTTTTCTTTGAAGGCGGGCATACTTTTCAGGGCAATTTGGAGTTTGATGCAGCCGATGCCAACAACCCAGGAATCCCCATGGTATTAACTAGTTTTGGATCGGGTCGGGCTACCATTAATACAACCTTAACAAGTACCTGTGGATTTAAAGCCACAAATACAGCGGGTATCTATCTTGAGAATTTAAATTTTATTGGACCCGGCAACGGAAATGCAAGTCCCTCCGATGGAATTTTGTTTTATACCAATTTACCCTCGGGTTACCTTGAGAACGTTCGCTTGCGTAATTTAATGGTAAGTGGTTTTGGTTTTTGTGGAATCCGATTCTATTCCAACTACGTACAAGGGATACAAGCAGGGTTTAAAGACGTTTGGATTGACTCCTGCGAGGTGAAAAATTGCCGAGAAAACGGGATAGTATCTTTGGCGTATGACGACCAGCAAACAACAACGTATCCGCATTTTAATTTTAAGATAACCAATACCATCGTTCATCACATCACAGGGTACCCAGCCAACAACCATAAGGGTAGTGGAATAGTCCTTTCTCAAATCGATTCGGCCTTGATTGAACGATGCGAAGCGTATGAAACTGGCAGTTTGAATACCGCTTGTGGTGGGCCAGGAGGTGTTTGGGTGTTTTCGGCCAATCGGGTTACCATTCAATATTGCGAAAGCCACCACAATTCTGCGGGCTCTGGTTGCGATGGCCTTGGATTTGATTTAGACGGTGGAGTTACCAACTCAACCATTCAGTATTGCTACTCGCACGACAACGACGGGGCGGGCATTCTACTCGGAAATTACTGGGGAGCTCGCCCTTGGGGTAACAATGTTGTGCGGTATAACCTAAGTGTTGGCGATGCCAAAACCAACAACAGTCCTGTTACTTTATTTACTGCCCCGAATACCCAATGGAATGGATTGGATTTTTACAATAACACGGTGGTTGTTTCCCCATCTCCTGCCAATACGTATCCATCTTTTAGTGCTTTTCAAATGACCGATTATGGAAACCAAATGAATGGCGTGAATTGCTTCAACAATATTTTTCAAACCTTCGGCGGTTTGCCCTTTATTCATGTTCCCGCCACCTTTACAAGCAGCCAGCCATTTTTTGCGAACAATTTATACTGGGCGTCCGGCAATACGGGCAGCTTTTTTTATGGTTCAAGTGTTTCTGGCTTGGCCTCATTTCGCTCTTTAGGACCGAACTGCGAATATTGGAATGGAACCCCCTCAGGCTTGGAAGCCGACCCCCAGCTGACCCAAGTTTCGTCTCCTGCTCCAACCATTTACCCAGCTCCTTTAAACAGTTTAACTGCATACAAATTGCCCGCAGGCTCAGCAGCTATTGATGCCGGTGCAGACTTACAACCTTTTTTAGGAGCATCCAACGGAGGTTTTGACTTTTTTGGAAACACCTTGCCCTTTGGTGGCTTATATGACATCGGTGCCCATGAGTATTCAATACCTGGAAACGACTTGTTTAAGTTCAACGCTAAGTCAATTCTTAAGGTTTCGCCCAATCCTTGCACAGATTTCAGCCGCATTGACTTGGGTGATTGGACGGAACGCCCTTTAAGATTTAGAATAATAGACCTTCAAGGCCGCGTAATTACAGATGAATGGATTTTGAACCCAAACGCCGAGTATTCTATTCCATTTTTAGGAATTAAGCCTGGAACCTATTTGCTTGTTCTTACTGGTAATTTACAACAGCGCCAATCTACTTGGGTCGTTCGAGATAAATAGTTAGGGCAGGCCTTGCGCCTGCCCGCCTTGCGCCTGCCCGCCTTGCGCCTGCCCCCAGCCCTTGCGCCTGCCCCCAGCCCTTGCGCCTGCCCCAGGCCTTGCGCCTGCCCCAGGCCCCCGCAAACCGTTTTGCCACATGCCTTCCCGGTCACCTTGAATGTTTTGGAAACACGGATAGATTTCGTAAATTTAGGTTGTGGAAAGAAACACTTCTGACGGTTTAGACTTCATCGTTGATAACCTAACTAATTCCATTGAGAATGTGGTAACTGGGGATAGTTTCGCAACGGAAATTTCTGTTTTAACTATTGCGGATTTGAAGTCTGTCGCTAAGAAGAACGGATGGAATTTTAACTGGCGAGACGAGTTTAAAGAGCCTGCGAGAGATGTATATAAACTGACTATTGTAAATAATCAGAATATCATCCAAGGCTTGGTTAGTCTGGAAGTGAAAGAAGACCATGTTTATATGCACCTAGTCGGGAGTGCTCCTTTTAACAAAGGGAAGAACAAGATTTATACAGGAGTAGCTGGAAATTTGGTGGCATTTGCTTGAAAGTTATCTTTTCAAAGAGGACATAAAGGAAATGTCTCTTTTCTTTCAAAGACACAACTCATAGAACATTATGAAAAAACTCTTGGCGCAATTCACTTTGGAGGGCGAATCATGATAATTGAAACGAATACTGCTTTGAAATTAATAAACAAATACTTCAAAAATTAATAGTATGAGGATAAAGAAAACAGAATCAGACTTGGACTTTATAGGTGGTTTAGGTTCATTAACAGCGGAAGAAGAAAAAGCGTTGAGCGCATATTTCAAAAAGAAAAAAACGAACTCAAAATCTCTTGGCGACCATAAGAAATCGCGAGAAACAAAGAAAGCCTTACTTTAACCCAGTTAGGGCAGGCGCAAGGCCTGCCCCTAGGCCTTGCGCCTGCCCGCCTTGCGCCTGCGGAGTAGTGCGGAAAGCCCGGCTGCCGCCCCACAAAAAAACCGTTAATCTTGCTTGAACACCAAATCGACCGGAACCCCCAGTTTTGACAGGCGGTCCAAGTCCGATTGCAGTTCGCTGCCAATTCCCCCCTGCTCGGCAAAGGCCCGCTGAACTCCCTCGTAATCGCCCTGTCCCTGCAAGGTCAAAATCAGGGCCGACAAGCCCTTCATGGCCGCCTCCATTTTAGCCATGTTGATGGTGTATTTGCCCGTACTGCTGCGCTGAAACGCGCCCTGCTGCAAGAAATAGTTGAAGCGCATCATGTTGGCCTGCCCATGCGCACTGGCCGCACCGAAGCGCACCGAGCGGAAAATTCCCGCCATAAAGGTTACGTAGAAGTCCTGCACATTGCCTTCGATTTCGCCCATGTTGTGCAGCTGATGAATCATGTACAAGCCCAAAATGTCGGCCTTGCCTTCTTCCAACGCCGAGGCATGCTCTTTCAAGGCATTGCGCACCAACAAACCGGGTTTGCCCACCACTTCTTTTACTCCCAATCCATGGGCCACCTCGTGAAACATAATGGTGCTAAAAAACGCATCGAAGGTAATGTGCTTCCACTGCGCTGAATCGATCAGCTCCTGGGCAATGGGCATCATGATTTTGTCGAACTTGGCTCGAATTACGTTTTTCAATTGCAGGCGACGGGTACCCATTTCCTGCTGAATGCGCTCGTCGTTGGGCAGGTTAATGGCAATGGTTTTTGAGCCGCTGTTGCATTCGCCCGCATAGTACACCACGTCGTAGGCATTGATTTCGGAGGCTTCGCCGCTGATGGCCGGCTTAAATTCGGCCGGAACCGGCAACCCCGCCTGCAAGCCGGGCAGCAGTTTGGTAAAGCGTTCCAATTTGCGGCTCCATTCCATGTCTTTGATCAACACATAGGCCTCAAAGCCGGCTTTGTAGCCATACAGTTTGTCTTCGTAGGTTTCAATGGGGCCAATTACCAAATCAACCGGATTCGATTTCATGCGCATCCAGGCCAAATCGCTTTCGTAGTAGTTGTTGCTTAAAAAGGCTGCCGCCCGTTTCTTTAAATAATCGGCCAACGAAGGGTCGGGGCACATGCCGGCGGCCCGGTTCAGCAAATCGGCGGCTTTTTTCAGTTGGGCCTCAAAGGCCAGGCTGTACGGAACTGCCTGCAAGCGGCCTTCGGAATTTCGGCGAATTAAGGTGTACAAATCGGTTTTCTTGGGGTCGGGTAATGAGTCAAATTCGGCCTTTGACATATTGGGCGGATACAAATTTGCTCCGGCGGGTTTTTCTCCGGCCATGCCAATAAAAGGAGCGTTGTCGTTCAATCGGTCCCAAGGGCCATAGTTGATTTCGGCAAAGCGGCGTACAGCGGGGTTGGTTAGCTGAGCCAGAAAGGGCTCCTTTTCCCCATAGGCTTGAATCCAAAACAGGTCGTCCATCAATTTGGCGGCTTCTTTCAGCAAAGGGAGCATGTCCTTGTATTCTTTGGCAAGTCCTGCTTCTAAATCGCTGCTTAGGGTAATTTCAGCATAGGTTTTCAGGCGTTCTTCGGCCTGTTTTTCCTCTACGGGGCTTGCTTGAAGAACAATCGGAGCTTCGGTTTCGGGGCCTTTGCAAGCGAACAAAAACAGGCCAAAGGCCAAGGCAGTGAGGGAATGCAATTTCATGGCATTAAGAATTTTGAACAATGAGCAAATGGTGGTTTTTCTTTCCTTTTTGAACCAGCAGGTATTTTCCTTGAATCAGGCTGTTGTTCGTGGGAAGGTCGTTTAATCCCACTTTAGATTGGTTGATGGAGACGCCGCCGGCTTGCAGCATGCGTCTGGCTTCGCTTTTTGAAGCAAAAACGGCCGCTTTCACCGACAGCAGTTCGGCCAGTTCGGTGCAGGACTGGAATTCGGCGGGGGCAACATAAAACATGGGGACTCCACTGAAAATTTGAAGGATTTCCGATTCAGAAAGGGCTTTTAGTTCTTCGGTGGTGGCCTTTCCGAAAAGCATATCGCTGGTTTTTTCGGCCATTTTCAATCCGGCGGCACCGTGCACCCGTACTGTAATGTCTTCGGCCAAGGCGCGCTGCAGTTTTAATTCATGCGGAGCCAACGCATGCTGGGCTTCCAAGGCTTCAATTTCTTCTTTGGATTTCAGGGTAAAAATGCGGATGTACTTGGCCGCGTCCGAGTCGGAGCTGCGCAGCCAGAATTGATAGAAATCGTACACCGATGTTTTTTCGGGGCTGAGCCATATATTTCCCGATTCGGTTTTGCCGAATTTGCTGCCATCGGCTTTGGTAATGAGCGGGGTAGTAAAGGCATAGGCTTCACCTTGGGCCTTTCGGCGAATCAACTCGGTGCCGGTGGTCATGTTTCCCCACTGGTCGGTGCCTCCCATTTGAAGCCGGCATTGGTGCTGGGTGTACAAATGGTAGTAATCGTAGCCTTGCAGCAACTGGTAGGTGAATTCGGTAAAAGACATGCCGGTTTCCAGGCGTTTTTTAACCGATTCTTTCGCCATCATATAAGTAACGGGAATGTGTTTGCCTACGTCGCGGATAAAATCAATGAAGCCCATGCTTCCGAACCAATCCAGGTTGTTCAGCAATTTGGCGGATGAAAAGTCTAGGAAAGACTCCATTTGCTTTCGAATGGCGGCGGTGTTGTGGGCAATGTCATTGGCCGAGAGCAGATTTCGTTCTTGGGATTTTCCGGAGGGGTCGCCCACCATGCCTGTGGCTCCGCCAATTAAAGCAATGGGAGTGTGTCCGGCGCGTTGCAGGTGAACCAAGAGCATAATTTGCACCAAGTGGCCCACATGCAGGGAGTCGGCCGTGGGGTCAAATCCCACATAGCCCGCCGTTGGTCCTTTGCTTAGCCATTCTTCGGTGCCAGGCATAGAATCGGCCAGCATCCCTCTCCATTTCAGCTCGTTCAAGAAATTATTCATGGGTTCAAAGGTAAAAATTTTGGGGCGCATGCGGGGCTAGCAACCTGGTCGTGGAAATTAAGCCATTACCAACCTGGGTGCGGAAAATTAGCCACGAATGCATGGATGAACAAATGAACGCGCGAACGGACGAATGCGCGAACAAACGAACGCGTGAACGAACGAACGCGTGAACGAACGCATGCGCGAACGAACGAATACACAGGGCTGCACCCTGTGCTAGGGTATTTCGCCCCTTCAGGGCTGGGCGGCTCGATGGATAATCCGGACAGTTTAGCTATGAATGCACGAATTATAACTCTCGTAACTACACCGGCGCAAATAATTTAACCAAAAACATTCGTGCATTCGTGGCTACCCTTAAAACGTATTTTCATTGATCATAGATTATGGGGCCCAGACACTTTAGCCCCGAACCCAAAACATTCGTGCATTCGTGGCTACCCTTATAACGTATTTCATTGATCATTGATTATGGGGCCTGAGCAATTTAGCCCCCAACCCAAAAACATTCGTGCATTCGTGGCTGCCCTTTTTGTTTGGGTCTATTCATGATGGCTTAAGGGGTGGGTATTGGCCTCCAAATCTCCATTAAATTTTTGTTGAAATAGAATAAACCCGAACACTTTGGCCTGAGATTCTAAAATTCTTCTAATTTTGCTGAGCAATTAAACCATCGTTACGCATCGCGATACATCGCTAACCTAAATGACTATGAAGAAGTTAACCGCTTTTTTACTGCTTTTTTCCCTGCTTTTGAGCCCAGCTGTAATGCTGGCTGAAGGTGTAGATTCTTCTGCAGCTCCCGCTGCAACTGAAGTGGCCGCCGAGAATCCATCAGAAGCTCCAGCCGATTCGGCCTCAGCAGAAGCCGGAACCACCGTTTCTGAATCAGAGCAGGGATTCCGTGAAATTTTAAAAGACAAATTCATCGAGGGGGATTACATTTGGATGTCGCCCATCTTAATTTGTTTCATCATTGGTTTGGCCGTTGCCATTGAGCGGATTATTTATCTGAACATGGCGACCATCAATACCAAAAAGTTATTGAATGATTTGGAGTCAGCCCTAAAAAGCGGCGGAGCCAAAGCGGCCTTAACCGTTTGTCAAAATACCCCAGGCCCTGTCGCTGGTATATTTGCTGAAGGATTAAATCGTGCCGATGAAGGCATTGATGTGGTTGAAAAAGCCGTTGTTTCTTACGGTGGAGTTGAAATGGGTAAAATGGAAAAGGCTCTCCCTTGGTTGTCTCTTTTCATTGCCTTGGCACCTATGCTTGGTTTCTTAGGTACTGTAGTTGGTATGATTTTCGCCTTCGATAAAATTGAAGCAGCCGGCGACATTTCGCCTACGGTTGTAGCGGGAGGTATTAAAGTAGCTCTTTTGACCACCGTTGGCGGTCTTATCGTGGCCATGATTCTTCAAATTTTCTACAATTACATTATGTCGAAAATTGAAGGCTTGGTAAACGAAATGGAAGAGGCCTCTATCAACTTCGTTGATATGTTGGTGAAAACAGGAGTGGCTAAAAGTGGAAATTCCAAATCATAATTAATCAAGCATGAAGCCTTACCTTAAATATTTAGGCCCAGGCCTTAGTTATGGCATCGGATTGCTTGGCGTTATTGCTTACATCGCGGTTATGGCCACGGGCGTTAGCAACGAAGACATTTCGATGGCCGCCCTTAATGCCGGCTCATCGGCTTCCGATGCCGTTGGCCGATTCAACGGAGCTGTAGATTTTTTAATGACCTTGACCATTGTTTCGGTTGTTCTAGCGGGAGCTTTAATTTTGATTTTCCTTGTTAAAACGGCTATTCAAGACATCCGACGTCTGATTAAACCGGCTATTTTTACAGGGGGTATTTTGGCGATTTTTGCCTTCTGCCGCATCTTCGCCACAGGTCGCGAATCGTACGATTTGACCAACAAGTCAATCGAGACAGTCGAGTTTATTCGCAGTGTTCCCGATGCCGCGTTTTATTTTACCGATGCAGCCCTTCTTACCATGATGATTGTAATTGGATTGGCCATTGCTGCCGTGGTGTACACCGAGGTGTCCAAAATGTTTAAATAAACAACAATGGGACGACGCAGCAGAAAACCCTTGCCGGAAATCAACTCCGGTTCTATGGCCGATATCGCCTTTCTGCTCCTAATTTTTTTCTTGGTAACCACTACCATGGACCAAGAGTATGGATTGCCAAGAGAGCTGCCACGAAAGGTCGAGGAAAAAATACCACCGCCCCCAGTCAAAGAGCGAAATGTTTTGCTGGTTTATGTTAACCGCAACAATGAGTTGCTCGTCAACAACGAATACGGCGATGTTAAAACCTTAAAAGAACGAGTTAAAAATTTTATTCCAAACCGAACCAACCGCTCAGATTGGCCAGAAAAAGATGCCCCAGAAGAGTATGGTGAAGATGGTTTTACTTTTGTATTTCAAAAGTCCAAAGGGATTGTTGCCCTTCAAAATGACCGATTGACTACCTACAAAACCTACATCGAAGTTCAGGATGTTTTAACCCAAGCGTTTAATGAGCTGCGCAACGAGTTGGCTAAAGCAAAATATGGAAAGTCCTACGATGAGCTTTCAGAATTAGCCGCCAAAGGACAAACAGACGATATTCAAGAGGAGGCCAACACCCAAATGCATGCCATTCAAAAAGCCATTCCCATGGCAATATCTGAGGCTGAACCTATTAAATCGAAATAAGCATGTCCAAGTTTAGGAAAAAAGGTGGTTCTGGCGATGCCCCCGGTATTAATACCGCCTCCCTTCCCGATATCGTTTTTATGCTCTTGTTCTTTTTTATGGTAGCAACCCGCATGCGTGAGGTTACCCTTCAAGTGAAGGTAACCAAACCCGGCGCAACCCAATCGGTTAAAATTGCTTCTGAAGACCGCAACAAAATCATTTCAGTGTACGTAGGGCAACCCACCAAAGCCCAATTGTACGGCACCGCTCCCCGCATGCAGCTCAACGACGTTATTGCTGACGTTAAAGACGTTGGCCCCTTCGTTTTGGAAGAAATGAACCGCCTGCCCGAAGCCGACAGAAAAAAGGCCTTTGTTTCCATTAAAGCCGACGAAGAAGTCTCTACCGGCATTATCACCGACATCAAAGAGGCCCTGCGCGACGTAGATGCCCTCAAAATCCAGTACGGAACCCGCAAAACAGCGGTTCTTTATTGATCCTTTACCCCTTTTAAATTGCATTTTAGTTCTATCCCCGAGCACAACTCTCTGTGCCTGCGGAATTGGATACCCCTCCTGAACGAGCATGGGCTGCCCCGTGTTCTTGCCTCGAAGTAGGCCAGAATGCTCAGCGGCCACCCAAAAAAACCGATTTATTATGAACAAGTTGGCCCATTTTGCATTCTAGCTTTATGGAAAATGTTCAGCGCCTATTCTGGTTTCGCCGAGATCTGCGGTTGCACGACAACCGCGGCCTGTTTGAAGCTTTAAGCCGAGGAGGCACCTTGGCTGTTTTCGTTTTTGATGTTCAAATCCTGCAGAAATTGCAAGACAAAACCGACCGAAGGGTGCAGTACATACACCAACGGCTGTTAGACCTTGGTCGTGAAATTGAAGCCCAGGGCGGCCGTTTAAGGGTAATGTACGGCGAACCTTTGCAGGTTTGGGCAGAATTGGCCGATGCCTACAGGCCCGCCGAAGTCTTTGCAAACGAAGATTATGAGCCCTATGCCCGGAAACGCGATGCGGATGTAGCCGCTCTGTTGCAAGAACGCGGAATTCAATTTCATGCCTTTAAAGACCACGTTCTTTGCAGCCCTGAAGAAATTAAATCAGGCAGCGGCGGACCCTATTCTGTCTATACCCCATACAGCCGGGTTTGGCTGGAACGAGCCGCACGGGAATCAGAACACCGCAGTTTTAATTCCGAAGGACTCGGTCAGGGCTGGACACAAGGCCTTGATGGGCATCTTATGCCCAGCCTGAACGACATGGGCTTTGAAGAAACAGCGTTTGATTATCCTGCACGCCAGGTGCCAAACCAATTGATTCGAGCCTATGCCGAAACGCGCAATACCCCATCCTTAGATGCCACAAGCAAACTGGGATTGCATTTGCGGTTTGGCAGCATTTCGGTGCGCGAATTGTACCGGCAGGCCGTGCAGCAAAGCGAAACCTTTGTAAAGGAATTGGCCTGGAGGGAATTTTTTATGCATGTAATGTGGCACCATCCGCGGGTGGTGGATCAGGCCTACAAACCGGCTTACGATGCGATTCCGTGGCTAAACCGAGAGGAAGACATTGAACGTTGGTGCGCAGGGCAAACGGGATATCCAATTGTAGATGCAGGCTTGCGGGAATTGCTCGCCACCGGATTTATGCACAACCGCGTACGCATGGTGGTAGCTGGATTTTTGGTGAAGCATTTGCTGGTGGATTGGAGGATTGGAGAGGCTTGGTTTGCTCGGCACTTGTTGGATTTTGAGCTGGCCAGCAACAACGGGAATTGGCAATGGGCAGCGGGAACCGGCTGCGATGCGGCCCCCTATTTTCGAGTGTTTAATCCAACCACACAGGCCGAGAAATTTGATTCTAAAGGAGCGTACATCCGGCGTTGGGTTCCAGAAATTGAAGGATTTGGATATCCTAAGCCTATGGTTGAGCATGCGGTGGCGCGGAACCGGGCGATTGAAACCTACAAATTGGCCCTGGGAAAATAAGAAATGTTGATTTACCCTCTATTTTAATAGGCCTAGGCAATAACGCTTTTGGGCTTAGATTGCCACAGCGCTCACCGCCTTGCTCAAAACAGGACCGCATGCCGGCCCCTTTGTTCCCTTTTCGGGTAAACACAATGGAACCGGTTCGCTATCGGGGGTTTTATAACCACAGCGCACCGAGGGGTTCCCCGCGGGGGAGCTTTGCACCGTCTATTGAAAGGGGGGTATAACCACAGAACACACAGCAGTGCACTGCATCGGCGATCCTGCCGGCCCTGTGCGCATTTCCTCAGCCCCTTTTTGGCCTTTGCGGCAAAACTGAAATCGGCCCTTTCGGCCCTTTCGGGGCAGCCGCATCAACCCCTGCCGCGGGCAAATTTTTGGCTACAAGCACCCAAAATCCATCGCATTCCCGAATCCCTTAACCTACTGACTTGAAACTTATTTCAATTCGAAAAGGCTGTTTTCTAGGTTGTGGTTAACCTTGATCTCCTTTAAAATAAAGGTCAACGACATTCCTTGCTCCGTTACATCCAATTGATGTGGCAGCATAACTCCATTCACGGGCTGATACCGCGAATACACTGTTGAACCCATTGCTCCGTTCGATTTAATTAACACCCCCGTTTCTTCGCTGTACCAACGGGTATCAACGCTTCCTGAAGGCCCAACAAACTTCATTTGATAGCAGCGCTCCCCATCAATTAAAAGCAATCCCTGCAATTCTACAGTATAACCGTAGTTGGCATACACCGCCTCCAAAACGGGGTTCAATTGAGCCAAGGTTTCTTTGATGTCGTTCTCGTCCAAGGGCTTTTCTCCGCTAGGATCAACCGTGCTGCCCTTTTTGCCATTCACTACAACCTTTTGAGCCACCTGCCCCATTTGTTTTGCCATCATTCGGCCTTTGTCTGGGCCTTTGAAGTCGGTTTCCATTTCAATGGTAAATCCCTGTATGGAAGCTTCTGCTTTCTGCGAAATAGATTTAATGCTGTTGATGTTTTCCATTCCACCGCTCACCTGAACAAAGCGATCAACCACCGTTTGGGCGGTTACTCCTTCCGGTACCGGAGCCAAACTTCCAGCCTTGCGACCAAAAGCATCAAAGAACGAAATTTTTCCGTCGGCATCGTAGGTCAACAATCCAGCTTCAATGCTGTCTCTGCGGCCAACCACCACCAAATTGTATCCAAAGGGCTTAACGTAATTCAGCGCCGCATTTTGGATGTCTTCTTGGGTTAAATTGGCCAGTGTGGTTAGGTAATCCTGATAATAGGTTTCAGGCAATTTATAGCGTTCTATGTTGATGGCAAATCGGGCAATGGTGCCGGGATCTTCGAGCGAGCGAGCAAAAGCGCCGGTAATTTCGGCTTTGGTGCGGTCAACTTCTTCCACCGAGATGGGTTCGCTTACGATTCGATTCATTTCGGCCACCATTTGATACACAGCAGAATCGGTTACCGAATTCCGCACATCGGCGGTAATGGTAAAACTGCCTTTTAAGGGGTCGGCCGAAATCGAGGCGTAAGAACCATAGGTATATCCATGCGTTTCGCGCAGGTTTTTGAACAAGCGGCCGCTCATTCCTCCGCCCAAAATGTTGGCCATAACCCGAACCGCAATGGCATCGGGGGCTCCTGGTTTTAAATCAATTGGATAGGTCAGCCGAATTGAACTTTGAACGCTGTTGCCCCGGTCGTACAAAAACACCTGCGAAGATTGCGGCGCCTGAGCATCAGGGAACTTGCGGCTGGGCAGTTTTTCGCCCGCCCACCGGCCAAAGGCTTCCTCGGTCAATGCCTTTGCCTCTGCCAAGGTAATGTCTCCAACAATCGCCAAATACGAAGATTTAGGGCTAAACACCTGAGTGTACATGTTGCGAATGTCCTGCAAGGTTACCGCTTCAATGGTTTTTTTGTCGGTTACCTCTCCGTAAGGGTGCTTGTCGCCAAAATTGGCCACCCCCGCGATGTTGCTGGCAATTTGACCAGGGTCGTCTTGCTGCGAAGCAAGACCTGATAAGGTTTCTCTCCTAATTCGTTCCAACTCGGCATCAGGAAAGGCGGGCAGGGTAACCACCTCGGCCATCAAGTTGAGCATCTCTTTTTTATTCCGCGACAATCCCGAGGCGAAAGCAAAACCGGCCCCAGCCTGAATGCTCGCCCCCAACATATCGATTTTCTCATCCAACTCCACCTTCGTTTGCTTGGTGGTGCCCGACATAATCATGGAATTGAACAGGTCCGATGTGCCCGATTTTTCTCCTTCCAGAATGGGGTCCATTTCCACTTGAAGAGAAAAGGTGATGACAGGCAATTTGTGGTTTTCAACCACGAATACACGCAAGCCGTTCTTTAACTTGAAGGATTGGTAGCTGCCCAATTGGATTTTAGGCGCCGGACCCGCCCCGGGAGCCTTACTCCGGTCAAGCTGAGCCGTGGCGGTAAATGCAAAGGCCAGAAATGCAAAAGAGAAAAGGAAAAACGTTGCTTTTTTCATGGGACTATTCTTAATTCGAAGCTTGAGGTAAGTAATACAGTACAACCCTGTTTTCTTTAACCAAGTATTGGTTGGCTACACGCAAAACATCCGCTGCTGTTACAGCCCGGTACCGTTCCATCTCAGTATTAATCAGGTTGGCATCGCCATAATACACATGGTAGTTGGCTAGATTTTCGGCAATACCTGCTACCTGTTGGTTCTGTTCTATGAACGCGGTTTCTATCTGGTTGATCACTTTGTTTTTTTCGGCCTCTGTGATGGGTTCTTTCTTAACCCGATCTGCCTCTGCATCCATCGCCTTTTCAAGTTCGGCAGGCCCTGTTTCTTGGTTGCAAATGCCTAAAGCAATAAAAACACCCGGATCTTCCAAAGGGAATGGAAAAGCAAAGGTGGCTACGGCTTTTTGCTGTTCGTACACAATGGAACGGTTGTACCGAGAACTGCCACCCCCTGAAAGCAAGGTGGTTAATACCTGCAGCGCGTAATAATCAGGTGTTCCTTGAGCTGGAATCCGATAGGCTTGCACCACCGCAGGCAATTGAATTTTGTCGAATACCGTGTCGCGGATTTCCTTTCCTAATGCGGGCTCCACGACCTTGGGCCGGGGAATTTCGCGCTTGCCTTTGGGGATAGATCCAAAATACTTCTCCACCAATACCTTGGTTTTCGCTATGTCTAAATCGCCAGCAATCGATAAGGTGGCGTTTTGCGGCACGTAAAAAGTGCGGTAAAACTCCATAAATTCATCGAGCTTAGCCGCATTTAGGTGCTCCATTGAGCCAATCGGAACCCAACGGTATGGGTGCTTTTTGTAGGCGCGCTTAAATACTTCTTCCATCAATGTGCCATAAGGCTGGTTGTCCACCCGCTGCCGCTTTTCTTCCTTTACAACCTCCCGTTGTGTTTCAACTCCTATGTTTTCGATTTTTGCATGCAGCATGCGCTCGCTCTCCAACCACAAACCCAATTCCAATTGATTCGAAGAAAGCACTTCATAGTAAAAGGTCCGATCTTGCGAGGTGTTCGCATTGTTCGCACCGCCCGCCTTTTGAATGTACTTGTCAAATTCACCCCGGGCTATGTTTTCTGAACCCTCAAACAACAGGTGCTCAAAAAAGTGGGCAAAGCCCGTTCGAGTGGTGTCTTCGTTTTTAGAACCTACATGGTAAAGAACCGACACCGCCACAATCGGCGTGCTGTTGTCCTGGTGCAATATAACATGCAGTCCATTGGGCAAATCGTACTCTACAAACGAAATGTTGGACTGAGCAAAGGCCGCGGAACCCACCGATAAGGAAACCATAAGGCCAAGCTTTGTTTTTCGAAAAAACGACATAATGCGATGTTTTAGACCCGCAAGGTAAAACTTTTCAGTCGGCCATAAAAGGGGCTCAAGCAAGTTATATTCTTAAATCCGGTTAATTTCCGCTTTAATTCCCCTTAGATTCAGCCCTCCCAATATTAAGAATTCATTAACTTAGATGTCCGTATGAAAACAAACACGCTTACCCAGGGCCGCCTTTTTCAGGCGATTTTTCTCTTTTTTATCCTGCTCACAGGTTTCGCCCAAAGCCAAACCCTGCACATTACCGAAATTAATTACAACAGCGATTCTACCCGAAGCACAGGGGATTGGTTCGAGGTGTTCAACCCCAGCAGCAGTCCAATAGACCTGAGTGGCTATAAAATAAAGGATTCAGACCCCCTCAATTTATACCTTGTTCCCCCAGGAACTTTCATCGCTGCAGGGGGGTATCTTGTTTTTGTGGCCGATACCCAACGCTTTAATTCTCAATACAGCATTCCAAATAAGGTGGGCCCGTTGGGCTTTGGGCTAAACAACAACACCGACCAAATTCAAGTGTTTGACCCCTCAAACCAGCTAATTATTCAAGTGACGTATGCGGATTCAACCCCCTGGAATATAGGTGCAGATGGACTTGGAAGAACCCTAGAATTGCTCAACACATCTTCCGACCCCAACGACCCCAACAGCTGGCGCATTGGATGCATTTTGGGCTCCCCAGGCCAAGCCTATCAGCCCTGCACAAACGAAACCCTAATTGTTAGCGAGGTGAATTACAAAAGCCCCATCGGGAACGATGCCGGAGATTGGTTTGAACTGCGCAACCTGAGCAGCAGCCCCAGAGACATCAGCGGCTTTTACCTGCGCGACGAAAAAAACACAAACCTGTATAAAATCCCTCCCGCCACGGTCATTCCACCCGATGGATTTTTGGTGCTGTATCAAAACCTAACCCTGTTCAACCAAGAAAACCCAGGAATTGCCAATAAAATAGGCCCTTTGCCCTTTGGCCTTTCAGGAACAGGCGATGCCATTCGCATCTTCAATGCCGCCGACAAGCTCATCTACTCCATGCACTACCTAGACTACGCCCCTTGGCCCAACGAACCCGATGGGAACGGATATACACTCGAAGCCCCTCGAAACCCACAACCAAACTGGGACGTAAACAGCGCCACCTACTGGGGCTACGGTTGCCTAGGTGGATCGCCCGGATATTTGGTCCCAGAAAACTGCGTAATGGGACAAGCCGAAACAGAAATCAATACTTCGCCCGTTTTCCCGAATCCTTCATCCCATCAAATTACGCTGCCACAAGCTTTGCAGAGCTTCGATGTGTTTGATGCAAACGGTCGCCTTTGCATGCAGCATTTTAATACCCCAACAGGTCTTGTTCTAAGTTTGGAATTTTTATCCCCCGGTCCCTATATTCTTAGAATGCAATCGCCCGATGGACAGATAACACATCAACGTCTAATGCATCAAAAACGATGAAACATTTCTATGCCCTTCTGCTCTTGTTTTTTGGTGTCGGAGCGCATCCGCTTTCTGCGCAGTTGGTCATCAATGAATATTCCTGTTCCAACTACAACGATTATGCCGATCAATTTGGCGATTTTGAAGACTGGATTGAACTTTACAATCCTACCGGAGCAGCCGTTAATACTGCCGGCTTATTTTTGAGCGACAATCCCTCAAATCCATTAAAATGGCCCATTCCAACCACCAATGTAGCCGCCGGTGGCTATCTTTTGGTTTTTGCTTCCGACCTGAATATCACCAATACACCTCCCTACCATACCAGTTTTAAACTGCGGCAAAGCGAAAACCCAGAATCCATTGTGCTTAGCGATGCGATGGGCAGCTCTATAGATCAGGTTGCCATTCAAAAAGCCGCCCGAAACCACTCGGCCGGACGCAGCACCGACGGAGCTGCAACTTGGGGGGTTTTTACGAATCCTACCCCCAACGCTTCCAATACCGGCGCATCTACCAACTACATGCCCCCAATAACCGTAAATGTGCCCCGAGGATTTTATACCACAACCCAAAATGTGGCCCTAGCGTGCAGCGACCCTACCGCCGAAATTCGATACACCACCAACGGGGCCGAACCAACACCCACTTCCGCATTGTATGCCAGCCCTATTTCCGTTGCAGCCACCACCGTGCTTCGGGCTAGAGCTTTCCCAACACAACCCGGTTTCCTGCCCGGATGGGTTAGCACCCATTCCTATTTTATTAACGAGAACTTCAGTTTGCCCGTAGTTAGCCTTTCTTCCACCGATTACAATGCCATTTTTGCCAATGGAAACCTCCGCATTTTCTCGCACCTAGAATACTTCAGTGCCAATCAACAATTCCTCTTTGAATCGTACGGAGAAGTAAACAAACACGGAAACGACTCTTGGGCCTTTCCTCAAAAAGGCATTGACTTTATTACCAAAGACGAATGTGGGTACGACCAAGAAATGAATTACCCCATTTTCCATACCAGCCCCCGCCCCGATTACCAACGCATTATGTTTAAGGCCGGAGCCTCCGACAATTACCCCTACACTTGGGGGAACGGCGGCTGCCACCTGCGCGATGCTTTTGTTCAAAGCCTGGCCGAGAAAATTGGGATGAACGCCGATTTGCGCCGACTGGAACATTGCATCGTTTTTATCAATGGAAACTATTGGGGCCTTTACGAATGCCGCGAAAAAGTGAACGACCCCGACTACACTAAATTTTACCACGGCCAAGAAAAGAAGGACCTGGATTTCTTAAGTTTTTGGGGTGGATTAAATGTTCGATACGGATCGCCCAACGATTGGAACAATTTGTACAACTATGTTACCGCCAATTCCATGCAGGTGCAAGCCAATTACCAAAGCGTGGCCACCCAGCTTGATGTCAACAATGTGATTGATTACATGATTCTGAATACCTGGTCCGTCAATTCCGATTGGCTCAACTGGAATACCATGTGGTGGAAAGGAAACGGCGGAAACGGCGTGCCCTGGCGCTATGCACTTTGGGACCAAGACAACATTTTCAATTTAGGGCATAATTATACGGGCCTTCCTACCACCGACTTTAACGCCGACCCCTGCGAATACGACGATATGTTCCCGAATTCAGGCCCCGAAATTGGCCACATGGTTATTTTTAGCAAACTCATGGAAAACCCCGGCTTTAAAGCCGCTTACCTAAATCGGTATCAGCAACTTTCTGCCGGAGGCCTTTCTTGTCCCTATGTGTTGACCCACCTCGATTCTATTATCAACATCTTAACGGTTGAAATGCCAAGGCACATCACCCGCTGGGGGGGAAGCATGAACGAATGGCAAAACAACTTGCTCTTTCTTCGAAACCAAATAACCGGCCGCTGCCAGGTCATTGAGCAAGGATTGGAAGACTGCTACGATGTGGATGGGCCTCACCCTGTGGTTATTAATGTGTGGCCACCCAACTCTGGCGATGTGAATTTCAATGGGTTTCAACAGGCCAATTATCCTTGGTCCCAAAGTTGGTTCGGCAACCTGCAGGCCAACATGACGGCAACCGCCAAAGTAGGCTGGAATTTCTCGCATTGGGAGCTGTTTAACCACACCCTGCTTCCAGATTCTACGGTAAATCCCGCGGCATTCACCCTAATGCAAGCCGACAGCATTGTCGCTATTTTTGTGCGCACCGATTCCCTAACCATAACCTACGATGTCAGTCCTCCGCTTAGCGGCAGCATTCGCAGCAACGGTACCGTTTTGCCCGTTTACCCGCTAACTCAAACCCAAATTGCAGGGAATGTATTGAACCTAGAAGCCTTGCCGGTTGCTGGCTATCTGTTCGACTACTGGGAAATTTTCCATCACAACATGGTCCCCGATTCTTCGGCCGACCAAGCCTTCCTTACTTTTGGCGAAACCGATACCCTGATTGCTCATTTTGTGCGCGAACCCGATAGCCCAATCGACCCGCCGCCGCCCCCCTCCAACCTAGACGACGAAGCCCTATGGATTCCCAATGCCTTTACGGTGAACGGAGACGGACTCAACGAGGTCTTTAAGGTGTACCACAACAGCACCATAACCGAAGGCTCCTTTTCTATTTACGACCGCTGGGGAGAATTGCTGTTTACGGCTAAAAACTTCAATCAGTGGTGGGATGGCAATTATATGAACGAACCTTGCATGCAAGGCGTTTATACGGTGGCCGTTCGCTACTATGATTCCAAGGAAAAACGATGGAAAACCAGAGTCGCCAACGTGAATCTAATCCGCTAAGGGGCAGCTGAAATTTACCGAACTTGAGTTTTCACAACCTCCTTTCTTTGTTCCTTTTTGCTTGCTTCTTATTCCCCCAAAAATTGGCGGCCAATCTAATTATGCCGCCGCTGCAACTTGAACTGCAATGCGCGCAAAACCGGTATGCCGAGGGGCAGCCCATGCAGTTTACGCTAATCATTACCAACCAAAGCACCCAAGACGACTATCCAATTGTTCTTCCTGCTGAGGGCCGAGGGGCTGCGGGGGTGTTTTTTTTCAATATGTACGACAAAGCCAAAAACACCCGTATTTTACGGTATGCCGAATCCTGCCCAAGCTTAGATTCAGGCAAAACCAACCTGCTTTGGCTTAAACCCCAGCAGCAAATCCGCATTCCTTTGACCTTGCAAGCCGATACCATTACGCCTACCCACCAAGCTCACCATTTTGAACAACCTGTTTTTGCTGGCGAATACCTTTTCTCTGTTCGATACCAACCCAAAGGCAGGCAACACGACAGCCTGTATTGGTTCTTTGATTCGCACTCCAAAATAAAACCGGGGGGGCATTTCATGCCATCAGACGGCTTGAACAGCCAAACCTGTTCAACGTCGGTGTTCCGAACAGCCGACACCCTAATTAACATCGATGGAAAGCCTTATTTTATAAAAACCGACGGGCACCGATTTTTTTATTTTTCCGAATGGATGCCAACCATCACTACCGACATCCGCTGCGTTCACATTACAAACCTGCCCCCTTTCGCATCGGCCTTACCAAGCGGAGAATTCTATTACAGCCATTTCAGCCATTTTGCCGAATTCATCCGGCGATTTGATGATGGAGACGTTCAGGAATACCGGAAATTTTCCGATTACTGCCCTAGTTATTTGCATACCCAAGCTTTTGATGAACAAAAACGACCCACCGTTTTGGCCCATCAAATGCCCGATGCCCGATTTTACCGTGCTGAATATCAACAACCAGGAAACCTTTTAATTCGAGAATCCATGTGCTCCCCAACAGGCACTTCCTGCAGGGAAACTACCTTTAGGTACGATGAACAGGGAAATCTTCTCGATTCTAAAAGCAGCAATACCCAACCTTGTGTGGAAGTATATGTGGATGGGAAACGACGGGGCCTTGCCCTCGGTTCTTTCGAATAACGGGTGCTTTTCCCGGCTTAAGTAAGGGCAGCGGCAATCCCTAAAAACCCCTGCGAAAGTCCATCGGCGATGGACACCTACAAAAAGGCAAGACAGCCCCTTTTGGTTTTTTCAAGCCCAAATTTAGACCCGAATGCATCGGCGGTGATTTTCCAAGAGAACATCAACGCCGCTTTCTCAATCCATATCCAAATAGCGCATCAACAGGCCATAGCGGTCGTCCATGTTGTTGTCGCGCTGAGCATGAAAGGTGCCAGCAACGGTATAATTAAACCGCACAAAAGTGGCGATAATGGCACTTAAATCGGTTCTGTTGATTTTTAAATGCACCTCTAATTCTGAGCTGTTTGGAATGCCCATGATGCTTACGCTAATGATTTTGGCATCGTTGCTTTCAACCAACTGAGCCATTTGCCCCAGCGAGTAATCGCGGTCCAGCACCTGAAGCACCAACACCGCCCCAGGTTCATTCACCCCTTTCAGTTGCGCCATCCCTTGCATCAAGTTCGACAAGGTGATGCAGCCCATGTACTTCCCATGTTCGTCCAGCACCGGCAACACCGTCAATTCCCATTCCTGAAACCAGCGAATCACTTCTAAAAAATGGTCTTCCGCCCGAACAAATGGCTTCTGCAAAGACAAATCATGCGAGCCCAGCGGCTCCTCGGGTTTGTTGTTCTGGTATATGTCTTCCTCGGTAATTAGCCCTAAGTAATCTTCGTGGTTGATGATGGGCAAATGGCTTACCTTAAACTCTTCCATCCAAGCAATGGCTTTTAACCCCGTATCGCTGGTTTTTAGCGGGGGAATGTCGTCAAGCACTAAGTCGCGGGCCATCATCATATTCGTACAACGCTAAAGTAAAATAAAACGCATGTGCTGCGAACAAAGATGCAAAATCCAACGTTCTAGCCCTACCATATTGCCGTATTTTTATTTCTTCTTCCTTTTTTTATCGTTCACAGGCAGCCTTGCTCCCGCAGCAACATCCAAGAGGGTTGAAGAAAGAAACCTATTTTTGAGGGAAATTTGATCTAATTCTCAACAGCAAAGCGCATGGTTCAACTGAGTGTTAATGTGAATAAGATTGCGACCCTGCGCAACGCAAGGGGAGGGCAGCTGCCAAATGTGGTGGAATTCGCCTTGAAGGCAGAACGGTTTGGAGCCAACGGCATCACCGTTCATCCCCGCCCCGACCAACGCCACATTCGCCATTCTGATGCGGTTGAACTCGCTGCTGCCATTCATACGGAATTTAACATTGAAGGATATCCTTCGCCCGAATACCTAGACCTGCTTCGGCAGCTGCGCCCAGCTCAGGCAACCCTGGTGCCAGACCCGCCTCATGTTCTTACAAGCAATGCCGGTTGGAAGGTTTTTGAATGCCGCCAATTCCTTAGCGAGGTGGTGGCCGAACTTAAATCCTACGGCTGCCGCGTTTCTATATTTATGGACCCCAATCCCCTGGCCATGGAAGAGGTTGCCCGCACCGGGGCCCACCGAATTGAGCTGTACACCGAGGCCTACGCCGCGCAGTACATCAACAATCCAGCACTGGCCATCAAACCCTATGTTGAGGCGGCATTGGCGGCCCAAGCCGTTGGCTTAGGCATTAATGCCGGACACGATTTAAATCTTCAAAATCTCGGCTACCTGGTTCAGCACCTTCCCGGACTTCAAGAAGTATCCATCGGCCATGCCTTAGTGGCCGATTGCTTGGACTTTGGACTCAACAATACCATTGGCCTGTACCGCCGCCTTTGTCAACCCTTGAACGATTGATATGCTTTTCTCAACCGTTCACGGACAAGGTCCAGCCCTTTTTGTGTTGCATGGCCTTTTTGGCTCGGCCGACAATTGGTCCAGCCTCGGCAAACGCTGGGGCAGTCAGTTTGAAGTGCACTTGATCGACCTGCGCAACCACGGCCGATCTCCCCATTTCTCCACGCATTCTTACCCCGAAATGGCTCAGGATTTGCTCGATTACCTGAAGGATAAAAACCTGAGTTCAGCCCATGTTTTGGGGCATTCTATGGGAGGAAAGGCCGCCATGAACTTGGCTTGCTTGGCTCCCCAGGCGGTTCGCTCCCTGCTGGTCGCCGACATTGGGCCTTGGGCTTATCCAATTCACCACGCCTCTATTTTGTCGGCCATGCAAACGCTGAACCCCGCCCAATTTTCTCAGCGAAAACAGGCCGAAGAGGCTTTTGCTCAGAGCGGATTGGACGCAGGAACCCGCCTGTTTTTATTAAAAAATTTGTACTGGGAAGGGAACACATTGGCCTGGCGCTTGAATCTGAACGCACTGGCCAATCACATTGAAGAGGTGGGCAAGCCCCTGCCTCAGGGAACGCAATACCCAGGGCCAACCTTGTTTGTGCGCGGAGCCTTAAGCAGCTACATTCCGGTCGATTCTGAGCCGCGAATTCAGGCCCATTTTCCGCAGGCGCAACTTCAAACCCTTGCGGGCGCGGGCCATTGGCTTCACGCCGATCAACCGGAGGCTTTTTATCAGGTAGCCCTGGATTTTTTCCGGGAATAAAATTTATTTTTTTGGGGCGCCTAATCCCGCTTTCACCTGTAGTCGCCTTGCCAAACCGGTTGTCAGCTGCGGCTGCGGTGGCTCACAAGCTCGCCTCCTCGCCGCGCTGCCAATGCCGGTTTGGCTGCGGCGCCTGCCGGTTCAATCGGGGGCGCGGGCGTCCTCAATCATAGCCCGCAACAGGTCTAAGGTGTCGGCTTGTTCCGGCTTTTTATCGCGCCTCCATCTAAAAATACGCGGAAACCGCAAGGCTATTCCACTCTTATGCCGCTTGCTTTCTTGAATCCCATCAAATCCAATCTCAAACACCAACAAGGGTTCTACCCGGCGAACCGGCCCAAACGAATCTAAGGAATGCTTGCTCACAAAGCGGCTCAGCTCGGTTAGCTCTGCCGTGGTTAATCCACTGTAGGCTTTAGCCACGGTCAGCAATTCCCCCTTCCACCATACCCCAAAGGTGAAGTCGGTGTATAAATTTGCGCGGTTTCCATGTCCCCGTTGTGCATAGGTAAGAACGGCATCAAAACTGCGGGGCTCGACTTTCCATTTCCACCAACTTCCCCGTTTGCGTCCCACGCCATAGGTGGAGTCCAAGTGCTTTAGCATCACTCCTTCGGCACCCTGTTGTGCGGCGTCTTCCCGTTTTTTTACCCAAAGGTCAACATCCCCAACCCAGGCCGGCGATACCCCAATGCGGGGCAAATTTTGCATTTCGTTTTCCAGCAAGGCCCTTCGATCGCGCAAGGGCCACATGCGTATGTCTTTTCCCTGCCATTCCAATAGGTCGTAAGCCATAAAACCAACAGGAATCTCTTTTAATATGGCCGAACTGAGCCGCTTTCGGTTTAACCTTCGTTGCAGTTCAGAAAAAGGTTTCCAGTCTCCAGGCTTTCCGGGCAACAACTCTCCGTCCAACACCCAATCTCCCTGCATAGGCAAAGCTCCGTCGGTCAGCTCAGGGAATGCAGCGGTAATAAGTTCCTCTCCGCGGCTCCACAAAAACGAATGTCCCTGCCGGCACACCCATTGGCAGCGAATGCCGTCCCATTTCCATTCCACCTGCCAATCTGTTGGTTTTGGTTCTGGAGTTTCTGGGTTGTATGAGTGCGCCAAAAAGAAAGGATAGGGCTTGCTGATGTCGGCCAGGCTGTTGTTGTCGAGCAACAGCGCCTGCCATTGTGTATCTTTTGGATGCCATTGTCCAGTAAGCCGGTACTGAATCTGTTCGGCATCCTGTTCGGTTGCTTTAGCTAGGGCCTGCACCAACAATCCCTTTGATACTCCAACGCGGAATCCCCCTGTAATGAGTTTATTAAAAACGAATCGGGTTGAACGGGGCATGCGTTTCCAGGCCTCAAGTACAAAGGCCTGCTGTTGTTCTGGGGGCAATCCCCGCTGGGCCTCAATGGCTTGCATCCATTCGCTCAGGCTTCCCTTGGGAGCGTTTACCCCGGGCTCGGGAAACAAATGCGTCATCGTTTCGGCCAAGTCGCCCGCCACACTGTAGCATTCGGCAAACAACCATTCGGGCAATCCGGCCTCGCGCATGGACAGTTGCTTTAAAGCGGCACTGTTCAGCCGGCGCCCCCCAATTTGTCCGCTGAGCAAAGCCAAGGCCCACAACCCATCTGAATTGGAGTGGTTTTCAAAAAAGGAGGCCAGCAAATCGACTTTGGCCTTTATACCGGGGCTGCTGTCCAATAGATGATATAATTCAACAAAGGCCTTCATTCGCTGTCGTCATCGGTTTGCCCAAAATGGGTTTCCAAGGTCTGAGCCTGGATTCCTTGTTCCCGCAAAAAACGGCTTAGTACGTCAGAATACCCATGGGTAATCCAAACCTGTTCTGCTTTGGTTTCTTGAATCGCATACAAGAGACCGTTCCAATCGGCGTGGTCAGAGAGCACAAATCCCATTTCGTAGCCTGCCCGGCGGCGCAAGCCTTTTAAATGCATCCAGCCTGAAGCCGCAGCCAGTTGGTGCGGCTGTTTTCGCAAAAAACCGGCTCCACGAATGGCGCCCGGAGGAGCAATCAACACCGGCATTCGTTCTGGAACATTGCGGGCATACCATTTAGGAGCTGGGGGCAGGCCAAACCCATTTTTTCGCAGTGCCTCATGGGTTTCCCAAACGGAGGAGTGCAAGGCCACAGGAATTCCCCTTTGGTGAAGCCCAAGCATCACTCTTTGAGCTTTGCCCAGAGAGTAGGCCAGAACAACAGGCAGTTCTCCCGCCCCAGAACAACGCCTGTACCAAGCTTCCATTTCAGAAAACACGGTTTCTTGATCTGGAAATTGAAACAAGGGCATGCCAAAGGTGCTTTCAGTAATAAAGGTATGGCAGGTCAGGGGCTCGAAAGGGTGGCTAAGTCCGTCGGGTGTGGTTTTATAATCGCCACTCACCACCCACACTTCTCCGCGGTATTCCAAGCGTATTTGTGCGGACCCCGGTATGTGTCCCGCCGGGTGAAACGACAAAGACAGGCCCCGAATGTAGTGTTTTTGACCAAAGGGCAAAGTATCAAGGCGAATGTGTTTTCCCAGCCTGAGTTTGAGCACGTTTTTCGAGAAAAAAGGAGCCAAATAGCTTCCCATGCCCCGTCGTGCATGGTCGGCATGCGCATGTGTAACCACGGCCCTTGCAACGGGCTTCCAGGGGTCGATGTAAAAATCGCCCTGTTCGCAATACAAACCTTCGGAACGCAAGCTGAGCATCGGTTAAAGATAACCGAAATTTGGGCGTTGAGGTCCAAGAAATGCCGAGGCCCGGCCCCCGGATTGCAGCGGCAGGCAAGGGGATGGCCGCGGCCGCGACCTGCATGGTCGGCATGCGCATGTGTAACCACGGCCCTTGCAAGGGGCTTGCAGGGGTCAATGTAAAAATCGCCTTGTGTGCAATGCCAACCTTCGGAACGCAAGCTGAGCATCGGTTAAAGGCACGCAAAATTTGGGCGTTGAGGCCCAAGAAATGCCGAGGCCCGGCCCCCGGATTGCAGCGGCAGGCAAGGGCATGGCAGCAGCAGGGCTGGCAGGGCCGCGGAGGCGACCACAGGGAGCCCACGCAGGCCCCGGCCAGCCCCCGCTGCTGGGCCCTTGACTACAGCGGAAAGCCGGATAGGGCCCCCAAAAATAAAATCAATTAGAAACCAAGCCGATGAATTTCGGTACATTTAACCTATGAATTCCATTCGCTTTGAAGAACAAGGTATGCTGCAGCGGGCGCACGAGGTGCACAAGCAATACAACAAAAGCCGCGAAGCTTGGCGGCAGGGGTTTTTGAATGGGCTGGGGGAACTGGGTTTGCAAAGTGGCTACCAAATTGCTTCTGAATTGCAGAGCAATACTTGGCTGGCCGATTTGGCTTGGCTGCGTTCCCGAAAGGCCGATTTAAGCGATTTTGACGGACTGGCCTTGGCCTGTCATGTGGTATGGGAATCGCCCGACGATGTTCTACGAAAGCGGCTGCTTCAGTTGGCCTTAGTTCGTGCCGAGGTGCGTTTATTTATTTTTAATTCCAACCTGCCTGGGCGGCACAACGAAGTGGTTGAAAAAGCAAAACTCTGGTTGGATTTTCCAATGGTATCGCCGGGGCGAATTTTGTTGATTAGTTCTGGAAATTCCGACCGCGATATTCAGTGGAGTTTTCTCTAATTACCTTGGCTTTTGATTGCACATCCAGCGGCGAAGCCGGGGTTGAACGCGGTACATAACTTGAGCTAGCAACCTGTTAAAAGGATTGTTTTGTGTTTTCCAGCGGCGGGCGGTTGCAGAAAACAAAGGTTCATCAGGAAACAAGCATGCCAAGGCTTGCATCTGCGGTATATACACATTCCGCATGTAATAAGTCATAATCAATTCCTTGCGGTGAAGGTCATAAATGGGCCAATACCAAAGTGAAAACTTAGGCAAGTAGGCCTTTAGGCTGACAATGCAGCGGTCTATTTCAAGTTTAACCTGATGGTTGTTTGTAACCCTAAATAGGTCAATAAGGCCAAAAATGGTGTAAATAAAACCGTTCAGCACATAGCTTGGGGTTTTAAGGGGGTATTCTTCTAGCCAAATGTGCCCATTTTCATCTTTCCTTCGTACGCCGCCCTGTTCAATGTTTATTTTCAAAAATTCAAACGCATCCATGGCGGTATTTAACAGGTCCGCTTTTCCAGTTAGTTGGTACATGCGTGTGTAGAAAGAAATAATTTCGCCTTGTGCCATGGCCGAGGGATACCCCGCGGGAATGCCATATTTTTTATTTTCAAAGGGGACTCGCCAACAGGTACCCTGCTCTGTTTTTTCTTTATTCGATTCGAACCAATCGAGCAAGGCATCCAACGTGTTTCGATACTCTATTTGTTCCCGATTAAACCACCAGGTGTCGTGTATGGCAAATCCAAACTGAGCCAGATTTATGCAGAAATGCCGGGCTTTTTTTCCATAGCCCACCAAGGGGAGGCCGTTTGGTGCAAAGTCGCCGTAGCGGTATTCTGAGTAGTCCAATAAGGCAGGCCGCATGTCAATGTGGTAGGGGCCTAATTCGCTTTTCCACGAAGCGTTACCTAGGGTTAACTGAACTTCAGGATTGTAATGAATTGTACCTAAAGGAGCATCGGGTTTGCCGGATTGACCACTAGGAAGCGGGGGAATGAAAGCCAACAGGTAACATTCTGTTGGCATTGTTACTGCTTGTCTTCTATTTTTTGGAGTCTCATTTCCAATTCTTGGATTTTCTTATCCTGCTCCTTTATGATTTGGAGCAGATAAACGGGAAGCCTATCATAGTGGACAGAGTAAGGAACTTGGTTGTTGTGGTTCAAAATTTCTTTTCCATTGGCATCTGTTGCAGGAATTCCTGAGTCGCCTATCCATTGGCGTTCTGGACCATAAACAACCAACTCGGGAAGGATTTCGTGAACTTCTTCTGCAATCAATCCAACCTCAGAATCTCCACCAAGTGCCGGCTTAAGCTGATAGGCTACAGGGCGTAGGCGGAACAGTTTTTCTTTGTCAAATAGAAGGGGATTGATGTTGGTTTTTACGTGGACGGTGGACGATTGTGGGCGCAGTTCTCCGCTTGAGGTCCGTACCACGGTTGTTCCTGTTCCGGTAGTGCTGCTGCCTTGAATAAATCGTTGGTTGGTTTCAATGGTGTTGTTGGCAAGAATGCCGCCGCTGCTGGGCGTACTGGTTGTTCCCACACGGATTCCGGAGGTTACATAGGTTTGGCCGTCAACCTGAAGGTCGTAGGTTGAACTGGATGTGCTTCCGATGCGAAGGCGACCTGCGATGTTTGAGGTGGTGCTTGAGCCATCTGCCAAGAAACCTCCTGTACCCACTGTTAAATCGAAAGATGAGCTTGGTGTTGTGGTTCCAATTCCAACCCGATCTGTGCTGGTTACCACAATAGCGTTGGTGCATTCGTAGTTTCCGCTTCCCGTTCCACGAATGGTGTAGTTGGTGTTTGAGGTGGTGTTGCAATTTACGGTGGTTCCCCCTCCGCCTCCGCCTGAAGGGGCGGCAGGAATCCAGGCCGCACCGTTCCAGGTTAAAACATCGTTTAGAGTGGGTGCGGCTATTGAAATCGGTGCGGATTGCAAGGCATTGGCGTTCCACAGGGGCGAGGATGTTTGAGCATCCATTACGTTTCCGTTTAGTGTCAATCCGGTCCCTGCACTAATGGTATTTCCACCTCCGCCATTGCCTGCTGTTTCGGCATACAACGCATACGGAACGCTTAGCAGTTCGCGGGTGCTGGAAAGGCTATATGCCGTTCCACCAAAGGGGTCGGTAGCGGCTTCAAGAAAATAAGGGCCTGCCGACCAATT
Organism: uncultured Flavobacteriales bacterium; assembly: GCA_903837495.1. GTDB lineage: Bacteria > Bacteroidota > Bacteroidia > CAIKAF01 > CAIKAF01 > CAIKAF01. The sequence continues at coordinate 35,002 of CAILUT010000001.1, read as the reverse complement.
GATTCCCGACATCGAGCCGGCTACTACCTGACCTGAACCAATTTCAGCGGTTACTAGGCCATTGGCGTTCGAGCTAAGAGCATGGGTTTCGTGGAATACAACCGTTCCGGCGGGGGCGCCTTGCCGTATTTTTACTTCTAAGCCAACAGGCCCGTTGGCCACCAAAACATTGGCCGGATTGCGCACCACCGATTGATAGGAAAAGCGAAGAGGGGCTTGAGCATGCATGCAAACCGAAATGGCGAGCAAAGAAAAAAGGAAGAATTTGCGTTTCATCGGATGAAATAAAATTAGTGTTTAACAAAAGTGAAGGAAGGGGATTCAGGTGCATTCGGTAAGAGAAGGATATAGACCCCTGCGGGCAATTCAACCACCGAAATGACGGGTTGCTGAATCAACAATTCGCCGCTGAGCAATTCTTGGCCCATTGCGTTTAAAATGCGATAAAAGGCGGGCAATGCGATCGATTCCAAGCCAAGCAGTTGAATGCGTCGAGTTGTAGGATTGGGGAATAAATGCAAATGGGGCAGCTCCAGCACATCTGCACCGGTCAGAAAGAATTCCGCAGGCTGCTGTACGCCTTCTGAAATAAAACCATCGGAACCTGAATAATGAAGGTCGGCCGCTTGGCCGATCGACCAAGAAAAGGAGCCGGAACCCCCTTGTGCATCGCCTCCGGCGGGCAATACTTCGCGCTGTGCCAAAACCTGCATTGAAAACAGGAGCGAAAACAGAATGGCAAATCCGAGAGAAAGAGAAAATCGATGCATAGAATAGCAGGAAATTACGAACGAGAGTTAACCCAAAGTTAAGAAATAAACATGGAGTGGGTTGCAGGTGCCGTACTCAATTTGGCTAAATTCTTACAGGACTTCAATTTAGCGTTTATTCCATCAGCATAAGCTGACCTTGAAGTTCAATTCCTGCCCCAATTTCTCCTTTTCCTTTTAAAATATAGTAATAGATCCCAGAGCTGAGCAGCGTTTGATTGTTGGAGACCCCGCAAAAGCAGCGCAGGCAATTTTGGTCGGGATTGGCCTTGGTGTTTTCCGTTTGGAATACCAATACGCCCCATCTATTGTAAACATAGAAGTCGTAATCTATGCAAGGGTTAAATCCGGGGGCAAACACCTCGAAATCCCAGCAATCGTTTCCAGGAATGCTTGGATTTCGGTGTAAAACATTCGGCATAATTGGGGTTGGGATTGAATCCATTACATCTACCGGCAAAACCAGTTGAGACCGGCAGCCCTGGGCATCAATAACAGTTAAACTCATGTTTTGATTTGAAGCCTGGGGGTGGTTGTAAATGAAGTTTTCGGCCGTAGTATCCGTTACTCCATCGTTGTTCCAGTCCCAAGCCAATGAATAAGGCGCTGTTCCTCCCGTTGAACTGTCTTGATACGCGTTTTCTAGAGGGCATAGCGACAGATAGGTAAACATGGCTTCAGGATTTATAGATACCATTCCATCAAACAACAGCGTATCGCTGCAGCCTTTGTCGGTGGTAACTCTAAATTGAATTTGGAAGGGCCCTACAGGCACATTGGTGAAACTTGGATTTTGTTGGTTTGAACTATTGATGTATCCTCCGGCCGAGGTAATGTTCCAGGCAAATCCGTTTATAATTCCTGGGGCAACGACCGAAGAGGTATCGGTTATTACCAACGCTTCGCCTTCACAAAGCGGAAGTGGATAGGAAAAGCCTGCAACGGGAAGGGGGTGAACTACGATGGCTGGAGGGCTAATAGAATCAACACAACCAAGGTCAGAGGTTACAATTAGGGTAACCGGGAAAGTTCCGCTGGTGTTAAAGGTGTGAACAACGTTCGCGTTGGAAGCCGAGTTCCCATCGCCAAAAACCCACACATGTGAAACTATTTGACCGCTGCCTATGGTACTGTTGTTTTGAAATTGAACCGTTAAAGGTTGACAACCTTGATTCGGATTGCTGCTAAACGAGGCCGATGGCATAGGATTTACCACCACGGTCATTGTATCTGTATCGTTTGGAACGGTGCATCCATCTGAAGCCGTTACAATGTAGATTGTGGTTTGAGTTGGCGTAACGTTATGCGGGCCGGGCCCCTGAGGAACTCCATTCGTCCAACTCAAGGTCGGATTTCCGTTTCCTCCTTGTAGGTTTGCCCCAATAGATGCAGTTTGTCCTAGGCAAATGGTGTCATCGGGTAGGGAATTGACCAAAAGAGGCGGGCTAACCAGAACCGTATCATTGGCCAAAAGGGCCACACACCCATTCGCATCAATAACTTGAACCGATAAGTCGATGTTCCCTGTAGCATTAAGAGGGATGGAAGATGTGGTTGCCCCGGTATTCCAAACTTGGGAATATGGAGCGGTTCCTCCGCTTATTTGAACGCTTGCCGTGGACGTTTGCCCGAAACAGAGCGTGTTGGGAGCCTGAATATTTGCTTGTGGAACGGGATGAATGTTTAGCGTATCGGTAATGGTATCGAGGCAGCCATACATGTTGGTAACGAAGAGTTCAACCTGGTAGTTCCCAGGCAGCGTGTAGGTATGTGCGGGATTTTGCTGATTGGAAGAGTTTCCATCGCCAAAATTCCAACTCCATTGGGTTGGGAAAAAGGTAGAAGATCCTGAGAATTGGCTGGGCTGGGCATTTAGGCAAAGGGGATTAAGAGACATGTTTCCCTCTGGCTTAGGCCGTATTACCACCTCAATGGAGTCGTAATTTGTTACGTTATTGCAAGTCGCCTCAAGCCGAATCATGTACCGTCCCACTTGGCTGAAATAATAAATTAGGCTGTCTGTTCCAGGAAGAGAGACCATTAGGACTCCGCTGCTGTCGTTAATTTGCCAGTCTTGGCTGCAAATAAGTCCAACGGTGGTATTGTTCCAAAGAACAATGGAGTCGCCCAAACAAATTGAAGTGTCAGAAACAACAAATTGAGGCACATTGTTGCAGTTAAAACAAATGATATCGCTGTTGGGTACGATTGAAATGGGAGCCGGGTTGGGCGAGGCGGTTAGAATAGAAATACTCCCATAATTTGGACTTAATGTGCCGCTCGACAAAGTGGGATTGAGCATGGTTGGGGTTGGGGTGGTACTGTAAGGGCAGTTTGCCAACCCACCAAGGCTATCCACTTTTATAAACATAGGGTCAAAATACAGGGCGCCAAAACCTTGGGTAGAGGCCGACACTAAAAATCCCCCGTCTTGCGTTTCTTGAATTCCCCAGCCCTTGTCTAGGCTGCTGCTGCCATAGGTCTTGCTCCACAGCCGATTCCCCACCGTGTCATACACGTTGAACAGCACATCGGCTCCGCCATTGCCCCAGCTTGTTGTATATCCACTTTGCAGAATAAGGTTGTTTGAGGTAAAATTCACAAAATGGGCGCGGTCTTCTCCAGAACCTTGTAAAACCTTTGACCATTGGATGTTGCCTGTGGTTCCCTCTAAACTCATCAACAGCATATCGTACCCTTGCCCCATGCTGGACGTTGAGGCAGAAATCAGCAAATTGCCAGTCGGGGTGATTTTTCCTGTTAAATCCCAATCAATTCCATCATTCCCAGCCATTCCATAACTCCGAGTCCATATTGGGTTGCCAAGGGAGTTTAATCGGGCAGCAAACATATCTTGCCCACCAAAAGGCCCAATAAATTGGCCTGCAATAAAAATGTCGCCCCCGGGAAGGGCTTCCACATAATTTACCCAGGCGTTTGTCAGTTCCACATTTTTTTGCCAAACCGGATTCCCATTGGCGTCTGTTTTTAAAATAAATCCATATTGTGGGCTGCCCCAGAACCCCCCCATTAAAAAGCCTCCATCGGGAGTTTCGTCGGTACAAAGTCCAAAATCGTCGTTTCCGGTGCCGAATGTTCTAGACCATTGCAATTGGCCTTGTGGATTTAGCCGCACCAGCCAGGAGTCGTAGCTGCCCGCACCCCAAGATCGGGCCAATCCTGCAATAATAAACCCCCCATTGCTGGTTTGACGTACAAATTTTCCGCCTTCCTCGTCTTGCCCACCATAGCGGTAATACCATTGTGTAACGCCGCACTCATCTACCTTCATTACATATAAATCACACATGCCATGCCCACCGGGGCCATCGTCTTGGCCGGTTCCAATAAATCCCATGTCGCTGGTTTCTGAAAATGCCAATCCGAAATTTAAACCGGGAATTTTTTCAACCCGAAGGAAGGTTGTTATGTTGTTGGATTGGCCATGAATAGACAACAATGAAAATCCCAGCGCCAACATGAATAGCAGTCGGTTTGTTTTCATATCTAAAATTATATCTTGATAAAATCGAAAAATGCACCAAACAATTCAGGGAAAAACCCACCCAAAGTTAAATCAAATCGCATTGGAAATTAGATTAAGTATGGGTGAAGTTTTTAGAAATACAACGTATGGTACAAAAAAAACCCTGAGGCAAACCCTAAGGGAGAGGCCAAGAGCTGAAAACTAAAAAATGTTTTCAAACCATTATTCCATGACCATTAGTTGTCCTTGAAGCTCTATTCCCTCACCGAATTCACCCTTCCCTTTCAAAATATAGAAGTAGGTTCCCGTGGAAAGAGTGGATTGGTTGTTGGTTTGACCGCAAAAGCACCGCTGGCAATTTAAGTCGGGATTGCCTACATCGTTGTTGGTAACAAATACCAAAATGCCCCACCGGTTATAAATCCAGAGGTCATAATCGATGCAGCTATTAAAGCCGGGGGCAAAGGATTCGAAATTCCAGCAATCGTTCCCAGGGATACTCGGATTTCTGTGTAAAACGTTGGGCATAACAGGCTCGTCAACCGCTTCCATAACCATGACCACCATTGAGGTGTCTGAGCGGCAACCTAAGCTGTCAACAACAGAAAGGCTTATTTCTTGGCCAGTGGATTGGGGGTGAATAAAGGAAAAGGACTGCACCGTTGTGTCGGTAATCCCATCGTTATTCCAGTCCCAAGCCAAGGAGTATGGAGGGCTTCCTCCCAATGTGCTGTCTTGGTAAACATTTTCTTTAAAGCAAAGGGATTGATAGGCAAATTGCGCCTGCGGATTTTCGGAAATCAGCCCCGTTCTTTTAAGGGTATCAACACATCCGCTATCGGTAGTTAGCACCAACTGAATTTGGAAAGCACCTGCAGGTATATTGCTAAAGGTTGGCTCTTGCTGGTTTGAGCTATCGATGTACCCATTTGCACCGTTGATGTTCCATGCATAGCTGGAAATCAGGCCTGGCCCTGAAAAGGAAGATGTATCTGAAATCAGAAGGGAAGTCCCCTCGCAAATAGGTTGTAGAAATGAAAACCCAGGCCGAGGTAGCGGGTTGACTGTAACCCAAACATATCCCGTTGAAACACACCCTGCCGTATCGGTAATGGTAAGTGCATACATGCCGGCATTTCCTTGGCCCACATTTTCCAGAATGGGGTTGGGGGCTAGGGAATTAAAATTTGAAGGCCCGACCCAAATGAAATCAGGTCCACTGGAATTGGCCTGCAGCCGAAGCGTATCGCCGGCACAAACGGGCAAATTTGCGCTGGGCAGGGCAGGGCTGCCAACCAAATCCACAACTACATCGTCTGTTACCGTTATTTGGCTTCCATCGCATCGGGTATAAACAGCTTCTGCGGTGTAGGTGGTTTGTGTGTTGGGGCAAACCGATATGGTATCGCCTTGTCCTATTACGTTCCCGCCTTCGAACCAACGAACTTGATAGGTGGGTGCGCCAGCTGGAACAAACCGCCAAGCCTCATTTGCCGCGGTCCACGGGCCTGTATTTCTGTTTGGAGGAACAACGGCATTGGTGGCCGAGGCATCTTGTATTCCAATCAGCGCATTCCCGCTGTTCCAGTTCGCACATGTTGGCTTGTTTTGAATGTAAACCTCAATGATGTTGGTTGTTTCATACAACACAATTTGCTGGGTTGTTTGCAGGTTGTTGCAGTTGAAATGGCAAACGTTCGAGAAATTAAAAACAAAGGTTCGGCAGGGCGAGTTTCCTGAAACTTGTACGGCAATTTGACCGCAAATAGAAGGGTCAATGTCGTGATACGCTCCGAAAATGGTGTTGGGAAACAAGGCATTGCTTGGCAAAGAGGCATTAAATGCCCAAGCGCAATAATTGTTTGCTTGTGTTACATCGAAAGTCAGAACACCATTGGTGCCAACAACCACCTGATTGTAAGCGTTTCCAAAATAGCAAAAGGGAAAGGGGAGCGGTTGAACCGGACTCCATATATCATCAATTCCAATAAAAAGAGGGGTGCCAGCGGTATATGGGAAGGGGGGATTGTAAGGAATAGATTCAACGGTATAAGACGTTGTTTCGCCCACCCGAAAGGGTTGGGCCACCAAATCAATGCAGGAATTGGTGCAAGGAACAACCGTGTCGTTGCCTGCAAAAATTTCGGGGCAACCGGGCTGGGCATGAGTAGAATAGGCATGCATAAATCCAACAACAACAAGCCAAAATAGACGCATAAAAAAGAATAGGTTGGATGCAAACATACGCAGACATTTTTAAGAAATTAGAGTCAACGGCAATCGCTATTCACAAACCGAATGAATTCCAGTGTACATATTTTGGGCTTCCCAGTATAGACCTAAATTCATCTTGATTTGCTGCTGCCTTCTGAATATAAGGGTGGAAACCCTGCCTTTTAGAAATCCATTCAGGTAATTTTCATTGGCGAATTGGCTTTGACAACCTTCTACCAATGCCTATCTTTAACGCCATGAAAAAGCCTTCGTTTCAGGAATGGGTTGAAACCGCCGATTGGGTGGCGGCGGTAAAAGCCTCGATAAAGAATCCGGAAGAGCTGAAAGCCTTGGCCCGAACAGATGTTGACGGCCTTGGCATTAAGGCCTTATACCGAGCGGAAGACCTTGAACACCCCATTGCAGTGCCCCCGGCAAGTGGAACAAGTGACATTTGGCAACGCATTCAAATTGAACGCATTTCAAGGGCAAACAAACGCGCTTTGGAAGCCTTAAATGGGGGTGTTGGTGGTTTGATATTTAGCCATACCGCTTTGCCCACCGAAAAAGATTGGGACCGATTGCTTGATGGCATTCATCCAGATTGGGGCTTGCCTGTTTTTTGGGATTTAGCCGATTCATCCACTGCGGGTGTTTTTCTGTGGATCGATTACTTGCTTCGGCAGGGGTACGAACTTGATAAAATAACGGGGGGCGTTATCTTGGATCCGCTCACCTGGGCCGCCCGCCAAGGAAAACTGGAAGGGGGGCGTGCCTCTGTTTTTGATGTGCTTCATCAAACCTTGGAATACGCCCTTGCTGAAATGCCAAATGGACACTGGTTGCACGTGCGGGCCAATTTTTACCGGGAATCTGGCTGCAGTCCAGTTCAGGAGTTGGCCTTTGCCTTGGCCTTGGCCTCAGACTATATGGAAGAAATGGCCAAAAGAGGCTTGGACGAAGAAAGATTGCTTCCAACCCTGATGTTTCACTTTAGTTCGTTGAGCACTTCTGATTATTTTACTGAATTGCTGAAACCGCGCGCCTTTTTATTGCTCTGGAAAAACCTGCTGGATGCCCGCTCGGTTCCCTTCCGAAGGCCACATATACACATGGAAAGCGGCCTGCGCAACAAAAGCGTTTACGATGCGCACTCCAATTTGGTGCGGGCAGGGATTGAAAGCCTTGCCGCTTTGGCCGGCGGTGCCAATAGCCTTGCCAATCATGCATTTGATGGCTTTTTTAGAGAACCCGATGCGGCTTCTTACCGTTGGGCCCGGAACATTGGCCTGATTTTGCGCGCCGAAGCCGGAGCCAATCAGGTTGACAACCCCGCATCAGGAGCTTATTTTCTTGAAAACAGAACCCGGCAATTGGCCGAAGCCGCATGGACTTTGTTTTTGGAAATCGAAGAACTCGGAGGCATGGCCGATGCCCTAAAAAGCAATTTTATTCAACAGCAAGTTACCCTAAAAGCCGAAGCAGAAAAAAAAGCGTTTTTAAGCCGAAAAAACATCCTGGTTGGCAGCAATGCCTACATCGATGAACAGCAAAAAATGGCCTCTGAATTTACTCGAATTCTTCCCGCCGAACCCGAAGAAGACCTTCAGTTTTTAAAAATAAGGCCCGAACGCCTGAGCGAAGGACTAGAAGTGGAACGGTTGAAAATGGAAATGCCCTCACCCCAATAAGCATGAAACCGGCATACAAAAAACTAAATCTTCGGGCCTTTAAGGTCGAAGCCAACCCTAAAACGGCCGAAACCCTGAGCCCAGAGGGAATCCCCCAGAAATCGAACTATTCTGCAAACGACCTTTCTGAATTTACCCACGCCGACAGCCTGCCCGGCTTGCCTCCTTTTTTAAGGGGGCCATACCCTACCATGTATGCCATTAAGCCTTGGACCTTAAGGCAATATGCCGGATTCTCAACCGCAGAAGCCTCCAATGCCTTTTACCGCCGAAATCTGGCCTCAGGTCAAAAAGGCCTGTCTGTTGCATTTGATTTGGCGACACACCGAGGATACGATTCAGACCACCCACGCGTGCAAGGCGATGTCGGAAAAGCCGGCGTGGCTATTGACTCGGTAGAAGACATGAAAAGGCTCTTCGATGGAATCCCCTTAGACCAGATGTCGGTTTCTATGACAATGAACGGGGCCGTTCTTCCTATTATGGCCTTTTACATTGTGGCCGCAGAAGAGCAGGGCGTAAGTCCTGAAACATTGGCGGGAACCATTCAGAACGACATTCTGAAAGAATTCATGGTGCGAAACACCTACATCTACCCGCCCAGCCCCAGCATGCGCATTATCGCCGATGTCTTTAAATTTACTTCGGCTCGAATGCCCCGCTTTAATTCCATTTCCATTTCAGGTTACCACATGCACGAGGCCGGAGCACCGGCCGACTTGGAGCTGGCATATACCCTAGCCGATGGGTTGGAATACGCCCGAACGGGAATGGCCGCCGGCTTAAATATCGACAACTTTGCCCCTCGGCTTAGTTTCTTCTTCGCTATTGGCATGAACCATTTTATGGAAATCGCCAAACTAAGGGCCGCCCGGCAAATGTGGGCAGAGCTGATTTCAGGACTTGGAACCTCCAATCCGAAATCGCTGATGCTAAGAACCCATTGCCAAACCTCCGGTTACAGCCTTACCGAGCAAGACCCTTTTAACAATGTAGTACGTACGACCAACGAAGCCCTGGCCGCCGTTTTGGGCGGAACCCAGTCTTTGCATACCAACAGCCTTGACGAAGCCATTGCTTTGCCTACCGATTTCTCAGCCCGAATTGCCCGAAATACCCAATTGATTTTAGCCGAAGAAGCAGGAATTACTTCGGTGATTGACCCCTGGGCCGGAAGCCATTACGTGGAGTACCTTACTGGCATGCTAATGAAACGGGCCCGCGAACACATGCAGGAAATCGAAGCCCTAGGCGGCATGACCAAAGCCATCGAACAAGGCCTTCCTAAACGCCGAATAGAAGAAGCCGCTGCAAGAAAACAAGCCCGCATTGATAGCGGAGAAGAGGTGTTGATTGGCGTAAACACTTTTCCCTGCGATGAGACTACCTCTTTGGAATTGCTGGAGGTTGACAACCAGGAAGTTCGTAAGTCGCAAATCAATGGACTTCAAGAGTTGAAAACCCGCCGAGATTCCCAAGCCGTTGCTCAACACCTTCAGAATTTGGTGAAAGGGGCTTCAGACCCAAACTCAAACCTGTTGGAATTGGCCATCGAGGCCGCCCGAGCTCGAGCCACATTGGGCGAGATTTCGGACGCACTAGAACAGGTTTTTGGACGATACCAAGCCAGCATCCAAACCATTTCTGGCGTTTATTCCTTAGGTATGACTCAAGATTCTCAATTTAAAGAAGCCCAAACCAGCGTTCAAGCCTTTTTAGAAAAAACCGGCCGCCGACCCCGAATTTTAGTCGCTAAAATGGGGCAAGATGGCCACGACCGGGGGGCTAAAATCATCGCTACCTCTTTTGCCGATATCGGTTTTGATGTGGACGTAGGTCCCCTTTTTCAAACCCCGGCCGAGGTCGCCAAAATGGCCGTTGAAAACGATGTTCATATTCTCGGAGTTAGCTCATTGGCCGCCGGGCACAAAACCCTGGTGCCCGAGGTTATACAGGAACTGAAATCGTTCGGAAGGCCAGATATTGTAGTGGTGGTAGGTGGAGTTATTCCCGCCGCCGATTACCCCTTTTTGTTCGAAGCCGGCGCCGCTGCCGTTTTTGGGCCAGGTACTAAAATACCCCAAGCCGCCGTTCAATTGCTGAAGCTGTTCGAGGACTAATCCGGGAAAGCCACCATTTTTAATTTTTATACCTATTTATGGAATCCATTGTAAGCTACATCGCTTTATGTCTGTTGTTTCTGATTTTAGTCCTGATGCTCTTGCAACGCAAAGGCCCCTCGGCCGATATGGATAGCATTAAAGAAGCCTTGATTCGATTTGACGCCGCACAAGAAAAAACCGCTAAAATCATGCAAGACGAATTGCAGCGGCAGCGAAACGAGGCCCAAACGCTGGCACGGGGCGACCGCGAAGAATTGGCTAAAACCCTTCAACAGTTTAGCCAGGCTTCGTCAACCCAGTTTCAAACACTGGTAAATCAAATGAAAGTCAGTGCAACCGACCAAATCAACCAACAAAAAGAACAAAGCCAAGCCGCCATTCAAAGCTTGAAAGAAGTTCGAGAAGCCATCGAAAAACAACTGAACGCCATTCGCGATGACAATGAAAAACAGCTGAACCAAATGCGGCATACCGTTGACCAAAAGCTGCACGAAACCCTTGAAAAAAGACTTGGCGAATCGTTTAAACTGGTTAGCGAACGCCTAGAACTGGTGCACAAAGGGTTGGGCGAAATGCAAAGCATCGCTACTGGGGTGGGCGACTTGAAAAGGGTGCTTGACAACGTCAAAACCCGAGGCATTTTAGGGGAGTATATGCTGGAAAACATCTTAGAGCAGCTGCTCACGCCCGACCAATACGACCGCAACGTGGCCCCCAAAAAAGGAAGCCAAGCAAATGTGGAATTTGCCGTAAAACTGCCCGGAAAAGAACACGGCGAATGGGTTTGGTTGCCCATCGATTCTAAATTCCCGCTTCAGTCTTATGAAAAACTGTTGGTGGCTTACGAAACCGGAGACCCAACACGCATCGACCAAGGCATCAAAGAACTCCTCAAAGCGGTGGAAGGATTTGCCCGTGATATCAGCGATAAATACATTGACCCACCCAATACCACCGATTTTGCCCTGATGTTTCTGCCCATTGAAAGCCTGTACGGCGAAATCCTTAGGCACCCAGGTTTGTTTGAAAATTTACAGCGTACCTACCGCGTTACCGTGGTGGGGCCAACCACCCTCTCGGCACTGCTCAACAGCCTGCAAATGGGCTTTAGAACTCTGGCCGTTCAACGCCGTTCCTCTGAAGTTTGGAAAATCCTGGAAGCCGTTAAAACCGAATTTACAAAGTTTCAAGTTCAACTGGAAAAGGTGGATAAGCAGCTAAGCAGCGCCTCAAGATCCCTGCAAGATTTGCGCGCAACCCGAACCAGTGTCATGACTCGAAAACTCCGCGAAGTTAGCTTGCTAGACCCCGTTGAAGCGCGCTCTTTGTTGGAAATGCCCGAAGAGCCCGAGGAAAGCACGGAAGAAGCGGATTTTGACGAAAACGATTGATTTGCTCCCCCTCCAACACCCCCATTTACGGCTTTGCTGAGCCAAACTTTTTTTCTAGGTTTTCTTTGAATCAGGCCCCGGGCGAGGGATTGCAGTGGAAATGCCCGGAGGGCATTGCAGCGGAAAGCCCGGTACCGGCCCCCAGGCCGGTACGCCCCCCCCAAAAAAACCGAATTTCTCCGCTGGACTTCCTGCTCTTTGCTTAAATCTTATCTTCGAAAAGGCGATGGATGGGGGTTTTGCCCCGTTTTATGCAGCCCTCAGCGGCCAGAGGCGGGCCCCAGTATAAAATCCAAGCCCTTTAGCACCAAGGTTCCTACCGCTGTACGGGACTTATTTGTTTGATTTACATGCTTTTCGGCCGAAGGTTGATTTAAAATCGACGCAGAACACGCCGGCCTAAAAATGGCCGCAAAAACAGCCATGTTGATCAGGACAAGCAGCCCTAATCCAACAAAAACCCCAATTTTAAAGCCTTTCGATGCGTTTCGCATAAGTACAAAATCCCCAACAAAAATAAGACCAAACTGCCGTGTTTGAGCAAATTGTCCCTGTTGTTTTCAACGCTCTGTTGTTAAATCTCGGCAAACTCAGCTCCAATTTAAATGTTGACAGTTGAAGATGGGGCAAGCAAATTGGTTCTAAACCTTGTTTTTTTTTGTTTGAACACCTACAATGCCGCCCGAAATAATGTGTTTCATCACCTCGGCCGCAGGCCAGTCTATAGCCTTTAAGGAATTTGAGTCAACCACCACATAATCCCCTACAAATCCGTATGATTTGGGCAAATAAACTCCAATTTTGTTCGGTCCAAACACCTCGGACTCTAAATTTTCACGGGTAATAAACCCCAGTTTGTACATGGGGGGCTCTGCCGATATTAAAACCAATACGGGCTTGTTAAACCGTTTTTCTTCCCCCACAAAAGCCGAGAGCAAATCTTTGACCGAGCCATAAATCACTTTGATGAGCGGGGTTTTTTCAAGTCCTTTTTCAAGCCACAAGAGCAAGGGCTTCGCAATCAAGCTTGAGCCAAGGGCCCCCACCAAAGTAACGCCGGCCAACACAAATAAAATACCCAGCCCGGGTACTTTGTAATGCGCCAATCCGTCTAAGTAAATAAAGCTGAAGTATAACACATACAGGGTAAGGCCTAAAGGTGCCGAAAGCAGGAGACCCTGGAAAAACCAACGGAGCAGCAGGCGGGGTATGCGTTTGTGTAGGGGCATGGTTTTCAATTACATGGCGGTCCAGCCGCCGTCAACCACTAGGTTAGCACCGCTCATATAGGCGCTGGCTTCCGAAGCTAAAAACACCACCGCACCCATGTAATCGGTGGGGGCTGCCATGCGGCCTAAGGTGGTTTTGGCCGAATAGTTTTGAATAAACCAATCGGCTTGGCCGTTTTCAACACCGCCGGGCGACAAGGTGTTTACTCGAACGCCTTTGTTGCCCCAGTAGGCAGCTAAAAAGCGGGTAAAATTGATGACAGCTCCTTTGGTGGCCGGGTAGGCGGCCGATTTGTAAAACGTTTGTTGGCCTTCTGGATTTACATATATGCTTTGGTCGGGGCCCACCATACCATAGGTCGAGGCCACGTTGACGATGGAACCTTGTCCGGCCTTGGCCATGGCGGTTCCAAGGACTTGGCAGCACAGAAACATGCCGGTTACGTTTACTTCGAGCGAAGCGCGAAACATATCTACAGGATAATTTTCGAAGGCAGATTGCTCCGCCGCCAATGCCGGATTTTCAAACATATCGTTGATGGCGGCATTGTTTATCAAAATATGGGGCGTTCCCCAACGCGATTCTGTGGCGGTCAAAACCGCTTTCAAATCCTCGGCCTTGGTAATGTTGGCCCCTAAAGCCATTACCCTTTCTGGGTTTTCCTGCTCAAGGGCTAGGCAGGATTCTTTTTTCAGGTCTAGGGCAACAACATAGGCTCCGGCCAAACTCAATGCCCGGACGTGGTTTTGACCAATCAAACCTCCGGCTCCGGTTACAATGGCAATTTTACCGCTTAAATCAAACAAGTTTGTCATGGTTCAAAGATAAGGGGATTGACCTTGATTCGCTAGGGTTTTAGATTAGGCTTCTTTGGGGAATTGCCGGGCCGCAATCCAAATGCTGATTTCATACAGCAGCAGCAGCGGAAGGGTGATGAGCACCTGCGAGGTTACATCGGGCGGAGTTACTACCGCAGCCACCACCAAAATAACCACCACCGCATGCCGCCGGTATTTTCGAAGAAATTTAGGGCCAACCAAGCCCAAGCGGGCCAGAAAAAACACAAAAACCGGAAGCTCAAACACCAGGCCGGTGCCCAAAGTCAATTGCAGAATGGTCGAAATATACGAGGTAAAGGTGGGTTTGTTTTCAATGAAGGCACTCACACTGTAGGTCCCTAAAAAATGAACCGTCATGGGAGCCAAAATAAAATATCCAAAGGCAACGCCCGAGAAGAACAAAAAGCTGGAGAAAAACACAATCCCCGATATTTTAGTTTGTTCGTGTGCATGCAGGGCGGGCCGCACAAACCGCCAAATTTCGTACAGAATATACGGGAAGGCCAGGACCATTCCGGCGATTAGGCAGGCCCAAATGTGCCAGGTAAACTGCCCACTCATGCTGATGTTTTGAAAGCCCGACATGGGGAGTTCGCCCAGGCATAGGGTTTCCACCTGAATTTGTTGACCAAGCCAGCACAGGGCTTTTTTGGTTAAAAAGTCCGAACGGTACGGGCCGAACAATACGGTGTCGAATAGAAAATCGGTGAAAACAAAAGCCAAGATGCTGCCTATAAAAACGGCAATGCTGCTGCGCCACAGGTGTCCGCGGAGTACTTCAACATGCTGCAAAAAGGACATTTCCTTGTGCTCGGCCATGCCACGAAGGTATCAAAAAATAGGGGGAGTTTGCTTAGCTTTCTTCGTCAATCAACCAACGCACATCCATGGCTTCCTCCCAGTTGCTCCAAAGGTATTTTACCCAGGTCGAGGCCACAGCTTTTCTTAAGTCTTCGGGTTTGTCGGCCAAAATTTTCGCCATTTCTACGCCCATCCGCTGTATTTCAAACAGCAGCTGTTCGTTTTGATCCTCCGGAGTTTCTTCCAAAATTAAATCGTAAATCTCGGCAGCTTCCAATAAAAAATAGTGGTTGTTCACCTGTTCCTCCCCAAAGTAATGCTGAGTTCGGTCTAAAAAATCCTGAAGCAAATCGGCATCAGGAACCGATTGGGTTTGCAAATAGGCCCCAAATTCGAAAAGACGGTTTAGCCCAGCTTTGAAAGGACTTTGTATTGCTACCGGCTCCTCGCCTTCAAAAATCTGGCTTGGAATCATTTCTGGAGCGGTGCTCAGAGCGACTTTAAACCAAAAAGGAATGGGGTGCCATGATTCAGATAAAAACAAAAGTTCCTCTGAGCCATCACGGTAGGCGTAGAAATAAGCCCGGTTTGCCATGCGTAAAAAGCAGAATTTAGGGGCTAAAATAGGTTTTTATTTAATTCAGCACCTCAATCCCAGCCTTCAATTGCATTTTTAATGGGCATTTTCGTTTTTTTTCAGGTTTTTGGGCGGCAAACGGGCTTTCAGGGCTAGTCCGCGGGCAGCAGGGCGGGGGCCAGCGGGTTTGCGGGGGCTCCTAAAGTCGCCTCCGCACCACGCGGCCCCCAGCCCTTCTGCCCTTGCGGGCAAGCCTCTTCAATCCCTGCCGCAGCCCTCCTTTTTACTAAAGGCAATGCACGGCTTTCGGCTTTTTTTTACGGGCGTGCCCCAACCACAAACCGATCGCTGCGCTTAAATCCACCCGGGCCGGTGCTGATTAAAACATAACTGCCCGCGGGCAGGTTGCTCAAGGTTAGATTTAGGCTGTTTTCTCCGCTTAAACTGCGGCTTTCCTCTTGAAGCGTACGCCCCAAAAGGTCCATCACCCGAAATGCATACTTGCCTTGCAGCGGGGTATGGAATTCCACAACAATGTTGTCGTACGCCGGATTGGGGTACAAGTTCCAGTGTTGTTCGTTTAATATGCCGGTGGACATTTGATAGCCCACCGTAAATTGAAAATCTGCACCGCTGCCAAAATCCCCGCCAAAATTCCGAAGCATGGGGAAGGGCGAAACCGCATCCATAAAACGCAAGGACCCTGAGCCGGCTGGTTGGTTCGCCCAAAAGGCGATGCCGTCGCCGCCCGTGTCGTTAAAACGGAAGCGGTAACAGCCTGGATTTAACCGTATGGTGTCTCGAGCCAAGGTGTTGGTAGGAAAGGAACTGCGGGAACGCACAACCTGCCCGTTTGCATCCTCAATCAACCAATTGTTTTCTGCGGGCAACATGTTGGTTTTGAAAAATATGAAAAACGAATCGGGCAGTTGCGGCACAGCCTGAAAAGCACTCTGCTGCTCGTTGTTGAAGGCCAATTCGTCGGCCTGCCCATTGGCTTCGGTTATTTTAGCAAAAAACGTGTTGGCTCCGAACGAATTAAACCAGCTGTTCAAGGGCGGCAAATCAACCTCGGCCTCGGCCAACAAAGCCAAATTCCCTGTCCAGTTATATACCTGCACGGCACCTCCACTTACACCATACTCAATTTTGGCCGCGGTCAAGGCCGAAGCCCCGTTGTTGCGAATCCGAATTTTCGGGCTTCCACATATCGGATTGAACCGCGAATGGTTGGAGTTGGTGCTGGGCGCCAATACCTCCTCAACCGAGGCATCGTTTTGGTAGGTCGGAGGCAAATAATCAATCAAATGCCCCTCCGTTATGTAGCTGCAATAATTGTTGTTTACGTTGGTAAAGGCCTGCATATCAAACCCAATCAAATTGGTTTGACCCAACAAAAACGGAGTAACATTGTGTCGGTACCAAGAAACCGAACTGCCCGGACACCAGTTTGCCCGGTCGTAAACCCATGTGCCGCCCTGCGGAAAAATAGGATTCCAACCGCAGGTGTTGTCCCACACCGCCGCCGAGGCCTTTGACTGGCTGTTTACCTTTAAATAGTAGTTCTTGCTGCAAAACTCCGCACAGTTTTCGTTGCCCCCAAAACCATGTCCGGTAATGTACAACAGGGCGTCGGTGCGGGTTGCACCCGGGTAAGCTTGGTGCAACAGCGGAGCCATGTAGTTCCCAATTGGATTGCTGGGATTTCCATACGGAAAACTGCCTCCAAACATCTTTTGCAAGCGCGCCACCTTTAAGGGCGGCTCGCCCTCTACAAATCGAAAGTTTAAGGTTACCGTAAATCCGTCCTGATACCCACTGTAAAATGCCCGAATTTCGACCGAATCTTTTAGCAAATGCTGAAAATCGGTTACGTCAAACCGATAGGTCCACTTCCATGTATTGGGATAGGTGCCGGCATAAGGCGTAATCAAACGGCCTATTTCAATGTTCTCAATGACCTCAAATACAGAATAGGTGGTAATGTAGGATTGATAAACGACGGTGTCGGCCGACCAATTTAGGGTGTCGATGATGCCGCCCACCGAGTCAAAAACCAAATAGCTGCCCCAAGCCGGCCAGCCGTTTAGGGTGTCGGTGGCTTGGGCCGGCTGCTGCGGGTTTTGGAATAAAATGGCCTGCAGCGGAGCGTTAAACGTGGTGTCAACCGACTGGGTGCTCGAGTTCCAGGCCGTGCTGAAGGTGGGTGTCCAAGAAATTCCCACCGAATCGGGGCTGGTATTGCCCACTTTTACATAGGGGTTTTGTACTTGGTTCGAGTCTAAGGTTCCCGTACGGCGGCGCAAAAATATCTGCGTGGTATAATCCCATTCTGAACAGCCGCTGCTGGGACAGCCCAAGGTGTAGTCCATTAAAACCTTATAAAAAGGACCCTGTCCGGCCGAAGGGAATTGCCCCCAACGGTCGTAATTCCCATACCAACTCATGTGCACGTCTTGGTGGCTTTGAACGTGTAGGGTGTCGCCAGGGCCAGCCCAAGCAAAGATTGGGATAAACAGCAAAAACAAGGAGTACAATTTTTTCATGCTATGTGGCGCTTGATTATCTTTACGTAAACAAAATGAAAACCAAAGATACTATTTTGCGGCATCGGCTCTTTTTTCTTTTTGGCATTTTGCTGAGCACGGTGCTTTTTGCCGCTTGTGCCTCAAACCGAAAGGCGCAAAGCAATCCAGAAACAAGCATTAAACCCGGCAAGGATTTGCCTCCGCCGCGCCCAGCCGTAATTGGTCCGCCCGAGGGCGTCAAAAAAGTAAAACCCGTACCTCCCGGGGCCGACCGCCCCGTAGGCGAGCCGCCCAGACAACCTTTTTTCTGATGTGCTATACCGTTTCAGCCTATTATACCCAGGCGGAATCAGCCCTTCAAAATACAGCAATCTCAGACCTCTTCTCACAGGGCCGGGTGTCGGCCATGCGCGACGAAAGGCCGGTTTTGGGAGTGGTTACCGCCGAAAATGCCGGAATTGAACCCATGTTGTGGGGCTTGGTGCCGGCTTGGAATAAAAGCATCGATGAATCTTGGCGCCGCAAAATGGCCAACGCCACGGTTGAACGACTGAACAGCAGTCCCGCCTTTAAACCCTCTTTTATTTACCGCCGCGGTGCCGTTTTGGTGCGCTCTTTTTTTGAATGGAGGCACGAAGGCCGAACAAAAATCCCCTACGAAATTTTTCGCAGCGATGGGAAAGACATGCTGTTGGGCGCCATTTGGGCCGACAACAGCGGCCTAGACCTACGCTCGTTTTCTGTGGTTACCGTTCCCGCCAACCCCACCATGGCTTTTATTCACAACACCAAACAACGCATGCCTTTGGTGCTTGAACAGGGAACCGCCCTTCAGCATTGGTTGCATGGAAGTCCCAGCCAAGCTTTATTGCAAGCCGTTCCCGCCAACGAAGGCATTTTAATCGGAAAAATAGACGGGGGCCACCAAACCCGCCTAGAGTTTGAATTTTAACAAACGGCTGCACCCCTCGCTGTGGTATTGCGCCCCGCCTTATGCGGGGCTTTTTAAGTGGGGTCCGTCCCTAAGCGTTGAAAACACGTTGAAAGGGCAGCTACACATGCGCAACCATTCGTGCATTCGTGGCTAATTTTTCCCGCGTTTAGGTTGGTAGGGGCTAATTTACCCACGGCGAGGTTGGTAGTTCACACCAATGTTGGAGCAGGTTGCCCAAAAGCCCCCAAAAAAAATCTATATTTTCAACCCAAATCCCAATCCATACACCAAAGAAGGAAATCCGGTGCTGTACACAAATCGAAGGCCCAAGGCCGGCGATACAGAAAAACGGGGAATGGGTTGGTAATGCGCCCGAAGCATAAGGCTGCCCGTAATGCTGGTTTTCCCGTTGTTCCGAATGTTGTAATCGGCACCCAGGGGCGCCAAGGCCGGTGCCAATTCCAATTTGGGGTGGGGATAAAAATGCAGGCTCAGGCCCTCGGGCAACAAAAAGGCCAAAGCCAATAGGCCGTCGGCCTCGGTGCTGTACCAGCCATTGATTTGCCAGGGATTGCTGTAATAGCCGCTGGCCAGAGCCAAAAAACCAGCCAATGCCCCAGGCACGTGGCAGTAAAAAATCCCCTGTCCGTTGCTCCCAAACAAATATTGATAATCCAAGCTAATCAAAGGACTTACAAACCACTCTATCCGAGCGCCCAAACCTACGCCTCGGTCGTTGCCGGTCTCGGTAATTTCAATCAATGGCCCCAGCCTAAGGTTGTGGTGGTCAAATTCCTGAGCCACCAAACCTACTTCGCCCCTTCCTGACCACAGCACGAAGAAAGAAAATCCAATTAGGATTGTTTTGAACAGCCTCACCCCGCAAAGGTAGGGGTTTTTGTATCCTTTTTGGGAGCTTGATTGCTGCGAAATCAGGGCCTTAGGACAGATTGACGGGGAGTTTTCGGCAAATCCCCTTGCGCCTATACCCCTTCGGGCCTACCTTTACAAATACTCCCCAGGCCGTTTTTAACATTGTATGAGTTTAGAAAAAGCGCTGCTAATGCTCTATGCCATGCCGGGAATTGGCCCCCGCACCCTTCGACGGTGGCTTGGTTCATTGCCAAACCTGCAGGGCTTGTTTCTAACAAGTCCATTGGAGCGGAGAGCCTTGCCGGGGTTTAAGCCGGGGTTTGAGCCATATTTTTCGGTCAACAATCTGGCTCGGCTCGAAGAACAAGCCGACCTGCACCTGCAACGCTGCCGCGAAACGGGGCTTAGAACCCTTACGTTTTTAGATGCCCATTATCCTTCGGCCTTGCGCAGCTGCCCCGATGCCCCTTTAATTCTGTTTCATCGGGGAAAGCTGCCCCCAAGCCAGCCTACCTTAACCATGGTTGGCACGCGCCTTCCTTCCAGCGATGTGGCCCCTTTGCTCCAGCGATTTATGCACAGCTTGGCCGGAAATCCCTTTTCGGTGTGCAGCGGTTTAGCTAGGGGCGTCGATGCCATGGTTCACCGCGAAAGCCTAAAAAACGGGTTCTTTAGCATGGCGGTGGTGGCGCATGGGGCCGACCTGGCTTACCCCCTGCAAAACGAATCCCTGGCCGCCGATTTGCTGGAAAACGGCTGCATTTGGTCTGAATACCCGCCGGGCACCCTTCCAGAACGGGAGTTTTTTCCGCAGCGCAACCGAATTTTAGCGGGAATGTGCCAGGCCTTGGTTTTGGTTCAGTCGAATCGGAGTGGGGGAGCCATGATTACCGTTCGGCACGCCCTTCGCTACCAACGCCCTTTGTTTGCTTTTGCCGGTGCTTTTACCCAGCCGGCTTATGCTGGCCCACTGGCTTTAATCAGCGAAGGGCAGGCAAAGGCCTTGGCTCGTCCCGAACAGGTTCTAAAGGCCCTGGGCCTGGAAAGCAAACCGGCGGTCCGCCTTGAATTGGCCGATGCCGAGGTTCATTTTTCTGAAAACGAACTGCCTTTGGTGCGGGAATTGGCTTCAGAGCCCGGCCTGTTTTTGGACCAGCTGGCCTTGCGCACCCAGCAATCGCCCGCTCAAGTGCTGGCCCTGCTCTCGGTCATGGAATTGGAAGGGAAAATCGAAGCCTTGCCCGGCAACCGCTACCGCATAGCTGGCTGCTAAGGCTAATTTTTGCGGAGAAAGTGTATTTTTTTTGGGCGGCAGCCGGGCTTTCCGGGCTACTCCGCGGTTGCCGAAAGGCTGGCCCAGCTGGTTTGCGGGGGCTCCTAACGTCGCCTCCGCACCTAGCGGGCCAGGCTTCGGCACCCTTGCGGGGTAGCCCCGTCAATCCCTGCCGCGGGCGGCTGTGGGGCGGGAATGCAACCCTCGATTTGGACTTTCAAGGCATGAAACCGCCGGGAATTTTAAGGCAAGAGCCAGCATCCTGCTTTATACCGAAAAAAAGGCTTAATGGACATTTTTAATGCTAAAAACCGCTGAATGCTTTGCTGTGCCTAGTTTTTAGGCAATTGAAAGGTCATGAATAACAAAAGTGCTTTTATTAAAGATGTTTTATAGGCCGAATGTCAGGGTTGAACTGATGTTTGGACGGTGAATGATGATTTCCCCGAATTAAAAGCCACAAAAAAAGGGGCCGAAGCCCCTTTTAATTAAAACGTTCTGAATTAATGCTTTGATAGGTAATCGGCAACACCGGCGTGGGTTGCTTTCATTCCCTCAGAACCGGCTTGCCAGTTGGCGGGGCATACTTCGCCACGGTCTTCAAAAAACTGAAGGGCGTCAACCATGCGCAAGGCCTCATCTACGTTGCGGCCCAAAGGCAAGTGGTTGATCAACTCGTGCTGTACAATGCCTTCTTTGTCGATCAAGAAAAGGCCACGGAAAGCAATCATGGGGCCCGAAGCCACCAAATTTCCGTACTCGTCCCAATCGTAATCGCCAAACAAGGTGCCGAAATTGGCAGAAATGGTTTTGTCGGTGTCGGCTACAACGGGATAGGTAACTCCTTTGATTCCGCCTTGTTCTTTGCTCATTTGCAACCAACCCCAGTGAGATTGTTCGGTGTCGGTTGAACAAGCCACAACAGCTACATTCCGCTTTTCAAATTCAGCCAATTTCTCTTGAAAGGCATGCAATTCGGTAGGGCATACAAAGGTGAAATCTTTGGGATAAAAGAAAAACACGACATGCTTTTTACCCAGATACTGCTTCAGGGAAAATTTTTCAACAATTTCATCGCCGTTGATTACCGCGGCGGCAGAAAATTCGGGGGCTTTTTTCGCTACTAATGACATGATGTAATGGTATTTGATTTTACAATGCAAAGGTAACAACCTGCCGCGTACCAATGTTTATTTTGGGTTAAGAAAGGTTAAGCTGTGCGTGTTGTGTTTCTGCCAATGATATACCTTTGGATTCGCTATGGTTCAAGATTTATATCCTTGGAAAACAAGTCTTTTGGCTGCGGACGCCGAATGGCTTGACGGGGTTTTTAAGGCCCTAAATTCGGGCTTGCCGACTGGATTTGAATGCAGCCACAGTTTGGCCGGCATGGCTTGGGTGCTGCCCTTTTCTGTGTACCCTGCCGGTTACCATTGTGCGCCGCGGCAGCCCTTGCCTTTTATGAGCCTGCGGGTTCAAAAAAGCCATTTGGCCTTGCACCACATGGGCTTGTATGCCTCGGCCAAGTTGACCGAAGAATTTTTTGCCCAATTGATGGCCGAAGGGGTTTTAAAACCGGACATGGGCAAAGGCTGTTTGCGGCTAAAACGAAACCGCCCGGTTCCAACGGCCGCTCTAACCTGGTTGGCCCAGCAATGGACTCCGGCGGCCTACATTGAATTGTACGAATCGGGCATAAGGCCCAAGGGTTAAAAACAAACAGCCTTGCCCTTGCATAATTTAGCGAAGAAGGGGCTTGCTGTGCCTCCCTTTGCTGCAATTTAGGACCAATGGAATGAAGCCGATGTTTATTGAGGGGGCCTGCGGCAGGGATTGAGCCGGGTTGCCCGCAAGGTTGGCGGGGGACTGGCCCGCGCGGCGCGGAGGCGACTTTAGGAGCCCACGCAAGCCCGCTGGGCCAGCCCCCGGCAACCGCGGACAACCGGTGAAAGCCCGCAGCCGCCCCAAAAAACAAATTAAATTGGACTGGAATCGAGCAGAAAACGGCGGTCGCGACCCAAGCTTTGCACCATGCGGACGCGGACGTGCTGCCCCGGAATTTCGGGTTCAAGGCCGGGCGCGTCGCGGTAGGTGAGCAGGGACAATCCGCGCTGCAGATTTGGGCGCCAGCCTTCGGCGCTAAGCCCCCGCTCCAAAGCCTGCAGCCGCGTTTCAGGAGCTTCCAGGCAGGCGAAAACGGAATCGGCCGTGTGCTGAAGCAAATTGATGAGGCATTGTTCGCGCCGGCAATGCTCAATCAAGGCCGGCAGGGCCTTTTCGACAGCGAAAAAGCCCGGTTGAGCCGGCAATTCAAGCAAGGTTTGCCGAAGCTTTAGCATGCGCGCCGGCTGCGGAAAACCCGCGCTGCCGATGCGTGTGCCCGTACGCTCTGGCGCATCATAGCTGTTTACAAACAAGGGTATGCCCGCCTCTTTTAAGGGCAACATGGTTTTGGGATGTATAACCGAGGCCCCATAATAGGCCATGTCGGTGGCATCGTCGTAGCTGAGCGATTCGATTTTTTTTGCTTCCGGCCAAATGCGGGGATCCCCGTCCATGACGCCCGGAACGTCTTTCCAAATGTACATGGCCTGGGCCCCCAAGGCTTGGGCGAACAAAGCTGCCGAGTAATCTGAGCCCTCGCGGCCCAAGGTGGTGGTTTGCCCCGCTTGATTCGCGCCCAAAAAACCTTGGGTAACAATCAGGGCGCCGGGGTTTTTGGCTTTAATTCGAGCCACTTCGGTTGCAATTTGCTGAGCGGTGGCCTGCCGGTCAACGTTGGCACTGCGCCAGCATGAATCGGTGCGTATGGCCTGTTCGGCCGGCAGCAAAACCGCAGGTAGGCCTTGCTGTTTCAGGTATTCGGTTGCCAAAAACGAAGCGCATTTTTCGCCCATAGAAACCAAGGTGTCGTAGGCCTGGTCGGTCGGGTTTTCGGGAATTTGAATGCCCCGCATGAGCTGCAGCAAACCCTGTTCTGACTTGCCCGGAAGCAGCTCCCGGCATAGGTTTAAATGGGTTTGAATAAGGGATTCTAGGGCTTGGCTTGCTTGTTCTTTTGTGCCCGACCAAACCGATTCTAAGGCGTTGGTGGTTTTGCCCATGGCCGAAACCACCAGCAAAATGTGCGATTGCTTTTGGCGGGAAGCCAAAATGTTTTTTAACCTTGGAAACCCTTTGGCCTCGGCCAGCGAGGCTCCCCCAAATTTATGTACCTCCCAGTTCATGCTTCAAAGATAGCAGGCGGAAGCAAACGAACGTTGATCCATTCGGCGTCCAGTTTGGCCCCCATTTTTGCGTACCAGTCTATGGCGGGTTGGTTCCAATCGAGCACCTGCCAGGTTAGGCCGGCCAGGTTTTCTTCTTGGGCTTTATGAATGGCCGCTTGCATGAGTTTTTTTCCGAGTCCTTGGCCTCGGAAGGCTTCTTGAACATAAATGTCTTCCACATACAGCATGCGGCCTTTCCAGGTCGAGAATCGATAATAGCCCAGTAAAAATCCGGCGCTGTGTTCCTGAACCTGAGCCACCCAGGCAAAGCAAAGGGGGTTTGAACCAAAAAGAGCCTGTTGCAGTTCCGATTCTTGAAGCACAAATTCCGATTCAGCGCGCTCAAAACGGGCCAACTCTCGAATTAAATTCAAGATGCTGGGAAGGTCTTGTGGCAGGGCAGGGCGAATGGATTCGGCCATGGCAGCGCTTATTCTTGGTCTAAGCAGTCGTTCAAAAGCTGGGTTAACACCTCAGTTTCGTTCATGCCGGCTGCCCGAATTTGCTGTGGAACAATGCTTTGGGCCGAGAATCCGGGCAGGGTGTTGACCTCCATAAAAATGAGGGTTTGATCGGCATCGAGCATAAAATCGATGCGAACCAATCCTTGCAAATTAAAATGCCGATAAATGGAACGGACGTGGTTTTGCATGTGTTCCAGCACCTGAGCTGGAATGTTGGCGGGGGTAATTTCGTCGGATTTGCCTTGGTATTTGGCTTCGTAATCGAAAAACTCGTTGTGTGGTACAATTTCAGTGGGGGGCAAAATGTGCAGTTCGCCCTGAGCTCGGAAAGCGCCAATGGTGATTTCTCGGCCGGGCATAAACTGTTCGGCTAGGACTTCTTGGTCAACTTCAAAGGCCGCTTCAATGGCGTCTGCCACCTCTTCGGCCGACTTAATTTTGAAGGTGGCCAAGGAAGAACCGCCGTTGTTGGGTTTAATAAACATGGGCAAACCGAGGGTTTCGACCATGGCATCTACATCAATAATGGGGTCGTCGAAGCGGTACAACCGGTCTTTGGCCACGGGAATTCCAAGAGCCGCGACGGCCTGCTTGCTCAGATGCTTGTTCATGGTTAAGGCCGAGGCCAAGACTCCCGAATTTGGATAGGGAATTCCTGCCAGGTCGAGCAGGGCAGGGATGCTGCCGTCTTCGCCAGGTACTCCATGCATAATGTTGTAGGCTAGGTTGATGGTGTACACCTCGTCTCCGTCGTAAAAAGACCAGTCGTTTAGGTCTAAGGTGAGCACCTGTTCGGCGTAATGAACGGCCCATTCTCCGGCGCGGTACACCACCAATACGGGTTCAAAGAGTTCTGAATCGATGGCTTTCAGAACCATGTTGGCCGATTTCAGGCTAATGTCGTATTCGCCGGAATCGCCTCCGGCCAAAACAGCTACGATGGGTTTGTTTTGCATGGCGGAAAGGTACGGGTTTTTGAGTAGAGGCAGCCCATGGGCAAGCTTTGCTCGGGTAAAAAGAAAGATTCGACGCATGATTTTCCTCACATCAAATGGTTTAAACATGGGAATTCTCCAAATTGCCCTTATCTTTCGGCCACTAACCAAATTTCACTTTTTTATGAAATCAATTAAACATTTTTTGGTGGCAGGCGCATTGTTTGCTTCCTTGACCAGCTGCATCAGCTTGACCAGCGTAACCGTTTCGGATGTGCGTCCTGGCGGCGGAGACGAAGTATCTGCCTATGCGGATGGAATGGGCTTTTTGTACCTGACTGCTCCCCGCGATTTGGGCGAGAAAGTAGCTGCTGAATTGGCAGGAAAAGGTGCTGTGGCGAACATTTCAACCAGCATGACCATGCGGAACTGGGGCATTATCCAGTACTACAAGGTAACGGCTAAAGGAACCACTGGCAAATAAGCTGGAGACCGATTCATTCATTGACGCGGGGCCGATCGGGCTAGATTCCATTTGAATCTACCTGCTCGGCCCCGCGTCCTTTTAGGGTTGCCTAAACTCGGTTCCAAGCCGCCAAAAATCTTTAGGCAATTCTGAAAAAGTGCCCCCAAATTACTACCTTTGCAGCCTGTTTTAACCAGCATCATGAAAACCGGTCCTAAATTTTTCTCGGGCAGCGTTGATCAAACGTTAGCTAAAGAAATAGCCCAAGCCTATGGCTCTGGGTTGGGTCAGAGTCAATTGGTGCGGTTTTCAGACGGGGAATTGCAACCGGTTTTGGAAGAAACGGTGCGGGGCTTTGATGTGTTTTTGATTCAAAGTACGGTACCCCCCGCCGACAATTTGTTGGAATTGCTTCTGATGGTTGATGCGGCCAAACGTGCTTCGGCCGATAATGTGGTGGCAGTGATTCCCTATTTTGGAATGGCCCGGCAAGACCGGAAAGACAAACCTCGGGTAAGCATTGGCTCTAAATTGGTAGCCAATTTGTTGTCGGCCGCCGGTGTTACCCGGGTTATGACCATGGATTTGCATGCCGACCAAATTCAAGGGTTTTTTGATGTGCCCGTTGACCACCTGTACGCCTCCTCTATTTTTGCTCCTCACATGCAATCTTTAGGCATTCCCGCCGAAGATTTGGTCGTTGCCTCGCCCGATATCGGTGGTTCAAAACGCGCCAATGCCTACTCCAAGTTTTTGGGTTGTGGCATGGTTATGCTGTACAAAGAACGCGTTCAGGCCAACCAAATTCAATCTATGACCTTGATTGGAGACGTAAAAAGCAAGCATGTTATTTTGGTTGATGACATGTGCGACACCGCCGGAACCTTAACCAAAGCGGCCAACATTATGGCCGATAACGGTGCGGCCTCGGTGCGGGCCTATTGTACCCACGGCATCTTGTCAGGAAATGCCATTGAAAAAATTCAAGATTCAGCCCTTCATCGATTTATAACCACCAACACGGTGCCCCAAACCAAGCCGTTTGAAAAGCTTGAAGTGTTGTCGGTAGCTCCTCTTTTTGGAGAAGTAATCCGTAAATTGATGAACGATGAATCGATTAGTTCCTCTTTTTTGTTTTAATTCGTAGTCCGAAAAGTTCCATTATCATGAAAACGTTTGAATTGCAAGGCCAGCTTAGGTCTGAAATTGGGAAGAAAGACTCTAAGGCGGTACGCCGCGAGGGTGGAATTCCTTGTGTATTGTACGGTGGCGCTGAGCCCGTGCATTTTTCTGTAAATACCCCTGACGTACGTCATTTGGTATATACCCCACATGTTTATTTTGCTGAGTTAAATCTAGGCGGGAAAAAACAAATGGCGGTGTTGAAAGATATGCAGACGCATCCGGTTAGCGATGCCATTTTGCACATTGATTTCCAATCCATCCAAGACGACAAACCTGTGGCTATGGCCATTCCGGTATCGGTGGTAGGTAATTCTCCCGGTGTTCGGAACGGCGGTAAGCTCGTGGTCAACCTACGTAAATTGGTGGTGTCGGCTTTGCCTAAAGACATGCCCGACCAAATTACGGTCGATATTTCCAACTTGAACATTGGCGATGGCCTTCGAATTCGTGAAATTCAACAAGAAGGGTTAACCTTCCTTGAAAACGAATCCATTGTTATTACCGCGGTTCGTATGACCCGCAGCGCCCGTTCTGCTCAGGCTACGGCCGACAGCAAATAAGTAAAGACAGCCCCTTGGCTGTTTTTACTTATTTGCTGTCTGTATCCTATGGGTGGGAGACAGCCCATGGGCTGTCTCTACAACAAAACCCCTACCTTTAACGCTCAATTTGAACCACCAAATCATGGGCGTATTTCTTATTGTGGGCCTAGGAAATCCGGGCGAAACCTATCAAAACACCCGCCACAACATCGGCTTTGATGTGGTTGAATCGATTGCCGGGCGCCTTCAGGCGGAATGGAAATCAGATCGGTTTGGCTGGGTGGCTAAAGGGAAATACAAGAGCCGTTCCCTGCTTTTACTTAAACCAAACACCTACATGAATAAGTCGGGCGATGCCCTGCGTTTTTGGATTGATTCCGAGAAAATTCAGCCCGAAGATGTTCTGGTAATCACCGACGATTTAGCGCTTCCGCTGGGGCAGCTGCGGATGCGTCCAAAAGGAGGTGCCGGTGGCCACAACGGCCTGGGCGATATTGAACGGGCCTTAGGCCATCAAAACTATACTCGGCTTCGTTTCGGCATTGACCGCCGCTTTAATGCAGGGCGGCAAAGCGATTACGTTTTAGGCAAATGGGACAAGGACGAACTTCTATGGGTAGAGCCGGCCATTGAAAGGGCAACAGAGGGCGTTTTACTTTGGGTGTTTCAAGGCTTGGCACGAGCCATGAATTCGGTGAATGCAGCTCCTCCCGCTCCTGAAAATCAATCCAATCAATAGTGCACGACTTCGCAATCGGGCTGTTTTTTTCGGAATGAGGCCGCCTCTCTTGGCTCCACACGGGTATTGAACACCTTTAGCGTTTTTAATCCGAACATCTTTTCTAGGGGTTTTAGCCTTCGTACTTTGCTGCCCGATACGTCCAAATGCCGAAGCAAGGCATACCGTTCAATCCCATCTAAATGCTCTAAGGGCCCCGACGCCAACTCAAGCCGAAGAAGCCCAGGAAAAGTCGGCAGCAATTCCATTTTGTTGATTAAGGTGGCCGAGGCTTTCAGAACTTCCAGTTGATTCAGCTTTGCAAGCGGCAGTAGGGACGCGATTGGATTGCCCGAAATATCTAAGGTTTTTATTCGGTGTAGCGTGGCAATAACACTCAAATCATTCAATCCCGCCTCGGGCACATTCAACGTTTCTAAAAACGGCATAAAAGAGGCCGGTCCCAGCCCTTTTGCGTTCGATTGCACCGGTTTTTCCAAGGCTTTGGCCTGCTCCAACCGATGCAAGGCATCCAAATCAGGCAGTTCAGGATAATTGCTTATCAAAAGCTGTTTCCAGGCCGAATCCAATTCTTCCCAACGCAAACGCAACCAATCGCTGTGCCAGCGCATGTTCCATTCAGGGTGGGCTTGGCTTAAGGCTAAGGTTGCTTCATAGGGCAGGGGGTTTCCATCCAACCGTACCTGCACCAACCCATGTAGCGTTTGTAAGGCCAAGGCTTCAGAAATTTGATTTTTCTCGGCCCTGAAAATACGAAGCTGAACCAAGCCCGACACCCATTTCAAGTGGGGCATGCCCGTCTCTGAAACATCAATATGTTCAAGGGTTTTAAACCCATTTAATACATCAACGCTTTTTAGGGGGCAGGATCTTAGATTTAAATACCGCAGGTCTGAAAGCGGTTTTAATACCGATAAATCCAAGGTGTCCTTCTGAACATAGCTTAAACTATCTAAGCCCACCAAGGCCTGTAAAAACTCTTTGCTTCCAGGATTCCATCCACGGACTTTTGAATCCAGTGCCGTTTTTAACGCCGGGGGCAAGCTCTTCCACCAGCGTTTTATTTCGGCGGTGCCAAACACCAAAGTGATATGTGGCGCTGCCTGCCGAAAGGCTTGGGCTTCTTTTTGACTCAGGGCACTTCCATCGCAAAATACATAATTCAACTTTTTGGCACCTGCCAAAGGCAAAATAGAACTTATGGGCGTGGTTTCTAAGTAAACACGGCTCAAAGACGGCAAAGAAGCCAAAGCCCTTATGTCGGTTACAGGGCAATGATTTAAACTCAAAACACTTAGGTTGGGAAACCCTGCCAAGGCCTCTACATCTTTTACTTGGGTGCTGTCTAAAATAAAATGCTGTAGGTTGCCCGAGAGCTGTATGTGTTTTAAATCTAAGATGGGGCAGCCGGTCAAATCGGCAAATTTTAAGCCCACCAACCGGTTGATTTCGTTTGCGTCCGACACCAAACTGTGCCCCAAGTTTATTTCTTCTAGCCCATCTAAAAACCGCAATGGACCCAGGTCTTGAACCTCGGTGTAGCTTAAATCTAAA
This sequence comes from uncultured Flavobacteriales bacterium, assembly GCA_903837495.1. Taxonomy (GTDB): domain Bacteria; phylum Bacteroidota; class Bacteroidia; order CAIKAF01; family CAIKAF01; genus CAIKAF01. Next base: position 5,117 of record CAILUT010000001.1, on the reverse strand, counting down.
AATTCAAGTTGGTTTAAATTCCGCAAGGCGGTTAGATCGCTAATGGGCAATCCCGAAAGGGAAAGCCATTTTAATTGACTAAACTGAGCCAAAGGCCCAAGATCTTTAATCCAAGATTGTCGGTTCAGATTAAGGCTGTCGGTGTTCAATATTCGCAGCAATTCTGCGGCCAACCATGCTGTTTCTAGTTGAATGCTCTGGCCTGAAACGGTGTACCGGTTTCCCAGGGCCGCTGTAGAATCAAAGGCCAAAATGTCCGACAAATATCCGGTGTTTTCAGGGAGGGCAATGGAGGAAGAGATAAAGGACTTCCAGGGCAGAGCCAAGGCTTGCCACCAATGCACCAAATCTTCTTCCAACCCTTTTCGGCTGGTGTACACCGAAACTATGTATAAAACTTGCCTTTGCTCGTCCAACTCTATTTCAAAAAACCGGGGTTTGCGGTTTTCAATCGGCTGTCCGTCCAAATCTATGGCGGTTAAAGCCCGCTGTGTTTCTACCAAAAAATAGGGCCGTCCCAATTGGTTTGTTTTGCGTTCTATGCGCCCAACCGTATGCTGAAATTCCACCCGCTTAAAAAAGAAATCTACATCCCGCAAGTAAGCCTGAACTTCTTTGTTTGTAACCTCCCGGCGGTTTTCAATCAGGTCGTCTTCAATCAACACCTTGGCATCGCGAAAAATACGCAGGTAACTCTCTCGAACAAGTATCTCTTTGTCCGAAGCAAAAGCCGAATCGCTGCCCAAGATGTTTAAGGCATACGAATACCAATCTATCATTCTTCGAATGTCGGCCGCCCATTTTTCATCGCTGCTTTGGGCCATACCTTGAAAGCTCAAGCACAATCCGAAAACGGCCCCAATCCAATGGCCCCACCTATTCATGATGCACGGGTTTTGGGTCTGCGGGCAGCTGCCGTTGCAAATGCGTAATCAACCAGCCTGAATTCAGTTCTGGTCGAAGCTTTTGTTCTAGAGTGAAATACCAGCCATCAATTTGAAGGCAATGAAACCGTACGCCAACCACCGACTTAAACAACACCCGTTTGCGTTGAATCTCATACCACAGCACACTCAACCCGTCGGGCTGAAAATCCTCCTTTACATAGGAATGTAGGTTTTCGGCGTCTTGAAACGCCCGGAATAAATTCATGAATTCAATCTCGTGCGACATCGGATGCAGAAATACCTGCCCGGTATCTTTCTGGCCTTTGGCTAAATATGCAAGCCCTTGTGCAGCTACAATAACCCATTTTGAACCGATGGATTCTTCTTGAATGGTTAAAAACAACTGCAGGGTGTCGGGCTTGCCCTCCCAGGAAAAAACAGCCTGTACCTCGGCAAGAAACTGACCGCCATGCAAGGATAAAAAGTACGGACCGGCAGTAGCTTCATTGGCAAATGCCCGAACCAAACTGTCGGCAATCCCCGCTGTTTTATCCATCAGCAAGGGGATGTATTTCTTTCGAACGCCAACCGAACGAAAATCGGGATGCTCCAAATACCAACGTTGCCCGTCAGGACCCTCTTCTGCGTTGAACCGCCGAAAAAACTGATTAACCTGTTTGGTCGATGCCTGAAGCTGTATTTCCCGGTTGGGGTCTATTCCCAAGCTCTGCGCCATTGCACCCCACCAAGGTAGGCAGCACACAAAAATCAGGTGGGGCAAAAACCGGCCCCGCCAACTCATTTGCTGGTGTGGGCTACCCGAACATCCCCTAACCATACATCCCAATAATCAACCAATCGACCCCCAATTTGGGTTTGTTTTTTCTCCACGTAAATGGTGATGTCTTTTTTGGTGGTATCCTCGTACTTTAACCCTTCGTTGGTTTTTCCCGTAAATTTCTGGAAAATGGTAATTACCCCCACATACCGGCCGTCAGGTTGCAATTCTAAGTCGCTCACATATTGAATGTTGTACCATTCTACCGAAACCTGTTCGTAGTTTAAGGCCATTAAATGGTCAAAATACCGCCGAACCGTAAAATACCGAATCTCCCGCCGGTTCAACGACGAAACCCCAATTTGAGCATCGTCTGAAAACAACTCTACCGCTCGATCTATAACCCGTTGAGCCTCTGAAAAGGGCGTACTCTTGTTTCCTACCAAGGTGATGTACCGACTCAAATCACGTACTTTTTCAAGGGCCAACGAATCAATCGCTCGCTTGCGTTGGGCTGTGATTTCTAAGGATTTTTCTTGCCCCACCAATGCGGCACTGATGCCCATAAAAAAGGCGAGAACCATTATATATCTGGACATGCTCATTGTTTTATCAATTCAAGTTCTTTGATTTTCCCCTGTTCATCCAACTTCAACAACTCAGCCTGCATCTCATACCGCCGTTGGTCTTTAATGTAATCCAAATACTTTCGGATGGTGGTAGGCCTGTCGTAGTCTTTGGAACCATTCGCCGAGGTGCTTATCACGATCAATACAGGAACCTGACCCGAAGCAAAAAGGCTCAAAGCTTCTTGAATATGGCGGTTGGCCTCTTCAACGCTCGGAGCATTGGCAATCCGCTCAAAATAGATCAAAACCTGTTGAAAGGATTTTTTCGACTTGCCCTTTTCGGCGGCCTGCCGCTCCGCCTCCGCTTTCTCCTCGGCCATACGTTTCTCTTCTTGGGTCAAATACACATCTACCTTCTCCAACCATTCATCTACTTCTGCATGATTTAAATTCAGATTTTTAATGCGATTCCACTCAGCCCGCTTCTGCTCTACTGTCATTCCATTGTCGGTCATTAAGGCCTTCAAACTTTTTAGGGCCTCTTGAATGGACTTGTCCCGCTGTTCCTGTAAAGCCTGTTCGGCCTTTTTTCGGCCTGAACAACCCGGAGCAACAACAACAACAACAACCAAGAAAAACATCATTGCGAACATTAGTTTCGCACGCAATGCGACGGCAAATTTAGAGGGCAAACAGGATTTCATACGGCTAAAGTAATCAATATTGGGTTTGGGCTGAGTCGCTTAACAGCAAAGGCTGTGCCAAAGTACATTTTGCAAGAAAAACAGGCATGTCGGCCAACCCCAATTCCTTACAATCCCTGCATTTTCTCAACTTTATTCGAACAAAATTGGCCAAATCCCGTATTTCGCCCTCGTCCAATTCAAAGTTAGCCGGCATCACTCCGTCGTAAACGATTCCGCCCACCTCTAGCTTCCCCTTTTTTCCATAGCGCATCGCACAAATCAAATCTGCATCGCTGCTGGCCCCTGTCCCGTGAATGGGGGGAATAAGTTGGGCTAGGCCCTCGCCCTGCTCTCCATGGCAGTTTACACAATGCACCGCATACAGTTTCTCTCCACGGGCAATGGAGCCCGAAACAGGCCTCATCCATAAAATCCCAAGGACGGCAAGCACGATTCCTGCCATCAAAGCCAGTAAACCCCATTTAATCATAGCCGATTCCCATTTCTAATTGCAATGGGCGTGGACCAAAATCCGCCGGTTCTGCCAAAAGCCGCCCCAAATCTTCCATCAGCCTATCTACCTCTTGGGGGTTGGTTCCGTCGTACAAGCCCCGTACCCGGTTTTGTCGGTCCGACAAGATTAAGGCTCCACTGTGCACAAAGCCTCCAGGAGCATTGGCATCGGCCTCGGCAAACGAACCGTGCGCCGCCGCCAGCTCAAAAATCAAGGAAGCCGCTCCGGTTAAAAATTGCCATTGCCGGGTGTCTGCACCCAATTTCTCGGCATACGATTTTAGCACCTCTGCGGTGTCGTGCCCTGAATCAATGCTGTAACTCAGCAAAATCAGCCCATCATTGCCTTTGAATTTTTGTTGTATCCGCAGCATTTGGCCCGACATGCGGGGACAAATGGTAGGACAAGTGGTAAAAAAGAAATCGCTTACCCGGACTTTTCCTGAAATGACCTGCGAACCAAGGCTGTCGCCGTCTTGGTTTACCAATCTCCAGTTTGGCAAAGCCTGAACACTGGAATCGACCCTGCCATCGGCGGCGGTTGACCAGGATATTTCGCCCAAAAACGGCAGGGGTTTGGAACTTGAGGTAGCCTCGCCTTTGCAGCCCATAAAGGCCAGCACAACCAGCAAAAACCCCAATTCTGCTTTTTTCATGGGCTGTTTACTTTAACGAATCCAATGCTTCCAAGGCCCCAGCTGCATCTTTCATGCTGTGTCCATAATGAACCGCAACCGCCTCAATTCCCTGCAACTCCTTACGCAGGCAATCCACGCCTGCCGTATCTTTTATTTCGGCATACCGGTGCATCCAATTCATCATTTCGGTGTAGGCATTTTCCAACGATTTGGCCTTTAAATACCACTGGTTTGAAGCGGTCGAGTCAACCGCCGAATCGGCTTGCTGAATGCATTTTTGCTTTAACGACATCAAGCTGCCGGTTAAAGGCATAACCGAATCGTGCACTTCCAACATGCGCTCGTGCAACTGAACCAACTCTTCGTTCCTTTTCGAAGCAGATTCTCCACAACCCACAGCCACAAGGCCCATTGCACAGAGTAAAATAAGCAGCCTTTTCATGGTTCAAAGGTAGCCTAATGCCCGCGTTTTCGCAACTTTTGGGGTTTTCAGGGTTAATAGACAAATTTCAGGCTATAAATTGCTGTATCAGTTGCTGTGCCTAGCTTTTAGGCAGTTGAAAGGGTATGAATGAAAATTGCATTCACTGTTCCTGCTCAATCATTAAGAAAAACGGGGTTGAAAACGGAAAACAACAGTTTAAATGTTTTGCCTGTGGCAGGAATTTCTTAAGTGCTAATCGGATAGATGCTTTAGAGTTGTGGGTCGATTTCGTACGCTTTTAGTGCAGTTGAAAACGGCCGTTTCCCCTGGCTGTAATGCTAAGCCAAAAGTGTCCCGATAGCGATAAATCGAATAAACACTTAGATTTTGATTGCAATGCTTCCTGAGATGTTCAACCGCATGCATTGCCAATCTAGCCTCAAAAACATACCATTCGTGCATTCGTGGCTTTTTAGTGGGTAGTTATTAGTGGGTAGTTGGTAGTTGGTGGTTCTTTGGTGCCATTCTGCTAAGCTACCCGCGGCTTAAATTCTTTGCACCAATCTAGCCCCAAAAACACCCCATTCGTGCATTCGTGGCTTTTTAGTGGGTAGTTATTAGT